>NZ_JAUSXQ010000001.1:3515000-4115000 GCF_030816115.1 Chryseobacterium sp. W4I1
GCCGTTTACTGGGGCTTCAGTCAAACGCTTCGCATTGCTGCTAACGCCCTTCCTTAACCTTCCAGCACCGGGCAGGTGTCAGACCCTATACTGCATCTTTCGATTTTGCAGAGTCCTGTGTTTTTGATAAACAGTCGCCTGGGCCTTTTTACTGCGGCCACCATTGCTGATGGCGTCTCTTCTCCCGAAGTTACGAGACTATTTTGCCTAGTTCCTTAACCATGATTCACTCTAGCACCTTAGGATTCTCTCCTCGACTACCTGTGTCGGTTTTGGTACGGGTTGCTTCACTTCGGCTTTTCTTGGAAGCACTTTCCCTACAACAACTTCGCCCGAAGGCTAGGTCTTGACTATTCCGTCAGTCTCCAGTAAGTACGGCACTCCGTCCCCTTTTTAGTGTGAGCAAGTATGGGAATATTAACCCATTGTCCATCCACTACCCCTTTCGGGTTCGCGTTAGGTCCCGACTAACCCTCAGCTGATTAGCATGGCTGAGGAAACCTTAGTCTTTCGGTGAGGGGGTTTCTCGCCCCCTTTATCGTTACTTATGCCTACATTTTCTTTTCTGTCCGCTCCACAATACCTCACGATACTGCTTCAGCGCAAACAGAATGCTCTCCTACCAGATATACCCCTAAGGTATAAATCCATAGCTTCGGTACTCTATTTATGCCCGATTATTATCCATGCCGGACCGCTCGACTAGTGAGCTGTTACGCACTCTTTAAATGAATGGCTGCTTCCAAGCCAACATCCTAGCTGTCAATGCAGTCCAACCGCGTTGCTTCAACTTAATAGAGATTTGGGGACCTTAGCTGTTGGTCTGGGTTCTTTCCCTCTCGGACATGGACCTTAGCACCCATGCCCTCACTGCCGCAGAACATTTATTAGCATTCGGAGTTTGTCAGGAATTGGTAGGTGGTGAAACCCCCGCATCCAATCAGTAGCTCTACCTCTAATAAACTTTATTGCGACGCTGCACCTAAATGCATTTCGGAGAGTACGAGCTATCTCCCAGTTTGATTGGCCTTTCACCCCTACCCACAGGTCATCCGAAGACTTTTCAACGTCAACCGGTTCGGTCCTCCACTCTGTGTTACCAGAGCTTCAACCTGCCCATGGGTAGATCACAAGGTTTCGCGTCTAATCCTACTAACTAACCGCCCTATTCAGACTCGCTTTCGCTCCGGCTCCGGACCTGAAGTCCTTAACCTCGCTAGTAAAATTAACTCGTAGGCTCATTATGCAAAAGGCACGCCGTCACCCAACTTGTGGGCTCCGACCGCTTGTAGGCGTACGGTTTCAGGTTCTATTTCACCCTTCTATTCGAAGTGCTTTTCACCTTTCCTTCACAGTACTTGTTCACTATCGGTCTTTCAGGAGTATTTAGCCTTGGAGGATGGTCCCCCCATATTCAGACAGGATTTCACGTGTCCCGCCCTACTCATTTATCATCTAAATATACCTTTCATATACGGGGCTATCACCCTCTATGGCTGTTCTTTCCAGAACATTCTATTAAATATATAAAGACTTTTGGGCTAATCCGCTTTCGCTCGCCGCTACTTACGGAATCTCTTCGATTTCTTTTCCTCCGGGTACTTAGATGTTTCAGTTCTCCGGGTTTGCTCTCCTTGCGGAGTGACATGTCTTCAACATGCCGGGTTGCCCCATTCGGACATCTGCGGATCAATTCGTGTGTGCCAATCCCCGCAGCTTTTCGCAGCTTACCGCGTCCTTCTTCGCCTCTGAAAGCCTAGGCATCCGCCATACGCCCTTAACGATTTCTTTCCTAATAATTATATTAGTTCAGTATTTTTTGATAAATTTTCATTTATCGATATTTTTATAAACTCGGCACTCGAAAGTGCTCGGTTATCTCTTTGTGATATCTTTACCGTTAATGTCAATGATCTTAATGTCTTCTTGTCAGTCTGATGAACAGATGTTGTTATTGGCTCCATCCGTAACTTTTAAATCAAACCTCCAAAACTGTGGAGAATAAGGGAGTCGAACCCTTGACCTCCTGCGTGCAAGGCAGGCGCTCTAGCCAGCTGAGCTAATTCCCCCTCTAGTTAGACTTGGAGACTAAAGAATAAAGAACAAAGACGTATCTTTTTTCTTTTCTCTTTCTTCTTCCCGTCTTTTTAATTAGTAGTCTCGGGCAGGCTCGAACTGCCGACCTCTACATTATCAGTGTAGCGCTCTAACCAGCTGAGCTACGAGACTTCATTAGACTTAAAGATAAAAGAACCAAGAACCAAGACTTTAAACGTCTTTATCTCTCTTCTTTTCTCTATCCTCTTGTCTCTCTCTCCCTCTGATACTAATTTCTAGTGGGTTTTGTATTTTTATAATATATAGCAACCAAATAAAAAACTAAAGCCTAAACTTTAAGCAGAATCAATGTACAGTTAAGTACTTAATTTTGTTTAACGTCAATAGACGCTCTAAAATGAGATGTTCCAGCCGCACCTTCCGGTACGGCTACCTTGTTACGACTTAGCCCTAGTTACCTGTTTTACCCTAGGCAGCTCCTGTTACGGTCACCGACTTCAGGTACCCCAGACTTCCATGGCTTGACGGGCGGTGTGTACAAGGCCCGGGAACGTATTCACCGCGCCATGGCTGATGCGCGATTACTAGCGATTCCAGCTTCATAGAGTCGAGTTGCAGACTCCAATCCGAACTGAGACCGGCTTTCGAGATTTGCATCACATCGCTGTGTAGCTGCCCTCTGTACCGGCCATTGTATTACGTGTGTGGCCCAAGGCGTAAGGGCCGTGATGATTTGACGTCATCCCCACCTTCCTCTCTACTTGCGTAGGCAGTCTCACTAGAGTCCCCAACTGAATGATGGCAACTAGTGACAGGGGTTGCGCTCGTTGCAGGACTTAACCTAACACCTCACGGCACGAGCTGACGACAACCATGCAGCACCTTGAAAAATGTCCGAAGAAAAGTCTATTTCTAAACCTGTCATTTCCCATTTAAGCCTTGGTAAGGTTCCTCGCGTATCATCGAATTAAACCACATAATCCACCGCTTGTGCGGGCCCCCGTCAATTCCTTTGAGTTTCATTCTTGCGAACGTACTCCCCAGGTGGCTAACTTATCACTTTCGCTTAGTCTCTGAAGCTTAAAGCCCCAAAAACGAGTTAGCATCGTTTACGGCGTGGACTACCAGGGTATCTAATCCTGTTCGCTCCCCACGCTTTCGTCCATCAGCGTCAGTTGTTGCTTAGTAACCTGCCTTCGCAATTGGTGTTCTAAGTAATATCTATGCATTTCACCGCTACACTACTTATTCCAGCTACTTCAACAACACTCAAGACTTGCAGTATCAATGGCAGTTTCACAGTTAAGCTGTGAGATTTCACCACTGACTTACAAATCAGCCTACGGACCCTTTAAACCCAATAAATCCGGATAACGCTTGCACCCTCCGTATTACCGCGGCTGCTGGCACGGAGTTAGCCGGTGCTTATTCGTATAGTACCTTCAGCTACTCTCACGAGAGTAGGTTTATCCCTATACAAAAGAAGTTTACAACCCATAGGGCCGTCGTCCTTCACGCGGGATGGCTGGATCAGGCTCTCACCCATTGTCCAATATTCCTCACTGCTGCCTCCCGTAGGAGTCTGGTCCGTGTCTCAGTACCAGTGTGGGGGATCACCCTCTCAGGCCCCCTAAGGATCGTTGACTTGGTAGGCCGTTACCCTACCAACTATCTAATCCTGCGCGTGCCCATCTCTATCCACCGGAGTTTTCAATATCAAGTGATGCCACTTAATATATTATGGGGTATTAATCTTCCTTTCGAAAGGCTATCCCCCTGATAAAGGTAGGTTGCACACGTGTTCCGCACCCGTGCGCCGCTCTCTAGATTCCGAAGAATCTATACCGCTCGGCTTGCATGTGTTAGGCCTCCCGCTAGCGTTCATCCTGAGCCAGGATCAAACTCTCCATTGTATGTTTTTCCTGACCCACTCAAAGTATTATTTTACGCTTTAGTTTTTTCTTACTTGGTTGTATATTGTATGTCAATGATCTTTTTTCTTTCCGCAAGTTATAAGGAAGCTTTTCTGTCGTTCTGTTCCTTATTTGCGGTTGCAAAAGTAAATATTTATTTCTAACCGACCAAATGTTTTCTGAGAAATTTTAAAGTTTTTTAAGTAACCTTAAATCCCATCCAAACCCTTAATCTTACCTGCTTCTGCGCTCCGTTTAACCGGACTGCAAAGATACAAAAAATTTTAACTCACACAACTCTTTTTTTAAAAAGTTTTGTTCATCTTTTAGCTCCCATATCTATAAGCTGGTTCTAAATCTTTATGCTTATCTAAAAGCTCTTCTGCGCTACCGAATACTCTCGTTTTTCAGTGGGGCAAAGATAGCAACTTAATACACCACAAAACAAACTTATTTAACATAAAATTCATACAGCATGAAGCTTGGGGATAAATATCATCGTAATAAGCTAATTGGCAATGGATTGTAAACATAACGAACTTATCCACAAGAAACGATTGGAATTTATATAAGGGAAGAATGTAGTGGAGTTTTGGTAAAATAGATGATACACAGTAAAAGATATTTTTATAAAGAAAGAAAATAGAGAACTAAGTAATAGTTGAAGCTAGAATATTTTTAAAATGAAAGCTTTGAGTTGTGTGGATATTATGGAAGCGAACTAAAGTTAGATTTTATTGATAGACGATTTTATTTAACGCAAAGTTTCTTTCTTTACAATGCATAGTTTTAAGGAAAGCAAAGGAGAGATCAATTTCATTGATCTTTATAAAGCAAGCGTACTTGGGATGCTTTTAAGTTTTGGCTAAAGCCTTTGATATGATATAAATTCATATATAAGTGGGCTAAAGCCCACCTCTATTGAATAAAATTACAAGTCATAATCCATCAAAAGATTCGTTATAATGAGTCCCAATTTTTTGATAATGATTTTAACTCTATATCCGGAACTATTAAAATATAGGCTCCATATTATAAAAATGTTCAGTTTAATAGGAGATACAATTTCCAAAGTAAATGATTTAGGTAATGTAAGTTTTTATAAAGTAAAATTCAAGAGTGATTTTTATGTAAATATTCTAGAAAAATATCTCTCGTAGATCTGGAGATTGAACAGATAATAAGTATAAGGACTGTATATAGCATGAGTATGAGCTGAGTTTTTATATTCCCATGATAGACTCTAGAGTTGGATCTTATGGATAGACGATTTTATTTAACGCAAAGTTTCTTTCTTTACAGTGCATAGTTTTAAGGAAAGCAAAGGAAGGATCAATTTCATTGATCTTTATAAAGCTGCGTACTTGGGATGCTTTTAAGTTTTGGCCAAAGCCTTTGATATAAATTTATATATAAAGTGGGCTAAAGCCCACCTCTATTGAATAAAACTAGGAGTCATAATCCATCAAAGGATTTATTATAATGAGGCCAAATTTTTGATAATGATTTTAACTCATATCCAGAACTATTAAAATATAGGCTCCATATTATAAAAATGTTCAGTTTAAATAGAGAATATAATTTCCAAAGTAAATGATTTAGGTAATATAAACTGATAAAGTAAAGTTCAGGAAGTGATTATCTTCAAAATAATATTGAAAAAACATCTATCGTAGATCTGGCGGATTAGACAGATTTTAAAATTACATCCATAATGATTTTGGTAGATCTAAGTTTTGGCTAAAGCCTTTGATGTAAATTTATATGCAAAGTGGGCTAAAGCCCACCTCTATTGAATAAAACTAAGAGCCATAGTTTATCAAAGGATTCGTCATAATGAGTCCCAATTTTGCTAATGATTTTAACTCATATCCGGAACTATTAAAATATAGGCTCCATATTACAAAAATGTTCATTTTAAAATGGAGGATACAATTTCCAAAGTAAATGATTTAGGTACTGTAAGCTTTTATAAGTAAAATTCAGGAGTGATTTTATGTAAAAATATACTAGAAAAATATCTCTCGCAGATTTGGGGATTAGACAGATTTTAAAATTACATCCATAATGATTTTGATAGATCTAAGTTTTGGCTAAAGCCTTTGATGTAACTTTATATGGAAGGTAAGCTAAAGTCTCTTCTATTGAATAATAGCTTTAGGTGTTTATAATAATTTATATTATGAATGAATGGTAAAGGATGATGAGTGGTAAAGTGAATGATAGAGATAAAACAGATTTGAAAACCAGCCAGAAATAAATTCTAAGAGCACAATAAAATGAATGAACAAAGATAATAGTTAAAATAATAAGAGGAATGATAAGTTAATTGGCGCCGCCCCTATTCCTATTCCTATTCCTATTCCTATTCCTATTCCTATTCCTATTCCTATTCCTATTCCTATTCCTATTCTCTTTTTCTTTTCGCCTTTGTATTTATGATACCTATATAATATCTATATGTTTTTGCTATAGGTTTTGCTTTTGGGCTTATGTACAAAACAAAAAAGTCTCATACAATATGTATGAGACTTTTAAATAAAAACTGGCGGCGGCCTACTCTCCCGCTTTCGCAGTACCATCGGCGCTGGTGGGCTTAACTTCTGTGTTCGGAATGGGAACAGGTGAGCCCCACCGCTATAACCACCCTAAATATGGTTTAATGTAACAATGTAGTGAATATAACAGTGTAACAATTGACATTGGTACATTGATAAACTTTTACATTGGTAAATTATTTTTATCGATAAAAACATTCACAAAGAGCTAACCTTTCTGCACTTCCAAGTACCTTATTAGGCTATAAATCTACGGGTAATTAGTACTACTCGGCTATGACATTACTGCCTTTACACCTATAGCCTATCAACGTGGTCATCTCCCACGACCCTTAAAAGATGTCTCATCTTGAGGCGAGTTTCGCACTTATATGCTTTCAGTGCTTATCTCTTCCAAACGTAGCTACTCAGCGGTGCTCCTGGCGGAACAACTGATACACCAAGAGGTTTGTTCAATTCGGTCCTCTCGTACTAGAATCAAGCCCTCTCAAACATCTAACGCCCGCAATAGATAGAGACCGAACTGTCTCACGACGTTCTGAACCCAGCTCGCGTGCCACTTTAATGGGCGAACAGCCCAACCCTTGGGACCTTCTCCAGCCCCAGGATGTGACGAGCCGACATCGAGGTGCCGAACCTCCCCGTCGATGTGAGCTCTTGGGGGAGACTAGCCTGTTATCCCCGGAGTACCTTTTATCCTATGAGCGATGGCCCTTCCATACGGAACCACCGGATCACTATGTCCTGCTTTCGCACCTGATCGACTTGTAGGTCTCACAGTCAAGCACCCTTATGCCATTACACTCTACGCACGGTTACCAAGCGTGCTGAGGGTACCTTTGAAAGCCTCCGTTACTCTTTTGGAGGCGACCACCCCAGTCAAACTACCCACCACGCAATGTCCTTCTAAAAGAAGTTAGGCTCCAAGTAAGTAAAGGGTGGTATTTCAACAGTGGCTCCACAAACACTAGCGTGCCTGCTTCAAAGCCTCCCACCTATCCTACACATTACTTACTCAAAGTCAATACGAAGTTATAGTAAAGGTTCACAGGGTCTTTTCGTCCCATTGCGGGTACTCGGCATCTTCACCGAGACTACAATTTCACAGAGCTCATGGTTGAGACAGTGCCCAGATCGTTACACCATTCGTGCAGGTCGGAACTTACCCGACAAGGAATTTCGCTACCTTAGGACCGTTATAGTTACGGCCGCCGTTTACTGGGGCTTCAGTCAAACGCTTCGCATTGCTGCTAACGCCCTTCCTTAACCTTCCAGCACCGGGCAGGTGTCAGACCCTATACTGCATCTTTCGATTTTGCAGAGTCCTGTGTTTTTGATAAACAGTCGCCTGGGCCTTTTTACTGCGGCCACCATTGCTGATGGCGTCTCTTCTCCCGAAGTTACGAGACTATTTTGCCTAGTTCCTTAACCATGATTCACTCTAGCACCTTAGGATTCTCTCCTCGACTACCTGTGTCGGTTTTGGTACGGGTTGCTTCACTTCGGCTTTTCTTGGAAGCACTTTCCCTACAACAACTTCGCCCGAAGGCTAGGTCTTGACTATTCCGTCAGTCTCCAGTAAGTACGGCACTCCGTCCCCTTTTTAGTGTGAGCAAGTATGGGAATATTAACCCATTGTCCATCCACTACCCCTTTCGGGTTCGCGTTAGGTCCCGACTAACCCTCAGCTGATTAGCATGGCTGAGGAAACCTTAGTCTTTCGGTGAGGGGGTTTCTCGCCCCCTTTATCGTTACTTATGCCTACATTTTCTTTTCTGTCCGCTCCACAATACCTCACGATACTGCTTCAGCGCAAACAGAATGCTCTCCTACCAGATATACCCCTAAGGTATAAATCCATAGCTTCGGTACTCTATTTATGCCCGATTATTATCCATGCCGGACCGCTCGACTAGTGAGCTGTTACGCACTCTTTAAATGAATGGCTGCTTCCAAGCCAACATCCTAGCTGTCAATGCAGTCCAACCGCGTTGCTTCAACTTAATAGAGATTTGGGGACCTTAGCTGTTGGTCTGGGTTCTTTCCCTCTCGGACATGGACCTTAGCACCCATGCCCTCACTGCCGCAGAACATTTATTAGCATTCGGAGTTTGTCAGGAATTGGTAGGTGGTGAAACCCCCGCATCCAATCAGTAGCTCTACCTCTAATAAACTTTATTGCGACGCTGCACCTAAATGCATTTCGGAGAGTACGAGCTATCTCCCAGTTTGATTGGCCTTTCACCCCTACCCACAGGTCATCCGAAGACTTTTCAACGTCAACCGGTTCGGTCCTCCACTCTGTGTTACCAGAGCTTCAACCTGCCCATGGGTAGATCACAAGGTTTCGCGTCTAATCCTACTAACTAACCGCCCTATTCAGACTCGCTTTCGCTCCGGCTCCGGACCTGAAGTCCTTAACCTCGCTAGTAAAATTAACTCGTAGGCTCATTATGCAAAAGGCACGCCGTCACCCAACTTGTGGGCTCCGACCGCTTGTAGGCGTACGGTTTCAGGTTCTATTTCACCCTTCTATTCGAAGTGCTTTTCACCTTTCCTTCACAGTACTTGTTCACTATCGGTCTTTCAGGAGTATTTAGCCTTGGAGGATGGTCCCCCCATATTCAGACAGGATTTCACGTGTCCCGCCCTACTCATTTATCATCTAAATATACCTTTCATATACGGGGCTATCACCCTCTATGGCTGTTCTTTCCAGAACATTCTATTAAATATATAAAGACTTTTGGGCTAATCCGCTTTCGCTCGCCGCTACTTACGGAATCTCTTCGATTTCTTTTCCTCCGGGTACTTAGATGTTTCAGTTCTCCGGGTTTGCTCTCCTTGCGGAGTGACATGTCTTCAACATGCCGGGTTGCCCCATTCGGACATCTGCGGATCAATTCGTGTGTGCCAATCCCCGCAGCTTTTCGCAGCTTACCGCGTCCTTCTTCGCCTCTGAAAGCCTAGGCATCCGCCATACGCCCTTAACGATTTCTTTCCTAATAATTATATTAGTTCAGTATTTTTTGATAAATTTTCATTTATCGATATTTTTATAAACTCGGCACTCGAAAGTGCTCGGTTATCTCTTTGTGATATCTTTACCGTTAATGTCAATGATCTTAATGTCTTCTTGTCAGTCTGATGAACAGATGTTGTTATTGGCTCCATCCGTAACTTTTAAATCAAACCTCCAAAACTGTGGAGAATAAGGGAGTCGAACCCTTGACCTCCTGCGTGCAAGGCAGGCGCTCTAGCCAGCTGAGCTAATTCCCCCTCTAGTTAGACTTGGAGACTAAAGAATAAAGAACAAAGACGTATCTTTTTTCTTTTCTCTTTCTTCTTCCCGTCTTTTTAATTAGTAGTCTCGGGCAGGCTCGAACTGCCGACCTCTACATTATCAGTGTAGCGCTCTAACCAGCTGAGCTACGAGACTTCATTAGACTTAAAGATAAAAGAACCAAGAACCAAGACTTTAAACGTCTTTATCTCTCTTCTTTTCTCTATCCTCTTGTCTCTCTCTCCCTCTGATACTAATTTCTAGTGGGTTTTGTATTTTTATAATATATAGCAACCAAATAAAAAACTAAAGCCTAAACTTTAAGCAGAATCAATGTACAGTTAAGTACTTAATTTTGTTTAACGTCAATAGACGCTCTAAAATGAGATGTTCCAGCCGCACCTTCCGGTACGGCTACCTTGTTACGACTTAGCCCTAGTTACCTGTTTTACCCTAGGCAGCTCCTGTTACGGTCACCGACTTCAGGTACCCCAGACTTCCATGGCTTGACGGGCGGTGTGTACAAGGCCCGGGAACGTATTCACCGCGCCATGGCTGATGCGCGATTACTAGCGATTCCAGCTTCATAGAGTCGAGTTGCAGACTCCAATCCGAACTGAGACCGGCTTTCGAGATTTGCATCACATCGCTGTGTAGCTGCCCTCTGTACCGGCCATTGTATTACGTGTGTGGCCCAAGGCGTAAGGGCCGTGATGATTTGACGTCATCCCCACCTTCCTCTCTACTTGCGTAGGCAGTCTCACTAGAGTCCCCAACTGAATGATGGCAACTAGTGACAGGGGTTGCGCTCGTTGCAGGACTTAACCTAACACCTCACGGCACGAGCTGACGACAACCATGCAGCACCTTGAAAAATGTCCGAAGAAAAGTCTATTTCTAAACCTGTCATTTCCCATTTAAGCCTTGGTAAGGTTCCTCGCGTATCATCGAATTAAACCACATAATCCACCGCTTGTGCGGGCCCCCGTCAATTCCTTTGAGTTTCATTCTTGCGAACGTACTCCCCAGGTGGCTAACTTATCACTTTCGCTTAGTCTCTGAAGCTTAAAGCCCCAAAAACGAGTTAGCATCGTTTACGGCGTGGACTACCAGGGTATCTAATCCTGTTCGCTCCCCACGCTTTCGTCCATCAGCGTCAGTTGTTGCTTAGTAACCTGCCTTCGCAATTGGTGTTCTAAGTAATATCTATGCATTTCACCGCTACACTACTTATTCCAGCTACTTCAACAACACTCAAGACTTGCAGTATCAATGGCAGTTTCACAGTTAAGCTGTGAGATTTCACCACTGACTTACAAATCAGCCTACGGACCCTTTAAACCCAATAAATCCGGATAACGCTTGCACCCTCCGTATTACCGCGGCTGCTGGCACGGAGTTAGCCGGTGCTTATTCGTATAGTACCTTCAGCTACTCTCACGAGAGTAGGTTTATCCCTATACAAAAGAAGTTTACAACCCATAGGGCCGTCGTCCTTCACGCGGGATGGCTGGATCAGGCTCTCACCCATTGTCCAATATTCCTCACTGCTGCCTCCCGTAGGAGTCTGGTCCGTGTCTCAGTACCAGTGTGGGGGATCACCCTCTCAGGCCCCCTAAGGATCGTTGACTTGGTAGGCCGTTACCCTACCAACTATCTAATCCTGCGCGTGCCCATCTCTATCCACCGGAGTTTTCAATATCAAGTGATGCCACTTAATATATTATGGGGTATTAATCTTCCTTTCGAAAGGCTATCCCCCTGATAAAGGTAGGTTGCACACGTGTTCCGCACCCGTGCGCCGCTCTCTAGATTCCGAAGAATCTATACCGCTCGGCTTGCATGTGTTAGGCCTCCCGCTAGCGTTCATCCTGAGCCAGGATCAAACTCTCCATTGTATGTTTTTCCTGACCCACTCAAAGTATTATTTTACGCTTTAGTTTTTTCTTACTTGGTTGTATATTGTATGTCAATGATCTTTTTTCTTTCCGCAAGTTATAAGGAAGCTTTTCTGTCGTTCTGTTCCTTATTTGCGGTTGCAAAAGTAAATATTTATTTCTAACCGACCAAATGTTTTCTGAGAAATTTTAAAGTTTTTTAAGTAACCTTAAATCCCATCCAAACCCTTAATCTTACCTGCTTCTGCGCTCCGTTTAACCGGACTGCAAAGATACAAAAAATTTTAACTCACACAACTCTTTTTTTAAAAAGTTTTGTTCATCTTTTAGCTCCCATATCTATAAGCTGGTTCTAAATCTTTATGCTTATCTAAAAGCTCTTCTGCGCTACCGAATACTCTCGTTTTTCAGTGGGGCAAAGATAACAACTTAATACACCACAAAACAAACTTATTTAACATAAAATTCATATGCTAGTAAAATTATATCTTAAACTACTGATAAGCAGATAGAAAAATTTAAACAAAAGTTTAAATTTTAAATACAGATTTAACTCAAATGAGACTTTACTGTTTAGTGTGGGTATATATAAGGCTTAAAAACTCTGCATATGATTTTTCCAATCCAATTATATCTCCTGATTTAAGATTTAAACCGCCTGTTCCGGAGGTATCTGATTTAACTTTTAGGGAAGAAATCTGGAAGTAAAGGTTTTCGTCATTGTTTTTAGGCTGAACTTTAATAGTAGAACCTAACAACTTCTTTGTTGATATGGTATACACTTCTCCCGGAACGATATCAAGTGTAAGATACGATCGTGGTTCCAATATATAGTCTTTTTTATTTATATTAATCTTTTGATCTTTATCTGAAGAAGCAAAAACGTACAACATTCCTTTCTGTCCAGCGAAACTTTCTTTTGGAGTATAATATAGAGCGATCTTATAATTTGACGGATTGAGAGGTTGTGGCGTTCCATCTATATTTTCGAAGGGCTTAAATGCAAATGTATTGGCACCTATTTCTTTTGCCTTTTTATATATTAAAGAAAAAATGACTGCATCATCTTTTGTGAAACCCTGAACCTCAATTTCACCCAAATATTCAGCATTGGTTATGGTTTCAGCTTTTTTATACAGAAATTTATCTGTATTGTCGTTGGTTTTCTCAATTTTTGAAAGGTATACGTTCTGTGCATTGCAAAGCTGGACACAAAGTATGGAAACGGCAA
Organism: Chryseobacterium sp. W4I1; assembly: GCF_030816115.1. Classification (NCBI taxonomy): domain Bacteria; kingdom Pseudomonadati; phylum Bacteroidota; class Flavobacteriia; order Flavobacteriales; family Weeksellaceae; genus Chryseobacterium; species Chryseobacterium sp. W4I1. The sequence goes on from NZ_JAUSXQ010000001.1 coordinate 3,527,942, forward strand.
GAATGAGGTTCTTCATCATATTATTGTTGTGTAAGTATTTTGACAGAATCTTCCAGGCTATTCTCCCAATGCTTAGGCTCAATTTTATAAATTTCTTCTATTTTATCCAGAGACATCGTACTCCTGGCAGGTCTTTTTGCAGGGGTAGGATATTGTTCTGTTGTTAAGGGATTCAATTGTATTGAAGCATTTGAAAACTCAGCGATTTTTTTTGCGAACTCAAACCATGTTGTTTCGGGATAGTTTGAGAAATGGAAGATGCCAAAAGTTTTGTTGGGAGTTTCTATAATATGCATAATTGCTTCTGCGAGATCATTGGCGTTAGTTGGCTGTCCAAACTGGTCGGCTACAATTCCGAGCTCATCTTTTTGGGAGAAGAGGCTAAGCATTGTTTTGACAAAGTTTTTATTAAATTCCGAATAGAGCCAAGAGGTTCTTAAAATGATGGTTCTAGGATTGAGTTCAAGGGCAAGCTCTTCACCTTTTCTTTTAGACTTACCATATACTCCTGTAGGGTTAGTAAAATCGTCTTCTGAATAGGAAAGATTGGTATCACCATCAAATACATAATCGGTAGAAACGTGGATCAGAATGGTTTTTTGGTCTGCACAAGCCTGGGCAAGATAACCTACTCCGTCAGCATTTACGGAAAATGCTTTATCACTTTCTTTTTCGGCAAGATCAACGGCTGTATATGCGGAAGCATTGATGCAATAATCAGGTTTGTGATCATATAGAAAATCATTGACCTGATCTTCATTTGTTATATCCAATGTTTGAGAATCCGTGAATATAAATTCATACGTATTTTCAAAGTCAGGAGCAATTTTCCTGATACAGCTCCCCAACTGTCCATTGCCCCCTATTACTGCTATTTTTTTCATCTATAGTTTATTATTTTATTATGTAATGTTGTTTCAAAGGATAGAATTGATTATATCCCATCATTCACTCTTAGTTAATTATGAATTTTTGGCGTTCTGAGATCTTAAAAATTTTACTCTTGACTGGAAGTCTTGCTGCTCAAGGGATACAAAGAATTTATGGAAGGTTTCTTTTATGTCTTCAGGATGAACTTCAGATTTCCTTGTTTTGAGATTGAAATAGATCACTGTAACCCATAAGACCGCATGAACAGTTTTTTCGTCCAGGCTTTTCATGAGTATTTCTACTTTAGCAGTTCTATCCTGTATTTCGATGGTTTTGCTGCTGATCACGACCTGGGTATTGTATCTTACTTCTCTCAGATAGGCGATTTCATTTTGAATAGCAATCCATGTACACCCTGTTTTTTTGGTATATTCTTCATAGGTGAAGCCATAAAATGTTTCTACATGATCTTCTCTTGCGTTGAACATATAATCCAGATATTTCACATTATTTAAATGTCCTATCGGATCACAATCGCTGAACCTTACTTTAACGGTCGTTGATACTTCTTTTTCCATAGCGCAAAAATAAAAAAACCGCCTCTAAAAGAGACGGTTAATTTATAAAACTTTGTTAATTTATTAGTTGATCCCTAATTCTTTTCTTAACAGCCGGTGTAGCATCAGCTCCTCCTTTGTATACAAAAGCAGAAGAGTTTGCATCCATGATGAATTCATATCCGCTAGCTTTAGCCACTTTCTCCATAGCATCATTCAACTTTTTCTCAATAGGTCCGAAAGCTACGTCCTGCTTAGCCTGAAGATCTTTCTGAGCTTTCTCTTGCATCTGAGCGATTTCTTCCTGGATTTTTTGAAGTTCTGTTTCTCTAGCCTTGTTCTCATCGGCAGTTTTCTTAGGAGCTTCCTCACTGTATTGCTTTAGTTTAGCCTGTCCAGCATCTGCTTTTTTCTTGATCTCAGCTTGTTTTGCATCTAAGAAAGTTTTTATTTCAGCATCTGCTTTTTTCTTTTCCGGCATTGCATTAAGAACCCCCATTACATCGACAGTAGCGATTTTTTGAGCTTTTGCCATACCTACTGATACAAACATTATTACCGCGGCAAATAATACACTTAATTTTTTCATAATTGGTAAAATAAATAATTTAATTTGTTTTTAGATTGTAAATTTAAGTAAAAGTTAATTTAAATATTACTTTTTGCTTTTACTTGTTTTTTCTTTTTTATCCGTTCCTTTCAATAAAATGGTTAAAACTTTTTCAGTATAATCATATCTTGGAAGAACAAAAAGAACATTGTTATCTTTTTTATCAAGAACTGTGCCCAAGCCATTCTTCTCAGCCATCGTCTTCATAGCTCCCCAAATCTGATCCTGGAAAGGGACAACAAGGTTGGTTCGTAGTTTTGTAATCTCGCCATTGGCTCCAAAACGCAAGCTGGTCGTTGTCTTAATATTTTTTTCGAGATCCATCACTTCTTTTTCTCTAAGTTTCAGCTGGTCTCCTATCAATAATACTTTTTCACTTTCAAATGCAGATTTTTTTCTTTCGTACTCGGACTGCAGGTTTTGAAGTTCTGACTGCCAGGTATCGATCTGTGAATTTAATCTTGCTTCAGCTTCTTTGTATTGGGGTAACTTATCTAAGATATAGTCCATATCCACTACTCCAATTTTCTGGGCGTTTGAAAACCCGAAAAGCAGAAATAATACAAATGTGAAAGTGATTTTAAAGTTTTTCATATTATTATAATGATTGGTTCATCAAGAAGTGAGTTTTCGTTCCGGCTTTATCTCCTGAAAGAGTTTTATCAAATCCATAAGCGAAGTCAAATCCGATCAAACCAAAGGCTCCCATATATACTCTAACCCCAATACCTACTGATCTTTTCAGCTGGAAAGGATTATATGTACTCCACGAGTTCCATACGTTACCACCTTCTGCAAAGGTAAGTGCATAGATCTTAGCGGTTTGGTTCATTGAGATCGGGTATCTTAATTCTAATGTAAATCTGTTATAGATGGTACCTCCACCTCTTTGGGTGATGTCTTCCGCTTCTCCTCCATAAGTAGAAGCATTTTCATACCCTCTTAAAGGAATCAATTCACGTCCGTCATATCTACCACCAAATAAACCTGTACCCCCAACATAGAATCTTTCAAATGGCGGAGCACCCAGTTTTTTGTTATATCCATCCATGAATCCCATTTCAGCAGACGATCTCAGTACCAGTTTTCCGGCAACCTCATTGTATACATCTGCCTTGAATTTGATCTTATAGAATTCCATCCACTTATATTTGTCAACCGGTGACATGGTAGAATAATCTTTGTTACTAAATAATGAGTAAGGCAAAGTCATTTTTGCAGAAACTTCAATATTTGAACCTGTAGTTGGGAAAATAGGGTCAATACCTGCTGAGTTTCTGCTTAAACCTAAGTTAAGACTTAAGTTATTGGCATCCCCATAGTATTCTGTAGTATCACCAAACTGGAATGGATAGTTATTGAAGGTATATTTCTGAAACTGAAGTCCTGTATATAATGAGAAGTAGTCATCCGGCCAGTTTAATAGTCTGTTCAGACCGACTGATGCGGAGAAGATATTAAGCTTCTGATCTAGGCCATTGCTGTCGTTATATTTTACTCTAGATGTATTTAAGCTGACAGAAAGTGCAGTAGGTTTTGTTCCGAATAACCATGGCTCAGTAAATGAAATCCCATAGTTCTGGAAATACTGTCCTGCCTGTGCCTGGATAGATAAGGTCTGCCCATCCCCTTGAGGGACCGGCTTAAAGTCTTTAAATTTAAGGAAGTTTTTCAACGAGAAGTTGTTAAATGTAAGTCCCAGGGTCCCAATAAAGCTGTTACCACCGTAACCTGCCTGTAACTGAACCTGAGAAGATCCTTTTTCAACCAACTTCCAGTTAATATCTACAGTATTATCCTGCTGATTGGGCTGAATATCCTGACCCACCTGCTGAGGGTCAAAGAAAGACATCCCGGCAAGATCGAAATACGTTCTTTTGATTTCTGTTTTCTTGAAAAGCTCGCCCGGTTTTGTTCTTAGTGCTCTAAGTACCACATGGTCATGGGTAGTTGTATTCCCCTGCCAGGTAACTTTATTCCAGGTAGCCTGTTCTCCTTCATTGATTCTGATTTCCAGATTTACCTTGTCTCCTGATACGGATTTCTCTACTGGTGTTACATTAGAGAAAAGGTAACCGTTATTCATATATACAGATTTAATATCTGAATCGTCTTCTTTACCTCCGTCTTCACCAACTTTTTTGTTGAAACCTACGGCATCGTAAATATCTCCTTTTTTATATCCCAATAATCTTTGTAAATATTCTGTAGGGTAAACGGTATTTCCGGTGAATGAAATATCCCCGATATAATACTTTTTACCTTCATTAAGCTTTACATTGATCTCAAAATTATTTCTTTTGTTTCTCCATACAGAATCTGAAACGATCTTAGCGTCTCTGTATCCCAAAGAGTTATAATAACTTACCAGGCTCTGCTTGTCTTCCTGATATTTTTCTTCAATGAATTTTGAAGATTTAAGAATTCCTCCGATACTAAATCTTCTTTGTTTTGTTTCCTTGAAAGCTTTTTTTCTAAGCTGAGCATCGGTAACGCTTGGATTTCCTTCAAATTCGATATGGTCAATTTTGATTCTTTTTCCTTTATCCAAATTAATAGTCCAATCTACCATAGAAGGGTCATTGGCATTAACTTTATCCTCGATGGTAATTTTAGCATCAGCAAAACCTTTCTTCACATAATCCTTAGGAACTTTCGTTTTAAGGCTGGAGATCAGGTTCTGGGTAATTTTTGTTCCAGGTTTTAGATTATTGTCTTTGATCAGCTTTTCGTTTTTAGATTTACCGATCCCTTTACCTTTGAATTTTACTTCTCCAAGTTCTTTAAGGTCTTCCAGGTAAAATCTTAAAATTACGGTCTGCCCTTCAATGCTCTGAACATACACTTCAACTTCTGAAAAAGACTGGGTATCCCACAGCTTTTTAACAGCGTTGCTGATTTTCTGTCCCGGAATATCCACAGATTCGCCTTTGCTTAAGCCGGTAAACCGTAAGATCTGCGCCGGCGTATATTTTTTTACCCCATCTACAACAATGTCTTTAAGAGTGTAAGTTCCTGCTTCATTTTCTGCGTGTACAGCATTAGTAACTTTAGTGCTGTCCTGAGGAGTTACTTGTCCATAAAAATGCGCCGAAGCAGCAAACATTATGATGGGTAATAGTCTAAACTTCATTTTATCGAGTCTTTCTTTTCTTTAAATTTATTGGGCTTTTATCTGATCACCGGTTAATCCGTATCTTCTTTCTTTGTTTTGATAATCTACAATACACTGGAAGAAGATATCTTTTGTAAAATCCGGCCATAGGATATTTAAAAACTGGAGCTCCGCATAAGCGATCTGCCAAAGCAGAAAGTTGCTTATTCTGATTTCTCCACTGGTTCTGATCAACAGGTCTACAGGAGGGAAGTCTTTGGTATAGAGGTAACTTTCGAAGAGTTTTTCATCAATATTCTCAACATCTACCTTTCCTTCTTTTACGTCAGAACTGATGTTTTTTACTGCATCCAATATTTCGTTCTGCGAACCGTAGCTTATCGCCAATACTAAATTTCCTTTTGTGTTTTCTTTTGTAAGTTCCACCACACGTTCAAGCTGTTCTTTCACTAAGGCAGGCAGCTTTTCCAAGTTTCCTATTACATGCATTCTGAGTCCTTTGCTAAAGATCTCTTCAGCCTCTAATAACAGGGTTTCTACCAGTAGATTCATCAGTGTACTTACTTCATCTGCAGGACGGCTCCAGTTTTCAGAAGAAAAAGTATACAGAGTCAAATAAGGTATATCAATCTCATTACAGGCATTAATGGCATTTCTTACTGCATTAATGGCATTCTTGTGTCCGAAGGTTCTGTCTTCGCCACGAGTTTTTGCCCATCTTCCATTGCCATCCATAATGATGGCGACGTGTTTCGGTAAATTCTCAGAATTTATTTTATCTTTAATCAACGACATATTAATTAATCACAATAGCATGGAGGTCTTCCGAATGAATAGGTCAGCCCTAAGCTGAAGGTATTCATCCAGTCCTTTGACCTTTCATCCCCAATATTTCTTTTGTTAATGAGCTCTTGCTCTCTTTCTTTAGAGACTGCATAATAATTCCCTGACTGCAGCAGTGAACTGCCTGTAGAGGGATCCAAAATATCTCCATTAAAACTTGATGTTACATCTTCAGAAAGTATCCTACTGTGATCAAGCTGATCGGTAAGTGTATATCTGAATGTAGCTTCCGCAAATACAGCCCAGTTATGGTTAAATTTATATTTTAAACCTACTCCAAAAGGAATATGCATAGTTACTTTTTTTCCTAATGAATATTGGGGTGTAGTTGTAAAATCCAATTCATTAAGAGGAGCCTGCGCCACTCCGTCTGCATCTCTTCTGAAATCATTCACAAGATCGGCTTTAGGCGCATCAAACATCAAAGCACCAATACCTCCGAAGATGTATGGGCTTACCATGCTTACCTGCTCATTATTTACAGGAAAGAAATTGTATTCAAACATTAAACTGGCTTCGTATACATTATTTTTTCCGTACGAATTTCTATTCGCTCTGTATTCTTCTTTCGCTACTTTATCGCTGAACTGGATCTGGTTGTATCCCAGGTCTAATCTTACGGTCTGGTGCGGATTAAAATTAAATCTATATAATAAACCTCCATAGAACGGGAATCCCCATTCTGACATCCTATCTAAATCCAACGGCTTTTGTAAAATATAATTGGTCCTTCCTACGTCCCCAACTAGGTTACTCATCCCTAGACGAACTCCCAATTCGTTTCTTTGTGCTTTAACACTTACCATTCCAAGGAGAGCAAGAAAGCTAAACAATAATTTTTTATTCATAAAAGAATATGGATTTATGGTTATTTTAAAATTTAATTTTTGCAAATATAAAACATTTTTATATTAATGATATTCTTAATGTATAGTTAAAAATAAACAAAAAAACATAATTTGTTATAAAGTAAACGGCAAAGTGGCAAAATTATTCTTTTTTCCTTAGATCTCAAATAAGGAAAGTATAAAAAAACCCCCATTTGCTGAGGGTTTAAAACGCTATTTTTTGTTAAATATTGCCTGTACCTTATTTCGTATCTTTATGAGTAAAGGTTCTTTATAATTTTTGTCTTCGTCAAAATATCCATAGCCATAGCCGTAACCATATCCGTAACCATATCCATAGCCTTGTTTCGTATTGTAGTCATTATATATAAATCCTAAATGATCAACCTCTCCGCTATGGTATTTTTCAGTGATCATTTTCAGCATATATTTCTCGGTATATTCGTGACGCACCACATAAAGATTGGCATCAGAATACTTCATCAGTTCATAGGAATCTGCTACAAGACCTACCGGCGGAGAATCTATGACAATAAAATCATATTTCTCTTTTAATTCTTCAATAAATTTAATGTTTCGTTCGCTCATTAAAAGTTCTGAAGGATTGGGAGGAATAGGTCCTGAGGTAGCAACATCCAGATTAGGAATCCTGGTTGTATTGATGATCTGCTCTATTTCCACTTCTCCGCGTAAGGTAGTTTGAAATACCATATTTATTATCGATCTTAAAGTCTCCGAAGATCTTAGGTTTTCTAAGGTCCATACCCAGAAGAATCGTTTTTTTATCACTTAACCCAATTACTGAAGCCAAGTTGATGGAAATATACGTTTTTCCTTCACCACCAACGGAAGAGGTAACAAGGATGGTTTTTCCTTTACCATCTTCTTTATTATTCTCCATCAGGAATCTCATACTGGCACGGATTCCCCTAAATGCCTCTGATACTGATGATTTAGGCTGCTCCAGAACGGTTAACATTCCTTCGTTGGTATTTTTTCCTATAACGCCAAGAAGTGGAATCTTCGTTGCCCCCAACAGTTCTTTGATATTTCTTATTTTATTATCCAGCACTTCCCCGATCAGCATGAATAGTAAAGGAAGCAACAGCAATCCGGTAATGATTGCCATCTTTATAGCTTTTACATTCGGGCCTATAGGGCCTTGTCCCAGATTTTTAGCAGGGTCAATTACTGTAATATCAGACTGATTGGTCGCCACTTTCATTTGGGCATCGTTCTGTCTTCCCAAAAGACTGTTGTAGGTCGCTTCGATCATACTGTATCCTCTTTCTGCATCCAGATATTTCCTTTCTTTTTCGGGATATGCATTCAGATCAGAATTGGCATCTGCAACCTGTCGGTCTATTTTATTGATCTCGTCGTAGTATTTTGTATAATAATTTCTTAATGCACCATTGGAACCGGATCTTGCTTCATCAATAAGTCTGTTTATTTCTCTAATAGGTTCAGAGTTCGGCTTATATATGGTTGCCATCTCTCTCTTCTTTGTGTACAGTGCTTTAAGCTCCGTCACAGAAGCGGAGAAGAAACCATCTTCAAAGCCAGCGGCATTGGTACTGATCATTTTATCAAAATCCTGAGCATGCAGTGTATTTTTAATGTTATTCAGTGAACTGATCTTACTTACAATATCAGCTTTTTTCGCCTCAAGCTCTTTTATTTTATCTAATGATTTTTCGTCTCTGTCTTTAATGTTATAAAGCTTTTCTGAAGTTTTCAGATAGTTCAGCACCGCTGCGCTGGAATCCAACTTTTTGCGGATACTGGCAATATTAGCTTCTAAATAAGCATCTGTATTCTTATTAACTATATTCTTATCAGCAAGTCTTTTTTTCTGAAGCTCACTTACCGATTTATTTAAGAAATTAACGGTACTGTTAAGATTAAATCCTTTTTTATTGATAATCATTATGGTCCCGATTTCCTTATCGAATTCTACCCCAAGCGTGGAAACAATTTCATTAACACTTTGATTTACAGAATTTAGATTTACAATAATGTTATCTACTTTTATTTTAGGAGTCTCTGTATTTTTAAGCAGCCTGAACCTAAGATTTGGGGAAGTATACCATTCGTTGATCTTTATAATCTTATTAGCCGGCCTGTTATAGCCATTAACGAACTGAAACCCTTCTGATTCATAGCTATATAAGCTTGTAGACTGTCCTTCTTCGGGAAGAATTACTTCATAGGCACCCGCTCCTTTCGGGATCAGGGTAATAGGATAATTGATCTGCTGAAGGTGCTTTTTATCTACCTGTAAAAAAATAGGTGAATCGGTCTTGTCAATATAAGTTGACTTTATCATCCCTTTAGTGGAATAATTCACGAAAAGATCAAGCTCTTTTACCAAAAACTCATTATGGGATCTGGATAAAAGCATTTTTTTAAGGTAAACTCCATCCTGATTTCCGTTCTGCCCCCATATAAAGTTGATGGATTGGTTTGGAGTGAAATAACTGGATGTATTGTTGGATATGCTCAGAGAAAGTTCCGAGGCATAAATGTTCTGTGCGTAGTATTTACTGTATACCCATGAAATGAGATAGCCAATAAACAGCATAAATACAAACCAATACCAGTTTTTTAGTATCCTTCTTAAGAAATGTTCGATATCAAATAATGCAAACGATCCATACTTTTCCTTCTGGGGTTCGTTTTTCCCTACTTTAGCGTCGTTCTCTGGAATCATGGTTAAAGGTTTTTAAGAAGCAGGTAAATAGATAATGCTGTAGTAATCACAGATACTCCGGTAGTTAAAGTCTGTACAGGATCTTTTCCAAATCCGTTTAAGCTTTTCCCTCTGGTATTCAGATAGATTTCATCTCCATTCTGTACATAATAGTACGGAGAATTCATAATATCTTCACGGGTAAGGTCAATTTTTGCTACTTTAATCCCTTCCGGCAATTTTCTGTGAATCACTATATTTTGACGGTCTATTGTTCTGTTTAAACCTCCGTTAATAGCTAAAGCTTCGGTAATCGTCAGTGTATTTTTGTGTACTACTTTTTCTCCTGAAAGACCTGTAGTTTCTACGTCCCCCAGAATATAGTAAGTAATTCCGTCTGTATTCAGTCTTACTTCGGATTTCCCTTCCTGAAAATTCTCATTCACTTTATCCTGGATCTCCTGAGTAATATCTTCCAAAGTTCTTCCTTCAGCTTTGATGTATCCTATACCAAATACATTGATATCGCCTTTGGAATCCACTTTCAATCCGTTGAAATAAAAATTGATATTCCCTCCGGTAGAAGATCCACTGCCTCCAGCTCCAGCTCTTCCTGCAAGTGCAGGATTCGTGCCTCCACTTGTCCCACCTGATGTGTTGAGGGATGAATAAAACTGTGCCGCATCCCCTTTAGGAGTGGTGACAATGTTCAGATTAAGCAGGTCATTTTTGGTAATTCTATAAGTAGGAATATTATAGGGAATAAGTCCTTCCTCATTGATTACCAAGCTTTCACTGGGCTGCATATACCTTACATCTTTTTTGGTAATACAGGAGGTAATAAAAAAGGGTAATAATAAAAATAAATATTTCAAGTTCTTCATCATATTGGGATATTGTTTGCAAAAGTAAAAATTAAATTCTTAATTTCTTATTATTTCTTAAATGATAAATAAGATCTGGAAGATAAGCTCCAAAAAAACCTAACAAAATAATGATAAGGAGCAACATGTTAATATTGATATGTCTCAAATAATAAGCTATGATAACAATCATTAGATAGTAAACAATGATATAAAATGTTGATCTCCTGTGGGTAATATCAAGCTTCAGCAGTTTGTGATGGATATGGTTTTTATCTGCATCAAAGGGAGACTTTTTATTACAAAGTCTTACAATGATTACATTGAGCGTATCAACAATCGGTAGAATAAGGATGGCTACAGCTATCGCAGGTGCAGACTGAAGGTGATATCTTGGAACATTAGGCAGCTCTTTATCAATGAAAATGTCAATAAAACAAATGGATGTAAATGCCAGAAGAAAACCAAGAAGCATAGATCCGGTATCTCCCATAAATATTTTATTGGTTCTGTAATTCGATAAATTATAGTACAGAAATGCAAGTACGGTTCCTATAATAACTGCTGATAATACAACCAACGGATAATTATATTCTCCCAGCCTGTAATAGCTTATTCCAAACAGACCGCTGCAGATCACAGAATAACCTCCGGCAAGCCCGTCGATCCCGTCGATCAGGTTGAAAGCATTGATCAGAACAATAAATGTAATAATACTGAACAGCACACTTACAATATAGCTCATTTCATAAATTCCCAGTATTCCGAATAAGCTCCTTATCCTGATGTCTGACCCTATTACCACCAGTGAAGATACTACGATCTGCGCCACAAGCTTCTTATAGGCCCTCATCACAACAATATCATCCATCACTCCAATGTAGAGAAGAATGATGAGTGAAGCAAACAAAAATTTGTAGAGATCAAAAAGTTCGTACGCAAAGATGGACGTACAGATCCCGATCGCGTAAAAGATAGCAATCCCTCCAAGATTTGGAATTTTCCTGAGATGGGAACTCCTTATTCCAGGCTCATCCATAAGATTTTTTCTTCTGGATATCTTGATGATGGTGGGGATGGAGAAAAAGGTAATTAAAAAAGAGAACAGAAAACCTAATCCTATTTTCATGTAAAAAATAGAAATTCCTGATTCGCTTAAGAACAATTCAAAATTCTTCATTTTTCTTTTATCAAGTACATCATCAATATCTCATAAAACTTACTTAAAACTTCATAAGAAGCTTTCCGTCAAAGTCTTAGGGATGACCGAAACAATTGCACTTATCATTTGTGTTATAACAATTTTCTTATCAGTTTCTTTTGACCGGCAAAAAATAACAGATAAAAAATCTTTTTTTTCACCGGCAAAGATAAAAGATAATTCTTACCAAAACGATTATACTTCAATATATCTCGAATTTTTATTTTCCTTTCTTGCATAAAGACAGCCAGTTCGCCAGCCATTTTATAGAAAGTTTCTTCATTCTTCACAAAGGCAAGATAGGCCAGAAAAGAATAAACGCCTTCAAAAATCTGAAAGTTTTTCATTTCTTTTCTTTTAGCAGCATATTTCGAAATTTCAAAAACAGATTCTACATCTTTCACCGCTTTTAGTATATCAAGCCCTTTTTCTGTATGGGTTTTTGTGATAGAATCGGTGCGTTCAAGATACTGATAATGGAAATTCTGGGTCTGTGCCAGGACTCTACACTCCAAAAGCAGCTGCGGAATCAATTGAATATCTTCAAAATGAACGCCTTTTTTAAATCTTTTATCATCAAAAAGCTCTTTTTTAAACAATTTATTGCAGGCAAAATAACTAAGATCTGAAAAAACAGAAAAATGATCTTCCAGCTCTATTTTTTCCGGCATATTAGGGATCTGGGTGAGTTTTTGGGTCACTTCTCCGTCCTGGTCTACTTTCTGGATGTTACAGATGACCATTTTAGCCTGATATTTTTCTGCGAGCTGCAACATTTCTTCAAACATGGTTTCCGTGACATAATCATCACTGTCTACGAAACCTATGTATTCACCGGAAGCCCGATCCAGTCCAAAATTCCGGGCATCACTGAGTCCCCCGTTCTCTTTTGTGAAAGCTTTTATTTTTTCCGGAAATTTTGCTGCATATTCTTCAATGATTAATGCAGAACTGTCTGTACTTCCATCATTCACAACCAGAATTTCAATATTCTGAAGACTCTGCTTTACTAGGGAATCCAGGCATTTGACCAGGTAATTCTCTACATTGTATACGGGAACTATAACGGAAACCTTCATTTTGAATCTTCTAAATTGATCATACTTTCTGATAAAAATTCACTGAATTTCTGATAACCCTTCATATTTAAATGCAGAGGGTCTGCATACAGATCTTTGTCTTTATTATAATTCCTGCTCACTTCATCAAAATTCAGGAGAATCACTTTTTTATCCAATCCTGTGCTTTTTAAATCTTTCAGAAGCGTATTTCTATAATCCTGTAATTTAAATTCAGCGTTTCCGTTTAAGACAAGCTCAGTTCCTCTATTGCTGAGGCCGCTTAGTATATTTTTATTTTTAAAATTTTCTTCCAATCCAAATTCAGGCAGAGAAACAATAACCGGTTTGATGTCATAATGCAGAAGTGTATTGATGATCATCACCATATGATGGGCATAATAATCAGGTCCCATGCACATTGCAGCATCGTTCACCCCGGCCATTATAATACAGTAATCTGGCTTCTTTTCAAGTATTTTTTTTGAAGAAAACTCTTCGCTTTCATCTTTAAAGAGGTTTTCATAGATTTTTTTGGTTTTGGCACCGGGATTTCCTGATGATAAAATTTCTGCATGAACTCCTTTATCCGAAAGTCTTTTCTCTAAAAGGGAGTCCAGATTCTGACGAACTACCCAACTGTCACCAATAATACCAATTTGCAAACCTGCTTCAGGCTTTGTATTGGAGGGGAAATATTTTTCCTGCCCGGCATAGGCATATTTGTTCCAGAAATACAGGAAACAAAATATGACCAACAATAAGACAATACCGATACTTATCTTTTTTTTCATCTTTGTGTGTTCTTAAAAGGCCAACCTGGGATTAAGTGTTCCTTTTTTTGCTTCTTCAAAATCTTTTCTGGAACATGGGATACAGTTTTCAATATTGTCATCATCCCCAAAATACCACAAATTACTGAAGGTATCCCGCTTGAAGGCATACTGATCTTCATCAATCAAAACGTAGAACATTTCATAATGTCTTTCTTTCGGATGGGACCGTTGGATATTGATTCCCTCGATAAGATACCAGATCATTTGTGCCAGGAGCTGATGATTCAGCTGGCTTTCGGAATAGATATTATAGTTGAAAATTCCTACGGATTTTAAATTCTCACTCAGCCCTATTTCTTTCATATAGGCACAGATTTCTCTTCTGTTCAGTCCGTTTACCTGTGGATTCATAGAAAAAGGTTCACTGAAACTTTCAATGGCATCGCAATTTAAGGTAACTAGGTCTGCTTTTCTGAAGAAAGGTTCTGTTTTCTCTGTAGAATTCATCATTTCTGCCAGACGGACGATGTCAAATTCCACTTCTTTGATGAGCCTTACAGAATCTACTTCGTTCAGGTGTTTCTGATACCCTAAGTGGTGATAGTTTTTGATTGAGAAATTTTTGGAGCCCAGGATTTTACCTAAAAAAGTATATTCATTGATATTTTCACCCTGTTGCAGGGAAATAATATTGCTGATCTGGGTATAATTAATGTTTTTCTTATGAAAATTCAATGTAGAAAATAATGAGAAGGCAAAATCGTTGGATCCGCCTATGATCACAGGAAGCGCTCTTTTGTAATGGCATGCAGATAAAACTTCCTGCAGAATATAATGGGAATCCTGAACAGATTTTCCGGAAACCAAATCTCCAAGATCTACTACCGGTATTTCAAAATCCAGTTGTGAGAGTTTATAAAATTCCTTTCGGACCGCTGTGAAATCCTGAACTTCAGCATCTCCTCCCGCACCTCTGTAATCCGAAACAAAAAGAAGCACAATGCTGTCTTCTTTTATATCTTTTGTGATCCTGCTGCCGATCTGCCAGCTTTCCGCTTTGAAATTTCTTGGTGAAATGATAAAATCTTCAAAATCCATCTATATACTACATTATTTACACAAACATACAAAAAACCTCATCAAGTAAAAATGCTGTTAGTGTTAATTAGGATAAAATAAAAAAACACGGATTACAAGTCCGTGTTTTTCAATATATTTTTGTAGTTTATTTCTTTTTGGCCACTGTTTTCTTTACAGTTGTGGTCTTCTTGGCAGTCGTTGTTTTTTTAGCTGCGGGCTTTTTTGCTGCCGGTTTTTTCTTTTCAGCGAAAGCTTTAGGATCCTGGTCGGTGATCCATTTTTTCACCTCATCCAGAGATACATCTTTCAGTTCATCTGCTTCATATTTGGTTTCATCTTTCTTCCTTGGAATCTTGAACATAGCTTTGCCAAACTTAACGAATGGTCCCCATCTTCCGTTTTCAATAGAGATTTTTTCTTTTTCCCACTGTTGGATATATCGGTTGGCTTCTTTTTCAAGTTTAGCATCAATCAGTTCATTAATGTCATCCTGAGAAAGGTTTTCAAAATCATATTTCTTGGGCACATTCACAAAAATGCTTCTGTACTTGATGAAAGGTCCAAATCTTCCGGTTCCTTTTGTTACAGGTTCACCTTTATAACTTGCAATGGGTGCATCTGCGATTTTCTTTTCACTAATAATTTCTTCCGCCCGTTTTTGATCCACAGAAAGCGGGTCCTCCCCTTTCGGAATACTGATGTAGGTTTCGCCCCATTTAACATAAGGTCCGAATCTTCCAACCCCTACAGAAACAGCCTGACCATCAACTTCACTAAGATCAAAAGGCAGTCTGAACAGCTCTAAGGCTTCTTCAAAAGTAATGGTTGCAATATTCTGACCGGACATTAATGATGCGAAAATTGGTTTTTCTTCATCTTCCGTCTCTCCAATCTGGATCATTGCGCCAAATCTTCCAATTCTTGCATGAACATTTTTACCTGTTTTCGGATCAACTCCCAGCAATCGGTCTCCTGTTGCCCGGTCTGCATTTTCTTCTACGTGTTCAATTCTCGGATGGAATTTTGAGTAGAAGTCGGTCATCATTTCTTTCCATTTTTGCTCACCATTTGCAATTTCGTCGAAACTTTCTTCTACTCTTGCCGTGAAACCATAATCCAGGATTTCTGTAAAATTATTGGTCAGGAAATCACTGACTACTTCACCGGTGTCTGTCGGAATGAATTTATTTTTATCGCCCCCGAATTTTTCTTCAAGGACTTCTTTTTTAATTTTATCTTTTACCAAAGACATTTTAACAACTTCCCTTGTTTGCGGGTCGATTTCGTGCTTGTCAACATACTCACGGTTTTGGATCGTCTGAATCGTCGGAGCATAAGTAGAGGGACGGCCAATTCCCAATTCCTCCAGTTTCTTCACTAATCCTGCTTCAGTATATCTTGCACTTGGTCTTGTGAATTTTTCTGAAGCGATAATTTTTTTATAGCTTAAAACTTCACCAACATTGACTTTAGGAAGAAGCTTTTCGTTGTTTTCCTCATCATCTTCATCTGTTTTTACAATACCGTAAGCTTTTAAGAAACCATCAAAGATGATCACTTCTCCCTGCGCTTCAAAATGCTGAGGCAGCGATGCATTGCCTATTTCAATAACGGTCTTCTCTATTTTAGCATTGGCCATCTGAGAAGCCAGTGTTCTTTTATATATGAGTTGGTATAGTCTATTCAACTGAACATCACCGATACTTTTCACTGCAAAATCCGTTGGACGGATCGCTTCGTGAGCTTCCTGTGCAGAAGCAGATTTGGTGGTGTAGTTTCTGGGCGAAGAGTATTCAGCGCCATATTCTGAGGTAATTTGCTTTTTTGCTCCTTCAATAGCTTCCTGGGAAAGGTTTACAGAGTCGGTTCTCATATAGGTAATGTATCCTTCTTCATACAGCCTTTGTGCAAGACGCATGGTGTTGGTTACATTATATCCTAATCTTGAAGATGCTTCCTGTTGCAGGGTAGATGTGGTAAATGGTGCAGATGCAGAACGGGTTCCCGGTTTTGTTTCAACATTGAGAACTTTAAATTCTGTAGTTTTTGCTTTTTCAAGGAATTTTTCTGCGTCTTCTTCTTTTTGAAAGTCTTTTTTCAGCTTGGCTGCAATTTCCTGTTCGTTTTTATTCAGGAAAATCCCATCCAGCTTGAAGCTTGCTTTCGGAATAAATTCGCGGATCTCTTTTTCTCTTTCTACAATCAATCTTACCGCTACAGACTGTACTCTTCCTGCAGAAAGACCCGGTTTTACTTTTTTCCAAAGAACCGGAGACATTTCAAAACCTACGATCCTGTCTAATACTCTTCTTGCCTGCTGGGCATTCACAAGATTCTGATCGATGTCCCGTGGATTTTCAATTGCTTTTAGAATGGCATTTTTAGTAATCTCGTGGAAAACAATTCTTTTCCTGTTTTCGGGCTTCAGTTTTAATTCGTCTGCCAGGTGCCAGGCGATAGCTTCTCCTTCACGGT
Organism: Chryseobacterium sp. W4I1; assembly: GCF_030816115.1. NCBI lineage: Bacteria > Pseudomonadati > Bacteroidota > Flavobacteriia > Flavobacteriales > Weeksellaceae > Chryseobacterium > Chryseobacterium sp. W4I1. Next base: position 3,544,930 of record NZ_JAUSXQ010000001.1, read on the forward strand.
CTTCATCGGAAGCCAGCCACACCATTTCTGCTTTCTTTACGGCAGCCTTTAATTCTGTTACCAGTTTCTTTTTGTCAGCCGAAACTTCGTAATCAGGACTGAATGTGGCAAGGTCTATTCCCATTCCTTTTTTTGGAAGATCACGGATGTGTCCGAAACTTGATTTCACTTCAAAATCCTTCCCTAAATATTTCTGAATAGTTTTTGCTTTTGCCGGGGACTCTACGATTACTAAATTTTTCGACATTCTAAAAAAATTTTTTGCAAAAGTAAAGCTTTTTTATTATATACTTTTTGTTAAACCGTTTTAATTTAAGAATTAGATGGGTTTCATGTCCGTTCCGAAGGGCATTTTTAAAGATATCAAGTCCTTTAGACAGTATAGTTTAGGCAAAGATTCAAGCTTAATAAAATAGATGATATAGAATTTTTCATCATTGGTGATAGATGTAACTTATGTGCAGAACAAAAAGCAGAAAAGGAAATCCTGTTCTGCTTTTTTATAGAAGTTTAAAATTTATTGTTTGATAATTTTCACAATCTTCTCCGAATCATTGATTCTAATCAGATAAGCTCCTGTATTAAGAGCAGAGAGATCTGTTCTGCCGTTTTCAAACTTACCGGATTTCACCAGCTGTCCGGATATATTATAAATCTGATAGTAAAAGCTGCCCTCATCCGACGCCTTGATATAAAGAATATCTTTTACCGGATTGGGATATAAGGAAATTCTGTTTTCCATTACTTTTTCTCTTACTTCTGCACTGCTTAATAGATCAGCTCTTTTACCTGACGCCAGTTCTGTAATCTGAAGTGTAGGAATAGGACCTTCTTCATTTCCTGCAGCATCATATTTTACTCTTACACATCGGCAGCTGGTCCCCATATAAGGATCATTATTATCATTAAAAGCAATAAAACGATTGGCTGTGGATGCAGCATCAAACAAGACATTGACGGATCTTCCGAGATAATTTGAAGCTAAAGCTCCTGTCCAGGCTCCAGGATACTGAAAATTAACCACATTGAAGGTACCCTGTGGAGATTGATTGGCAATAACATTTCTATACCCACGGGATCCTGAGTCAGGATAATTTCCCAATATATAAAAACCGTTTACAAACATATAGCCAATAGTAGATGTAGTTGAAGGATTTCTAACTCTAACTCCTGAATAGTCTGTAAGAGCACTATAAAAAGTAGCAATCCTTTTATCTTTTTTGTACCATGGGGACTGTCCGTAATCCTGATTGGAAATAAGCTCCACATTGGTGACGTCGGGAATCCTCCAACCTTCAGGACATGGGTCGAAAGGGGATTTTTCTTCTCCTCTTCCCCATCTTTCCGGGGCAAGGTTCGGTTCATCTGCTAGCCAGTCTGTCCCATTGGTATACGTAGGTGTTGCACTGTTGTATGGAGCAAAAGTACCTGGAATCATATAAACCAGAGGATTCTTAACGGAATAGGACAGTACTTTGGCGATTTTATCTGCCGGTCTGTCTGTAAGCATTACATTGGAAGCAGCAGCATAAGTGCTATACGGAACAATATAATTTCCTGTCATATTATTATAAGCAGCAGGAGTAAGTGTAGTATAGGTAACCGTTCCGTTAGCTGATGTCGTTCCCAGGAATATATTAAAGGAAGCTTTGTTGTCTGCGTATTGGAATGTCGGAATCGGGTCTTTTCTTCCCCACTGATAGTGTAGTCCTGTAGAAGCTCTTATTCTCGCAAGTTCTGCAGCGGTAGGGGTAAGAGCATTACCAACCATTGGGAATGAGTCTATTGCTCCCAGGTTTCTATCCATAAATTCAGTCTTAAGAACTGTATCTGCCTTGTTTACATAATTGATGTAGTTGACTGCTTCAGAGGCAGGAGCTTCCGTTGTATAAGTAAAGGAACCTAAAGCAGAATCGGTGATCCAGATATGCCAGCTCCAGTATACAGGGGTCGAAATACTTCCGTTATGCAGTGTAATCACAGCATTTCCACTCTGATTGGGATTGATCTGGACCGAGATCGCTGAGCCGCTGATACTCTGAATAGAAGACGGGGAAGGGTTAGCGACTGAAATCTTGCTAATAAGTCCCGTATTGGTTGTCCATAGTACATTTGCTTTTAAATTATTAAAATTAGAAGGATCCAGTATGGCCTGATTATTTAACAGCTGACTTTGTACTGAAAAAGCCTTGCTTACAGGAATATCTATGATAAAAGGTTGTGTATTTTTAACAGCCTGATAGGTGTTAGGATTATTAATTCCTTCTCTATATTCTGTAGGTGCAGCCATATATTCCGTTGGAAAATCATACCGGTCTATAACATACAGGGGATCTTTAATACATCTACAGCCATTAGCTTCTGAAGTATACATTCCGGACATCGGCATATAGGTATATCTTCCTTTGATATTGGGGTAATTGGGATCCGGAACATCCGGTTGCTCCTTATCGGGGATCATGTAAAGCCCTCTGACCACTACTGCCGGGGAAGCATCAAAGTGTCTGGCCATGGTTGCCGTCCAGAGTGCCGTATGATGCTGATCGGTATACTGTCCCAGATGAGCATTTCTGATAAGCTGTCCTGTTCCGGGAAAAACTCCCATATCATTTCCTCCTGCGTTGGAAAGATCAAACCCGAAATTGGGATAAACCTTAAATCCTGTCATAAATGCAGGAACACCATTATCTGTAGGTTTTATGATATGGTATTTATTTGCTTCAAAAGTATTTTTAGACATATTGGTCCTTACACCAAAAGGAGAAAAATCTATCCTGATATCATCTACATAAGACTGAGAGCCCAAATTGGCAACGAGCATGGATGGCATCCTCCATCCGTTGGGACATGGATCATAAGTAGATTTGTCCCTGTAAGGCTGGGCATTGCTGTCGTCATTATAACCCGTACGAATGATCCCTTCGGAATTATCTGACCAAAGATTAAGCTCCGAAAGCCTGTTATCCGGAAGGTCAGTGGAACGTCCGAACCAGTTGACCGGAATATTGACATTATTACTGTAGTAAGCCTGGCCGTTGTCAATATCTTTGTTCACATAGATCAGGCTTAAAGGATTTTTTACGGAAAGTCTGATATTACTTACTACTTCAGCATTTGATAGCGGAACATATTTCGTAAGGTTATCTATACTTGTGGCACCTGTAAAATTCTTCGCGCCCCTGTGTCTTATTCTTCCGATAGAACCCGAAACCTCATAATAATCATTTCCTCTTGTCACCAAGGGTGGAATCGGGTCTTTTCTTCCCCATTGATAAAGGAGCCCAATACTTCTGTTCCAGTCTGAAGATGTGATAGAAGCGCTCAATGCACCCAGATTACGATCCATCCACTTCCATTCGGAATCAGGAATGGGCTCTACCGTTCCATCTGCCTTCATTCTGGTGATATTGTCAAAACTTTTATAAGAAGATCCGTTGGTAGGATCATCGGTCACCCAGATATGCCAGCTCCAGTATATTTCTCCATTTATCCTGAGGGCTATGACGGCATTTCCTTTTTTTGTTTTGTTGACAGGAACCTTTATTTTAGCACCTTCTCCCGAATCCTGAAGCTCTAGTGAATAAGCTGTTCCTGATCGGATGAGCCCGTGGGTGTCTTCCCAGAGAACATCTGCTGTCATTTTACCGGCAGGAATTCCCCCATTCTTGATCAGATTATCTTCTCTCCAGACAGCATAAGCTTTTTTAACCGGAACAAGCAAACCTTCGCTGTTTTGCCTGGGATCAAATATATAACTGTTGGGTGCTTTAGTCCAGTCCTGAGGTAGTGCCCTGCTGACAGGATTACGTAAGGTATCACTTTCTGATTTCTTTTTCCCCGTGTAAGAAGGGGAACTTGCTTTTAAATCTCCACTATTCTGGGAATAGGTACAAATCGACACTAGGCAAAAAATTGCCGCAAAATGTTTAACTAAATCTTTCATATCCTTAGACTTGTGTGCCATTAAGGAAATACAACTTCTAAGCCCTCACCAACAATAATCGATTAATAATATAAATAACTATTAAATATTTAAATTATATTATTGACAATTCAAGTTTAAAGGATTATAAATACAAAAACGGCAACAATGTTTATAGCAGGCAAAAGTAAATATTTTCCGATAAACCATGTCGTTATGAAATCCAAATGAATAAATATTAACAAAACGTTCTATACTGTGCATAAAAAAAGACAGCCTAAAGCTGTCTCTGAATTGTATATAATAAGATTTTTTATGGAAGAACATGATTTTTATAAAGCTCATTTGTAAATCTTCCGACCTTTATATTGATAAATGAAGAGAAAACAATAAAATTAAAGATAACAAGCGCTATAATAAAAGAATAAATCAATTTTTTCATCCCGCTTGACACAACATACATTGTATTAGGGATCAGTATGTAAGCAAACCCAATGAATGCCCCAACAAGTCTGGACGAGAACACAGGGTTGTTTCTGAAAATAAAATAGAAACAGATACCGACTACAGCGTAGTTTCTATGATACTCGTAATACGGATACTTCTCTTTCATTTTGGTGTCGAATGCAAAGAGGAAGAAGGTAAGAATCATCATCATCGCTTCAGGAATTCCGAAGCCACCATTCAGCCTTTCTATAGACTCATCCATATATCCGTTTAACCCCTCTACCAAAATATTATCAGATGCCATCCCGGTTAACAGATCACCAAAAAAACGGTATATTTCAAATGGAGAAAGAAATATGGAAATAATGATCATGACCAGCATTGAGGTTTTATTCAATGGAACACGGGCCAGCCAATACATAGGAAGAAAGAGATAACTTACGGTATGAATACCGGATGCCAAAAATATAAAGAACAGGTAATGCCAGAGTTTCCGCTGTTTGATATAGCGTATAGCAAAATAAACAATAAATGTCCCGAGATTCTGCCTGATCTGCCCACTTTCCCCAACAAAAAAGTAGGGAATAAACATGAAAAGGGTAAATGTAAAGGGATAAAAAGTATTGTCTTCCGTGTATTCTATCTTAAAAAAAATAGCACATATCGCTATAATCAGGGTAAGAACATAAAAAGGGGCATTGAAAACATTCAGGAGGAGCTTATTGATCAGGGTATACAGCCACTCTACATCCAAATGATCAGGACCTTCTATGTGGAACATCTTTAGAAAGATGCTGTAGTAGCTCTTAGTATCAGCATTGATATACAATCCCCTGTAGCTTCCATAATCCGGCCCTGCATTGTCACGAAAACCAGCCAGTATAATAAGATAGATTCCTAAAAACCAAAACCATTTTTTATCTACTTTTTTTCCAAAGACTTCCTGTACACTGAAAAAAAGCATGTAAACAATGGCAATTATAAAATATGGGTGTAAAAGACTCATGCTGATCTAGAGTTTTTAAACCCATGCGGTACGCACAGGTAAGATTCAAATCTGTAAAAAGATAAGATGTACAGCAGAAAGGGGAATTCTATCATCAATAGAAATCCGTTTATTTTTTCATCATTTTTTTTCAACATATCTAAAACAGATTCTTATTTCTTTAGTAAAAATATTGGTTTAAAATATATTTTTTGAAGGGAACTTTTGCAAAAGTAGATTATTTTTTTATTCTGCCTAGAATATTTTGTTGATTTTCAGATAAAACTTATAGCGTAAATGTTTTGAACTACTCCTGAAAAAATTAAATTTGCAGACTTGATTTCACAATGTAATGCATCGTTTTTTTATATTTTTATATTATCTGATTTCCAAAAACAGGATTCTTTCTGCAGGTATTGCTTTAGGAATAGCTGTATTATGTGGATTTTTCGCTTCAAAAATTAATTTTGAGGAAGATATCAATCAGATTATTCCTAAAAATGAAAAGTCTGATCTTACGGCAAAAGTCATCAAGCAACTTAATTTTTCGGACAAGATCATTGTGATCATAGAAAATAAATCCGGTGAAGAGAGCTTTCAGCTTTCTGAAACGGCTGACACGTTTCTACAAAAAGTGGAACCCCTAAAGAAATACATAAGCTCTGTTCAGGGAAAGGTGAATGACAGTGAAATTTCAGAAACCTTTGATTTTGTGAATCAGAACCTTCCATTATTCCTTGATGAAAAGGATTATAAGGAAATTGAGCGGAAACTTCAGAAGGACAGCATTTCAAAGCAGGTAGAGAACAATTATGTTTCGCTTGTTTCCCCCACAAGTCTTGTGACAAAGGATTTCATCAAAAAAGATCCTTTGGGAATTACTTATTTGGGAATCAAAAAATTAAATGCTTTAAATATCAGCAAGGATTTCAAGCTTGAAGATAGCTATATCGTTACCAAGGACGGAAAAAACCTGCTCCTCTTCATCGATCCAAAAAATAAAAGCAACGATACCAAGGGCAATGAAGCCTTTATCAATAAGCTCAATGAGATAAAAGACGGCATCAACAAACAGTTTAAAGGGAAAACAGAGCTCAGCTATTTCGGTTCTCCGGTGATTGCCGTTGCCAATGCACAACAGATCAAAAAAGACATCCAGAATACGGTCATGATCTCGATGACCGTGCTGCTGATCCTGCTGATTTATTATTTCAGGAACTTTTTCACCCCAATCATCGTATTTCTCCCGACGGTATTTTCAGTATTGCTTGCTCTTCTGATCCTCTATTTTATTAAGGATAAGATTTCCGCAATCTCTTTAAGTGTGGGCGCAATTCTCATTGGAATTACGATAGATTATGCTCTCCACATCCTTACGCACTACAAGCATAACAATAATATTGAAGAACTTTATAAGGAGATTACACAGCCTATCATACTGAGCAGCGCTACAACTGCCGTTTCATTTCTTTGTCTGGTATTTGTGCGTTCTGAAGCATTGAAAGATTTGGGACTTTTTGCTGCTATTACTGTTATTTTATCTTCTGTCACGGCATTGATTATTGTTCCGCAACTGTATACACCTAAGCAGACTGAGGAACAACATAGTATCAATTTTATAGACAGAATCGGATCTTATCCTTATGAGAAAAATAAACCTCTCATTATAGGTTCCTCCATTATCATTATCGCCTGCCTTTTCGGCTTCAGACATGTGGGTTTCAATGAAGACATAGGAGATCTTAATTATATCCCGAAAGACCTGAAAATAAGTGAAGCAAAGCTGCAAAAGCTGTCCGACATTACTTCAAAATCTATTTACACCATTTCTTATGGAGATTCTGAGGAAGAGGCACTGGCAAGAAATTCCCGCCTGAGCAGTTTCCTTGAGAAAGAAAAACAGGACGGAAAGATCCTGAGCTACAGCTCGCTAGGAAACGTTGTTCTTTCCGAAAAAGATCAGAAAAAAAGGATCGAAGTGTGGAATACATTCTGGAATTCAGACAAAAAAAACCGCACGGTTGCTGAATTGGTGAACAGCGGAAATCAATTTGGATTTAACAGCAGCGCATTCGATCAATTTAATGATGCTTTAAATAAAAAATATACTGCTCTAAGTCTCAAAGACTACGAAAAGGTAAAAGCTTTGCAGGTTTCCGAATTCCTGAGCAGTGAAAACGGATTTTACACGGTTTCTAATGTTGTAAAAGTAGATGAGAAGAAAAGAGACACGTTTATAAAAGATATTGAAAAGAGTCACGATGCTCTTGCTATCGACCGCCAGCAGATGAATGAAAACTTTTTGGGACTGCTGAAAAGAGATTTCAGTACGCTGATCAACTACTCTCTTCTGGCTATCGTTCTGACGATCATCGTTTTCTTCAGAAATTTTGAGCTTACAGTCCTTACCATGTTTCCTATTGTTTTGACCGGCGTGGTCACAGCAGGTATTCTATATTTCTTAGGATTGGAATTAAATATTTTCAGCACAGTGGTCTGTACATTGGTTTTCGGCGTAGGAGACGATTTCAGCATATTCCTTACCAAAGCTATGCAAAAGGAACATACAACGGGGAAAAATGAACTTCCTACATACAGAACGTCCATTATTCTTGCCGTTTTCACCACGATTTTATCTATCGGCTCTTTGATCTTCGCCAAACATCCGGCATTACATTCATTGGCACTGGTAGCTTTGATTGGGATGTTCTCTGTGATCATCATCACTTCAACGCTGTATCCGTTCTGGTTCAGATTACTGATCACAAACAGGGCAAAAAAGGGACTTTCTCCTATTACCTTCAGATTATTACTCAGGTCTATCCTTTCATTTTCCTATTATGGACTGGGAGGCCTGGTTTTCTCACTCATCGGAAGCATATTTGTCAAAAGATCAAAAGGGAAAACCTTAGATATCATCAAATTAGTTTTAGCTAAATTTTTAACATCTGTTTTACATACCACTCCTTTTGTAAGAAAAAGAGTAATCAGAAATCCTTCAGAAGATTTCAGTAAGCCTGCTGTAATTATCGCCAATCATACCTCTTTCCTGGACACCCTTGCTATTGCCATGGCGACGCACAAAATCATCTATCTAGTCAATGACTGGGTATATGATTCTCCTGTTTTTGGAAAACTGGTGAAAGCATTGGGCTTTTATCCTGTTTCCCAGGGGATAGAGAACGGAATGGACAAGCTGAAAGAAAAAATTGACCAGGGATATTCGCTTGTTGTTTTCCCGGAAGCAGAGCGCTCTTATACCAATGATGTGAAAAGATTTCACAAAGGAGCCTTTTATCTTGCTGAACAGTTCGGGCTGGATATTCTCCCCTTGTATATTCATGGAAATTCAGAAGTACTGCCCAAAGGAGACTTTATCATTTACAACGGGAGTATTACTGTAAAAGTGGGTGAAAGGATCAGCAAAGACGATCTGAGTTTCGGGAAAAATTATTCTGAAAGGACGAAAAAGATCAACGCCTACTTCAGACAGCAATTTGCCGAACTAAGAAATGAGCTGGAAGATGAAAATTACTTTAGAAAGAAATTATTCTTAAGCTATCTCTATAAAGATAATGAAGTGGTAAAAGAAGTCAAAGATGATTTCAATATGAACAAATCTGTTTATTTTGAATTGAATAAACACCTTCCGAAAGACGCTTCGGTTCTTCATGCAGCCAATGATTTTGGACAGAAAGATGTACTGCTTACCCTTTATCAGGCAGAAAGAAGAATCTTTTCATTGATTAAAGATAATGATAGAAGAGCGACAGCATTACAGACGTATCTGGTAAAAAGAAGAAAGATTCATTATATCAACCATGTTTCCGAGATTCATAAGCCTATTGATATCCTTTTGATTTCGGATCCGGACTTTGACATCAGCTCGCCGGAGAAACTTCCTGAAACCATCATCTTCCTGAATACAGGGCAATCGGCTTTGAATAATTCAGATTATTACGAGGAATTCAATTCAAAAGCAATTAAAATATTCAAAAAACACTAAATAAATATGAAAAGCATATTTTTGTAACCGCAACAGAATACTATGAAAAAGAATATACTCGTAATCTATTACTCACAGACCGGCCAGCTGGAAGATATTGTAAAGAATATGGCTCAGCCTTTTGAAGCTAAAAAGGAAGAATATGACGTTACGTATTATAATATTCAGCTGAAGGAAGATTTTGCGTTTCCCTGGTCTGGAGACGTTTTTTTCAACACCTTTCCTGAATCTTATCTCCAGATCCCAAAAGAGATCTTCCCGCCTTCTGATAAGGTCATGAATACAAAGTTTGACCTCATTTTATTCGGATATCAGGTGTGGTATCTTACACCTTCTATTCCTGTTATCTCTTTTTTAAAGAGTGGTTTCGCTGAAAAGATACTGAAAGATACAGATGTAGTTACCATCTCCGGAACCCGGAATATGTGGATGCTTTCGCAAGAGAAGCTAAAGGTTTATTTAAAGAATCTTGGCGCGAGATTGGTAGGAAATATTGCTTTAGTAGACCGACATGACAACTATACAAGTGTACTGACAATCCTGCGCTGGATGACTACAGGGCAGAAAGAAAAATCAGGAATGCTGCCTGCTGCCGGAGTCTCTGATGAAGAAATTTCAGGATCTGTAAAATATGGTGATATTATAGAAAAACATTACAACAAAGGAGATCTGTCAGGTCTTCAGCCTGATCTGGTAAAGAACGGTGCTGTAGAAATCCGTCCTTTTCTGGTACGGGTAGAAAAAGTAGGAAATAAAATTTTCACCGTCTGGTCTAATCTGATTATCAAGAAAAAAGAGAAACGCCCATTGCTGATAAAATTCTTTAAGGTATATTTGATGGCTGCGATATGGATTATTTCACCTGTCGTCTTAGTTTTACACTTACTGACAACCCCTATATTTTGGTTTAAAAGACAAAAACAAAAAACATATTTACAAGGAATTAATTTAAAATAGAATGTACGACGTATTTATAACAAAAGCATCAACATACTTACCTAATAACCCGGTATCAAATGATGAAATGGAGACCTATCTTGGTCTGATAAATGGCACTCCTTCCAAAGCAAAATCATTGATTTTAAGAAATAACAAGATCACGACAAGATATTATGCTTTAGATACAGAAGGAACCCCTACTCATACGAATGCACAGCTTACTGCAAAAGCAGTTGAAGGATTATTTGATGAGAATTTCAAAAAAGAAGATATGAAACTTTTGTCCGTAGGAACTACTTCTCCGGATCAGATGCAGCCTTCACACGCTTCTATGGTTCATGGAGAACTGAATATCGGAAAATCTATTGAAATTAATACGGCTACCGGATTGTGCAACTCCGGAATGAATGCCCTGAATTACGGATTCCTTTCTGTAAAGGCTGGCGTACAGGAGAATGCGGTATGTGTAGGATCTGAAAGAATGTCTGCATGGATGACGGCGGATAAATTCAATCATGAAGCTGAAAACTTAAAAGCATTGGAAGAAAGACCTATTATTGCCTTCAAGAGAGAATTCCTGAGATGGATGCTTTCTGATGGCGCCGGTGCTTTCCTTTTACAAAATAAGCCTAGAGAAAACGGAATTTCTTTGAAGATAGAATTCATTGATTTTTACTCTTACGCTCATGAAATCGAAGCCTGTATGTATGCAGGATGCGATAAGCTGGAAAACGGTAGCCTTAAATCATGGGCAGATTATCCATCTGATGAATGGCTGAAGCAGTCGATTTTTGCTATAAAGCAGGATACTAAGATTCTTGACAAATATATCCTTGTAAAAGGGGCAGAAAGCTTAAGATCCTCTTTTGACAAGCATAATTTGGATCCTGAAAAGATAGACCACGTCCTTGCGCATATTTCTTCAGGCTATTTCAAAGATGGCTTAAAAGACGAGTTTGCTAAAAAAGGAATGGATTTCCCTGCAGAAAAATGGTTTTATAACCTTTCTGAGGTAGGAAACATCGGGGCAGGCTCTATCTTTATCGCTTTGGAAGAATTAATGAATTCCGGGACACTGAAAAAAGGGGAGAAAGTATTGCTGTGTGTTCCTGAAAGCGGAAGATTTGCTTATTCTTGTGCCTTATTAACGGTTTGCTAATGGGACACCAACTGCCGACATCTGATCAGGACTTTGTGGGAAGCCTTATTCCGCAGCGTTTTCCGTTTGTCATGGTTCATGAGCTTATGGATTATTCTGACAATCACCTTGTATCAGGATTTGTGATCAAAGAGGATAATATTTTTATCCAGGACAACACATTCCAGGCTTCAGGACTTATAGAGCATCAGGCACAGAGTGTCGCTTTACACACAGGCTACAAATACTTTCTTTTAGGAAAAGATGCTCCTACAGGATATATCGGAGCTATTAAATCTTTTGAAGCAGACATTCTACCTAAAACAGGAGACCGCCTGGAATCTGAAGTAACCATCCTGCATGAAATGATGGGTGTAACATTGGTGGACATCGTAACGAAAGTGAATGGCGGGATCATTGCAAGATCTCAAATGAAAACGGCTGTAAAATAAATGTAATGGAAATCAGGGAAGACCTCATCAATATACACAACTTTCTGCCACACCGTGAACCCATGCTCATGGCGGATTATATTCTGGAACTGACCAAAGAAAAAGTTGTGACTTCCTTTGAAATAAAAGAGGATAATATCTTTGTTCATAACAATGAATTTGTAGAGGCCGGCCTTATTGAAAACCTGGCGCAAACCTGCTCATCTATTCTCGGACAGAGTTTCTTTGAAAATCCTGACGCAGATACCAAAGTAATCGGTTTTATTACCAATATCAAAAAGATTGAAGTATTTGCACTCCCAAAAACAGGAGATAAGATCATTTCCAAAGCCTCACTGATTTCTCAATATGAAAATATCTGTAATATCTTCTGTGAGACTTTCAATAATGATGAATTGCTGATCAGAGCGGAAATCAATCTGTTTATTCAGGAAGTGAAATCTTAAAAATATTTCAGTGAAAATATATAACCGTACGATTATCGTGCGGTTTTTCTTTTTTAGCACTGGTTCGTGAAAAGGGTAATCTTATTTTTTTAACCACGGATTGCACAGATTTGCACAGATGATTATGAACGCGGGGAAGCTAAGAAAGCGAGTCGTAGAATATAACTCTAAACCAGTTTTACTGTTCTTTAAATATCTCATCAAGCTATGTAAACTATCAGAATTGAAATCCTGCCAATAACTTCCAGCCTCCATCTTCCTCCCCAATATTTAATAACCTTTATTTTTCGATATATTTGATAAAAATAATATTATGAGCGTAAAAGTAAGGTTCTATTCGTATGACATTGAATTCGATTTTGAAAATTCTGTTGAGTTTCCGGTTGCTCCACAGGTGGGTGATGAAGTGAATCTTATTTCATTTTTTAAGTACAGGACTTCCGAAAGACTTGAATACGTCAATAATATGGAAGATCTTTATCTCTACGAAAATGCGATTGTATCAGAACGTACGTGGTGTAATGATCTTGAGAAGACAGAAATATATTTACTGGTAAAGCTCAACTATACCAAGAGAAAATAAAGCTTTCTTTGAGATTCATTTTAAACAAAAAGCGGAGCATTGCTGCTCCGCTTAAAATTTGGTATCATTAAAGGTTAGTATCCGAAGATCTCCTCAAGAGAAACTTCCTGGAATGTTCCCATTTTATTGATGGATTCCATATTCAGATTTTCTTTTTTACCGATGATCGCTGTATTGTATTTTACAGGCTTTATCTCAGTATCATAGAAGCTTGTAAGCTGTGGCAGTGTCAGTCCCTGAATTTCAGAATAAATATCTTTTCTGATATCATAATCAACACCCAGCTTTTTCAGTGCCATCTGATTAAAGAAAATATTCGTTCTGTTAATCCTGTTTGACGCGATCTGTTTCAGTGCAGAACCTTTTGAGTTCTCAAACTGTGCCGGAATCTGTGGCAGGGATGCCATAAGATCATTCATAGCATTTACGGCCAGAGGAAGCTTATTGGCCTGTGTTCCGATATAATTTGTGATATAGTTTGCATGGTCTTTCTCTGTTGCGTTCGCATAAGAAACATAAGCAGAATAAGCCAGTGACTTACTTTCCCTGATCTCCTGAAATACGATAGAAGACAGACCTCTTCCAAAATACTCGTTAAAAACATTTGCTTTTCCGAAGTTACTCAAATTCACATCACCTCCCTTCGCTACTTTAGACATTTCCATCTGAACCATGTCATAATTTGTGAAATAGACTTTCCCTTCTGCAGCAGGCTCCTGATATTCTTTTGCTTTTGCCGGCTGGACGCTGGTTTCTGCAATATACGGCTTAACTGCCTTTTCTAAACCTGACTGATCCTGTCCGTAAAGCAATACCTCGTATGGTGACTGGTTAAGGGCTTTGATCTTCTTAGTCAGTTCAGCTGCATCAATGCTTTCAAGACGTTCTTTGGAAACAATATCCGTCATTCTGGAATTCTTACCGTACTTGGCATAGTTCGTAAGAGCAGCCATGATTCTTATTTTATCCTTTTTCCCGGCTTCTCTTGCCTCCAATATCGTTTTCACGGTTTTTCCGTAGATCTCTTTGTCAGCTTTTACATTCGTCAGCCAGTGATTCATAAGCTCAGCACCTTTTTTCATGTTGCCCTCAAGACCGCTTAGCGTAATCACTACCTGATCGTTAGACGCTCTGAAGCTGTAAGAGATTCCCAGCTTGTAGAATTCACTTTTCAGCTGCTCAGGCGTATATTTATCCGTTCCAAGATATTCGAAAAGAGTGACGGCGATTGAAAGTTCCTTATCATTATCCGTTCCGAAAGGGAAAATATAACTGATCTGTGCCACATCATTATACTTATTCTTTACAAAACTTACTTTCTTATCTTTAATCTGAGAAGTCTGAATCGCTGTTTTATAATCGATAAATTCCGGCTTGATCTCAGACACCTTGCTGCTTAAAATACCTTTAAGGAAAGGAGACTGCGCTTCTCTGTTCAGCTTGATCGGAGTAATACCTGGATTCTGTACACGAACCAGCTTATCATTCACTCCTTTTTCTTTATAAACAACAACATAGTTATCCTTGAAAAACTCGTTTGCAAACTTGACAACATCTGCCTTGGAGATTTTTTCATATTGATTGATATCATCTAATTCCTCCTGCCATGTCTTCTCATTGATATAGGTATCATACAACGTCGTTGCTAGTCCGTCTGCGGTTTCCCATGACTTCATACGCTGTACCTTCTTGTCATTAACGATGGCTTTCAGCATCCAATCCGGGAACTGTCCTTTTTTCACCAAATCCAACTGCTCTAGCAATAGTTTTTTAGCATCATCAAGACTCTGTCCCTCTTTCGGAGTTACCGACATCGTAAAAGCACCATAGGCTTTAAAAGCTGATTCATAAGCTCCTGCTCCCAATACTTTTTGCGTTTGATTCATATTAAGATCTATCAGACCTGCATCGCCCCTGTTGCTTAAAATTTCCGCAACGACATCCGCCAATCTTGCATTCTGAGTTCCATTTGAATCCGATCTCCAGGCCAGTGTCATTCTCTGTGTACTCGGACTTTTTACCGTTCTCGTCACAATGCTTTCCATCGGCTGTTCAGATACCATTTTTTTCATCGGCAGCTCTTTGTACGCAAAAGCACCAAAATACTGATCCACCATTTTAATGGTTTTATCAAAATCCAGGTCACCTACCAAAACAACAGCCATATTGTTAGGTACATAATACGTATCAAAATACTTATGAATAGCAACCATTGACGGGCTTTTCAGGTGTTCCGAAGTCCCAATTGTAGTCTGTTGCCCGTTCGGATGCTTTGGAAAAAGAGCCTCCATCATTGCGTAGTTCACAAGACGGCCGTCATTATCCTGGGCTCTGTTGTATTCTTCATACACAGCTTCCAGTTCTGTATGGAAAAGGCGCAATACCAATTCAGAAAAACGCTCTTTTTCCACCTTCAGCCATTTTTCAAGCTCGTTGGAAGGAATGTTATTTTTATAAACCGTTTCATCAAGCCATGTATGGGCATTCGTTCCCGTTGCGCCCAATGATGAGATTGCTTTGTCATATTCATTGGCAATTGCATATTTGGAAGCTTCCTGAGAAACCTCATCTATTTTCTTATAGAGCAGTTTTTTCTTTTCAGGGTCCTTTTCAGCTTTGTGCTGCTCGTAAAGATCAGAGATCTGTTGCAGCAATACTTTTTCCTTTGCCCAGTCCTGCGTTCCCAAATGAGAAGTTCCCTTGAAAACCATGTGTTCAAGGTAATGTGCCAGACCTGTATTGTCGCTAGGATCATTATTGGATCCCGTTCTTACAGGAATATAGGTCTGGATTCTTGGGGCATCATCATTCTTTGCCAGATAAACCTTCAGTCCGTTCTTCAAGGTATATACTCTCACACCGGACTGGTCATTTTTCACCGTTTCATAAGTATACCCCTGGCTGTCCGTTACCTTTTGAGTGTCAAATTTCTGCGCCATGGCATGCAGCATGCAGAAAAGTGAAACAGAAATAAAAAATTTCTTCATAAGTTTATTTATTTAAATCAAATTTCAATAGAATCCTATAAGTCTACATTCACCATGTACTTGTTACAGCAAACCGTGGATAATGATTTTTTATGTTAAAATTTAGATTTATCTTTAAATAAAGCCTATTACGGCATATAATTTAATATGATTTACATATAATGTATTTTCACTATTTTAGCCAACTGATTAAAAAGAATAAAAAAGGTGGACCATTTTCATCTTTAAACTAAAAGAATAATACGGTTTACATGAAAAAACAAGACCTGCCTCAGGATGAAAGCAATCTGAAGTCAGCAAACATGACCGAAGTCTTGTATGTGATGGACGAAAATGATAATTATACAACGGCAAACAGCATTGGATGGGAAGCTAAAAAAGCGGCTCTTGATGAATCCATGGAGCTTATTCATGAAAGAATTGAAGAAGCCAGACAAAACGTTGCCCATAATTTGGTAAGTCCTATTATTTATTTCATGGAACTGAATAAAATGGATTTAAGCGTTCTTGCTTCCTATGTCGGATTGTGGCAGTGGAGAGTGAAAAGACACGCAAAACCGAAAGTATTTAAAACACTAAACCAATCCGTACTGAAAAAATATGCAGATGCATTCGGGATTTCAGTGGATGAATTAAAGAACTTTGACGGAAAATAATAAGCATAAAGATATATGCAGAATTTCATTCCGTCAATGAAAAAGAATAAAAGCAGCAAATGAAACTTAACTTTGAACACCATCAGACCGCCCATTGCGAAAACGGTGTTGCCTCCAATCTGTTACTTAATAAAGGCTTAAAACTTAGTGAACCCATGATCTTCGGGATTGGTTCCGGACTGTTTTTTGTCTATCTGCCATTTCTGAAAGTGAATTTCGCTCCGGGATTCAGCTATAGACCAATGCCAGGTGCTATTTTCAGCAAAGCAGCAAAAAGATTGGGCATTAAAATCAAAAGAGAAAAATTTTCCAATCCTAAAGAAGCACAGTCCGCTTTAGAAAGAAATTTAAATCAGAATATCCCTACAGGACTTCAAGTAGGTGTTTTTAACCTTACCTATTTCCCTGAAGAATATAAATTCCATTTCAATGCTCACAATCTTGTGGTATACGGAAAAGAGGACGGAAAATTCTTGATCAGCGACCCGGTGATGGATTATACCACTACCCTATCAGAAGCTGAGCTGGAAAAGGTAAGATATGCCAAAGGTGCACTGCCTCCAAAAGGACATATGTATTACCCGACTTACATCCCTGAAAATGTGAATATTGAAGAAGCCATTAAAAAAGGAATAAAAGACACCTGTAAAAACATGCTGGCTCCGGTTCCTCTTATCGGCGTAAAAGCCATGAGATGGGTAGCCAGAAGTATCCCGAAATGGGCTGAAAAGAAAGGAACTAAGGTCACCAACCACTATCTCGGACAGCTGATCAGAATGCAGGAAGAGATTGGCACCGGCGGAGGCGGGTTTCGGTTTATTTATGGTGCATTTCTTCAGGAAGCTTCAGTAATTCTTAAAAATGATGAATTAAAAGAGCTATCCAAAGAAATTACAGCCATCGGTGATTTATGGAGGGATTTTGCCGTGGATATTGCCCGTGTTTACAAAAACAGAAACTCGAAAAGCGATATTTATAACAACCTCTCAAAATCCATGCTTCACATTGCAGACCTTGAAGAAGCTTTCTATAAAAAACTGAGAAAAGCGATCTGATATGGCAGAGAATATGATTGAGATTAAAAATCTCTATAAAAAATATAAAAACTCCGAAGAGTTTTCTGTCAACGATATCTCGCTGAATATAGAAAAAAATGAGATCTATGGTATCCTGGGCCCGAACGGAGCAGGAAAAACCACGTTGATCTCTATGCTTTCGGGATTAATTAAACCCACTTCCGGCCAATTTACCATCAATAACCTGTCTCCTCAGAAAGACAGTTTCAAGATTAAAGAAATAATCGGAATTGTACCTCAGGAATATGCGCTTTATCCCACCCTTACGGCTAAAGAAAACTTAATGTTTTACGGAAGCCTGTACGGATTGAAGCATAAAGAACTTAAAAGAACCATCGATGAATCTTTAGAGATCATGGGACTTTCAAAGTTTGCAGACAAAAAGGTAGAACAGTTCTCCGGAGGGATGAAACGCCGATGCAACCTTATCGCAGGAACGCTTCACAATCCTAAAGTATTGTTTCTTGATGAACCTACAGTAGGAGTTGATGTTCAGTCTAAAAAAGTAATCATCGATTTCTTACAGGAACTGAATAAAAACGGAACGTGTATCATTTATACCTCTCACCACCTTTCCGAGGCAGAAGAATTCTGTACGAAGATCGCCATTATCGATCGCGGAAGAATCCATGCCGTAGGAACACCGGAAGAACTGGTCAATAAGGTGTCAAGCGCCGAAAATTTGGAAGATGTTTTCATATCATTAACAGGAAAAGAACTAAGAGATGTTGTTGTATAAACTTTGGAGAAGCTTCGTGAAGGAAATCCTTCTTCTGAAGAGAGATATTGGGGGAATAGTCATTATTTTCGTCATGCCGTTACTGTTAATTGTAACAATCACTTTAATTCAGGATTCTACTTTTAAAAATCTGGAAGGCTCAAAAATCCCGATTATTTTCATTGACAATGACAAATCTGAAGTCTCAAAAAATATAAAGCAGGAGCTGGAAACCAGCAAAACATTCCAGCTGCTGACGAATTATAATGAAAAGTCGGCACAGAAGGCTGTGTTTTCCGGAGATTACCAAATGGCTATCGTTATTCCTGAAAATTTAACGAAAGATTTAAACTCAAATATAGATTCCAAAGTGCAGACGATCGTAAGCTCGTTTGGCTTGGAAGGTGACTCTGCAGCCACTAAAAAAGCAGCTCCAAAAGCAAAAGAAATTCATCTTTACTTTGATCCGGCTACCAATGCAGGATTCAAAAACTCAGTGATGAATTCCGTGAATAAAATGGTTTTTGAAATCGAAAATAAAAAGATCTACAAAGCATTTCAGGATCAGTTGGGTACTGAGGAAAAGCTAGAAGAGAACAAAAATCTAATCAGCTTTAAAGAGATCACTCCGAAAAAAGGAGTTATGGACGTAATGCCTAATTCTGTTCAGCACAATGTTCCGGCGTGGACGCTTTTTGCCATTTTCTTTATTGTAGTTCCTCTTTCCATTAATTTAGTCAAAGAAAAAAGTCAGGGTACCAGCGTAAGAGCAAGGATCAGTCCGACTCCATATTTTGTTCATATTTTAGGAAAAACATTCACTTATCTTATCATATGTATCATCCAGTTTTTACTGATGGTCGCTGTAGGAATTTATCTTTTTCCTTATATGGATCTGCCTGCATTTGATGTTTCAGGAAAAATGTTCCAGCTTCTTGTTGTCACTCTGTTTTCAGGGCTGGCAGCCATCGGATTTGGTGTTCTATTAGGAACTATTGCAGATACCCAGGAACAGTCTGCTCCTTTTGGGGCGACTTCGGTAGTTGTTCTGGCCGCGATTGGAGGAATATGGGTTCCGGTATTCTTAATGCCTGAATTTATGCAGACTGTGGCAAAATTTTCTCCAATGAACTGGGGACTGAATGCCTATTACGATATTATTTTAAGAAACAGCGGTATCGGAGGAATTGCTAAAGAACTTGCATTTCTTTTTGCCTTCTATATTGCCATGGTAGCAATTTCTATTTTTTACGAAAGAAAACTCCACAACGTTTAAATTTATATAATGATTAATATTACCGGGAGTTTCCTGACGTCCATAAAAACCATAAAAAATTCCGGAAGAAAACAAAATGCAGTCTAAAGAAAACATATTAACCTGTACGGAAGAAGTAAGAGTAAGGTTCAACGAGACAGATCCGCTGGGAATTGTCTGGCACGGACATTATATTGTCTATTTTGAAGACGGAAGAGAAGCTTTCGGAAGACAGCATGGCCTGACCTATCTTGATATTCAGAACGCAGGATATGTGACACCTATTGTAAAGAGCACTTGTGAACATTTTCTTCCTTTAAAATATGGAGAGACATTCAGAATTGTCACCACTTTTGTAAATTCAGTCTCTGCAAAGCTAATTTATACCTACGAAATTTTCAACCAGCATGATCAATTGGTATGCAGTGGAAGAAACCATTCAGGTATTCTTAGACAGCAGCGGAAGCTTATGCCTTTATAATCCTGATTTCTTTCAGGAATGGAAAGATAAAATGGGATTGTAATGAAGAATGAAATTTATATAACAGACTACAACTGCATCACTCCTTTAGGATTTGATGTTTCTTCCAACTGGAATCATCTGGTGGAAGGAAAATCAGGCGTAGCATTACATAAAGTGATCGAAAATCAGGAAGCTTTCTACGCTTCAATAATTGATACTGAAAAGCTGGAAAAAGAATTTAAAATCAATTTTGACAGTCAGAATTTTACAAGACTGGAAAAAATGTTTCTTTTAAGCTTAAAACCTCTGGTTGAAAAGCATGAAATTTCAAAAGAAACTGCTTTTATATTATCAACTACCAAAGGAAACATCAGTTTATTAAAAAATCAGACAGAGTTACCGGAAGGTGTTTATCTTTCAAATTTAGCACAAAAAATTGCTGATTATTTTGGGTTTAAGACAATGCCTATCGTCGTTTCCAATGCCTGCGTTTCAGGAGTAATGGCTATTGCTGTTGCCAAAAATATGATCCTAGCCGGAAAATATAAAGATGCTTTTGTAATTGCCGGGGATGAGGTTTCAGAATTTGTCATTTCAGGATTCAATTCTTTCCAGGCTATCGGAACAGAACCTTGTAAACCCTACGACAAAAACAGGAACGGAATCAATATTGGTGAAGCCACAGCAGCAGTATATATTACCTCTGTTCCAAGCGAAAACGAAAAATTTAGGTTTAAGATACTGGGCGATTCCGCAGTGAACGATGCCAACCATATTTCCGGCCCTTCCAGAACGGGAGACGGATTATATGCAAGTATCAGCAATGCAATGACGGAAGCGAATGTCACCTCTGATCAGATCGATTTTATTTCCGCCCATGGAACCGCCACCCTGTACAATGACGAAATGGAAGCCATTGCTTTCAACAGAATGGAACTTCAAAATGCTCCATTAAACAGTATGAAAGGGTATTACGGACACTGTCTCGGAGCATCAGGGCTTTTGGAAAGTATTATTTCTATGGAAAGTGCCCGTCACGGAATGCTTATTCCTTCTAAAAACTTTGAAGAAACAGGAGTTTCCCAACCTTTGAACATCATCAGAGAAAATCAGCCTGCAACCATTCAGTATATTTTAAAAACAGCTTCAGGCTTTGGCGGATGCAATGCCGCGGTTGTTTTGGAAAAATGTTAAAAATAAAATCCTTTCAAAATTTTTGAAAGGATTCATTCTTTATTTTAATTCTTTAGCAATCATTATTTTTTCATTAATAATATTATTCCATAAATCATCTGTAGAAACAATAAAATAATCGTTAGATGAGATTTTAGGTTTAAGTCTGAAATAAAAATCATAAGAACCCCCAACAATTCCCTTATCCGGAATATATAAAAACCGGTCTATACCACGATGCTTATCATACCCATCATGCATCCACCATCCGTCAAAAGTCCAGAACTGATAGGCTTTATTTCCTTTGATTATTATTCTTTTGATAAATAATTTCTAAAACTGTAGGAAACATCCAATTGTTTATTTACAATCTCATTTCTTACGTCCATGATAAAAACTTTCTCGGGAAACTGCTGTTTAAAGCTTTTTTCCACTTCTTTTACAGTCACTTCTTTTTCTACAGTGTTAATTGTGCCATAGGAAGAGACTAATGGATATTTATAATTTCCGATACTGAAAACTTCTGTTAAACACATTTTCGACACATAATAGTTCCCATTTTCTTTCTTCACTAACTTATACTGTAAAGTTTTCTTATCAGGACTATTATTTATGAGCAATTCCTCTACAATCGTTTGGATTTTATCCTTGGAAAAAATTTTATCTTTTATTTTTTCGTAGTCAATAAGCTCCCAATTCTGGCCTCTTTCATCCATTCTTGGAAGTATTTTTTCACCCAAATCTGGAAAGTACAGAAATTAGCAAAATGTGGTTTTTAGATACAAATACATTATACACATTGATATCCTTTTTGACATTGTATATTTCCTGAGTATTTAATGTATATTCATTCACTTTAAATTTTGTTCTCAAGCTATCTAAAAGAAAATATTCTTGGGAATAAATATAGCATGGAATAAATAATAGTATTGATAAAAATATTTTCATTTTCTTATATTTACTTATGGACACTTTGTTCCTTTTTGATTTCCAAGAGTGGTATCTCTTTCATTTTTATTGAAGTTTTCTTTTTTCAGTAAAGAAGCTCTGGTATGGTTGGTTCCATTGATATAATAAATAATACAAAAACCTCCTTTAGGAGGTTTTTGTATTATTTATTGCTTAGTAAAAATCAAATCCTTTGTTTCGGGAAGATAAATATTAATATCTGTTCCTGGAGGGCACTTGCTGCTGTCAAGAATAATGTCGTTAGGACGATATTCCCATGAAATTTGCGTAGAATTTATTTTCTTTAATTCGATACTTCCCCAACCTACTCTACAGTTTGTACCACCATAATTAAACCATACAATATTTTTACTTGGGTATGTTCCACGACTATATATTGTATGTCTAAGTTGATTGGGTTCAAAGATCATATTTTGTGTATTTTGAAGAATAATTCCTGCTGAATTTTTAATAGTATATCTAACTGATAACACGTCCTGATATATATTCAATGATTTTAAAAACTTCATTGTTTCTTTAGTAATAAATAATTTAATTTCGTTTCCTTGAAAATTAACTTTATATTCCCCTATATAAGTTGTTAATTCTATTTAAATCTTTTAAATAAGAGCCTTGGGGAATTTCTTCAAAA
This sequence comes from Chryseobacterium sp. W4I1, assembly GCF_030816115.1. Taxonomy (NCBI): domain Bacteria; kingdom Pseudomonadati; phylum Bacteroidota; class Flavobacteriia; order Flavobacteriales; family Weeksellaceae; genus Chryseobacterium; species Chryseobacterium sp. W4I1. The sequence goes on from NZ_JAUSXQ010000001.1 coordinate 3,567,776, forward strand.
TCTGTATTAAGAGGATAGGTTTGCTGTGCTTTACAAGAAAACACAACAAACATATTCAACAATATTACTAAACCTTTCATTATTGTTTAGTAAAAATTAAATCTTTTGTTTCAGGAAGATAAATTTTTGTATCTAATGTTGGTGGGCATTTAGCTGCTGTTGTTACAATATCATTTGGACGATATTCCCATGAAATTTGTGTTGAATTAATCTTTTTTAAATTAATACTACCAAAACCAACATTACAATTAGTCCCATTATATATTAATTCTGCCTTGTTACCATTATCTGTAATCCATGTACTATAAATTGTATGCTTAAGATCGTCTGGTGATGATATTATATTTTTAGTATCTTGAAGTATTGTTCCAGAAGGATTCCTTACAATATATTTTACAGATAAAACATCGATATAAATTTTTTGATTTCCATAATCAAAAAGCTTATCGTTTTCTTTAGTAATATAAAGTATAATATTATTTCCATTATAAGTTGACATATATGTTCCCACAAAAGATTGAAGCTCATCATTTGTGTCTTTCAAATGGGACATATTTGGAACATTGTCTAAAGAAGTTATTAATGGATAGATTTGTTGGGCTTTACAAGACATTAAACTTATGATAAATGCTAATGTCAGAAGTATTTTTAATTGCTTTGCATTCATTTTTTTATTTTTAAAAATTAATAATTAGGGACAAGGTACTCCAGTCGGCACTCCGCTACTATTTAATGTTACATTATTTACAGTACCGCTAGCTTCTATACGTTGCAAATTTACTTTTCCATTTATTCCTATTATATTTAGTGTCTCGAAAAATAATTTTTCTAATCCTTTTTCATTAAGGTCTCCTGAACTTTTGATATAAGTATTACCATTCAATGATGTATTAGTTAGTTCAGCTATTTTTCTTTGATACTTGCTTATAAATTGATTCATTTGTGAAGATGTATAAACATAACCTCCCAACTCAGTTCCAGTCCCTGTATATTGTATTACATAATGTATATACTGAACATTATCAGGACAAGTGTTACACCATTCTCCAGCTATCATACCAAGATATGCATTTCCCACTCCGTCCTGTGTGCTTTGTGCAGCAGCAAAACCAAATAATGCATCTACAATATCCGGTGGGGAAAACATATGCGTTCCTGTTGCAGTATGATTATGATACCCACCATAAGAATCTGTAACATCATTAAACACTACCTGATGTGCAGAGTTGACGTCTGCCGGAGCCAAAGTACCATCTTTTTTTTCCTTAAAGCCAATTTCCCCGGCACTTACATTACTAAGTGTTGCTAATGCCTGTGCTTTTATATTATTAACTCCTTGTTTTACATTAGGCTTATTCAGAACATCTTTTGTTTTCTCACAGGGATTTACTATTGGCTCTGGGGTAGGTGTATTACTTCCTCCTCCTCCACTTCCTACACTTGGGTCAAAACAGTTATTATATCCTGTACATCCTCCCTTAGGGCCACTGCCACCCGGCTTTGGTTTTGGAGGTGGAGAGATTATAATATCAGGAATGCCACAGGCATCATCTTCCGTAGACCCACAACCGCTTCCCTTACCAAGCAGCCCTTTTTGCAAATTATTTTTCATATAAGCTATGCGGAATATCTCTATCACTTCGTCATAATATGCGTTTCCAGAGTCCAGCCTTCTGAATTCCACTTCTGTTTCGGTATTACTAAGAATACCAGCCATAAGGCCATCTACCTGGTTATTTTTGATGATTGGATATACCACCCAACGTTCTCCATCATCCAAAAGCATTTGCTGAGAATGGAGCTTAAATTCTACATACTCAGACTCATTTTTCTTGAAGTTTCCTTTTTTCAGTAAAGAGGCCTTAGTGAAGCTAGATCCATTGATCTGGTCATAGTTTTCCAACAGCGTTTTAAAACCCTTTCCATAATCAATAGCTTCATCTTTCTGAGCGGTAAATACCCTGAACTTAGAAGGAGGTGCTTCTTCATGGATAGTAAGAAAGTCTTCTGAGCGGCAGGAGACTAAAGAAGCAACCAGCGCTGCACAGAAAAGCAGCCTGACAGGTAATTTTTTTTTCATGTGTTTTTTATTGTTTTTAAGTTGTTAAATATAAATATTTTTCCCTACTTAGAGAATTTTTTCGAAATTAAATACAAATATCTTTTTAAACAACAACCTATGGTTATAAAATCAATAACCATGAGTTATCATTTCAAATTATTTTATATTTGTAAAAAATACCCCTATGAGCTTAGGAGCAAAACTTAAACAGCTTAGGCTGAACAAAAACTGGTCGCAGTCCGATGCTGCCTATCAATTAGATATTTCACAGCCTGCATATAATAAATGGGAAACAGACCAGTCCAAATCCAGTATAGATAAGCTTGGGAAAATTGCTGAGGTCTTTGAGATAGATATTTATGGTCTATTAGAAAACACTATAACTATTAACTTTAAATAGGCAATCACCGGAACTTATTAAAAGTATCCTGAAAAATCAAGAACAGATTTCAAAGCATATTGAATCATAAAATAAATTAATAGAAAACTTGCTTAAAAAATAGCAGATTTGCTGCTTATGAAGAAAACCGACAGCTGTACCATAGAACATTCAAAAATAACCTTCAACGGAAATCCTGTTTTTGAAAGCCAGAATGAAACATTTCATGATTTTGCCAAAGAAGCATATAAAAGCTTAGAAATCAATTATCCTAAATTTCACAAGATGGATAACCTGAGCAAATTGGCTTTTCTTGCTGCTGAAATGATCTTAAAAGATGAAGACCACGGCAGAACAGCTTTGGTTCTTTCCAACAGATCATCCAGCTTGGATACAGATTTTAAATACCAGGAAAGCATCAATTCAGAAGAAAATTACTTTCCGAGCCCTGCCGTATTCGTCTATACCTTACCTAACATTTGCGTAGGCGAGATCAGCATCAGACATAAAATGCAGACGGAAAATGCTTTTTTCGTTCTGGATGAATTTGATGAACAATTTCTGAATGACTATGCAGAGCAGATCCTGCTGTCCGGAAAAGCAGAAAAAGTTCTTTGCGGCTGGACAGAACTTTATCAGGAAAATTATAAAGCTTTTGTATATTTGCTAACCTTATAAAAAATGTAACAATATAACAGTGTAACAATGCAACAATACTAAAATTGGTAAACTGGTACATTAATACATTGGTAAATTAAATACTTATGGAAAACTTAAAAACAGAATTGAAGCACAAAATTATTGAAGTCCTTAACCTTGAAGACGTTTCTGTAGAAGAGGTAAAAGATACAGATCCATTATTCGGAGGTGGTTTGGGCCTTGATTCTATTGATGCTCTGGAACTTATTGTTCTGCTTGATAAAGACTATGGAATAAAATTAGCCGATCCTAAAAAAGGAAAGGAAATTTTCCAGTCTATCGACACAATGGCTGCGTTTATTGAAGAGAACAGAACAAAATAATATTTTCAATTTAGCATCTATCAATCTACCAATGTAAAAATATTGGTAAACTGGTAGATTGATACATTGTTACATTATAAAATAAAATGAGTCGAAAAATTGCCATTACAGGAATGGGCATCATTTCCTCCATCGGAAACAATGTGGAGGAAAATTTTATTTCATTGAAATCCGGAAAACACGGCATTTCAGACATTGAGATGTTTGAAACCCGTCATGCCGGATCTATAAAAACAGGCGAAATAAAATGGTCCAATGAAGAGCTTGTACAACAGCTTCAGCTGCCTGAAGACAATAATGTAACGAGAACATCTTTATTGGGTATGATGGCCGCAAGAGAAGCTGTAAAATCTGCCGGAATTTCAGATATCAATGAATATAAAACCGGGCTGATCTCTTCTACCAGTGTAGCCGGAATGGATATTACGGAAAGGTATTTCTACTCTTACGAAGACTTTCCTGAAAAGCAAAAATACATCGATGCTCATGATGCAGGAAACTCCTCATTGGCCATCGCTGATTATCTTGGATTAAAAGGTATGGTTTCCACCATCAGTACAGCATGCTCTTCGGCGGCAAATGCTATTATGATGGGTGCTAAACTGATCAAAAACGGTGTTTTGGACCGTGTGATTGTTGGTGGGACAGATTCCCTTTCAAAATTTACTTTGAACGGATTTAATACCCTGATGATTCTTACAGATTCTTACAATACACCATTTGATAACGACCGGAAAGGTCTGAACCTTGGTGAGGCAGCTGCTTTTATCGTTCTTGAATCTGATGAGGTGGTGAAAAAAGAAAATAAAAAAGTACTGGCCTATCTTTCCGGTTACGGTAATGCAAATGATGCCCATCATCAGACTGCATCGTCTGAAAACGGACAGGGTGCTTTTTTAGCCATGCAGCAGGCTTTGAAAATCTCCGGACTGGAAAAAGAGAGCATCGATTATATCAATGTTCACGGAACCGCGACTCCCAATAATGATTTATCAGAAGGAATTGCCATGATACGGATCTTCGGTGAAGGTCAGGTTCCTGAATTCAGTTCTACCAAAGCTTTTACAGGACATACTCTGGCAGCGGCGGCGGGAATTGAAGCAGTATTCTCTATTTTGGCAATGCAGCACAGTGTCATCTTCCCCAATCTGAATTTCAAAACGAAAATGCAGGAATTTGATCTGGTCCCGGTTACAGAACTGAAGGAGAAAAACATTAACCATGTTCTTTCCAATTCATTCGGGTTTGGAGGTAACTGTTCTACTTTAATTTTCTCAAAATCATGAGTGCAGTATACATCAACAGTGCATCCTGCATCTCCGTTCAGGACACTTTAAAAGAAAATTTTCTCCTGGATCTTAAAGCTGATCAGTCTGTTCAGATCTTAAAAGCTGTAGATCCCAATTATAAAGAATTCATTCCGCCTGCGATGATCAGGAGAATGTCTAAAACCGTAAAAATGAGCTCCGTAGCTTCCAGTTACGCTTTAAAAGAAGCAGGAATTGGAAAACCGGATGCCATCATTGTAGGAACAGGAATGGGATGTTCACAGGACTCTGAAAAGTTTCTGAAAAATGTGATCGATAACAAAGAAGAGTTTTTAACCCCTACATTTTTCATTCAATCGACTCACAATACGGTGGCGGGGCAGATTGCCCTTGGGCTTCAATGCCATGCGTACAATTTTACGTATGTCAACACTTCTTCCTCTCTGGAATTTTCGTTTCTGGATGCCAAACTTCAGATCATTGATGGAGAAGCAGAAAATATTCTTGTAGGCGCTGCAGATGAGCAGACTGGAAGAACAATGGATCTGTACCGTCTTCACCATATCATTAAAAAGGAAGAAGATCTTCCCGCTGATTATTTACACTCGGAGACGGATGGCGTGATCTGGGGTGAAGGTGCATCTTTCTTTGTTTTAGGGAAAGATAAAACTGAAAATTCTTATGCTAAACTCAGAGACATTCAGATAATCAACAGATTGGACCTGGAAGAAGTCCCATCTTTTATAACAGATTTTTTGACCAGAAATGATTTAAAACATGAAGATATCGATGCTGTGATTTTAGGTTTCAGCGGCGATGCAACATCTGATGCTTACTATACAAAAGCAATGGCTGCATTTAAGAATTCAGCTTTGCTGTACTACAAACATCTGAGTGGAGAATTCAATACGGCTAGTGGCTTTTCAACATTTATGGCCTGTCATATCCTGAAAGAGCAGCAAATTCCTGATATAATGATGATCAATTCAGAGAAAAAGACAGAAGTTAAAAATATTCTTCTTTATAATCATCTGGCAGGAAACGATCACAGCCTTATGCTGCTGGAGAGAGCTTAAAAATAAAAAGGGTAATAATGAATTTGTAAATTTGTTATTGCCAAAATTAAAATAACAGAAGATGAAGCATTACCCATTCATTTTATTTTATCTTTTCTGCAATGCATTTATTTATGCGTTTCATGGCAGCTTTTGGGTTTATATAGCTTGTTTTCTGGCATTTTCTGCAGTTGTCGTCTGGGGATCTTTTGATATAGAGCTCGGGTATTTCGTCAACAGCATTACTCATAAAAGAACAAAAACCAATGAAGTTGCCCTGACTTTTGATGATGGGCCGACTGAATTTACTCCTCAGTTTTTGGATCTGCTAAAAGAGCATCAGGTGAAAGCTACCTTTTTCTGCATCGGAAAACAGATCGAAAAATATCCTGAAACATTTAAAAGAATTATTGATGAAGGACATACCATTGGAAATCACACGCTTTCGCACTCCAACAATACAGGATTTTTATCTGCTGAGGAAATGACTGAGGAAATTGAGAAATGTGATGAAATAATGGCAAAAACCGGCAATATAAAAACTGATTTATACCGGCCTCCTTTTGGTGTTACCAATCCAAGTATTGCCAAAGCCATAAAAAGAACCCGCAAAAAAAGCATCGGCTGGAATGTCCGTTCACTGGATACGGTAACAGACGATGAAAAAAAGATCTATAAAAAAGTAACCAAACGCTTGAAGAAAGGAAGCATTATTCTCCTTCACGACACTTCAGAAAAAACCTATAACGTGTTGATAGATTTATTGTTATTTTTGAAGGATAAAAAATATTCGACATTTACCGTCGATTCAATTACAAAATCAAAGTAAAATGATTAAAAATATTGCTTTCGGAGCACTCCTATTAATTTCCGGCTTCTTTTCTGCCCAGATGACAGCGATGTCCGGAGCAGAAGCTAAAGCATTTGTGACAAAAGTTTCTTCTGAAACCCAGGAGATCAAAACTCTTCAGAGTGATTTCACCCAGATCAAAAAAATGGATTTTCTGGACAAAAATATCGTTACTTACGGAAAAATGTCTTTAAAATCACCGAACATGCTGAGCTGGAAATACACCAAGCCTTACCAATACAGCATTATCTTTAAGGAAGGTAAAATCCTGATCAATGACCAGGGGAAAAAATCTTCTGTGGATGCCAAGAGTAAAACATTTGAAAAGATCAATAAGCTGATTGTGGGAAGTTCAAACGGAAAAATGTTCAGTGATCCTGAATTTACGGTGTCGTATTATAAAAACGGGAACTTCAATGTCGCAAAATTCATCCCGAAATCTGCCCAGCTATTGAAATATATTAAGCTGATTGAACTTCATTTTCCTAAAAACCAATCTACGGTGTCACAGGTGAATATGACGGAAGCTTCGGGAGACACTACCAATATTGTTTTCAAAAATACCAAGATCAATGCAGCGATTGCAGCTTCAGAGTTTAGTTTGTAGTCTGGTTCTTCTGCTGTTGGCGTCTTGTAAAAGTTACCAACTTACTGACGTAAAACCGGTTAAGAGTTCTGAGAAAACGGTCGAAAATTTATTTTTTTCTTCCGGTGAAGATTATGTGTATAAATGCCAGATGGATATTTATAAAAACCACGTAAGCGGAATCCTGATCATTAAAAAACTGAATGAAAGTACCCATCGTGTAGTCCTGACTTCTGATTTTGGAAATAAATTAATTGATTTCGAGATTTCCGGGAACGATTTTAAATTAAATTATGTTCTTCCGGATCTGGATAAAAAAATCGTTATCAACTTTTTAAAAAATGACTTCAGGGAGTTGCTGAAAAAACAATACCCAGTGAGTGAGTCATTTGAAAATAATCATTCTAAAATTTATCTGTCAAAGGCTGATCACAAAGCCTATTATCTGTTCTTCAGTAAAGAAAACGGACTGTTAAGAGAAATTGTGTACACAAAAAACAATAAGGAAAAAATCGATTTTAGTTTTGAAGCAAAAAAACATACCTTCGCTGACAGCTTAAACCTGCAACATAGGGACTTTAAGATCAATATAAAACTACTTCAAATAACCGAAACTGAATCAAATTAACATGAAAAAAATTCTATTTTTAGCCATTGCTTTAATTTCAGGATTATCTTTTGCCCAGGTAACTTTCAATCCGGGAATCAGGGCGGGAGCTAATTTCTCTCATTTTTCAAATAGTGAAACTTTTAATTATTACTATCTGGAAGAATTTCCTAATGCTGCAGAACCTTATCTTGACTATAAAACCAAAACAGATTTTTACATAGGATTCATAGGAAATATCCGTTTTGCCAAATTTTATGCTTTGCAACCGGAAATTAACTATTCCAGACAGGGCGCAAAAATAAGTACCAATGTGAACAACTGGGACGGAAGAACACTTTCGGTATCTTATCTTGGATTACAGCTAATCAATAAGTTCTATTTCAACCAATTCAATGTGCATGTTGGACCGACTTTAGAATTCGTTGTAGATAAAAAGAATTTTGATCCTGAAAATGAGATTGATCTTGGAATTACTGCCGGCTTAGGATATGATATTACAAAAAATTTTGGTATTGAAGCCAGAGTAAAAAAAGGTTTTGTACCGGTGGACAGTTATAACAGGAATCACTCCAATGTTGTTTTCCAGACAGGCCTTTATTATACCTTTAACATGAAAAAATAATTTTATGCAGACCATTCTTACAGACTTTTATACTTTAGTATCCTATGAAAAAGGAGAAAACGGAAGTTTCACTGCGAACATCCATCTGAATAAAGATCATGATATTTTTAAAGGCCACTTTCCGGGAAATCCGGTAACGCCGGGAGTCTGTATGATGCAGATTGTGAAAGAGCTGACAGAGGAATTTACCGGTTCAAAATTATTTTTAAAAACGGCATCGAATGTAAAATTTATGGCGATTATCAATCCTTTTGAGACCCCGGATCTGAAGCTTCAGCTGGATATTACTGAAAATGAAGAAGATGTTAAAGTAAAAAATATCACTTCTTTTGGCGAGACTATTGCATTGAAAATGTCAGTAAGCTATAAAAAATAATATCATGAAATTTTTACTATCCCTCATAACCGCTTTTATTTTTTTCTTCCAGACCGACCTCGAAGCTTTAAGAAACAGCTATGCAAAAGCCAATTCGTCTAATGCCAATACGGAAGCATTCATTAATCTTGCGGAAAAACAATCTGGTTCAGATGCCGTAACCACCGGTTATAAAGCGGCAGCCCAGATCATGGAAGCCAAGTTTGCTAAAAAGAACAGAAAAGCACTTGTAAAAACCGGTGCTACAAGTCTAGAGAGCATTATCAAAAGTAATCCTAATAATATAGAACTGCGACTGATCAGATTGAGCGTTCAGGAAAACATCCCGAAAATAGTTGGTTACAGAGGCAGCATCAAAGACGATAAAACTTTCCTTATCAATAATTACAGCAAGCAGAACACAGCCCTGAAAAGTTATGTGAAAAAATTTGCGATGCAGTCTAAATCCTTTACAGATACTGAAAGAGCTACTATAAAATAAAACAATGACCCTTCCTGAAGTACAAAATGCAATTTCTGAAAAGAAAATCTGCATTTTAATACCTACCTACAATAATGAAAAAACTCTGAAAAGAGTGATAGACGGTGTCCTGCACTACACCGGGAACATTATTGCAGTCAACGATGGTTCTACAGATACTACTTCACAGATATTGGCTCAATATCCGCAAATCACTGTGCTTTCCTTACCTGAGAACAAAGGAAAAGGGAACGGACTGAAAATCGGCTTCAGAAAAGCTAAAGAGCTTGGTTATCATTATGCCATTACGATTGATTCTGACGGACAGCATTATCCGGATGATATTCCTGTATTTGTAGAAGCACTGCTTAAAGAAGATAAGGATATACTTCTTATTGGTAACCGGAATATGTCACAGGATGGGATACCCAAAAAAAGCAGTTTCGGAAACAGGTTTTCTAATTTCTGGTTTTGGTTTGAGACCGGAATCAAGCTGGAAGATACCCAATCCGGTTACAGATTATATCCGTTATTAAAAATTCCAAAGAAATATTTTACTCCAAAATTTGAATTTGAAATTGAAATTATTGTACGGACAGCCTGGAGGCATATTCCCGTAAAGAATGTCCCAATCAATGTTTTGTATGACCCCGCAGAAAGGGTTTCCCATTTCAGACCGTTCAAAGATTTTACAAGGATCAGCATTCTGAATACTATTTTGGTGACCATTACCCTTTTCTACATTATTCCGCGAAATTTCGTGTATAATTTCAAAAAAAAAAGCTTTAAAAGATTCATAAAGGAAGATGTCCTGGAAAGTGACGGCAGCAACCGTACAAAGGCATTTTCTATCGCATTGGGTGTATTTATAGGCTTATCTCCGTTTTGGGGGTTCCATACACTTCTTGTGATTTCGCTGTCAGTTTTATTTAAGCTAAATAAAGTGCTGGCTTTTGTGGCATCTAACGTAAGTCTTCCACCTTTTATTCCCTTTATTATTGCCGCTTCTTTATTTTTGGGATCACCTTTTGTACATGGTGACAGTAATATTTTAAGCAGTGAGCTTAATTTTGAGTTAATCAAAAATAATCTGCTTCAGTATGTGATCGGGAGTGCTATTCTGGCTACTTCCATGTCTGCTCTTTGCGGGATTGTAGCGTTTATTTTCCTGAATAAACTGAATCCGGAAAATAATTAATCAGCCATTAATCTTTTCGTGTATAATCATTTAAATACAACATTCGAAAACGATAAAGGACTCATAATCAGGGTAACAAATATAGCAAGTATGACCAAAACCAGCTGGTACTGATCATATGTTTTCTCTTTATCTTCTTCTTTCACTTCAAAAGTAAATCTGATCTTGTCCGGTTTGCTGATGATCAACCAGATAAACGCTAAGATAATAAGGTTCAGCACAATGGGTGCAAAAAGAAACAGTTTGCTTCCAAACCCGTCATTCTTGCCTCCATAGCCGTGAATAGGTATAATGTCAGGAATACCGCTGTATTTTGTAAGCAGGTAAACGGTATAACCGATAATGATGATAAAAGGAATGCAGAACAGCAGTTTTATATGTTTGGGAATCATTTTAGCTTCTTTAGAGTTTTCTTCAGGTACTTTTCTACATTTTGTCTGTCCGGAACTGTGGTAATTTCTTTGGTCAACGCTTTTTCAAATTCAGTTTTCGCTTTTGAAAATTCATCGATCCCAAAATAATATCTCCCGGCCTGATAGTAGACCAGCCAATAATCCGGATTCATAGATTGATAATAAGGAATGAAATCATCACTTAATATCACATCTTTTTTGTTGTCAATGGCATTGCTCACTTCTGTTCCCAGTACTTTTGACATTTCATAATTATTGAATGCTTCCGAATCTGCAAAAGGATCTCTGGTGATATTACGTGCTGTTTTTGCCTTCAAACTTTCTTCCAAATTCTTTCCGGAAAAAATTTTATTCAGATCATAACAGACAAATTCTCCCAACTGATAAGGGTTCGAAGAAACCCATACGAGCCTTTTTTCAGGTGAGAAAATGACCGCATGGTGAGCTAGCAGCTGATTGATTGCTTTTTCATTTCCGTAGCCAATCTTTTGGTCCTTTAAACCTGATTTATCCCGTAAGATAGCAGCCATTTTCTCAGGATTGAGCTTTTTCTTTTCCTGGAGAAGCTCCTGAAGCTTTTCATAACGGTATTCGGAATGGCTTTCTATGATATGTTTCTGGTTTCTTTTGTCATCTTTATAGACCTCGGATTGAAAATGATTGGTACAATACACTTTGCTGGTATTTTCCACCCTGTAGACTCCGAAGTTTTCAGGGGAAACCTCAATAATCACTGCATTTTTATCATGAGCGCTTCCGACCAGAATAGATTCGGAAACAAAAACTTTTCTCTTCTTGGCAATAGCGATGGCCTCGTTAATATTTCCCGCATACTGCAGAATTTCCCTTGTCACAAGAGAGATCGGGGTTTTAGCGGATAGTGGGATCTTAGATTTTCCGGCATTAATCGTAACTGTTATTCCTTCTTTATTCATTCCAGAAACTACGCCTATCATTCCCGGCCAGCTAACGGACATGTATGGAATTCCGGCTTCCGGTTCTACAAATTCGATCAGCTTATTTTTAGCAAACTCATCTCCTACATAAAAGTCGAAGTTTCTTCCAATCAATAGTTCTCCGTCTTCCGTATTTTCATTCCAGACGGCAAGCGAAGTACAGCCTACCATGGCCAGATCCTGCATGGCATGGCCAATGTCGTGAGCGCCGTGAAGATATAAGTTCCGAAGGTATTTTGGAGCAATAAAATTGTACTTGTCTGAGGAATACTGTGACAGCCCGTACAATTCTGCCTGATAGTCATCTCTTACATTCAGGTACATTTTCCTGTTGTACCATTTCAAAAATCCACGAAGAAGCTTTTGTTTAAATTTTGACGGAACAAAGCCTTCGACTTTTGAGAAGAAGATCTCTTCCTGCTGCTGCATCAGGTTTTGAGTCAGCGCACCGTTATTATATCCTAACTGTAAAGGATTTCCTTTAATATATAGTTCCCAGAGCTGCTGTCTGTTTTTGGTTAAATAATTCTGATTAAAGCTGAATGTAGAATCATTGATCTTATTGACCTTCGGTATTTCCAGTGTATACTTACTGATATCAGGAACATGATGAACCGATTTAGAAACGCCGCATGAAATAAGGGTAATAGCCAAAAGAAATTGAATTCCCCGGAATGCTAAAGCGAATCTGTTATTCTTTTTCATTGGTATTAATCATTTGTTTCAGGCGTCGATCTACCACTTCTTTTCCGATAATTTCTGCACAGGTATTAAATGCACCGATCGTTACTCCCAGAATTCCGTGCATATTGACCGACTGTCCTGTCAGGAACAGATTATCGGTCTTGGTACGTGGAGAAACCATTGTTTTAAGCGGATTATCAGAGCTTTTCATGTATCCGTACATATTTCCTTCAAAACTGCCGATGTAGTCTCTGTAAGACAGTGGAGATGAAGTATAGATGTTTTTTATGGAATGCCTCAGGTTTGGAATTTTCTTTTCTAAGGCACTGATCATCTTTTCTGCTTTTTCCAGCTTGAACTGTTCGTATTTCAACCCTCTATCGTGTTCTTCCGCAACAGTATTTACTGTTTTTTCCCAGGCTTTAACCTCATCAAAATCCATATAGGAGATCGCAGTAAGGCTTTCCGCATAATCGGGGTGATGTTTAGAGGGGGTGGAAGAAAGCATATAGGTTTCCGGCCAGCTGTCTTTTCTGTAACGGAATGCGTTCCATACCATTTCTTCTAATGAATAATGGTAAATATTATAATTAAAATTCGGCAGTGACTGTGGTTTTAAAACCAGGTAAACACTGAAACACGATGAAACAGGTTCCCAGCTCATCACGCGGTTCAAAAAAGATTTCCTCAGTCTTTCTTCTCCGATCAGCTTGATGAAAGAACGGATGTCTATATTTGAAATAAATTTCTTCGCGGCATATTCTTTTCCGGATTTTGTTTTTACGGAAGACAAAACTCCAGCTTCGTTGAAAATAAATCCCGAAACCTCAGAATGTTTGTGCACTTCTACCCCGTACTGGCGAAGTTTTTTGATCAGGAGTTTAGTGATCTGGCTTCCTCCTTTAACACACTTGTAAGCACTCTGGATGTAAGAATTCACAGTGAGTGCATGCACATAGAATGGTATATTTTCCGAGTCTCCGCCATATAAAAAATTGGAGCCGAGCAATACGGCCTGGAGTTTTTTATCCTGGGTCACAGACTCTATAAATCTTTTGGTATTAAGGTGGAGAATCTCCTCATTATAGCTGTCTTTACCAATCACCTGATACCTTGGAAACTGTGCACAAACATACTGAATCTCTTCACAGTAGCTTTCTAAGTTTTGTCTTTCGTTCGGGAAAAAGGCTGCAAGCTGTTCAACAAAATTTTCATAGCCCTGTGCATGAGGATATTCGACGTTTTCATCACCAAAAGAAATCCTGTCGTAGCCCTCTTCATTCATTTGGTGAAGTTCCAGCTCATCCATAATTTCAAGATAGGAAAAGAACTGATGGAGATTCTGTCCTTTTGAAAGGCCGCCCAGATAATGAACTCCGGTATCGAAGATGAGTTTATCTCTTGAAAAAGTCTGCAGGTTTCCGCCATACTGGTTATTTTTCTCCAGAACGCAGACCTTCAGACCTTCTTTGGCCAAAATAAGAGCCGAAACAAGGCCTCCCAATCCGCTACCGATCACAAGTATGTCGTATTCTTTTTTCAAAAGGAGGAAAAGTGTGTGTGTTTAATTCAAAAAATTAAGAAATTCCGGGATGATAATCAATCTAAATAGCCAACTGAAAGTGTTTGATCCTGAATCTGTTTAATGATCTGAGCTTATTTATTAGTTTTAAGGGATAAAATTAGAAAAATTAATCAATATCATCCCAAAAATCGAAATAATTGAACCATTGAAGGGGATATTTTTTGATCATAGATTCCAGGTTCTGTACGTAAGAGTTGAGAAGTCCCTGAGAATCACGGTTTTTGATATTCTGTGCCAGTCTTGCATAAAGATGATAATGAAGATTTTTTTCTTTCATCACATAGACATAGACTACAGGAACCCCAAGACGGGAGGCAATAAGAAAAGGTCCAGCCGGAAATTTAGCCTTTTTTCCCAGCAGGTCTGCCTCCAGATATTTTGACCCTTCAAAATAACGGTCTCCTGTGAAGCAGATCAGTTCGTTATCCGATAAAGCTTTATTGATCTCGAAAATATGGGACATATCATCTTTAACATAGATAAATTTGATATTGCTCTGTTTTACGGAAACACTTTCAAGATATTCTTTAATGACGGTTACTTCCTGATCGGTAGTGACCAGATTGATCTGACAGTCAAAATCAATATCTGCGAAAAAATGTTCTGCAATTTCAAAATTCCCGATATGGGCACTGATAAGAACACCACCTTTTTTTTCAGCTAAAAGGTTCTTAAGGTTTTCCACTCCGTCAAATTCATAGGTGTATTTTTCCCTTAATCCTGCAGAAATGGCTGTTTTATCAATGAGCACTTTTCCAAAGGTAAAATAGCTTTTGAAAATAGAAATTTTTGATTTCCAATATCCGTAATCAAGTCTTTTGTGAAAATAATAAGCAATGTAGCGGTTGCTTTTTCTAAGAAACAAAAAGTAATAGGAAGCTACAAAATAGAGCACAACGTATGAACTCCTGATCCCGATATTTCTAATACACCACACGAATATTTTATATCCTAATATGGTTCCTTTAGATTTACCTTTCCACTTGTTCATATATACAATTTACCAATTTATCAATGTACCAGTGTAGCAATTACTTCAACCGAAATATTGTTACACTGGTACATTGTTTTATTGTTACATTATTAAAAAAATAAAGTTCAATCGATAGTTATGCGTTTTTGGCGGCTATTTTGTTTTCAATGGTTGTGTAGAAGTCATCAAATGTGATCATTTGTTTAAAATCTGCCTCTCCCAATTTCACTCCGAAATTAGATTCAATTACTACGACCATATCAATATAGTCAAGGCTGTCCAGCCCAAGCGTCTTTTTCAGGTTGGCATCATTGCTGATCTCATCACCATCTACCTCGAATTCGTTTACTAAGAAATCATTAACGATGTCAACAATTTTTTCCCTTTCCATGTTTTTAATCAAATTTTTTAACTATTAATGCGGAATTGGTTCCCCCAAATCCGAAAGAATTTGACAAAAATACGTCAATTTTTTGGTTTTTCGTTTTTGAGACCAAATTTATCTTTTTCGCCTCATCGTCAGGGTTTTCCAGGTTGATATTCGGGGCTACAAAATCATTCTGCATCATCAGAATTGAGTAGACTACTTCACTTGCACCTGCCATCCAGCATTCGTGACCGGTCATAGATTTGGTAGAACTTACGGGAATCTCACTTCCAAAGATCTCGTAGATCGCCTTCGCTTCATTGGCATCCCCGATTGGGGTAGACGTTGCATGGGCATTAATATAATCAATATCCTCGGCTTTCAATCCGGACTGTTTCAGCGCTCGTTCCATCGCTAAAGCAGGTCCGTCAACATTTGGTGTCGAAATATGTCCACCGTTTGACGAAAAACCGTAACCTACAATTTCTGCAAGAATGGTAGCTCCTCTTTTTTGAGCAGATTCTAAGCTTTCCACAATAAGGCTGGCTCCTCCTCCGCTTGGGATCAGACCGTCTCTTCCGGAATCAAAAGGTCTTGATGCTTTTGTAGGTTCATCTTCTCTCACAGAAAAAACACCCAACCCATCAAAACTAGCCATTGAATATTTATTGGTTTCCTGAGCTCCACCACAGATAATCATATCCTGAAAACCGTTTCTGATCATCATATAGGCCAGTCCCAAAGAATGGGAACCGCTGGCGCAGGCTGCACTGATGGTAAGATTGATTCCTCTCAGTTTAAAAATCGTTGAAAGGTTCATGGTCACAGTAGAATTCATTGATTTAAAGATCGCTCCGGATCCCATCAATGTGGTATCTTTCTTTTCTCTGGCAATATCGATAGATTCTACCACAGCCTGAGAAACACTGTCGTTTCCGTATAAAATGCCGACTTCATTGGCATCCAGAAAATCCTGATCTATACCAGCTTGCTTCAAGGCATCACTAGTGGCAAGATAGGCATATTCGCTTTCCTCCCCCATGCTTACCCGCTGGCGTCTGTTGAGTAGATTCTTCAGATCCGGTTTCGGGACTACACCAGTAAGGCCTGACCTGAATCCGAATTCTTTTCTTTCCTGTACTAAAGCAATACCGGATTTTCCTTGATATAGGGATTCTTTGACTTCCTGCAAAGAGGTCCCGATGCAAGAATAAATTCCCATCCCGGTAATTACAACCCTATTTTCCATGTCTTTATATTTAAATGTAACAATGTATCGGTTTAACAATGTAACAATACTATTGAGCGCACAGCAACATTGTTGCACTGGTAAATTGTTATATTGCTACATTATTATATTGTTACATTATTTATGAGTAGATTCCTCCGTTGATATTCACTACTTCCCCGGTAATGTATGATGCTTTTCGGGATGCTAAAAATGCAACCAGATCTGCTACTTCTTCTGCTTCTCCAAACCTGTTGGCCGGGATCATTGCTTTCAGTTCGTCTTCATTAAAATCCTGTGTCATATCAGTTCTGATAAACCCGGGAGCTACTGCATTTACTGTGATATTTCTTTTAGCCACTTCCTGAGCCAGCGCTTTTGTAGCACCTACCAAAGCTCCTTTTGCTGCAGAATAATTGGTCTGCCCTGCCGTTCCTTTTACCCCGGAAACAGAAACCATATTAATAATTCTTCCGTATTTATTGCGTAGAAGCTTCTGTATAAAGAAGTTAGTTACGTTAAAAAAGCCGTTTAAGCTTGTGTTAATGACACTGTCCCAGTCTTCACGCTGCATCCACATGAACAGGCCATCTCTTGTAATTCCGGCGTTGTTTATGATTACCTCAACAATGGCATCAGGGTTTCTGTCCTGCCATTCTGTCAAAACATGCTGGCTTTCTTCAGCATTGGCAACATCAAACTTAAGGATCTCTCCTGTGGCCCCCAATTCTTCTACTTTAGACAAAGTTTCCTTTGCTGCAGCTTCATTTGAAGCGTAGTTGATAAGTATATGATAATTTTTTTCTTCCGCCAGTTTTATACAGACCGCCCTTCCAATTCCCCTGGAGCCGCCTGTGACAATTGCACATTTCATGTGTTAGTGTTTAGTTAGTTTTAGTTTTTTAAGTCAATGTAATTTATAGTGTAAGACAATTGATGATTCTTACTAATTACATTGCTTTTAAATATTTCTTCACTTCCTCCAGGTACGGGTACATTACCATATCGTCTGAGAAAGCTGGAATGATCTTTCTGATCTCATCATACAGCTCTTTGGTAGAGGATGAAACTTTATCCTGAAACCCAAGATATTCCACAGCCTGAATAATGGTAATGGCTTCAATCGCCAATACTTCAAATGCATTCTCAATCACTTTTCTGCAGATCACCGCAGCGTTGGTTCCCATGCTTACAATATCCTGATTATCATTATTATTAGGTATACTGTGTACATACATGGAATTTGAAAGCATCTGGCTTTCTGCCGTAGTAGATGTTGCTGTAAACTGAACGCCCTGCATCCCGAAATTAAAGCCTAATTTACCTAAATTTACAAAAGGAGGCAAGATTTCGTTGATCTTTGAGTTTAAAAGGTAGTTCAACTGCCTTTCAGCAAGCATCGTAAGCTTGGTAACAACGATCTTCAGCTTGTCCATTTCAAGAGAAATATAGTCTCCGTGGAAATTTCCACCATGATAAACATGCTTATCTTCTACATTGATAATAGGATTGTCATTCGCTGAATTGATCTCATTTTCAAGGACATTCTCAGTGTATTCCAAAGTATCTAAAACAGGGCCTAAAATCTGTGGAACACATCTCAGCGAATAATATTCCTGAACTTTTTCTTTAAATACTTTTTCCTGTTCTTCAAAGTGGGTATACAAATGATCTTCCCTTTTTCTGATCAGTTTACTGTCTGCCAGATGAGCACGCATTCTTTCTGCCACTTTTTGCTGTCCGTAATGCTTTTTCGTGCCGTTCAAAGCTTCTGAAAGGTGGTCATCATAGGCCTGAACAATCTCATTGATTGCACAGGAAAGCCTGATAGAAATATCCGTTAACTGATTGGCCTTATAAGCATTAACAATTCCTATTCCGGACATCACGGAAGTTCCGTTCATCAAAGCAAGACCTTCACGGATCTCCACTTTAATCGCCTCTAATCCTTCTGCTTCAAAAACATCTTTCGTGGCTTTTCTTTCGCCTTTATAAAAAACTTCTCCTTCCCCGATCAAGACCAAAGCAAGGTGGGCCAGCTGAACTAAATCTCCACTTGCGCCTACACCACCATGTTCAAAGATCAATGGCGTAATATCCCTATTGATCAATTCTTTAAGTAAATGAACTACCGATTGATGTACACCAGAATTTCCAAGTGAAAGGGTATTCAGTCTTGCCAGCATACAGGCTTTAACTTCCTGCGCAGGCAACGGGTTCCCGATTCCTGAAGAATGGCTCCTGATCAGGTTATACTGAAGCTGGTGTGTATCTTCATCACTTATTTTAAATTGAGCCATCGGCCCAAATCCGGTGTTTACACCATATATTACTTTATTCTTTGAAAATTCCTTTAAAAACTGAAAACTTGTTTCTACTCGCTGTAAAAGCGATTCTTCCAGTTCAATTTTTTCGTTCTCAATGATAATTTTTTGAAAATCCTTCAGTTCTAAAAAGTTATTTATTTTCATCAATTAAAAGTAATAGTTGCTAATTTTGTAAAATATTAATTATTTGTCACTAATTTTGCGGCAAAGATAGAAGTTATTATTAAAATAAAAAACCAAGATGAGCAAAGAATTTGTTGATGTTCTCGTAATCGGGGCTGGGCCTTCCGGATGCGTATCTTCTTCATACTTAAAGAAGAACGATATCAACGTAAAAGTTGTTGAAAAAACAAATTTCCCAAGACTGGTTGTAGGCGAAAGCTTAATCCCCAGGGTAATGGATCATTTTGATGAGGCGGGACTTTTTCCTGCTTTAGATAAAATGGGCTTTGAAAAAAAACTGGGTGCGCGTTTTTTACGGGGCAACGAAGTTTGCATCTTTGATTTTAGCGATAAGTTCGGAGAAGGCTGGGATTGGACATGGCAGGTTCCGAGAGCTGATTTTGATAATACTCTTGCCCAGGAAGTTATCAAGAAAGGCATTGATCTGGAATTTGAAACGGAAGTTATTGACATTCGATTTGATGGTACGGATTCTATAACTACTGTAAAAACGAAAGATGGTGAAACGAAAGAAATCCATGCTAAGTTCGTGATCGATTCCAGCGGCTACGGAAGGGTACTGCCAAGGCTTTTTGATCTTGAAAAACCTTCAAAATTATCTCCGCATTCTGCTATTTTTGCTCATGTAGAGGATATTAACAGAGAGGAGGGCGAAGAGGGAACTTTGATCTCTTTTGACATTATTGAAACTGAGGTTTGGCTTTGGGTCATTCCTTTTTCCAATGGAAATACAAGCGTGGGAATTGTAGGTCCTACAGAATATATAGAAAAACTGTCTGAAACCGGGAATGCAACAGAGGCTTTGAGAAAAGCAATCTCTTTATCTGATTATTATGTGAAAAGATTCGGAAATGTAGATTTTCTTTTTGAGCCAAGGCATCTGAAAGATTATTCATGTTCTGTAAAACAGCTGTTCGGAGACGGATACGCTCTGACAGGAAATGCTTCAGAATTCCTTGATCCTGTTTTCTCATCGGGAATGGCATTTGCCACAGAATCAGGAATGCTTGCTGCAAAACTAGCTTTAAGACAACTCAACGGTGAGAAGATCGACTGGCAAAAAGATTATACAGATTATATTCTGTACGGAGTGGACGTTTTCACAACTTATGTGAAAGAATGGTATACGGGAAATCTTCAGGAGCTTTTCTTTCACAGACCTGAAAACGAAGATGTAAAGAGAAAAATATGTGCTGTTTTAGCCGGATATGTCTGGAATAAAGACAATCCTTTTGTAAAGAAACACGATACAGTGGTTAAAAATCTTGCCAACCTTATTAAGCAGGAAAGGCAAGAACAGCAGAATGAATCATAAAAAATGGTCTGAATATTTTCAGACCGTTTTTGTTTTATTTGAAGTTGGCAAATATAGAACTTCACTTAGTAAAGTACTGTTACTTTTTAGTATAATGTTCAACTTTTAAAGCAAGCATTTTTGCCGTTTTCGCAAAGCATTCTGCTATTCTGTCATTATTATTCGGGACCCCGAAACCGTTATCTCCTGTTGCCTTAATTCCTTCCACAACCATTAAAACATTGCCGGGATTATCTGTTTCAACGAAAGTCATTTTACTTGAAACCAGAGCCTTGTCACTTGCTAAAGGAAAAAATAATCCTACATGAACCCATGTTGGCTCAACAATTAAAGTATATTTAGTTTGGGCAAATTTATCGGAAGCCTGAATTGTTGCATTTTTATTCCAAGACATCATAAATTTATCCGGGAAGGACTTTTCTTTACTATACTCCCAATCTGCCTTCCATTTTTCTGCCTCTTCTTTTCCTTTTGCCTTTTCAATCTCAGCAATTCTTATATCCAAAAATTCTTGTTCCGTTAAATTCTTTTTTTCAAACTTCAGGTGATCATATTTAAAAACAACTTTAATAAATTTTTGATCCTTTAAAAAGTTATAATCTCCTGAAATAACTCTTACTCTTTGTGCTGTTAAGCTTGTAAAAATGGTTATCAGGATTAGTAGAAATATTTTTTTCATGGTGATTTTTTGTTTTTTTATCTTAAATCTATAAATGTGATCGGTTTTCTGCTGTTCGGATTAAAAACAGTTTTGGACAGCGTATCAAAATCTACGATTTCGATTTTTGGGCTCACTCTTAGTTTTGCGCGAAAATGATCACGAACTTCATTGACAAAGGCTTCATGGTCCTGATCTGTGCTTAATTTAATGATAATTTCATCCAGCCCGATTTCATTAGACTGAATAACGATCTGATAGCATAAAATAGTACTGAAATCATTTAAAATATCATTCATCGCAGGCGGATACAGGGTTGTTCCTTTATATTTGATCATCTGCTGCTTTCTTCCGACAACCGGGCCAAGTCTCATGGTATTTCTTCCGCAACCGCAAGGTTCATCATGTGCTTTTACAATATCTCCGGTCTTAAAACGCAACAAAGGAATCGCTTCAACGCCTAACGTAGTGATCGTCAGCTCCCCGTTTTCTCCTTCATGAACGGGATTTCCGCTATCGTCAAGAATTTCTGTGATAATCAGTTCCGGATGGTGATGCCCTCCTGTTTGAAATTCACATTCCGTAAAGGCCGTACTCATTTCAGTAGAAGCGTATGTTGAAAACAGCTTAATATTCCATTTTTCTTTGATCTTCTGTGAAAGGATATTATCTGTAAAATCCTGGTTTTTGATGCTTTCACCAATACATACCGCTCCATAAACACTGGAATTCTTATAATCCAATCCATTTTTTTCGGCATAATCGATCATCTTTAAAAGAAAAGACGGAACAGTAATAAGGTATTTAGGCTTATATCTGAAGATAGAATCCCACTGAAGTTCAGGAATTCCGGGGCCCATTCTTACAACGCTGGCTCCCATTTTCCGTAAACCAAGAAAATAGGCAAGACCTGCCATAAATCTCTTATCGATTGTCGTGATCATCTGCACAACATCCCCTTTCTTAATTCCTGCACAAGCAAAAGAAATAGCTTCATTATAAGCAAGCCTTTCAAGATCATTGTCTGACAACCCGAAAGTTACAGGATCACCTAAGGTTCCCGAAGTAGTACTGTAGTCTACAATTTTGTCCGGGGGAATGCAGAAAAAATCCTGGTTGTTTTGCTGAAGATCATCCTTTGTAGTCGTAGGGATTTTCTGGAGATCTTCCAGTGTCAGGATGCCTGTAATATTGATATTATTTTCTTTGAATAATTTCTGATAAAAAGGTGAATGGGTTTCAAGATAAACCAAAAGTTCCTGAAGCTTCTGCTCCTGAAACTTTTTGATGTTCTGAAGGTCTGATCTTTCGATGGCCGGATAGAATTCCAATACTTGTAATTTTTAGATGACAAATTTATTAAATAAAATATTGTAGACTGTATTAATGTAAAATGTATTCATGATTTTCAGTCATAGTATTACATCTTGCTTTTGAGAAATTAAATCGGAATCTTATCTTTGAAAAGTAAAGGTTTGTGTATTGTTGTTCCCCGCCGTATTGACTGTTGTTATTTTTAAAGTGTGCAAGCCTGAACCTTTAGGGCATTTTTCATCAAAAACATAGACAAAATCATCTTTTACACGGGCAAATCGCAGCCAATTCCCATCCAGTTCCGCACGAAATGATTCAATATCGCCAATTTTAGTGGTTCCTTTTAACCGTAAAACACTGCTGGTAATAACAGCCCCATCTTTCCAATTTGAAGAAACGGAAGGCAGGCTATTGTCCAGCAATAATCTTGCAGTTCCTAGACGGTTAAAACTCCCTTCCATCCAATCAGCACTCCATTCTCCCTTAACCGTACTTTTATCACTTCCGTAATTGAGCTCCATCACTACTTTATTCTTTTCTTCATTCGTCAATTTTCTGTTTGGTCTTATTTTCAAAAGATAGTCATCATGAACCGGAATGTAGGAACTGTTTAAAACAATAACATTTGAAACTGCTTCTCCATCAGTTTTTTCATACATATTAAAATTCACGGCATCATAAACAGCATTTTTACTGAGATTGATTTCAGCGTTTTCAGTTTTAATCGTTTTTCCAGTGCTTGGAACAACTGTTTTTCCATTGGACGAAACTTTTTCTGAGTTTTGAATAAACTGAACTTTTGTCGTCAACCGGCTTGTATTTCCGTTCACATCTTTTAAAATAATTTCAATGTTGTGAATTTTGTCATCCTGAAAATTGATAATTCCATCTGACCCTGAGCTATAGTTTTTCAATTTCATTCCCGGCAAAACAGACAAATGCTGAATGCTCATTTTATCACGGATAAATTTGGCATAATCTATACAGCCATTTAAATAACGGGTATCATCATAGCTCACTTTATCAATTTTAAAGCTATAAATAAGCTGATCATCCATGAATAATTCTGCATTATAAATTCCCAAACTAAAACCTTGATTAGCTTTATCCACAGCTTTTATTGCAAAACTGACAGAAGGTGAATTTACCTGAACAACGTTAGCCATATAAGTATTTCCACTTTTTTTAACAGCAATTCCGTTAGCTCCGGGTTCATACGTACTGAAGCGTCGATCGTACCAATACAATCCGCTGATCGTTGGTGATACGCTATCCGGAATATTAAATCCAAAAAGCAAAGGATTGAGACATTCCTCCGTTTTTGTATCTCTGATCTCAAAATGTAAATGCGGTCCTGCAGATCCCCCGGTATTTCCGCTTAAAGCAATAAGTTGCCCCTTGACCACAGGAAACTGTCCGGGAGAGAAAGTGATATCCTGTTCCCACTTCTCTTCTTTGTATTGTCTTTCTTTTACAAACTCATCCAGCTTATCAAAAAATTTATTGAGATGGGCATACACGGTAGTATAGCCATTGGGATGGGTAATATAAACGGCATTTCCAAAACCATAACGTTCTACCTTTATTCTACTTACATAACCGTCTGCAGCAGCAACGACCGTTAAATTCTCCTGACTGTTGGTTCGCAGATCTAGCCCCATATGAAAATGATTAGCTCGGACCGCTCCGAAGTTAGCAGCCAGCTGCATAGGAATATTCAGAGGGTTTCGGAAGTAATTTTGCGGATAATTATTTTGAGCTTTCGCTGTAACAGCATTGAAGAAGCAGATAATGAATAGAAGTTTGTAAAGGACTTTCATACGTCATTTGGTTTTGAGTTTACTTAAATCTACAAAATTTAAAAATAATGGCGAAACAGAATTTGACACGTCAAGTTTTGGCGTTTACAGCATTGATATTTGCACCATAAAGGTCGGGATTAAAAGTTGACATGAATATCATTTTACCAGAATCATTATCAAAGAAGAGCCAAAACAAAAAATATTATTTAATGAAAAAACTAAAAAATGGATTTTAAAGAATACTTAAAAGGAATAGACAATTTTGATAAGATAAGTCGGGAAATATGGGCAGAAATGAGGGGTGAAAAAATAATCACCAGTTCTATAGAACCATTTTTTACTAATCTATGGGTGGATGAGGAAAAGATTTTCAGATTATTGACATCTTCAACAGATTTCAACACCTATCTTTTTGATGCACAAAAAAACTTTATCAACTCTTCACAAGGAGTAGAAAAAGTAAACTTAAATGAAATACCACCTTCAAAAATTGATAATGTAAGAGTAAAGACCAAGATGATTGAAAAGCTAGTCATCCAGGAGCCAAAAATAGAAGATACAAAATTTCAAAACTCATTTTTAGAACGCATTGATAACAAAGTATGGGTCAATGTGAGCCCCGGTTATATTGATCCTAAAAAGTATACCCATCATACAGAAATAGGTATTAGAGAGAAAAAAATAGAGTGTACAATTAATATTCCTTATCGGGAATATAACCGGGAAGCAACGCAGACTGTAATAAATGAGGTAGAAACTACTATTAGCTACTCTTCAAATACTGCTGATGCTATAAAAATTAATCTTAGCGATGTGGAAGACTATATGGCTGCTATCACCTATCTTTTTCCTTATCATCGGGAAATGGCACAAGTAGGTCTCATTGCTCATTTTGAAGAGGCGGGAAGTGGGCTTACCTCCATTGATGATTTAATGTTTTTTTACAATCAGCTACCTAATTTTGCTCTAACGGGTGTGGATTACAAAGGAAAAGCAAAAAAGCTTTCAGATCAGTTATTATGGGATCATTTCATACAGTTTTTAAATTATGATTCTCAACTGATCCGTGATGTGGATTCAATAGGTAAAGCTGCTGCTTTGACAGTAGAGCCATTCAGGGACAAAAGTCGATATGCCATCCGTATTTTGACGGCAATTTCCGGAGAATTCGTTTATAAAAAAATTAAAAATGATCCCAAACTCATTCTTCACATTTATCATTCTTTAGATGGAGAGAGTGTCTACATGGGGAAAGGCATTATTTCGGACGCTGGTCAAGCAGCCCATGGACAAATGTTTGAAAACAAAGAACTTTTTGTCATTTACGTAACAGCTTTCATGCAAGCTCAGCATGCAATGGATGATGCTCATCAAACCTTACAAAAAGGGAGTCTTTTCGCATTTGGAGTGAGTAGAGATTCTGATACCATTGAAAGACATTGTGAACTTACAGGATATTTCATGGAAGGAGATGCTAATAGTATCGTCACATTGATCAATACTGTAAAGGTTTGGAATTTAAAAACGGAGAAAATTGAAGCTGAAAATGAAATTGAAAATGGAGAATTCAGACCGTTGGATATGCTGCATCTCAAGATCTATGAAAAAGTAAAACTTCCTAAGGGCAAAGTTCAAAGTAATGAAACGGATACTGAAGTTCCTGCACTGTTTCTTTATCACATAGCGCAAAAGAAAGCAGCAGAAGATGCACTAAGGAGTCTTCGTGTGATTGCTGACCTTATGGTGATATCAGCCAGTATTGCGACTCTGGAGTCCGGAGTATCGGGATTGCCTTTATATGTAGCTTATGCAGATATTGGGGTTGCTCTTTCAGATTTTTATATAGAAACGCGGCTGAGAGATGAGCTTAAAATGACTACCCGTGGAAAGAAGCTTTTAGAATTATGGGATGATATTTATATTGTTCAGGGCACGACAAGTGCAATGGTAAGTATGCTCCCAAAAGCCGAAAAAGCACTGGATGCCACAATAGAAGTATTATACACTTCAAGATATTCAGGTCAGCAGGAAAGTATACAAAAGTTAATAAAAAATACTTTATATTCGTTTCCTTTAAGGAATTATTCTAAAAATGGATTAAAAGTTCTTTCAAAGGCCAGTGTTGAAAAGGCTATCACGCATTCTTCTGATTTTGAGAAGCTGAGAGTTCTTTTTGTGGAGAATGCGGCAAAAGAGATTGGTGTACTTCATAAAGGGAAATTATTTTTCCAGGGAAAGTCTCCTACAAGAACGGATATTTTTTTAGATTATATCTACAGAAAAGCAGGAGGAAATGCAACTAAGCTTGAAGAAGAGTTTAGCAGATTTGCCGGGATGGCGGAGAATCTCACACCTCACATTAGTCTTACTGTTGAGGAGTTTAAAGCAGGATTGAAAGTCCTTGAAGAAACTGAAATCAATGCTGAAAATGCAATTGATTATATATATGACGTATTACCTTATTTTAACCATTATATACTTAACAATGAAATAGTTATGGTTTCCGATTCCAATTGTGTCAATGTTGTTCAAAAAGTAATAGAATATTTAAAAACAGGTAATATATCACAAGCATTACATTCTGATGGACAAGATGTTGAAGTTTTAGAACAAATATTTGAGAATAGTTTTTCTTCACCTGTTAAAATTAAAGATATTAGGACTATTGACATGGCCGAAGGTGAAATTGGTATAATGTATATCTATAAAAAAGGATTTAAACATGGCCATGTTTTCAATGTTATTAAAAAAAATAAAAGACTTATGCTTCTTAATGGACAAAAAGGACTTATGCAAACATTTGAAAAGGCAGATTTTGTAGAATATTTAAAAGTAAAATAAAAAATAAAACAATATGTTAACAGACAATAAAATGCTAGAAATAGCTAATAAGTATATAAAGCAAATTGGGCAAAGAATAAATATTGAACTTGAAATTCCTAGCGAATTTATTAAGAAAAGTTATGGAAATGTTTATGATTATGTCGCCAAAGATTCTACAAAACATCGTTTAGCAGGCAATGGCCCATTCCTTGTAAGAAATGACACTGGTATAGTCATTCAGTTTGGAACCTCTGACGAAGTAGAGTATTATTTAAATGGGTATGAAGATGGCACATGGAAACCCAGCATTCATGGAGTTTGGGATCCTAATCAAAATTAATGTTCATAAAAATCCACATGTTAACAGAACAACAAGTTATAGAAATCGCAAAAAATTACGTAAAGAAAAGAGAAGAGTAGATTAGACCTTGTCATTTTAGATAACGAAGCAATAAAAAAGCCTTATGGTATTATATTTTTCTACATAATGATGCTAGAAATGATGATGCTAATACTTTACTTGGGAATGCCCCTTTCTTGGTAGAAAACAAAACAAGAAATATTGTAGTATTTGGAACCAGTAAGTCTGAAGAATGTTACATACAAGAGTATTAAGCAGGAAGATTTACTAACACATTAGGATTTAACAGTAGCCTGGAATAATTAATTAACCACCTTCGGGTGGTTTTCGTATTTTTAACAAATAGAGTATTATTGCTAGATAAATAAGACACGAGTTCTATTGATAAGCCATATAATAAATTAATATGTTAACAGAAATAGGAATGCTAGAAATGGCAAAAAAATACATAAAATTAAACGAAGAAGAAATAAATATAGAATTGATTATTGTTGAACAACTTACAATAAATAAGCCTTATGAAAATATCTATTCTTATGGACCAAAAGACTCTACAAAATATCGTTTAGCAGGTAATGGCCCGTTTCTCGTAAAAAATGATACTGGTTTAGTCATTCAGTTTGGAACATCAGACGATGTAGAGTATTATTTAAATGGATATGAAGATGGCACATGGAAACCCAGCATTCATGGACTTTGGGATCCTAAACAGAATTAATATCAGCTTCACTTTCGTATTAAAATAAAAATCTACATGTTAACAGAACAAGAAGTAATAGAAACCGCAAAAGACTATATAAAAAAATTAAGTCAAAAATGGGAAATAGAACTTACTATTGCCGAAGAACGTTCAGTTCGAAAAGAGTATGGTATCATATTTTATTTTAACTCGAAAAAGTTTGTAGAAGACAAAATTGAAAGAAAAAAGTTAATAGGATGCTCACCGTTCTTGGTAGAAAATAAAACTGGTAAAATTATAGTGTTCGGAACAAATAGATCTATTGACTACTATGTTCAAGAATACGAAGCAGGTAGATGGCTAGATATAACAAAACTCAGTGACTTAGAATAATTCACGAGGCTGCCCAAACTTTTTGGGCAGCCTCTTTTTATGCTGATTTTGTCTCGTACCCCTATACAGGAGGAGTATATAAATATCCGAATCTCAGAAGGTGTTTCCGACTTTTCGGACACACCCTTTTTATAAAATAATATAGCTTCAATTTCATGCTCAAAACACCCAGAAAAATTCACTTATTGACGATTCACTTTTCACTTTTCTCAACTTTTCCATTTATATTTCTGAAATTGAACTTTTTAATAGATATAAGCTAAATAAAACATATATTATAAACCGGTAAATTTTAGTAAATTTGCCAACTTAATTAATCAACGATATTGATATATTACAATGAGCCAATTTAAAGAATACAAAAACCTCAACCTTATTGACGTAGCAGAGAATGTAGCAGAATTCTGGAAGCAGAATAAAACTTTCAATAAGAGTGTTGAGATTCGTGAGGGGAAACCTGAGTTTGTTTTTTATGAAGGTCCGCCTTCAGCAAACGGTATGCCCGGAATTCACCACGTTATGGCTAGAGCATTAAAGGATATTTTCTGTCGTTATCAGACTCAGAACGGGAAACAGGTTTTCCGTAAAGCGGGTTGGGATACACACGGACTTCCTGTGGAACTAGGCGTAGAAAAAGAATTAGGAATCACTAAAGAAGATATTGGCAAAAAAATTTCAATTGAAGATTATAACCAGGCTTGTCGTGAAGCGGTCATGCGTTACACAGACGTTTGGAACAACCTAACTGAGAAAATCGGATACTGGGTTGATCTTGAGGATCCGTATATCACGTATAAGTCAAAATATATGGAAACCGTTTGGTGGTTGCTGAAACAATTGTATGATAAAGGATTATTGTACAAAGGCTACACCATCCAGCCTTATTCCCCGAAAGCAGGAACCGGGCTTTCTTCTCATGAAGTAAACCAGCCGGGAGCTTACCGTGATGTTTCTGATACAACTATTGTAGCCCAATTTAAAACATTACCGGAAACATTACCTTCATTCTTACAAGGTTTTGGAGATGTATATTTCTTAGCCTGGACGACAACTCCCTGGACTTTACCTTCAAACACGGCTTTGACTGTTGGACCAAAAATCGATTATGTTTTAGTAAAAACTTTCAATCAGTATACTTTTGAGCCGATCAATATTGTTTTGGCTAAACCTTTGGTTGGAAAGCAATTCGGGAAGAAATTTGCAGAAGGAACAGATGAAGATTTCGCCAACTACACTTCAGAAGCCAAAGTTATCCCTTATAAAATCCTTGCAGAATTTAAAGGCGCTGATTTGGTTGGAATTAAATATGAGCAGCTATTACCTTATGCCTTACCGTATCAAAATCCGGAAAATGCTTTCAGAGTCATTTCAGGTGACTTCGTAACGACAGAAGACGGAACAGGTATTGTTCACACAGCACCAACTTTTGGAGCTGATGATGCGAAAGTGGCTAAAGAAGCGACTCCTGAAGTTCCGCCAATGTTGGTTTTAAACGAAAATGGAAATCCGGTTCCATTGGTAGATTTACAGGGTAAGTTTACAGCACATATGGGAGATTTTGCAGGTAAGTATGTAAAAAATGAATACTACGATGCAGGAACAGCACCGGAAAAATCCGTTGATGTAGAAATTGCCATCCGTTTAAAAAGAAGAAAATAAAGCTTTTAAAGTTGAAAAATATGTTCACTCTTATCCACACAGCTGGAGAACAGATGAGCCGTTATTATATTATCCGTTGGATTCCTGGTTTGTAAAAATGAGTTCTGTAAAAGACAGACTTGTTAATTTAAACAAAGAGATCAACTGGAAACCGAAATCTACAGGAGAAGGACGTTTCGCCAACTGGCTGGAAAACGTGAACGACTGGAATTTATCCCGTTCAAGATATTGGGGAATTCCTTTACCAATCTGGAGAACTGAAGATTTAAAAGAAGAAATTATTATCGGTTCTGTTGAAGAATTGTACAATGAGATTGAAAAATCTGTTGCAGCAGGATTCATGAAAGAAAATCCATTCAAAGGTTTTGTGATCGGAAATATGTCTGAGCAGAATTATGCTTTGGTTGATTTACACAAGAACATCGTTGACCAGGTTATTTTAGTTTCAGCTTCAGGAAAACCAATGAATCGTGAAAGCGATCTGATCGATGTTTGGTTCGATTCAGGTTCGATGCCTTACGCGCAGCTACATTATCCTTTTGAAAATAAAGAATTAATTGACAATAAGAAAGCATTCCCTGCAGATTTCATTGCAGAAGGTGTTGACCAGACCCGTGGTTGGTTCTACACACTTCATGCCATCGGAACAGCAGTTTTTGATTCTGTTGCCTATAAAAATGTAATGAGTAACGGACTTGTTTTGGATAAAAACGGTCAGAAAATGTCAAAACGTCTGGGTAACGGAATTGATCCGTTTGAAACTTTAGCGGTTTACGGGCCGGATGCTACCCGTTGGTACATGATCTCCAATGCCAATCCTTGGGAGAACCTGAAATTTGATATCGAAGGAATAGATGAAGTAAGAAGAAAGTTCTTCGGAACACTTTATAATACCTATTCATTCTTTGCATTATATGCGAATGTTGACGGATTCAACTATTCTGAAAAAGATATTGAAAACCGTCCGGAAATTGACCGCTGGATTTTGTCAGAACTTAATCTTTTAATCAAAGAAGTAAAAGCATTCTATGAAGATTACGAACCGACAAGAGTGGCCAGATCCATCAGCAATTTCGTGAATGACAACTTAAGCAACTGGTACGTAAGGCTATGCAGAAGACGTTTCTGGAAAGGAGATTATTCTGATGACAAGATTTCTGCTTACCAGACTTTATATACCTGTCTTGAAACTGTTGCTAAATTATCAGCTCCTATTGCTCCGTTTTTTATGGATCAGTTGTATCAGGATTTAAATAAAGTAACAGGAAAGGAAAATGCTGAATCTATTCACCTGACAGATTTCCCTGTTGCAGACGAAAGCCTGATTGATCAGGATCTTGTAGAAAAAACGCATTTAGCACAGAACATTACCAGTATGGTTTTCTCTCTTAGAAAGAAAGAAAACGTGAAAGTTCGCCAGCCACTACAGAAAGTATTAGTTCCTGTTCTGGATGCTAAAACGGAAAAACAACTGCTAGCAGTAGCAGAGCTCATTAAGCAGGAAGTAAATGTTAAAGAATTACAACTCATCAATGCCGAAGAAGCGTCTCATTTAATTGTAAAACAGATCAAACCGAACTTCAAAGCGCTGGGCCCTAAATTAGGGAAAGACATGAAAACGGTAGGCGGAGAAATCGCAGGTCTGGATACAGAACAAATTGCGGCTCTTGAAAAAGAGGGTAAATTAGATATTCAGGGGTACGAAATTACGCTGGATGATGTGGAAATCTCCACAAAAGATATCCCGGGATGGACCGTAACTTCTGACGGAAAAACAACTGTGGCATTAGATTTGACGTTAACAGAAGAATTAAAATCTGAGGGTATCGCAAGAGAGTTCATCAACAGAATTCAGAACCTGCGAAAAGAGAAGGACTTTGAACTGACAGACAGGATAAAAATCTCCATTGAAGAAAATTCACCTTTCATTGAAGATGTTAAGAAAAATGAAGAATATATTTCATCCGAGGTCTTGTCAAATAAAATAGAAATTGTATCTTCACTTTCAAATTTTAACGAAATCGAAATAGATGAGGTTAATTTTAAGATAAATGTCGAAAAAAATTAACATATAGTTATTGTATTTCAAATTCCATTTCATAATTTTATTAAAAAAGAGAAAAGAATATGTCAGACGAAAGAGTTAGGTACAGCGATGCTGATTTACAGGAATTTAAGGCTATTATAAAAGAAAAAATAGAGAAAGCAGAAAAAGATCTTCAGCTGATCAGAGAAAGTTTCATCAATGACCAGAACAATGGTACAGATGATACCTCTCCTACCTTCAAAGCTTTTGAAGAAGGGGCAGAAACACTGAGCAAAGAACAGAATTCTATATTGGCTGGACGTCAGGAAAAATTCGTTCGTGATCTTAAAAATGCTTTGATCAGAATTGAGAATAAGACGTATGGTGTTTGCAGAGTAACAGGGAAACTGATTCCTAAGGAAAGACTTTTAGCCGTTCCTCATGCTACGCTGAGCATCGAAGCGAAAAATATGCAGAAATAAACCGTAAGGTTTGTAAAAATAATGTTGGGTTTATACGGTATTCATGAATACTTTATAAACCTAATTTTTAATGTATACCCATGAGCGGAGTATTAATTTTAGTGGTAATTGTGGCTGCAGTTTTGCTGTTTTTCAACAGGGCATGGATTAAAAACAGATTCTTTCCCAATCAACAGAAGAACTATACCATTGATGATCAGTTTAATTCTGATAAGCGCGAAAGGGAGAAAGAAATCGACAGACTTTTGAGTAAGATGGGCAAAAACGGGATCAATGACCTGTCTGCAAAAGACAGAAAGCGACTCGATGAACTGTCCAAAATGTAACATTTTAAAATAGATAAGAAAATGGAATCTATCATAGTACATCCTAAAAACCCTATGGAACTGAGTGCACTGAAAAGTGTTTTAAAAGAAATGAACATCAGATATGAAAGGGCTCAGACCAAAAACACGTTCCATACAGAAAAGGTAGCGAAGAAAATTTTTGATAAGAAAAATCCGGAGAAACCTTCTAAACCAAAAGGATTGTAATGAAAAAGATCTTAGCTATAACATTTCTGGTATTGTTAATTGATCAGGCTTCAAAGATTTACATCAAAACCCATTTCAACCTGGACGACAGCATCAACGTTCTTCCAGGGTTTAAACTGACTTTCGTAGAAAATCCGGGAATGGCTTACGGGCTGCATTTCGGAGGCATCATCGGGAAATATTTTCTGGTGATCCTGAGGCTTTTTCTGATCGGGGGAATGGTTTATATGTTTAAAAAATGGCTAAAGCAGGGAGCATCCAATTATCTTCTGATTCCAATGGCTGTTATTTTTGCCGGGGCTATCGGAAATATCATCGACGGTATGTTCTACGGATTGATATTTGACAGCGGAACGGTTTATGACCAAAGTATCGACCGATGGATCGGATATGGTGGAGTTTCAAAGTTTGTTCCTGTAGGACAGGGTTACTCAGCTTTTATGAAAGGCTGCGTAGTAGATATGCTTCATTTTCCTTTGGTAGACTGGTATGTCCCAGATAATATCCCTTTGATTGGAGGAAAACATATTGAATTCTTCAAATATATCTTCAATGTAGCAGATTCTGCTATTACGGTAGGTGCTGCCTTGTTACTAATCTTCAGAAAAAAAGCTTTCCCGAACGGACTTGAGTTTTAAAAAACAGTATTCCGGATGAAAAAAGTAATTAAAAATATTTTTAAATTTTTCCTGCTGCTTCTTGCGGTGGGAATTATTTTTATAGCCTGGGCCAACTACAGCATCAGGAAAGAAAGTAATGCCTTTGTTTCATACCGCATTGCCGATATTCCGGAAACCAAAACAGCTTTACTCCTTGGAACCGGAAAAAATTTGAGCAACGGTATGCCCAATGCCTATTTTTACAACAGAATACAGGCTGCCATCGATCTTTATAAGAGCGGAAAGATACAATACATCATTGTAAGCGGCGACAACAGTACCAAAGATTATAATGAACCTGAAGATATGCAGCTTGCCCTGATGAAGTATGGCATTCCTAAGGAGAGGATCGTGCTGGACCATGCGGGATTCAGAACACTGGATTCTGTAATCCGGGCTAAAGAGATCTTCGGACAGAATAAGCTTGTAATTATTTCTCAGAAATTTCATAACGAAAGAGCGGTCTTTCTCGCCAGAAAAAATAGGATGGAAGCTTATGGATACAATGCCAATGATGTGAATAAATATGCTGGTTTAAAGACGAACCTGAGAGAATATCTTGCAAAAACAAAAGTGTATTGGGATCTTCTTTTTGGGGTTCAGCCAAAATTTGGAGGAGAAAAGATTATCATTCCTTAATTTTCCCTCTTACTGATTTTTTTTTAACGCAAAATTTAAATCTAATAAAATTTCAAGTGGGAAAGAAGAATCACCAAGCTGGTTTGATGAAGCTCTGTTTTCAAGTTTAGCGCAGCAAATTTATTGCCTTTGCTTTTCTTAAATAATAGGTTTGAAAATAAAATCTTTGCGTTTAAATTAATTTTTAAATAAAGAGAAAACACAATCATCTGTGAAAAGCCGTGCAATCAGTGGGAAAATAATTAAATTTGCAATTCAATAATTTTATAAATAATTTAAACAAATGTCAAGAATTCTTACCGGCATTCAAGCCACCGGAACACCCCATCTTGGAAATCTGCTGGGGGCAATCATTCCTGCTATTGAACTTTCCAAGCAGGAAGGAAATGAATCATTTTTATTCATCGCCAACCTTCATTCTCTTACTCAGATTAAGGATGCGAAAGAACTGAAACAAAATACCTACGAGATCGCTGCGGCTTGGCTTGCTTGTGGGCTGGATACTGAAAAAACATATTTTTATAGACAGAGTGATATCCCTGAAACCTGTGAACTATCTTGGCATTTATCATGTTTTTTTCCTTATCAAAGATTAACGCTTGCCCATTCATTTAAGGATAAGGCAGACCGTCTTCAGGACGTGAATGCCGGGCTGTTCACTTACCCTATTCTGATGGCTGCAGATATTTTACTGTATGATGCAGAGGTCGTTCCTGTAGGTAAAGACCAGCTTCAGCATCTTGAGATTGCCCGTGATGTAGCATCAAGGTTCAACAATCAGATGGGAGAAGTTTTCGTACTTCCACAGTCTGAGCTTCAGGAAGACACAAAATATGTTCCCGGAACTGATGGCCGTAAAATGTCTAAATCAATGGGTAATATCATCAATATCTTCCTTCCCGAGAAAGAACTGAAAAAACAGGTGATGAGTATAGAAACCGATTCTAAAGCTCTGGAGGAACCTAAAGATCCTAAAACAGATAAGGTTTTTGCAATATATGAACTGATCGCAACATCTGAACAAACGGAAGAATTAAGATCTAAATACCTGGCTGGAAATTTCGGTTACGGACACGCTAAATTAGAGCTGTTAAATCTGATCTTAACCCGTTTTGCAAAAGAAAGAGAACTGTTCGCTTATTATATGAACAATCTTGATGAACTGGAAGCAAAACTTCAGGAAGGTGCTGCAAAAACAAGAGTAGTGGCAACATCTACCATGAAAAGAGTAAGAACAAGCTTAGGAATTTAATTTTTCCTTTCCAATAATAAGAAAGCCTTTCAGTTTGAAGGCTTTCTTATTATTGGTCATTTCTCATATCATCTCAATGAATGCTTTGTGAAACATTTTTATTTTTTCCCTTTCTGATGATCAGTCTTATTAGATTTTATCATTATTTCTACCGGTTCACTGTAATTCTTAAGAATATCTTAAAAGGGGAACAATACACTCTCTTTCGCAAATTTTCCATCTACATCTGTATAATGGGGAGATACCGCTAAAACCATATTCCACATCCCATCTACCCCAATATATTGTTGCAGATTCTCATAGCCTTCATGTTCCTTAAGAGCCTCCTGTACAAAATTTATAATATAATATCTTTCTGATGATTTTATTTTTTTTATATCATCAATATCAAGAA
Source organism: Chryseobacterium sp. W4I1 (assembly GCF_030816115.1). Classification (NCBI taxonomy): domain Bacteria; kingdom Pseudomonadati; phylum Bacteroidota; class Flavobacteriia; order Flavobacteriales; family Weeksellaceae; genus Chryseobacterium; species Chryseobacterium sp. W4I1. The sequence goes on from NZ_JAUSXQ010000001.1 coordinate 3,603,969, forward strand.
TAATCAGAATTTTATCCCCATTAATCTTAGAAAAATATTTAATATCTTTCTTATTAAGTTCGTTTTCCAATATATCATCTATATAACCTTTAATATAAAATGATGTACTATCAGTTGCCATAGTAGGATTTTCCGTCAGCTTTTTCATATCAGCTTTAAGAAAGGCTTCTCTTTTGTCTTTAGGTTTTTCAGGTTCTTCTTTTGATTTAAACCAGCCTATAATTCCCAACACTATAAAACAGACTATTCCAATAAGAATAATAAAACAGCCGCAACCGTGCCAGATTGGTCTGGAATTAGGTTGAACGTTCTGCTGCGAATCAAAACTCTGCTTCATTTCATCTGTAAACTGATCATAAGAAAAACGACCCTTACAGTGATTACAAACAGCAATATTTTCCTTGGATGTAGGGAAAACAGGAATAAAAAAGAAATGGAAATATCTTGCTATAGTACCCGCCACCATTGTATTATTCTGATGACAGGCAGGGCATGTACAGCCTTGTAATGGATATTGGTTTTTTAAAGTGGACTTTCCAGTCCCGAAAAGAAATAACATTGGATTGTGTTTGCTCAAAAATAACTTAATTTACTATACATCACAAAAAAGAATAGAGATATTTCATTCAGAGACAACAATTACTTATTTTTTTTAGAAAGAATAAAACAGTGCATTCCACTTTCAAATTTATAAACAATATCCCATCCGGGATATTGTTTTGTTATAGTCCTGATAATAGACAATCCCAAACCGGTAGAACTGTGATCTGAACCCTTTTTGTAAAAACGATTAAAGATCTGTGTATCATCCAGTGGCATTCCATTACTACTATTCTGAAAAATCAGCCTGTTATCTTCTATAACGATATTGACGATTCCTTCCTGACTATTGTATTTTACCGCATTTTTAAGCAGATTAGACAACAGGATATCCGCCAGATCAGGATTAAAATCCGCCCCAAAGAATCCTTTTTCAATAATATTGACATGAATTTTTTTGAACTCAATAAAATCTTCATAGCTTTTGACCAGTCCTGTGATCATTTCATTGAAATCTACTTTTGAAGTTTTATTGAACTGGCTGTTTTCTATTTTTGAAAGCATAAGCAGGGATTTATTCAGTCCTGCCATTCTTCTTAAATCACCTTTTAATTCTGAAATAAAATTTAAATTTTTCCGGTCAAGCTCTTCATTTTGGATCACCAGATCGATTTTATTGATCATAATAGCGAGTGGCGTCTGAAGTTCATGGGAAGCATTTTCAATAAACTGTTTCTGCTGATGGAAAACAAGCTCATTACGCTCTATCATTTCCTCTATTTCCACATTAAGTTCTTCAAATTCTTTGATGGAATAATTCTGTGGCTCCTGTGAAGCAGAGACCCCGAACTGGTATCCTTTAAGCTTCTCCAGAATAGTATAGAAAGGCCGCATCGCTTTATTCAGAAGATAACCATTCACCCCAATAATACTGATTACAAGAAGAATATATAATACAATCAAGGCTGTGGTAAGATCATATACCAGCTCATCTTGCTCTACAGTAGAGGTCCTTATTTCCAGTCTTTGGCGTTTTCCGAACTGATCTATAAAGTCCGTCTCAAGAACCCGGTAAGGCTGGTCTTTATCATCATACTCCATGTAAAACATCTTATTATAGAGTCTGTTCTTCTCTTTATAATCGGATTCTGCGATAGACTTGATTTTAAATTCATTAAATCCAAAATCCTTGCTGTCCAAAAGTTCAGGATCGTGATAGACCGCCTTTATAATCTGAATCTTCCTGTCTTTCAGTCCGTCATCTACATTATCATACACTTCATCCAGAATATAGGCATAGAAAAGCGCTGCCCAGACCGCTATGATCAGCAGGAGAATTCCGATGAGGTATTTTATGGTGTAGTATTTTAACGAAACTTTCATCAGATAAATTTATATCCAATTCCGTAAACGGCCTGGAAGTCGGCTTCTGCATTAAGGGCTTTCAGTTTTTTTCGGAGATTTTTGATCTGGGAATAGATAAAATCAAGGCTATCCGCCTGATCGATGTAATCTCCCCAGATCGCTTCGGCAAGAGTCGTTTTTTGTAATGTTTTTTCCGGATGGATCACAAAATAATACAGAAGATCATACTCTTTCCGGTTCAGCACCAAGTCTTCATTTCCAACTTTAACAGTTCTGTTTTCCGGATCAATACTGATATTTTTATAGATAATTGTATTTTCACCATCCTGATTTTTTCTCCTGATCACAGACCGGATTCTCGCCATCAGTTCTGCAAGATGAAAAGGTTTGGCCAGATAATCATCTGCTCCTATCTCAAGTCCGGCCACTTTATCGTCTACAGAATCTTTAGCTGACAGAATGATCACAGGATCTTTCTTATGCAGATTCTTGATTTCTTTCAGCAGATCCATTCCATTGCCGTCAGGCAGCATAATATCCAAAAGAATACAGTCATATTCATAAGAAATAATCTTCTCAAGCCCGGCACTATAGGTAAGGGCAAACTCTACAATAAAATGCTCTGCTTCCAGAAAAGTCTGTACGGTATCTTTCAGTTCCGGTTCATCTTCTACAATTAATATCTTCATCCTGCAGTATTAGCTTTTCAAATATATGAAAAATGGAAAGGAAGACGGGAGCTTTAAGCTATTTCTCCTGGCCTCCTGTTTCCATTTTCATTACTTATTGTGTATTGATACGGCGTCCGTCTGCATCAAAAGTAAGACAAAGGCCGTTCATGAGATGTATTTTATAAGCATTGTATTTCTTTTCAATACAATCTACTATACTTCCGGGATAATGTCTTGTTAAAACAGATACTATCGCTTTTCTGATACTTTGGGAAGATGTATCTCTTTCACTGCTGTTTATTATATTCCAGTTGACCATCATAGTAAGATTTAAGGGTTATATTTAGTTAATCATCAATTCTCTTGAAATTTCCTTTTCTGTCAAACTCCAGATCCAGTCCGTTAGAAAGTTCTGCTTTGTAAGACCATCTTTCTTTTTCGATCTTAACGATATAAGTGTTTGGGAAATTCTTAGCTGCATAATTTCTGATTGATGTGGGAATAAATCCATAAGGGAGCTTTTGGTGCTTCCCATCTACTTCTTTCCAATTTCCGCTGCTGTCGAATTCTACTTTCATCCCGTTGGCCAGATAAACCTGGTATTCGTCAACGCCGTAGATCTCTCTGTCTTCAATTGCAGATCCTACAGCAATTCCTTTAAAATTGGCAGCAAGGAAATTCTTAGCTGTTTTAGGAAGTTGGTTGGCACTGATCGCTTTGTCCTGTGCAAAAATAAATCCGCCTGTCAATAAGAATAATAAAACAAGCGCTCCTGTGATTTTTCTAAATTTTTTCATAACATTAAATTTTTTCTGTCATTATTATAGAGCAAAGGTCAGAATCAATTTAGGAAAGAATTAGGAAAAGAGGAAAATGGTGAATGGTGAATGGTGAATGGTGAATGGTGAATGGTGAAAATAATTAAACCATTAAGATGATTGAAGCAGTTAAGAAAATAAGAAGGAACTGACCTTAAAAATCTTTGATTTTTATCTTAATTAAACTTAAACCTTTCATCTTAATGGTTCAAAAAAATAAATTTTACAGCTATTGAAAACTGTATATTTTATAAATACTCTTTGATCTGAAGAAGATGGGTAATGACCTTCAGGCCTTCTTCCTGCTTATTTTCTTTATAAACATCGAAGAAGATTACGTCGAGGCCGTAGTTTTGGGAACCTACAACATCTGCGATCCAGTCGTCACCGATCAGGATACTCTCCTCTTTACTGGCTTCCGCAATGCCTAAAGAATATTCAAAGATCTTCGGATTGGGCTTTCTCACGCCAACAGAATCGGCACTGGTAATGGTTTTAAAGTATTTATCTATTCCTGAAAGGATGCATTTTCTTTCTGTCACTTCCTGAAAGCCATTAGAAATAATGTGCAGCGTGTAGTGTTTGGACTTCAGGTATTCCAGAATATACTCTGCTGCTTCTACCAGATCATTATGATTGAGGATCTTATCCAGAAAATTTTCTTCAAAATATTGTGAAAGCTCCTCATTCTCTACTCCAAAATGCTTGAAAGTATCATAGAAGCGATGCTTTCTAAGATATTCTTTCCCAATAATCCCGTCTCTTATTTTTTCCCAAAGGCTTTCATTAATTTCATGATAAACGGAATGAAACTCTTCAAAGTCGATATTGTAGTTTAAAGTGATCTCTTGTTTTTTAAACAGGTCTTTGATGGTAAGGTAAGCGTTCTTACGGTGATCCCAGAGCGTATTGTCCAGGTCAAAAAAAATGTGCTGAATTTTCATACAGCACAAAATTAGTCAATTTAATTTTTGGAAATCGGGAAATTCTTGCTTTTGGTTTTTACCAGTTCAAGACTTTTTGAATAATTCAGTAAAAAATCAATTGTTTGTTTCTTAGGTTTCAAAGCTTTCACTTTTAAGGAATCATTTTTTTTCATAGGCGAAGTATGTTTTCCTTTAAACGTGAATTTTTCAAAAATATTATCCTATCTCGTCAATACAATGTTATTTTCGTCCATGATTTTTCTCAGGTTAATAAGTGCATAGCGTACTCTTCCCAATGTGGTATTGATGCTCATGTTGGTATGATCTGCAATTTCTTTGAAGCTCAGCCCGTCAAAAAACCTTAGTTTAATGACTTCCTGCTGGTTCTGAGGCAGAAACTGAAGCATTCTCATCAGATCTTCCTGGATCTGAAGGGTTACCAACTGATCCTCAATGTTTTCAGAAGGTTCTCTGATCAGATCAAAAATTGAATACTCGTCTGTTTCAAAAGTGGTTTCCGAAACTTTTACATTTTTCGATTTCAGTCTGAAATGATCGATGATAAGATTGTGTGCGATTCTTTTTGCCCAAAGAATAAACTTGCCTTCTTCGTTATACCGGCCTTCTTTCAGCATCAGGATGATTTTCATGAATGTATCCTGAAAAACATCATTCGCAAGGTCTTCATCATTAATTTTGTAAAAAATGAATGTAAACAGTTCTCTCTGATGACGATGAATAAGGGCTGATAAGGCTTCTTCGTCTCCTTTCTGATAAAGGGAAATTAGTAGGCTGTCCGTTTTTGATTTCATAACTCTTCTCAATAATAAAATATTTGCAGACCAGCAATTCTCCAGATATTTCATCTGGCCCTAGCTGTAAATACAAAACAGTTTTTTAGAGTAAAGTAAAATCTATAGGCAGTACAATTATTATATGGTGTAAATATAATAATTTTTTAATAACTGTTAAGCTATTATTAAATTTTTACAGGAAAATTTAATAAAAATCACTTAAACATATCATGAATAAAGACCGTAGGGATATTTAATGTTAAATTAACATTTAAACCCTTTAACTCTTTTCCGTTCAAACGGGCATCTCCAATCGGGAAAGCATAGCCTCCGGCAAGATCCAACAGCCCGAAAAGGGTAACTCCTATCTTCGGTGCAATATATTTGTTTGTTCCTTCTGCTCCTATCAAAAGGTAATAGGAATGATAGAAGTCTACATTTTTCTCAAAATTAAGAAGTACATCTGCCTGCAGCTTAGGCATAATGGCAAATTTGGAACCGGCAGAACCCATCAAAGCAGATCCGCCAAGCCTGTATATCACATCATCATTCTTCAGGAAAAGCAATTTACCACCAACTTCCCCAAAGCTCTGGTTCTGGTAGGTATATCCCACACTTACCATTTTATGCATGGTATACTGCGCCTTTGTCATCACGCTCAGGAAACCTATAAAAAGTACGGTAACTGCTGTTCTAAAATTCATCATCTCTAATTATTTAAAGTGTAAAATTAAAAAAAACTGCCTTATCCCAAGATAAAGCAGTCTATTTATTATTTCTAAAGTGGGATTAAATACCAAAAGCGGTTTTAATTTCGTCTACTTTGTCAAGTTTTTCCCAGGTAAAGAATTCAAGACCTGTAAGGGTAATTTCGTTCTTCTGACCTTTATTGAATGTTTTGTCAGCAATATAGTGCTCTTTCCCCATGTGCCCGTAAGAAGCCGTTTCCAGATAGATTGGGTTTCTTAATTTTAAGTTCTGCTCTATTGCGTAAGGTCTTAAATCGAAGATCGCAGACACTTTCTTAGCGATTTCACCGTCGTGAAGATCTACTTTCGCAGTTCCGTAAGTATTAATATACAAACCACAAGGTTCAGCAACACCGATAGCATAAGAAACCTGAACCAAAACTTCATCAGCTACCCCGGCAGCAACTAAGTTCTTCGCAATGTGTCTTGTAGCATAAGCAGCACTTCTGTCTACTTTTGAAGGGTCTTTTCCAGAGAAAGCACCACCACCGTGAGCTCCTTTTCCTCCATAGGTATCTACAATAATTTTTCTTCCTGTAAGACCAGTATCTCCGTGAGGACCACCAATTACAAACTTACCAGTCGGGTTGATGTGATATTTGATCTGATCATTGAATAAAGCTTTGATTTCTTCAGTCTGCTGAGCCACTACTCTTGGAACAAGGATACTTTTGATATCCTCACGGATCTTGTTCAGCATTTCTTCTTCAGTTCCGAAATCATCATGCTGAGTAGAAACTACGATAGAATCAATTCTTACAGGCTTGTGATCGTCAGAATATTCAATAGTCACCTGGCTTTTTGCATCAGGACGTAAGTAAGCGATTTCACTTCCTTCTCTTCTCAGGACAGAAAGTTCTTTAAGAATAGTATGGGCAAGGTCCAAAGCAAGCGGCATATAGTTAGCCGTTTCATTAGTGGCATACCCGAACATCATCCCCTGGTCACCAGCTCCTTGTGCATTCGCCTTGGCTTCGAAAGATTCATCGTTTACTGCTCTGTCAACTCCCTGGTTGATATCCGGAGACTGCTCATGGATCGCAGAAATCACCCCGCAGGAATCTCCATTGAACATATATTCGCCTTTTGTATACCCTATACCATTGATTACGTCTCTCGCAATAGTCTGCACATCAAGATAAGCATCCGATTTTACTTCTCCGGCAAGGACAACCTGTCCCGTAGTCACCAGGGTTTCACAAGCTACTTTGGAGTTTTTATCGTATGCTAAGAAATGATCGATTAACGCATCGGAAATTTGATCGGCAATTTTATCCGGATGTCCTTCTGAAACTGATTCAGATGTAAATAGATAAGACATATTATTCTTTGTTTTTTAGATTAAAAATAAGTGAAGAAAAATAAGAATAAATTGCCCAGAAAAAAGAATACTGTTTTAGCATATTTTTAGAGAGGTTGCAATCAGGTCAAATTTTTCCTCGTTTATAAACGTCTGCAAATTTAAGTACTATTTTTTTAATACTCAAAATTTTTGCTTATTAATTGTAAATTTCTTAAAATTAATGATTTATATCACTTTGCCATCTTCTTAGTTCATTGCGGCTTGATGCTCACAAATTCCTTCGGGTTGATATGGTAATTAAGCTTCTGCTCTAGGGAACTTTTGATAGAATGAGATAATTCATCAATAATCTTCTGCTTAAAAGTCGGCTTATAATAAATGATCTTAATTTCTCTGTAAGGGAAAGGTTTTTTGAATCTGAACACATTTTCCTTCTGTTCATCAGAAAGCTGGCTCAGTGCCAGTTCCGGCAGAATACTGATCCCTCCTACTTTATCCACCATGTGAACCAGTGTCTGAATGTTGGATGCTAAGAAATCTAAATTTTTAGGCTTCAAAGTATTCTCTTTCAGGTGACAGATATTTTCAAACTGATTTCTAAGACAGTTTCCTTCCTCAAGAAGCCATACTTTTTCAACGTTCAGTTCTTCAGGGATAATATAAGAATTCTTTTTATTAGCTTCCGTATTGGAGCTGTAGATCATCAGTTCTTCATTGAAAAGGAAATCCTGATAAAATTCATCAGCAGTATCATAAGGCGTTGAAATGATTCCTGCATCCAACTCACCAGCTTTTAAAGCTTTGATAATATTGTCGGTAGTCATTTCTTTCACATTCATCTGGATTTTTGGATTTTCTTCCAAAAACTTAAAGATTTCTGTCGGCAGAATGAAAGAAGAAACGGTAGGAATGATGCCTAAATTGATTGTTCCACCAAGGATATTATTCAGAAGATTGGCTTTATTTTTTAGCTCATTGACAGATTCTATAATTACTTTTGCCTGATCAATGATCTGAAGCCCTACATCCGTAGTACGGATCGGGTGTGTAGTTCTGTCGAACACTTTCACATCCAGTTCATCCTCAAATTTTTGTATCATCGCACTTAATGTTGGCTGCGTAATAAAGCATGCCTGCGCTGCCTTACCGAAATGTTTGTACTTATCAACAGCGATAAGATACTCCAGTTGCTGAATGTTCATCTGATTAATATTATCTATTACAAAGATAAAAGGTTTTTGCTATTAGTAATCAAAAATTCAAGTAAATTTGATATTTCATACGTCTGCATAAGACAGTTTATAAGATAAATCAATCATACAAATCATAACTCTATGGATTCTAAAAAATTAACACTAAGCAACGGTGCTCCTTATTTTGAACATCAGGACTCACAGACTGTTGGTCCAAGAGGCCCTGTCCTGTTGCAGGATTTCATCCTTCAGGAAAACCTTGCGCACTTTGTTAGGGAAAGAATCCCTGAAAGAATAGTACACGCCAAAGGAAGCGGTGCTTATGGTACATTTACCGTAACTCACGACATCAGTCAATATACAAAAGCAAAGCTCTTTTCAAAAGTCGGAAATTCATGCAGAATGTTTGCCCGATTCTCTACCGTTGGCGGAGAAAAAGGTAGTGCAGATACCGCAAGAGACCCACGAGGTTTTGCTTTAAAATTTTATACGGAAGACGGAAACTGGGATTTGGTAGGAAACAATACCCCGGTATTTTTCATCAAGGATGCCAAAAAATTCCCTGATTTTATCCATACCCAGAAAAGAGTACCAAAAACTAATTTAAAAAGTGCCACAATGATGTGGGATTTCTGGAGCCACAATCCTGAATCTCTTCACCAGGTTCTTATCTTAATGTCGGACAGGGGAACACCGTACGGCTATAGACATATGCATGGGTTTGGGTCTCATACTTTTTCTATGATCAATCATCAAAACGAAAGGGTTTGGGTAAAATTCCATTTTAAAACCAAACAGGGAATTAAAAATTTCACAGATGCCGAAGCCGTGCAAATGGCCGGAGAGAATCCGGATTTTGCTCAGGAAGACCTTTGCAATGCTATTGAAAACGGAGATTTCCCAAAATGGACAATGTTTATCCAGGTAATGACGGAAGAGCAGGCAAAAGATTTCAGATGGAATCCTTTTGATATAACTAAGGTTTGGTTCCACGATGATTTCCCGATGATTGAAGTGGGAGAAATGGAACTTAATGAAGTTCCCGTAAATTATTTTGCACATGTGGAACAGTCTACTTTCTCACCTAGCAACCTGGTCAACGGAATCAGCTTTTCCCCGGACAAAATGCTTCAGGGAAGATTATTTTCTTATCCAGACGCTCACAGATACAGGGTTGGAGTGAATGCTCACCAGCTAGAGGTAAACCGATGTCCTTTTGCAGTCAATAATTATCAGAGAGATGGTTTTATGGCAGATTCCAGCGAATATCAGGATAAGCCGAATTATTTCCCGAACAGCTTCGACGAAGTAAAGCCGGATCCTTCTTACAAGAATTATGATTATGAATTAGATAGTGCCCATGTTGCAAGCTACAACAGAAACGAAAATGATGATGACCATTATACACAACCGGGTCTTCTCTACACCAAATCTATGAATGCTGAAGACAGAGAACATCTGATCCATAATATTATTGGAAGCATGAAAGGAATCACCGGGCCAAAAAGAGATGAGATCATCAACCGTCAATTATGTCACTTTTTCAGGACTAATATTGAACTTGGCATGAAAGTGGCATCTCAACTTAATATCAATATAGATGCAAATATGATGAATCATTCGAAATAGCATTTTGAACGATAAATCAAAAAAAAGGAAAAAAAATCAATATTTTTTCCTTTTTTTTGTAAAAAATTCATAATTTGCAAAAAATAATATTTTATAGTGGAAAAATGAGTTACGAGAATATATTATTAGAAAAGGAAGACAAAGTTGCTATTGTTACGATCAACAGACCTCAAAGTTTAAATGCTTTAAATGCAAAAACGATAGAAGAGCTAAGTTTAGCAATGGATGAACTTAATGCAGATGAATCCTGTAGAGTAATTATTATTACAGGAGGTGGGGAAAAATCATTCGTAGCAGGAGCCGACATAAAAGAATTTAGTGAATTTGGACAGGAAAAGGCCGAAGAATTGGCCAGAAACGGGCATAATACCCTGTTCAATAAGATTGAAAATACATCTAAACCTGTTATTGCAGCCGTTAATGGTTTTGCATTAGGAGGAGGTTTAGAGCTTGCCATGGCGTGCCACATCAGATATGCATCAGAGAATGCAAGACTAGGCCTTCCGGAAGTTACACTGGGATTAATTCCAGGATATGGAGGAACTCAAAGACTTCCTAAACTTGTAGGAAAAGGTATCGCCAACGAAATGATCTTCTCTGCCAAAATGATTCCTGCCCAAAAGGCAAAGGAAATAGGATTGGTAAATGAAGTATACTCTATTGAAGAATTATTAACCAAAACAAAAGAATTAGCAAGTACTATAGCCGGCAATTCACCAATGGCTATATCAAAGGCTATACAAGCCGTAAACTTGTCTGACACGGATAAAGGTTTTGAATCTGAAATCAAATATTTCGGAGAACTTTTTGATATGAACGACAAGAAAGAAGGAGTTTCCGCTTTTTTAGAGAAAAGAAAGCCTAACTTCTAAGATTTTTAATCCAAAATTATTTCGAAAAAAAACAATGCAGCGGTATGAATAAGTTTGATAAAGCTTATCTAAAAATGGCCCAAGAGTGGGCAAAATTATCCTACTGTAAGAGAAAACAGGTAGGAGCTCTTATCGTAAAAGATAGGATGATTATTTCAGATGGTTACAACGGAACTCCTTCGGGATTTGAAAACTGCTGTGAAGATGGAGAGGGAAAAACGCACTGGTATGTACTTCATGCGGAAGCCAATGCTATATTAAAGCTGGCCGCTTCCACTCAGTCTGCAAAAGGCGCAACGCTATATTTAACGCTGTCGCCATGCAAAGAATGCAGCAAACTGATTTTGCAGGCAGGAATTACAAGACTTGTGTATATTAATGAGTATTCAGATGACGACGGAATAGCTTTCCTTAGGAACCATGGTATTGAAATAGAACAAATATCGGACTGTGAACTAAAAAAATAAAGCACAAATATGACTTGGGATGAAAAAATCAAAGATTTTGAAATATTTCTTCGCTTCGAAAGAAATTTTTCAGATAACACACTCGATGCCTATATTCGGGACATCAAAAAATTAAAAGATTATGCCGAAGTAGATCTGGAAAACGTCGGTCCAGACTCTATCGGTTACGAAAACTTACAGGAATATATCTTCAATCTTTCCAAACAGAAGTTCAGTGAAAGATCTCAGGCAAGATGGATTTCTTCTATAAAAGCTTTTTTCAAGTTTCTACTTGAAGATGAGTTTAGGGAAGACAATCCTGCTTCTCTGCTCGAAGGTCCAAAACTTGGATTATATCTTCCTGACACCTTAAGCCTGCCGGACATTAACAGAATTATTGCAGCCATTGAGGTAAATTCTGATCTCGGAAAGAGAAATCATTGTATCATTGAGGTTCTTTACGGATGCGGTTTACGTGTCTCAGAACTTATTGATCTTAAAATTTCGAACATCAATTTCACAGAACAGTACATCAAAGTCAACGGAAAAGGAAACAAAACACGTTTCGTTCCTTTGGCTGACTACACTGCTGAACTTTTGGAAACTTACATTAAAGAAGTACGTTCAAAAAACAAGATCAATAAAAAATATGAGGATACGCTGTTTCTGAACAGCCGTGGAACATCTATGTCCAGAGTGATTGTATTCCTGATCATTAAAGAACTTACAGACAAAGCGGGAGTGAGCAAGAAAATATCTCCACATACGTTCAGACATTCTTTTGCAACACACCTTTTACAGAACGGTGCAGATCTTCGTTATATCCAGGAAATGCTGGGACATTCCAGCATCACTACTACTGAGATCTATACCCATCTGAAGACAGAGGAACTCAGGGATGTTATATTAAATTATCATCCGAGAAATATTAACATTGCTCAATGACATGGAGTTCCATCTGACCTTTGAAAAATAATTATATCAGATGAAATTATTGAAATACTGCCCAAGCTGCGGCAAAGAAACGCTAAACTGGGACGGCGAAAAAAAATGGAGCTGTCTAGAATGTGGTTTTTCTCTCTATAATAATGTGGCCGGTGCGGTAGCTGTTGTTATCCGATGGGATAATGAAGTTTACCTTACCAGAAGAAACCGTGACCCAAAAAAGGGAAAACTGGATCTGGCCGGAGGATTTGTTGATCCAAAGGAAAGCGCTGAGGAAACATGTAAGAGAGAGCTTTTTGAAGAACTTCAGCTTAATGTGGATATTTCAAATTTAAAGTATCTTACCAGCCTTCCGAATATCTACCAGTACAAGGAAATTGATTATAATACAATCGATCTCTTTTACGAATACAGAGTGTCGGAAAAATTCGAGGTTAGCCTTGAGCTTTCTGAAATATCAGAGGCCGTCTGGATTCCTTTAAACTCCTTAGATCTTGATGATCTTGCTTTTGATTCTCAGAAGAGATTTTTTGAGGAATATTTGAAGAATATATAAATATTATATAAAAATAATCCCACAGATTTTTCAGATGACGCAGAATGATAGAACATCATTTTGCCGGGTCTATAAAATCTGTGGGATTTTTATGCTGTTAATACAATCAATAAGACTTTGATTGCTGTATTTCTTTGAAGTACTGAACAAGCAGCGTTCTTTCTGCATCGGATAGATTAGCTTCTTTATGATAAACAATATAGCCGGGCATAGGCATCGTTTTGCTTTGAATCGTCTGGATCGCTTTATTTAACATGCTCTCTTTTAAATCCTTATTATAACTTCCCCAGACGGAAAAATTAAGATGTTCCCTGCCTTCATTAACGTGGCTTTTTACAGACCAGGAAACGGGTGCTATATTTGCATATCTGGGATAAACGGTCTCATTGGAATGACAGTCGTAGCAGGCTCCTTTTAACAATCCGCTAATTTTTTCGGGAGTCTTTTTGACATCAACGAAATTCATTGCCTTATCAACAGGTTTGTTTACTTTGTCAATAGGAATAAACTGGATCAACGCAAACGCTACCAGTGTCCAGAATAACACTTTTTTTACCGTCTTCATATTTCTATTTTACAGGTGTCAATACTGCGTTTCCGGAATCTGATTTCAATTCTTTATTCATCTCCTTCTTTACTGTTTCCGAAGGAGTTGCTTCTGCAGGAATATCTACAGGCTTAGAGACCTCTCCTTTGGGATTATCCAGCGTTCTGGTATCTTTCAGATCCCAATCTTCCTTAGTTTCCCAAAGAGGTCGCACAATGGCTTTTTTGTAAAAGACATAAGAATCTTCTGCAAAAGTTTCTGTCTCGAAATCAGCCTCATCCCAGAATTTATTTTCGTTATTATCTACCAATATCCTTACGATATATTCGTTTGGTTTAAGGATATCAAATTTCACATTGTTTCCTTTGGTGTATTTTGAATAAATGACCTTATCTGAAGCGTCCAGAAGCTGGATCCAGTAACTGGTTTCCGGGGCATTCTGAATAGCAAAAGCCAGACTTCCGAACTGATCAACTTTTTCAACTTCAAAATCAAAACGTTTGGACTGTACATTTTTAGTATAATAAGAAGATACTGTTTCTTTTGGAACGGTAAGCTGGTATTTTTTCCCGGTTACAAAATCTGAATGGATTAGAATCTGATAAGGATTGGTTTCTGAGATTTTAGCCGTGAATTCCTGAGTGGTTAAGCTGTCGCTTTTCAGGATCCATTTTTCAGGATTGATCTTATCGATAATATAAGCAGATCTAATCTTAAAATCAGAATTCGGGGCTAATTCAGGTCCCCCGTTATCGTTCTCAAGATCCATTGCGTTCTTCTTATTGTATTTATAAAATACGGAAACGGTATCCTGCTTTTTGCCGGTATCATAGCTGAACTTAAGGTTTTCTGTGGTCGTCTGCCCTATATCACTTTTCACCGGATCAAACCATATCTTTACAGAATCGGATTTCGGACGGTGAGTGACTTTAATATCCTGCAGTTTTTCGTTGACAGAAGCTACTTTCACATTCTCAGGGTTGCCTTCAAACGTCATGACAATTCCACCCGGACTTTCTTTCATTTCAACATATTTCAAAGGCTTTTTGGAAGGATAAACTTTTAAATTTAATCCTGAAACAGACTTTTCAATATCCAGCGGTTCTTTCTGAAACCCTACTTTTTCTTTTCCCGGATCATAAACAGAATTACTGTTCTCGTCCTCAAAGGCAACGATCTTATACTTGCCTGGGGTAAGGTAATTAAGCTCATAATATCCATCATCATCTACTTTTGTGATATAGTATGGTTTCTGTTTATAATTGATTGTATCTTTTACCTGATAAAGCCCTACTACCAGCTTATTTTCCCCTTCTTTCTTTTTAATGGCAACGGCATCTGTAATAACCCCGCTTACGTAAAGATCATCCAGTTTATCGCCTGTGGAAAAGGCAAAGTTGAAATAACGAAGAATATTAGTCTCATTATTATCAGCAATTGAGTTTCCAAAATTGAAATTATATGTCGTATTGGCCTGAAGCGTATCTGTCCACTGGATCATCACAAATTTATTGGCGATATTGGAAGGAAGGATTCGCTTTATATTTTTGATCGGTGGAGAAATAATCAGGTTTTTATTGATGTCCTTTAAAGTAATATATTCGTCAAAATCCAGTCTCAGCTCGTGAATATCTCTTTTTACATTGATTCTTGTAGTATCAATGTTTGAGCTCAAAAACTTTGGAGCCAGGGTATCTTTCGGACCACCTACGGGAGAACCGACTCTTGCACAGGAATGGACAAGAAAACAGATAACGAATAATAGAAGAATTCTTTTCATATATGTTTAAGCAAAATTAAACATTATTCTCCAAAAACTTCATGTCCGGCATTCAAAGTATCTTTATTATCGTTCATTACGCTATGCAGCTTATCTTTCTGAACCGGAAAATCTTCAAATAACCCTGATAATGCCAATGCTGTATAGACTTTATTTGAATATCTGTTTCCAATAGCTACAATGGTTACTTTGGATTTCAGAAGATGGGCAAAAACTGAATTGGTTCCATGCCACCATCCGTTGTGATAAGTAAGCTTCTCACCGTTATCAAAGATCTTCATTCTGAAACCGAGACCGTAATTATTCATTCCTGACTTTTCATTGCTGTACGGTGTGAAAACCATCTGCATCAGGTCCGGCTTTAAGAAATCCTTGGAAAACATTGCCTTGGAAAAGTTGTAAAGGTCTCTCGGCGTTGTATAAACGTTTTTGTCTCCATAAATAAGGTCAAGTCTATCCAAAGGATACAATCTTTTCCCGCCATAATAAAAGGACTGTGCTGCCGTGGGAATATCTTTTTCCTGGAAAATATAGGTATGTTCCATTTTCAAAGGCTGAAATATCATTTCTTTCATCGCCTGAGGAAAGGGAGTTTTGGTGATCTTTTCTATCAATAAAGCCAGCATTGCAAAATTGGTATTACAGTACATAAAGCCGGTATCTGTATCTCTTGCAAGATCAGGCTTATATTGGATAAGCATATTCAGAATATCCTGATTGGTAATGAATGACTTTGAAAGTTCA
The DNA here is from genome assembly GCF_030816115.1 of Chryseobacterium sp. W4I1. Lineage (NCBI taxonomy): Bacteria > Pseudomonadati > Bacteroidota > Flavobacteriia > Flavobacteriales > Weeksellaceae > Chryseobacterium > Chryseobacterium sp. W4I1. The sequence goes on from NZ_JAUSXQ010000001.1 coordinate 3,619,847, forward strand.
GCGGGAGCCGGTTGTATTTTAGCAATAAAATATTCGTATTTCGGAAGACCGCTTCTCTGATCGAGCAAGGTCTGTACGGTAACATTGGGATAGGGAAATCCTGGGAAAAACTGGGTAAGATGATCAGAAAGTTTAATTTTTCCGGCTTCTACCAGCTTCAACATTGCCATTGCTGTCAGGGTCTTAGAAACTGAAGCTACATGCAATGGTGTATTTTTATCAATTGGCATCTGATCACCTTCTCTTCCGAAACCTCTGTAATTTTCATACAGGATATCATTTCCTTTTGCCACAAGGATTCCGCCACTCAGGTCTCCGCCTTCCCAGATCTTTTTGTAATACTGATCAATATATCCGGTCAATATTCCTTTATCACCAAGCTGGCTTTCTGCTTTGGTAAATACATTATTCAGATCTACATTTCCATAATTGGGGAGATTGGTATTTTCGGTTACAGAACCTTTTGTATCTGATTCTTTTTTACAGGAAAAAAAAAATAAAAAAACAATTAAAATTAGGCTGAAATTTAGCTTCTTCATGGATTTCAAAAATGAGTGGCAATTTAATAAAACTCAAAATAAATTATGAAAGAACAAATATAGATTATGAATTATTTAACATTATTAAGCGCCTTTTTGAAGAATATAAAATCACATTATTCAAATCTTCTCAACGTGGAGAATTTTTTTATATAATTTAGATAAGTATTTATTTTTTTAAATTGTAAAAACTTAGATGAACAGATTTTTAGAATACATATTTTAATAAACCCACGATACACACAAAAGATAATTTGTAGGGAATTTGGGCGATTATTTACATTTTTAATTTTTATATTAATCTTATTTGTGGGAAATATGTATTTTTGCAATCAATAAAAATAAAAATATGTTGAAAAAAATTTACTTTTTCTCTTTCTTCTTTTTGGTCATTACTGCTCTAAGGGCACAGACTCCACTTATATTAAAATTTTGGGTGAGCGACGCTAACAACCTAAAAATAAAATTAAATACTGAAGGGGCCTACAACTATTCATATGTAAAGACCAACAATTCTACTATTACAGGTAATGGAATAGGAAACACGGGTTTAACAGAAATCAGCGTTCCCTCAATAGGAACATATAATATTTCAATTACGCCTACAGGCACTTTTAGATTTAGTTCTGGAACTGACATAGATAAAGTTGTCGAACTAACACAATGGGGGCAAATTACCTGGAATACTAATTTATCAGGCATGTTTTCTGGATATGCGAATCTTCAAATTACAGCAACCGATATTCCCGATTTTTCACAGGTTACTAACCTCAGCTCGTTTTTTTCAGGTTGCACAAACTTATCAATTGTAAACAATATTAACAATTGGAATGTTGGCAACGTGACCAATATGAGTAGCTTATTCTTTAATGCCAAGGCTTTTAATAAGCCAATCGGTAATTGGAATACATCAAATGTTACAGATATGAGCCAGATGTTTTTTTATGCTGACGCATTCAATCAGGATATTGGCAATTGGAATGTTTCAAATGTGACCAACATGAGTTCAATGTTTAATCGTGCGAAGGCATTCAACCAAAATATTAATAATTGGAATGTTTCAAATGTTCAGAATATGTCAATGATGTTCGAAGCATCTCAGTCGTTTAACCAACCATTAAACAACTGGAATACTTCAAATGTCACAAACATGTCTCAGATGTTTTCTTATCCAAGTTTTAACCAAGACATATCCTCCTGGGATGTTTCTAATGTTATCAATATGTCTCACATGTTTTGGTCTAACAATAATTTTAATAAGAATTTAGGCAATTGGACACTTTCTCCAATAGTCAATTTGACAGAAATTTTTGGCTATAGTGGTTTAGATTGTGGAAATTATGGTGCAACATTAAAAGGCTGGGCTGAAAATCCTAATTCTCCACTTGGACGACTTGTCGGAGTAGTGGGAAGAACTTATGGAAACGGTGGCCAAATATTTCGTAATCAATTAATTAATAACAAGGGCTGGACATTTGCTGGAGACAGTTTTTCTCCAAACTGCTCGGAACCTTTGTTACTTGTTGAAGAAATAAAATCAGGCAAAACAAAATTACTACTGTACCCAAATCCTGCCTCAGAAATGATCTTTATAAAATCAGAATCCATCACTAAATCGGTACAAGTTTTAGATGCTTCAGGAAAAGCATTATTGACCAAAGGTGGTGAAACAAATCAATTAAACCTGCAACAAATTCCTACCGGAACTTATTTTATTAAGATTGCAACAGCTGACGGATCTGAGAGTATACACAAACTCATAAAAAAATAAAAATTGCCTTTTGCTATCTATATCAGCTTCCGGCAATAAATGGAAAAGCACAGATCTTACGATCTGTGCTTTTTATAATTTGAAAATAAGACATCATTTACTGAAACTCATTTGGAAAGGTTACGTAAAAAATAGATTTGCAGCTATATTCTAACACAGATCAGTAACTTCAGCAAGGATTATCAGCTACCTTGCAAATCCCTCCACAATTTTATCTACAATCACCTGAGCAAGTTTTTCTTTACTCTGATGAGTCCAGCCTGCAATATGAGGTGTAACAATAGCTTTTTCTGATTCTAAAAGATATTTTAAATCATCATTTTCAGTTTCCAGATGTTCAAAAGATGACTTTTCATATTCTAAAACATCTAAACATGCCCCTTTTATTTTTCCTGATTTCAGATTATCAACTAGATATTTAGTTTCTACATTTTTTCCCCTTGCTGTATTCACAAAGTAGAAGTCTTTTTTCATCTCTGAAATAAAGTTTTTATCAACAAGATAATGCGTTTCAGTAGTTAGCGGAATATGCAGGCTTAAAATATCTGCAGACTGTTTCAATTCTTCCAGACTTACCTGTGTGGCATATTCATCAGAAAGTCCGGGAAGGATGTCGTGAAATATGACTTTACAGCCGAATCCTGAAAATCTTTTAGCTGTAGCTTTCCCCATATTTCCATATCCGATTAAACCAACTGTTTTTCCCAGCAGTTCGTCACCCCTGTTCTCTTCACGCTTCCAGATGCCATTTTTCACTTCCTGGGAAGCAATAAAAAGCCGGTTCATTAGAATCAGCAGTATTCCTATAACATGTTCGGCTACAGAGTCTCTGTTGCCTTCCGGAGAATTGATGAGCTGTATCCCCATCTGTTGTGCGACAGGAATATCTATATTTTCCATTCCTGCTCCTACCCTTGCAATGAACTTCAGATTTTTCCCTTTTTCCAGAAAGTTTTTATCCAAAGGGATCCTGCTCCTGATGATAATCCCGTCATAATTTTCAACTTTATGGCAAACCTCATCATATGAAGATGTAAAATCTTCTTCCAGTATAAAGTTTTTGGCTAAAAGCTGTTCTGTGATAAGAGGATGGTTTTTATCTAAAACGAGAATCTTCATTTCTTATAAAATTTAGAAATTAAGGTATTGGGAGATTCAGATATTGAATATTAAACTCCATATAAAGAAAATGCCTCTAAATTTGCAAAGGTTTCAACACTCAACAAAGATTAAAGCATTTTATCTTATCAATCTTATTTTTTATCTTTCTTCTGTTCCTTCTGTTCCTCAGGCTCCTGAAATAATTTCTTAAGTTCCACTGAATCCAAAGGCTTCATTCTTCCTGAAAGGATAAGAGAAAGTTCTTTTCTTCTGATGGCTGCTGCATGTCTCAGTTTTTCTTCTTCTGTTTCCGGAATCATGTCCGGGATAGGAATAGGACGGTTAAATTCATCAACTGCAACAAATGTATAAATCCCTTCATTGGTATGAACTTTCTTCTGATTGATCGGGTCATCCAACCATACATCTACATAGACTTCCATTGATGTAGAGAAAGCTCTGGATACTTTAGATTCCAGAACCACTACTCCACCTTCAGGAATCGGATGATTGAAAGAAACGTGATTTACAGATGCTGTTACCACTCTTCTTTCACAGTGTCTTGCTGCAGAAATAGAGGCACAACGGTCCATTTTTGCAAGAAGCTCACCTCCAAAAAGATTTCTTAGAGAATTGGTTTCGTTCGGAAGAACAATATTGGTCATGATGGTCAGGGATTCTGACGCTTTTTTTACTTTTGCCATTGAGTCTTAGTGTTGTTTTGAGCTGCCGGAGTTGTTTTTAAACCTTTCCCGGCTGGTTTTGATAATGAATCTTTTTTCAGGGAATCTGCCACAGCTGTTGCAGGGTCGTGAACCATCATTTTTATGGTATCTTTTTCAATCCTGTGGGTAGAGGTCTGTACGGAAACTTTATCAAAAGATTTTTTCCCGAAAAGAAGTTCCTGTTGGGTAAATGCCAAATACAGAATTCCTAAAACCGGAATTGCAAGCAGAAAAATCCAAAGAATAGATTTTTTAAACTGATAATCTTTTTCCCTGTTTTCGGTAGTACTTATCTTTTCTCCGTTATTGATATCTGAAAGCCTTATTTCTTCAAGACCGTAGAAATCAGGATGTCCCGCCTCTACTCTTTTTCCTTTGAAATGGGTATGGTTTTCTTCAATATTGATGGTTCCAAGGTTTTGAATCTCCAGGAACTGATCTGCCTGAAGTTTTTTCTTCCAAAAATCGGTCTGGATCTTAAGATCACTTTTTGAAGCTTCCAGAGACATCTGTTTCTGGGACGCTATAAAAGCAGCAAGTTCATCAGACTGTATCTCATAATCAACCGCAAAAACGATCTCGCTTGCGGGCGGAAGGATGCTTCCGTTCTCAGAATTAATAATTGCCTTGGAGTTTTTAAGCGAAAACACACCGAAGCTCGGAACCGTCACAGTTCCAAATTGTTTCAGATATTCTAAAATGTAAGCTGAAATATTCATTTGGCAGCAAATTTATAATTTTTTCATGACTTTTTAATGAGATTTATCGGATATAAAAAAAGACTGCCGAAACAGTCTTTTGATAATTATATATAAAATTCGGTGTTTTAAAACCTGTTCGGTAAGTTATTTTACAAATTATTGGATTTTCCAGCTGATCCCGAACATAAAATTAGTTCCTGCCTGTGAAAAATAGTATGGATCACCATCATAAACTGCACCATTGTTTACATACTTCTTATTGAAGAGGTTATTCACCAATAATTTTAAGGCAATATCATTATTTGCTATCTTAAATTGGTACTGTGCATTGAAATCTGTCAGGAAATAATCTTTCAACTCCAGGTTTTTGTCTCCCGTATTATCCAGGTACTGTTTTCCTACATATTGGTTCATCAAAGCAAACTGGAAATTCCTGGAAGGGTTAAATTTAAGTCCTAAATTGGCAATGACATTTGGAGAGAAAGATATCTCGGTATTACCAAGGTTTTGCAGAGTTCCATTATTTTTGATGTTAAAATCAAGGTTTCTGTTCTGGCTCAGACTGACATTTCCAGTCACTTCCCATTGCTTGGAAAGTTTAGCCAACGCCCCGATTTCAACCCCTCTTCTGTAGCTCTTTCCAGAGTTGGTTCTGATAAATGCGCCCACATTATTCAATTGCCCATTCAATACCAATTGATTGACGTAGTACATATAATACAAATTGGCCGTTACAGATATGATTCCGAACTGCTTTTCAACACCGGCCTCAAAATCATGTAGCTTTTCAGCTTTCACAGTGTTATCACTCATCAGGTCATCCCTGTTTGGCTCACGCTGCGCATGGGCATAGGAAATGAAAACTTTCCCGTTTCCTATTTTATAATTCACCCCGGCTTTAGGATTAAAGAAAAGCCAGTTTTTATCAAGATTTCCACCTTCCTCATCTCCTTCAGTCAGGATCTTTGTATCATAATCTATATTTCTGAGCTGAAGATCTCCAAAGAATTCAAAATGTTCCCCCGTTCTCCACAAAGCTTTTGCAAAACCAGAGACCTCAGTTTTCACAGAACGGTTTCTGTAATATTCATATTCATTGATCTGTGGAAAATAAACACCGGTAACGTTTCCAAAATGCCTTCCGTAATACTGGTTGGCTACCACTCCGAAATTGAGGTCTACATTTTCCAGTTTTCCATACAATGTGGAAACAGCACCATAAAAATCATTATTCAGCCATTTTTTTCTGATAAAATCTGTGACTTCAACTGCAGATCCGTTTACAACCGGTACCGGCAAATTATAACTGGAATAATGTGTAGCATCGGCATCCGTCTCGTCAACTCTTTTATAGTTTTCATAATATCCTCTTCCCTTCGTATAATGGAAAGTGGTCTCTAAACTCCAGCTATCATTGAATTTCTGTTCCCACAAAAGCTGATAATGATTCTGTCTGTAATTGTCTGTCTCATTATCATAGAATTTTTCTTCTCCTGTAAACAGATCTGTATACTGTCCTGAATAATTGAATTTTGGAGTGGTTTCCCATGTTGGCCTATCAATCCCGTTCCAAGCCTGATACGTTTTTTCTTTTCCACCGAAAGCCATGAAACGAAGTCTTGTTTTACCTTCTTCAAATAAAGCTGTAAAGTTATAAGAATCCAAATCTGAGGAAGCCCTGTCAATATATCCGTCAGAATGGATGCGTGTGTACCTTCCCATCACCGAGAGTCTATTTTTCCAGAATTTCCCCGAACCTACCTCTGCCGAATACTTGTAGGTGTTAAATGAGCCGTAGCTATCATCAGTCTTAAAATACATCTTCTCATCCGGCTCTTTGGAAATTACATTAATACTCGCTCCAAACGCAGAAACTCCGTTATTGGAAGTTCCCACTCCTCTCTGAATCACAATCTGAGAAGCAGAACTTGTCAGATCCGGAACATTCACAAAGAAGGTTCCCTGGCTTTCAGAATCGTTGTACGGAACACCGTTCATCATTACATTAATTCCATTTCCAGCTACTCCACGGATTCTGAATCCTGTATATCCAACTCCGTTTCCGGCATCAGATGTGGAGATAATAGAAGTTTGATTTTTTAAGAGAATCGGAAGATCCTGACCCAGGTTACGGCTGTCAATATCCTTCTGTACATTGATAATTTCCTTAGCAACGGGAAGTCTTTTGGTAAAGTTGACCGCTTCAATTTCCCTTATTTTCAGAGAATCCTTATTTTGAGCCTGGATAAAAGCAACAGAGCCTACGGTAAGCCCTAAAAAAAATAATCCTTTCATTCTATAAATCTTTAAAATTTAATGAATAAAAGGGGCGGATTAAATAATGTAGCAATTTACTAATTTAACAGTCTAGCAATGAGAATTGGTATATTGTTATACTGTTCCGTTGGTACATTTTTCAAATTTCCCTAAACGGCATTATCCGTTCCAGGTTCATTGGGTATAATCTCAGCCTGTTAAAGCACCCCTTTATTTCAGCGGCAAAATTACAAAAAAAATGCGAGATAGTTGAAAAGTTGAAATTCGGGACACAAGTTTTCCAGAATATGCTTGTTTATTTTCGTTATAGTTTACTAAAAACAGCATTATCCTATTTTTAATTACATTTGCCTACAGCAAAATCTGCATCATTTTTCTAATCTGCGAAAGATTTTAGGCAAAGATTGGTCAACTGTGATGAAGGTCTATTAAAAATAGAATTTTAGTAGCTTAATAAGTTTTATTTCTTGCATCAATGTAGTAGTAGTTTTTTCCGTCTTTTGTGACTTCAAACATCCTACCCAGTTTCCAGCTAAAATTTCTTTTGATATTGGAATATTCAAAAGGAACAATCACTTTATTATTCACATCAATGACTCCGAACCGGTCATTATGGGAAGCCACGATCATTGGATTTTCCACATCATCACCTTCCATGATGTATAAATACTGATACTGCGGATAGATCTTATAATCCCTGTAGTCTGCAGCATTCACGAATTTTTCTTTTTCTATTATTCCGTAGAATCCGTTTAAAACATATGCCTGATAAGGCTGCTGTTTGTAATCTCCAAACTTACACTTTCCCAGATCTGAATCTTTGAACTGATATACTCTTTTTCCGGTTTTATCTATCCGGTAAGAGATCATATCTTTTTCTACGGTTGCATACTCATCAGTTCCGAACTTCCTCACTTTTTCGTTGGGGGAATTCAGCAGATTACAGTCCTCATAAAAAAAGACAGCAATATGATATTCAGGTTTAATGATAAATTTTCCATTCTGGTTGACATATCCAAATTCCCCGTTCTCATTTCTTGGAATCAGAACAGGAAGCTCCTGATGGATAATCACAAGATCAGGATTTGGCTTAACCTCTGCAATCTTCTTTTTCGCTATGGTCTTTGTCTGTTTTTTAAGCGGCTGTTTCTTCACAGATTTTGTTTGTGAAAAAACAAACATCGAAATAAAGACGCACAAAAAATTAAGGATATTTTTCATATTCACCATTTGCGTGCAAAACTACGGCCAAAATAGAAATTATCAAATTCATATTTATAAAGAATCTAAATAATTTCATCTTGATGAAATATTAAAAATTCGTAATTTTGGGAGCATTTTGAATTGTTTGATAATTTTAAATTTAAAAAGCGTAGATTATACTGATCTTTCTCCGGTTCACATGGCATATCAAAAATGTGAGGATTCAAAATGTTATGAGATGTATTTACAGACCGGTAAAGAATAGGTAGCAATACTAAACACTATTTTTATTAATCTACCTTAATATTGAAACTTCTATTATGAATATTTATCAGGATTACATCAAAGAAATTGAAGAAAGAAAAAACCAGGGGCTTCATCCAAAGCCGATTGATGGTGCTGAACTACTAAGTGAAATCATTGCACAAATTAAAGATTCAGGAAACGAATATCGATCGGATTCTCTCAAATTTTTTATCTATAATACTTTACCGGGAACCACAAGTGCTGCGGGGGTAAAAGCTAAGTTTTTAAAAGAAATTATTCTTGGTGAATCTACAATAGAAGAAATATCTCCGTCCTATGCCTTCGAGTTATTATCTCACATGAAAGGAGGTCCTTCCATTGAAGTATTGCTGGATCTGGCTTTGGGGAATGATATTTCTATTGCCAAAAATGCAGCAAATGTTCTTAAGACACAGGTTTTCCTTTATGAAGCGGATACCAACCGTTTAAAGGAAGCATTCAATAGCGGTAATGAGATCGCAAAAGAAATCATTGTAAGCTACGCAAAAGCTGAGTTTTTTACAAAACTGCCGGAAGTTGCAGAAGAAATTAAAGTCGTTACTTTCATCGCTGGTGAAGGTGATATTTCAACCGATTTACTTTCTCCCGGTAATCAGGCTCACTCAAGATCAGACCGTGAACTTCACGGGAAATGCATGATCACTCCTCAGGCGCAGGAAGAGATTAAAGCTTTACAGGCACAACATCCAGACAAAAGCGTAATGCTGATTGCTGAAAAAGGCACCATGGGTGTTGGTTCATCAAGAATGTCAGGGGTAAATAACGTGGCTCTTTGGACAGGGAAACAGGCGAGCCCATATATTCCATTCGTCAATATTGCTCCAATCGTTGGAGGAACAAACGGTATTTCTCCGATTTTCCTTACAACTGTTGACGTTACAGGCGGTATTGGTCTTGACCTTAAAAACTGGGTAAAAAAGCTTGATGATAATGGAAACCCTATTCGTAATGAGAATGGTGATGTTGTTCTGGAAGAAGCTTATTCTGTAGCTACAGGAACTGTTCTTACCATCAATACAAAAACAAAAAAATTATATAACGGCGATCAGGAGCTGATAGACATTTCTAAAGCATTTACACCTCAGAAACTTGAATTTATTAAAGCCGGTGGATCATATGCTATCGTATTCGGTAAAAAGCTTCAGACATTTGCTGCGAAACTTCTGGGAATAGAAACTCCTCTTGTTTTTGCTCCTTCAAAAGAAATTTCTCACGAAGGACAAGGTCTTACAGCAGTAGAAAAAATCTTCAACAGAAATGCTGTAGGTATTACACCCGGGAAAGTATTACATGCAGGTTCAGATGTCCGTGTAGAAGTTAATATCGTAGGATCACAGGATACAACAGGTCTTATGACTGCGCAGGAGCTTGAATCTATGGCTGCAACAGTGATTTCACCAATTGTTGACGGTGCTTACCAATCAGGTTGTCATACTGCTTCAGTATGGGATAAAAAAGCCCAGGCTAATATTCCAAAATTAATGAAATTTATGAACGATTTCGGTCTGATCACTGCCCGTGACCCGAAAGGTGAATATCATGCGATGACGGATGTTATTCACAAAGTTCTTAATGATATAACGATAGACGAATGGGCGATCATCATTGGTGGTGACTCTCATACAAGAATGTCCAAAGGCGTTGCTTTCGGAGCAGACTCAGGGACCGTTGCCCTTGCATTGGCTACCGGAGAAGCTTCCATGCCAATTCCGGAATCCGTAAAAGTAACATTCAAAGGGGACATGAAAGAACACATGGATTTCCGTGATGTAGTTCATGCAACTCAGGCTCAGATGCTGAAGCAATTTGGTGGAGAAAACGTATTCCAAGGAAGAATCATTGAAGTTCACATCGGAACACTTCCTGCTGATCAGGCTTTTACATTTACAGACTGGACCGCTGAGATGAAGGCAAAAGCTTCCATCAATATTTCTGAAGATAACACCTTAATTGAATCATTGGAGATTGCGAAAGGCAGAATCCAGATCATGATTGATAAAGGAATGGATAATCATAACCAAGTTCTTCAGGGATTAATTAATAAAGCAGATAAGAGAATTGCAGAGATCAGATCAGGCGAAAAGCCGGCCTTAACTCCGGATGCAAATGCTAAATATTATGCTGAAGTTGTTGTTGATCTTGATGTGATCGTGGAACCAATGATTGCAGATCCTGACGTAAATAATGAGGATGTTTCTAAAAGATATACTCACGATACCATCAGAGATCTTTCTTATTACAAAGGTGAGAAAAAAGTAGATCTTGGGTTTGTAGGATCTTGTATGGTTCACAAAGGTGATTTGAAAATTGTTTCTCAAATGCTTAAAAATATTGAAAAGCAACAAGGTAAGGTAGAATTCAATGCTCCACTTGTAGTAGCAGCACCAACTTATAATATCATCGATGAATTGAAGGCTGAAGGAGACTGGGAATTTTTAGAAAAGTATTCCGGATTTGAATTTGATGACAATGCTCCAAAAGGTGAAGCACGTGTGGAATACAAGAATATGATGTATCTTGAACGTCCCGGCTGTAACCTTTGTATGGGTAACCAGGAGAAAGCAGCTAAAGGCGATACGGTATTAGCAACTTCTACCCGTCTTTTCCAGGGAAGAGTGGTTGAAGATTCCGAACGTAAAAAAGGAGAATCTTTACTGGCATCAACGCCGGTTGTTGTCCTTTCTGCCATCATTGGAAGAATTCCTAATATTGATGAATATAAGGCAGCAGTTGAAGGCATTGACCTGACTAAATTTGCTCCGCCTATCAAGGAATTGGTTCAGGTAGGTCATTAATAGAATTTTAACGAAGTCGTGAGACTGTTTAAAAATATAATTGAAAGATTTTAGTCCTGCAGGATTTAAAATCTTTCAATTTTTGTTTAGAATCTTTCCATTTAAGAGCCATTAAGAATTATTTAAAATAAATTTGAGAAAAGAAATTCTATTTTTTCTTAACTTGATAGAAATAAAATATTCTGTGCATTTATTATAATTATCCTTATTATAGATCGAAGGAACAGATTTTGATGCGCTATACAAAGAATATATTTTCCGTTATAAGATTCATTTAATGACGGAAAAAGTATATTTAAAAAGACGAAAAATTAAAATTAAGATATGACTTTTGATATTGATATGATCAAAAAAGTATACGAGCGTTACCCTGAAAGGATTGCTGCTGCAAGACAAATCGTGGGAAAACCTCTTACACTTTCAGAAAAAATCCTTTATACCCATCTTTGGGAAGGTAATGCTACATCAGCGCACGAAAGAGGAAACTCTTATGTAGATTTCGCACCGGACAGAGTAGCGATGCAAGATGCCACTGCACAAATGGCGCTTTTACAATTTATGCAGGCTGGAAAAGCTAAAGTAGCAGTTCCTTCCACTGCTCATGCCGATCACCTGATCCAGGCAAGAGTAGGCGCAGAATCAGATTTACAGGAAGGAATCAACAAAAACTCGGAGGTTTTTAACTTTCTGAGTTCTGTTTGTGATAAATATGGAATCGGTTTCTGGAAACCGGGAGCAGGTATCATTCATCAGGTGGTATTAGAGAATTATGCTTTCCCCGGAGGTATGATGATTGGTACGGATTCTCACACGGTAAATGCGGGAGGTTTAGGAATGGTAGCTATCGGTGTGGGTGGTGCAGATGCAGTAGATGTAATGGCCGGAATGGCCTGGGAGCTTAAAATGCCTAAACTTATCGGTGTAAAATTAACCGGTAAAATGTCTGGATGGACCTCTGCAAAAGACGTTATCCTGAAAGTGGCAGGAATTCTTACAGTAAAAGGGGGAACAGGATGCATCGTAGAATATTTCGGAGAAGGAGCAGAATCCCTTTCAGCAACAGGTAAAGGAACCATCTGTAACATGGGTGCTGAGATCGGAGCAACAACTTCTACTTTCGGATATGATGATTCCATGAGAAGATATTTAGCAGCAACCGGAAGACAGGATGTTGTAGATGCTGCTGATAAAATTGCAGAACACTTAACAGGTGATGCAGAAGTATATGCTAACCCTGAGCAGTATTTTGATCAGGTCATTGAAATTAACCTTTCTGAGCTTACGCCGCACTTGAACGGACCTTTCACTCCAGATTTAGCGACACCAGTTGCCGAATTCAGAGCTAAGGCTGAAGCTAACGGATGGCCTATTGAAGTGGAATGGGCGCTTATCGGATCTTGTACCAACTCTTCTTATGAAGATTTATCAAGAGCAGCTTCTATCGTAGAGGATGCAGTAGCAAAAGGGGTGAAGCCTAAAGCAATTTTAGGAATTAATCCAGGTTCAGAGCAGGTAAAATTCACGGCAGAAAGAGACGGTTTCTTAAATTCGTTCAGAAAATTTGAAAATACAAGAATTTTTACTAATGCCTGCGGACCTTGTATCGGGCAGTGGGACAGGGAAGGTGCTGATAAAGGGGAGAAAAACTCTATCATCCACTCTTTCAACAGAAACTTTGCAAAAAGAGCTGACGGTAACCCGAATACCCATGCATTTGTAGCTTCTCCGGAAATGGTGGCTGCCGTAGCAATTTCAGGAAGATTAGACTTCAACCCAATCACAGATACTTTAACTGCTGAAAATGGGGAGCAGGTAAAACTTAATGAGCCTAAAGGTTTTGAGTTACCTGAAAAAGGTTTTGCAGTAGATGACAACGGTTATCAGGCTCCATCTGAAGACGGATCTTCAGTAGTGGTGAATGTAAGCCCTACATCAGACAGACTGCAGTTATTGGAAGAGTTCCCGGCTTGGGACGGTAAAAATATTGAGGAAGCTAAGGTATTGATCAAGGCTTTCGGAAAATGTACTACCGACCATATTTCTATGGCTGGACCATGGCTGAAATACAGAGGTCATCTGGATAACATCTCAAATAACATGTTGATCGGGGCAGTTAATGCTTATAATATGGAAACCAACCATGTTAAAAATGAATTAACAGGTGAATTTGGTGAAGTTCCGGCTGTACAAAGAGCTTATAAAGCTGCTGGAATTCCTACCATCGTTGTTGGAGACCAGAACTACGGTGAAGGTTCTTCAAGAGAACACGCTGCTATGGAACCAAGACATCTTGGGGTAAAAGCTGTATTGGTAAAATCATTTGCGAGAATTCACGAAACCAACCTTAAAAAACAAGGGATGTTAGGAATCACTTTTGCTAATGAGGCTGATTATGACAAAATCCAGGAAGATGACACCGTTAACTTCTTAGATCTTGACCAATTTGCTCCAGGAAAACAGCTAACATTAGAATTTGTTCATTCGGATGGAACTAAAGACATTGTTCTAGCTAACCATACGTACAATGATCAGCAGATCGATTGGTTTAAGGCAGGTTCTGCTCTTAACCTGATTAAGAAACAAGAAAATTAATTGTTAGATCTAATTAATAATAGAAAAAGCAGTTTCAATTGAAACTGCTTTTTTATTTGATTTTGTTCAGAAGATTGGCTCTGTAGCTGTCACCAATTGGAATTTCCTGTTCCGAAGAGAGGATAAGCTTTTTCACTCCAATATTTTTTATCTTACTCATATTGATAATAAATGATTTATGAATTCTGGTAAAAGACCATTCAGAAAGCTGAAGCTCTAATGATTTTAAGGTATCCAAAACAATATATTCCTGATTAACCGTCCGGATATTCACATAATCTTTAATGCTTTCAATGTAAAGAATATCCTCAAAATTGATCCTGTGCTGCTGACCGGAAGACTTTACAAAAAAGAAAGTATCTGCAGCATCTTCCCGCACTATAAAACGTTCCTGAGCCTTGAGAGCACTTTTATAAAAGCGGTCATATGAAATAGGCTTCAGAAGATAATCAACCACATTATGTTCATAGCCTTGCAGAGCATATTCAGAATAAGCGGTTGTCAAAACATATTTCTGTTTTCCGCCTACGATCTTCATAAAATTGATTCCGGTAAGCTCGGGCATCTGGATATCCAGAAAAATGAGATCAGATTCATTGTTCTGAATATATTCCAATGCCAGAATCGGATTTTCTGAAGAGAAAACCAATTCCAGAAACGAAATTTTGCTGACATAACTTTCCAAAAGTGAAATTGCCAGCGGCTCATCATCTACAATTACACATTTAATTTTTTTCATGAGGAAAGGTCTATTGTCAAATCTACTACAAATTCTGATTCTGTTTCTTTTATATTTAATTCATGTTTTTTAGGATATAAAATTTCAAGTCTTTTCTGCACGTTTCCGATACCTATCCCGGAAGCGGCATCTTTTTCCCTTCTACTCTTAAAATTTTGAAGATAAAAATGTATTCTCTGATCATCTTCAGAAACTTTCAGCACAAAACCTTTCTCTCTGAAATCTCCATGCTTAAAAGCATTTTCCACAAAGGGTACCAGTAGCATCGGAGAAATATTGATTTTAGGATCCTGAATATTCTTCTCTAAAACCAATAGTTCCGGATTTTTGATCCTGAGTTTCTCCAGTTCGATTAAACTTTCAATATATCCTATTTCTTTATCAAGGCTTATAACATCTTTCTCAAGATCTTTAGTACTGTACCTCAGCAGTTCACCCAGCTTTTCAATGGCAGGTAAAGCCTTGTCTGAATTCTGATACACCAGCGAGTAGATATTATTTAAAGAATTAAAAATAAAATGAGGATTGATCTGCGTTTTAAGAGCCTGAAGCTGGGCATGTTTTCTTTCCTCAATAAGTTTTGAACGCTCAGCCTCAATTTTAAAATAATATTTAAAAAACCACAGATTCGTACTTACAAAAACAGTCAAGCTCGAGTAATAAATATTATCATAAAAGTAATATAGAAAAGTAGTTCCTTCTGCATAATTCCTGCGGCCCGTAAGTGCCGGCAGCAATATCTCTTCCATTGAATAACGGAAGAAAACGAAAACGAATACCCCTATAAAAAAACCAATAATCATCATGTAGAACTTCTTGGGATTGAAAAACCGTGGAACTACGAAAAAATAATTGGCATAAAAACCAAGGAGGTTGGCCAGAAAAATTGTGACATTTAGAATACTAATACCTTCCTTATCATATACAATTATAGAAATAAGGCCATTGAAGATAACCAGTAGCCAATAGGAAAGATGTAGAAAAAAGATCTGTTTTTGTTTCATACTCAAATGTAAAGCTATACACTTTCAGAATCCTAAACATTTCCGATGAAACCTATTTTTTTTCCGATGAAAATAGTTTGAACGGATTAATCTAGCCTAAAATCTAAACACTGTTTCATAGAATGGAGTTTGAAAATACCTTTGAAGCAAGATTTTAAACCATGAAACTGAAATATATTCTTATCATCAGCCTTTTTTCAACAGCGATATATGCACAAAGCACAAAAGACAGCATCCGACATGTGGAGCAGATCAATCTTTTGGTGAAGAAAAAACTTCTGGAAAGAAAAGCAGACCGTCTTATCTTTAATGTAGAAGCATACGTTGCTTCCCAGGGTATGGATGCATCTGAAACACTGGCCAACGTGCCTATGCTGAAAGTAGATGAAAACATGGGCTCCGTTTCTATTACCGGAAAAAGCACGGTAGGTGTGATGATTAATGGAAGAATGCTGAATCTTTCAGGGAATGCCCTTTTAAATTACCTGAAATCTATCCGCTCAGAAAATATTTCAAAAATAGAAGTGATTACCACGCCGCCTTCAAAATATGAAGCACAGGGAAACAGCGGACTTATCAATATTATCCTGAAGAAAAACCCGAATTTAGGGTTCAGCGGAAACATCAACTCTAATCTCATCCAAAGAACGTATTCCGGTTTCAGTTCTAATGGTTCATTAAATTATCAGACTGAGAAATTCAGCAGCAGCCTGAAGCTGACGTATTATGATTCCGCCAAACGTACTGATGAAAATTACGCGATTCTCGGAGCTGCGCAGAACTACAGCAATTCGATCCGAAGAGATATGTGGAAAGAGCTCACCCCTACTCTTAATCTGTCTTATAAACTGAGCAAAAACTCTGAAATCGGCCTGGAATACATCTATGCTCATCAAAAATCAGGAATGGATATCGTTAACAAAACAAAAAATATAGATTCTGATCTTAAAGAAGAAAATCTTTTAACGAATACTTTTCACCGTGAAAAATTGCCTACCCATACTTTAAGCGCTTATTATGACCTGAAACTCGATTCATTAGGTAAGAAACTGAGCATTTCCGGAAACTTTTACAAAAACAATTCCGATACTGAAGTGAATTTCTCCACCTTAAAATCTTCGGACAACTCTGTTCAGGATGTCAGAACGACTTCCCTGGTTTCCCCGCAGATATTTTCAGCTCAGGCTGATCTGGAACTTCCTTTTTCTTTCGGAACGATTGAAACGGGGATAAAATTTAACCAGTTTAAAAACACTTCGGATCTGCAGTATTTTAATCTGAAAAACGGTCAATATATTTCTGATCATGAAAAAGCTAATCTGTTTCAGTACCAGGAAGAAAACTATGCCGGCTACATCAGCTATGCGAAATCTTTTGGAGAACATTGGGAGACCAAAGCAGGAATCCGTTATGAAAATACCAATGCCGAAAGCTTTACTCCTTCTTCCAATTTGGGAAACCAATATAATTATGGGCAATGGTTTCCTTCTGCTTATGTTTCGTATAAAAAGGACAAGAACGCCTTCAGCTTTTCTTATTCAAGAAGGATCAACCGTCCCAGTATGAGCAACCTCAACCCTTTCCGATGGTACTCAAATCCATATTCTTATTCTTCCGGAAATCCATTGCTAACACCAGCTTATATGAATAATTGGGAACTTGGATACACGTTCAACAATAAATTCTCAACAAGCATTTATTATCTGAGAATGAAAAATGCATTCGGACAGATCTCTACCATGGATGAGATTTCACAGATCGGAACATATCTGAACTATTATAACAATAATTTCTGGGGATTGAATGCATCATATACGGATACTTTTTTCAGATTCTGGGAAAGCAGCATCTCGATGAATGCCTCGCTTCAGAATTCATCCGTATTCAATGTGGATGCGAAAACTCAGAAAGGGAGCTCTTTCAGCTATTCCATCAACAATACATTTACTTTAAACAAAAGCAAGACGCTTGTATTTTTTCTGAACTACAACCACAGCCTGGCTTACAAAAATGTGAATTCTTATTTCCAGGCCTTCCCGGAACTGACTTCAGGATTAAAGGTTTCTCTCATGGAAAAGAAACTTCAGATCAATGCTACGGTGACCAATATTTTTGCCCAGAGATACCGTGGAGAATTGTATTTCTCTGATAATACGCAATACATGAACAATTACTGGGACGGCAGAAGCCTCCGTTTAAGTGTGAATTATACTTTTGGAGGCAGCAAAAAGAAAATCAGTAAAAAGAACATCAAATTTGAGGAAACGGACAGGGCGCAGTAAGATGTACTGCCTTTCATCGGAAACAAAAAAAACAGAGAACGAATCTCTGTTTTTTGCTTGTCTTTACATTAAAAATTAAATTCCACTCTTGCAAACAGGAAGCGTCCTCCAATACCATATTGGGAAACCTGTCTGGAGTATACAAACTGATTATCGGCAGTCAGTGAACTTATAGCCGGACTTTTAGAAGGAAGTATGTTGAATATATTATTGCTTCCCACAGTGGCCGAAACATTTTTGCTAAAGGCATAACCTACGGAAAGGTCCGTTACAAAACGATCATTTAAAACAAAATGTTCCCTGCTTTCTGTAATACCGTCAAAATTTGCATCCAGTACATCTGCATCCGTCACTTTTCCAAAGTAAGAATTCCTAAGAGAAACTGTAAGCTGTGAAAATTTCAGTGTATTAGCGAGAGTCGCTTTGATATGAGGAACAGCTTCTTCAAAATAAACCCTGTTGGGCTCAGAAAAATAGTTATTGATCTGGCTTACCAGTTTTGGCGAAGCGTGAATATCGCCGACTCTTTTGGTCTGATTCAGGTTAAGTCCGAAGTTGTTTTCCAAAGATATTCCTTCCGAAATTATTGTATTCTGGGAAACGGTGATATCCAGTCCTTTCGTTTGGGAATCTACTGCATTGGCAAAGAAATTGGCAGCGCTGGCTCTGGCAATATCAAATGCACTCTGCAATACCTGATCATCAGGACTGTTAACTTTATCTGGTCGGAAAAACAAATCTGTCAGCACCACTCTATCCTTAATCCTGATAAGATAGGCATCAGCTGTAAATGTGAGACTCAAAGCCGGAATTTTCCAGGTAATTCCCGTACTGTAAGATTGCGAAGTTTCCTGTTTCAGTTTGGGAATTCCTAATGCCTGCGCAGCTTCGGAATTATTTCTAAAGGTTCCCACCTGCGTTGTTTTTCCCTGCTGAATCAGCGTAGATGTAGAGCTGTAGTAGATTTGTGCTAAAGAAGGTGCCCGGAAACCCGTAGAAACCGCCCCTCTCCAGTTAAAGTTTTTAGCCAATCTTATATTGGTTGCCAGCTTATAATTAAAGGTAGATCCGAAGTCTGAATAGTTTTCAAATCTTACCGCTCCTTCTAACAGCCACCAATCGGTAGGCTCAATTTCAACATCGGCATAAGCAGCAACACTGTTTCTGCTTCCGGAAACGGCATTATCAGGACTAAATCCCGGAAAAACCTGTGATCCGGCTGGTCTTGTAACGCCGAAAAAATCAGTGACCTTCTCATTGTCAGGAGTAGCAGCAGTAACTACACGTCCAAAAATATCATAGGATACATAAGAGTTTTCGTTTCCCGCATTTACTTTATAATTCTCGTAACGGTATTCGCCTCCAAAAGCGACATTCAGGCCGTGAAGGACATCATATTTTTTTGAGAAATCAAGATTCAGGGTATTTTGCAAAAACTCTGATCCTCCGGCTTCGAAAGTTCTGGGTGAACGGTCACCCAAAGATGCATTAAAGGTATTAACGACTCCAAAATTAAAAGCATTCTTCCCGAAGGTATTGCTCAGATCAACATTCCAGCCGTTCCATTTTCCTTTGATCCCTCCGGCTAACGAATAGTCATTTACATTTGCTTCAATTTGTGGCAGATAACCGTTCGGAGTAACAGCATTGATGTTTCTTTCTGTATTGGGCAGACGGTAAAATCCTCCTGCATTTCCCAAACGGTAGCTATATCCACCAAAAGAATAAACCTTCCAGTCTTCATTGACCGGAATTTCAGAGTTGAAAAAAAGCTGTGCCGACTGTAACTTGGATTGGCCAGATCTAAGACTGAAATCTTTTCTTTCCAAATTTCTGTACTTAAGCTCCTGATCAGTTACATCTTTCCCCAAAAGTCCCTGTAATGCAGTAATACTATTTGCTCCCGCTATCTGATTCTTGAAATCCTGTGAAAAATAATTAACCTGTGATGCATACTGCTTTACGGCATTGATAATCTGCTGGGTATTAGAGGTATTGGTAATATTTTTATATAGCCCATCGATATTGACACCATTTTGTAAAGCTCTGTAATTAATGGCATTGTATGCATTAAAGATATCTCCTTCCCTCACTCCCGCTCTTGAATAGGGATCCCGATACTGCACCGATCCTGTTACGTTGATAAAACCTTTGCTGCCAATTTTCGCCCCGTAATTAAGGTCTGCCGAAATGGTCTGTCCATCTATTCCACCGGAAAAATTATTGGTAACGGGAGAAACATATCCTCCCAGAAAAACCTGCCCTGATAGTCCGAGTCTTTTTTTAAGTCCTAAATTGACGACTCCGGCAATAGCATCTGAGCCATATTGAGCAGAAGCTCCGTCCCTTAAAACTTCAATTTTCTCTAAGGCAAACGCTGGAATAGCATTAAGATCTGTTCCCACCGAGCCTCTTCCGGGAGTTAAGGTAACATTGATTAGTGAGGACTGGTATCTTCTTTTTCCGTTAAGTAAAACCAAAACCTGATCCGGACCCAGGCCTCTGAGAAGAGCCGGATCTACAAAGTCTGTTCCGTCATTCACAGTATGAGAGGTGGAAGAAAATGATGGAACCACATAATTGAGCGCCTGGCTAATATTGTTAACAGGACTTTGTCGTAAGATCTTTGAAATATTGATGATATCTACAGGAACCGGAGTTTCTGTAAGGGATCTCCCCGCTCCTCTTGAGCCTAGGATGACAACATCATCGATCTTTTTTGATGATGTAGAATCTGTTTGTCCAAAATAAAATGCTGATATAAGTACTGCTGAAGCGATGATTATTTTATGTTCGAAAGTATGCATGTGTTTTGTATTTTATTAATGATTGTTTGAATTTTCAGGCAATAGTTTTCCTGCAACCTTTATTTAGAGGTTACCGTGAAAAGCCGGAATGTTAGATTATTTTTTAAAGGTGTCTAGAAACAACAACACATGCACATGTAGAAATGGCATGAAAAGAGGTCAGAATAATGAAGTGATTCTTCATGATCCGAGAAACGAAAATTTAAATTGATAATGTGATTTCCCTTGTCTTTAAACATTGATTTTATTTTTTAAAACAAAAATTTCAAGATGGGGAGAAAATAGAGAATAAACATTTTTTCCGGGCATACCGGCTTATCTATTTCAGCACCTTGCTTGTTTTGCAGGTTGCTATCCCATCTATGAGATTCTTGATAATTACCTGGCAAAGATATAATTATTTCGGAAATAAAAAAATAAATGCCCAAAAATTTAACTTTTCGCAAATTTTACCGTAACAAATTGTTCTTTTTTACGTCTAACTGAAGAGTAGTAAAAAAACATTATGAAAAGAACTATATTAACTTTATCCCTGTTGGGATCTATTTTTGCCTATTCGCAGGAGAAGACGAACAGTAGCAGTCAAGAAAAAGAAAAGCAGATTGAAGGCGTCGTTATTACTAAAACTAAAAAAGCCGTTGAACAAAAAGCAGACCGTACTATTTTTGATTTTTCTGAACAGCCACAGCTTAATAACGGTAACGTTCTGGAGGGAATAAAAAAACTTCCGGGGCTGGTTTCCACAGATATTGCGGGAATGATGTATCAGGGAAAAATTCTGGATGTATATCTGAATGGAAGACCTTTAAACATTACTTCAAATGAATTGAATTCTTTCCTGGAAGGAATGCCTGCCAATTCGGTGGAAAAAATTGAAGTGATCACGCAGCCCGGAGCAGAATTTCCTGCGACTTCCGGAGGTGCCATCATGAATATTATTACGAATAAAAATGCCAATAAATATTTAACAGCAACGTATTCAGGAAATTACTCATTTACAAATTATGATAAATTCAGAAGCAGAACAACAAATTCTGTAAATCTGAATGCAAGAAATAAGCTTTTCGGATGGCAGCTGAATGTCGGCCAAAATTATCGTGAAAGTATGCTGAACGGTGATCAGGATGCACTTCTTCACAGCAATACCGACAGAATAGGACGTGGGTATTTTGCAAAATCAGGAATGACGTTTGATCTTGGACAGGACAGATTATTGCTGAACTACGATATTTACCATAACAATAATGACAATTATACTTTGAGTAATGGTCATGGAGATTTGCCTTTTGAAAAAAATCTTAAAGATTTACGTGAGGCCTACTATAATTCCTCAGATGTTGCTCATACTGATAATTTGAGGCAGGAAGCAGTGATAACATATCAAAAACGTTTTGCAGATAAATCTCAAAAGCTGGATTTTCAATTTGGATATACCAGATCTGATAATAAGTTTGCTCAGGATAATTTTTTTCAAGACGGTTATTTTGTATTCGATCCTACAAAAACAATAGAGAGCAACGGGCAAAAAGACATTTTAAATAACAAATCTGTAATGAATATTGCCAACTTCAAAATAGATTATTCCCAGCCGATTAAACTTCTGGACGGTGGAAAAGTAAGTTTTGGAGGATTATATGAAAGGCAGAATTATGATACAAAAAGTTTTGGAATCACAAACCTTGATTACCAAAGGCAAACAGCTTCAACCTATCTGGAATTTCAGGCGAAACTCAAGAAATTTGATTTCACTTTAGGAGCCCGTGCAGAAAATTATGATATTTCCGGAATTACCCGTTTTTTTGATAAACAGGGAAAGCTGACTGAGGATAATTTAACTCCTTTTAATAAATTTAAATTATTTCCAAATGCAAGTGTACAATATAGCGTAATGAATCAGGTATATGTTGCTGCCAATTATAACAAAAAAATCACTTTACCAAGTATTTCCGCTCTAAACCCAAATAACGTAACATTCTCGGGGCCAAGCACTGAAGTAACCGGAAACCCTAATTTACAGCCTACCATTTTTGACAATTATGAGATAAAGGTTTCAGCTTTTAATTATGCATTTATTGGCTATAGTGTAAGTTCAGCAAGTAACCAGGTAGCTCAGGTAATAAGAAAAGAAGGAAGAAAGCTATTCAATGAACAGGTGAATATCTCAAATATGAGAATTCACAACTTTAATGTTGGACTTCCCATTCCATTTATGATTTTCAGCAAACCAATGAGTGAGATCATGAAGTTTAATTTTAACCCTGATAAAATTAATTTCATGTACCTGTACGCTGGTTATCAGAAGCACGAGATTGACAATCTGAACAATAAGGGTTTCTGGATATTCAATATCATGACTCAATTGCTTTTGCCGAAAGACATCAAACTGACAGCTAATTACAGTTATCTGACGCCAAAAGCAGGATATTTCTATTTTACGGCCGATAAACCGTTCAATAATAACCTGGATATTACGCTGACAAAAAAGTTTATGAATAACCGTCTTACACTTTCTGTTTTTGCCAATGATATTTTCAACGGACAGGTGATGCAGGTATATTCTAATCCGCCAGAAGGGGAGGCTGTAAAGATCAGAAGTAAGTATGACACCAGAAATTTTGGAATTTCTATCAATTATAAAATTCCAACAAGAAATAAACTGGCGAAAGAAGATGCTAGTATTCTAAACCAGACAAAAAAAGATGAAAGCGGAGGTGTGATGCAAAATCCACAGTAGTTTATCCATATAAAATGAGGCAGTAAAGAAATTTTACTGCCTCATTTATTTAAAAACAATATAATTTAAAAATCTATAATCTGGAACCTCCAGTGTAAAGTATCAATAAGACTAAGCTGATCTGGTGGTATGGGAAGATCTGTGATCATCTTTAAAACCTGCATAGCCATCATACTTCCTATCATTCCCGGCAGTGCTCCCAAAACTCCAAGGCTGTCACAATCCGGGATATCTTCGGCAACAGGTGGTTCCGGGAAGAGATCTCTGAGGTTTTTGCTGCCTTTGTAATTGAAGACAGCTGTCTGCCCGGAGAAGCCCAAAATACTCCCGTAAACCAAAGGTTTTTCTAGTTTTACACAGGTATCATTGATCAGATATCTGGTAGCAAAATTATCTGATCCGTCTACAACAATATCATAATCTGACATGATCTCCTCAGCATTTGAACGGTCAATTTTCTGTTCAATTCCAATAAATTTAACCTGATGATTAAGTTTTCTTACAAATAACGCTGCACTTTTTACTTTTGAAATTCCGACAGTATTTTCATTATGGATGATCTGGCGGTTCAGGTTGTGAAGTTCTACCTCATCAAAGTCTGCAACACCTAAAGTTCCAACACCCGCTGCCGCAAGGTATTGAATAACGGGGCTTCCTATGCCTCCTGCCCCAATGACCAGCACTTTGGAATTCATAATTTTCCGCTGTCCCTCCAACCCTATTTCTTCTATAAATATCTGGCGGCTGTATCTTGCAAAACGATCTTCGCTTTTCATTCTGGCTTAATATTTAATAACCACTGTACGCAGTGTCCCAATCTTTCATTACAGGATCATAGCCTGCTTTTCTGATACTTTGTTTTACTTCTTCCATGCTTCGCTCATCACTGGTTTCAAACTGTTCCAGAGATTCCACGTCTACGGCATAACCTCCCGGATTTGTTTTTGAAGCGGCACTCATGGCCGTTGCCCCGAGTGAGATGATATTGTTCCTGAATTTTTCATTTTCCCTCGTTGATATGGAGATTTCCAGGTCTTCATTCCAGATTCTGTAGGCGCAGATCAGTTGAAGCAGATCCTTGTCTTCCATAATAAAATTGGGTTCAATAATTCCTTCTGCCGGCCGGAGTCTGGGAAATGAAACTGAAAAACGGCTTTTCCAGTATTGTCTCTGCAGATAATCAATGTGAATGGCATTAAAGAAACTGTCTACCCGCCAGTCTTCAAGTCCAAGCAGGACACCGAGTCCAATCTTATGGATTCCAGCCCTTCCAATCCTGTCTGGAGTATCTAAACGGAAATGAAAATTTGATTTTTTTCCTTTGGGATGGTATTCTTTATAAACATTCTGATGATAAGTTTCCTGATAGATCAAAACAGAATGAACGCCTTCATGATGCAACTGCAAATATTCTTCTTCAGACAAAGGTTGTACTTCTATCGAAATATTGGCGAAATGAGGCCGCAACTGACGAACGGCATTCAGGAAATAAGAAATACCAACTGTTTTATTGGCTTCCCCGCTAACCAAAAGAACGTGATTGACTCCCATCGATTTTAAAACGGAAGCTTCTATCATCAGCTCAGTATCAGACAGTGTTTTTCTTCTGACGTCATTATCCAGGCTAAAACCACAATAGGTACAGATATTCTGGCATTCATTGCTGAGATACATTGGTGCATACAGCTGAATTGTTTTACCGAAGCGTTTCTGGGTGAGCTGACGGGTCATTTTTGCCATCAACTCCAGTTCCGGAGCTGCTGCAGGCGAAATGAGGATCAGGAAATCATCTACCGTTTTACGGTTTTTCCGAAGGCTGTTCAGAACATCAGAATGGGTGATTTTTTCAAGCCTGGCTTTTACCTCATCCCAATGATAGCGCTCAAAAATATCATTAAAGCTTTTCATTAGTTTTGCTGTATTATTCGAATAGGAATGAAGTCAGAGGGCTTGATGCTTCAGCATGGTTTGCGATTGCACCCAACCCCGATTCATAAGCTCTTCTTCCGGCAATGACCCCTTCTTTAAAGGCCATAGCCATATGGACTGGATTTCTGGCCACAGCAATGGCTGTATTGACAAGAACAGCATCTGCCCCCATTTCCATTGCTTTTGCGGCATCTGAAGGGGCTCCAATTCCTGCATCTACTACAACGGGAACATTAGTCTGGCTGATAATAATCTCGAGAAAGTCTAATGTCCTAAGCCCTTTATTGGTTCCAATAGGAGCTCCCAGAGGCATTACCACGGCAGTTCCGGCATCTTCCAAACGTTTACACAAAACGGGATCAGCATGGATGTAAGGCATTACGATAAAACCTAATTTGGCCAGCTCTTCTGTTGCGTATAATGTTTCTATAGGATCTGGAAGAAGGTATTTTGGATCGGGGTGGATTTCTAATTTCACCCAATTGGTTTCCAGAGCTTCTCTTGCTAACTGCGCTGCCAATACTGCTTCTTTTGCGGTTCTGGCTCCTGAAGTATTAGGAAGGAGATGAACACCAGTTTCTTTTAGTGAATCCAGCAGACCATCCTCTGCCGCACCGGAATCTATTCTTTTCAGTGCCATGGTAACCATATCTGTTCCCGAGGCAACCACAGAGGTTGCCATTTCCTGAAGATTTCCGAATTTTCCGGTTCCCAGGAACAACCTTGAATCAAATATTCTGTCTGCTATTATTAATTTCTGATTATTCATATCATTGCTTTTTTAAATTCACTGATCGCTGCAGGTCTGCTGGTGATCTCTCCCGAAACTGCAGCACCATATATCCCGATTTCCTGTAGCCGTTCAATATCCTGAAGCACAACACCACCGATCGCAAAAATCTTTGGAATGGTGATTGATTTCTCGTTTAAATCATTAATTATATTCTGATAGCCTTCAAATCCTAAGATTGGGCTTAACTTTTCTTTAGTAGCGGTGAATCTCAAAGGCCCAAGACCAATATAATCACACTGCTCTTCTATTCTTTTGACTACATCAAAGAATGTATTTGCGGTACCTCCGATCATCTTATTTTCACCTAAAATATCTCTCGCTAATTTTATTGGCAGGTCATTTAATCCCAGATGAACACCATCGGCACCAATTTCTTTCGCAATCTGGACATGATCGTTCACTATGCAGACTGCATGATAGTCTGTACAAAGCTGTTTTGAAACTGCACAAAGATCTGTTACCTGTTTCTCCGAAGCATTTTTCCAGCGAACCTGTACCCACTTGATCCCGTTGTCCAGAACCGTCCTGATATTACGTTCCTGCTCCTCTCTTGTCTGTCCCTGCGATATATATTGTAATTTTTCCATTATTAATTAAACTGAATGATCTATCATTTACTTTTTATGGGCTTCATAAAAGGATTTTATTTCTGCACTTTTTGAATGAATTTACAGGCTCATCACTTTCCCATATTCCACCTAAAAGCGCTGCTCCGTCCGCCCCATTTTCAAAGACCTTTTTGATGTTGTTTTCATTAATTCCTCCCAAGGCAATCAATTTAACATGATGATTATTCCTGTATTTAATATCATCGATAATAGTGGAATGCTCACCATATCCTTTTTTAGAGATACTTGGAAAATAAGGACTTATAAATGCATATTCCCATTCTTTTTTCAATCCATTAAAAGTATGAATATCATGTACTGAGGTTGAAATAATACTTCCGTTTGCATAAGGTTTAACTTTTCCTTCTAACCGGTCTGATTCTCTGAAATGAAACCGGGAAATATGATAATCCTTCCCCAGATCATCATATCCGTGCAGGACCAGCTGAGGATAAAATTCCTCATGGATACCGTACAGGAAATTTTTCATTTCTTCCCGGCTAATCATTGGTTTCCTGATGTGGAGCAGATCCAATCCTTCCTGAAACATCTGATTGATTATTTCTGTCTCGTTTTGAATTATAGTTTCAGGAGTGATCACCAGGATCATATATAAATTTCTTTTCCTTTCTCAATAAATTCCTGCGATTTATCCAGCATTCCTTTTTCTGCGGAATCCCGAATTTCCTGAGTAATTTTCATGGAACAGAATTTCGGACCGCACATAGAACAGAAGTGGGCAATTTTGGCTCCGTCCGCAGGAAGGGTTTCGTCATGATAAGCTCTGGCGGTCTCCGGATCTAATGAAAGATTGAACTGATCTTCCCATCTGAACTCAAATCTGGCCTTACTCAGTGCATTGTCCCTGTATTGGGCTCCGGGATGACCTTTCGCTAAATCTGCAGCATGTGCCGCTAATTTGTAAGTAATCACTCCAACTTTTACATCTTCTTTATTCGGAAGGCCTAAATGCTCTTTTGGGGTAACGTAGCAAAGCATCGCACAGCCGAACCATCCGATCATGGCCGCTCCGATACCGGAAGTAATGTGATCATAACCAGGCGCAATATCCGTGGTCAAAGGTCCTAATGTATAGAAAGGTGCCTCCTGGCATACCTCCAATTGTTTCTCCATATTTTCTTTGATCATGTGCATCGGGACGTGACCGGGACCTTCGATCATGACCTGTACGTTGTGTTTCCAGGCAATCTTGGTAAGCTCGCCTAAAGTTTCAAGTTCTGCAAACTGTGCAGCATCATTGGCATCCGCAATAGATCCCGGACGGAGACCATCCCCAAGGGAAAAAGCCACATCGTATTTCTTCATGATCTCACAGATCTCTTCAAAATGGGTATATAAAAAGTTTTCTTTATGATGGTAAAGACACCATTTTGCCATGATGGAACCTCCTCTGGAAACGATTCCCGTTACTCTTTTTGCGGTAAGATGGATGTATCTCAATAAAACTCCGGCATGGATGGTAAAATAGGATACGCCTTGTTCTGCCTGCTCGATCAGGGTGTCTTTGAAAACTTCCCATGTAAGATCTTCAGGAACTCCTTTTACTTTTTCCAAAGCCTGATAAATAGGGACTGTACCAATAGGAACCGGGCTATTTCTGATGATCCACTCTCTGGTTTCGTGGATGTTTTTTCCTGTGGAAAGATCCATAATGGTATCGGCACCCCATCGGCAGGCCCAAACCGCTTTTTCAACTTCTTCATCGATGCTTGATGAAACCGCACTGTTGCCGATGTTGGCATTGATTTTAACTAAGAAATTACGTCCGATAATCATCGGTTCACTCTCCGGGTGATTGATATTATTCGGAATGATTGCTCTTCCGGCAGCAATTTCATCCCTTACAAATTCAGGAGTGATCTTATTTTTAGGTGTATTGGCTCCAAAGCTGTTTCCGGGATGCTGAAAGGCCATTTCACCGGAGACTGTTTCCAGCTGCTCAATCCGTTGATTTTCCCTGATGGCTACATATTCCATTTCTGCCGTTATAATTCCCTGCTTTGCATAGTAAAGCTGGGTAAGTTCCAATCCCCCTTTAGCTACTTTCGGTTTATGATCATATGCAAAACGAAGTTCATCAAGACGGGAATCTGCAAGCCGTGCCTTTCCGTATTCTGAAGTAATGCCGTTCAAAATATTTACATCTTTCCTGTCTAGTATCCATTGCTCCCGGATTCTTGGAAGTCCTTTCATAATATCGATGGTTGCATTCTCATCGGTATACGGTCCGGAAGTATCATAAATGGTGACCGGAGCATTCTCTTCGAGTGTGCCGTTAGTAAGTTTAGTAGGACTTAAGTGGATTTCACGCATTGCTACGCTTACAGGATGTAGCTTTCCCTGAATATAAATTTTCTTAGCATTCGGAAATGGTGAACATGTGATTGAATGAGCCATAAGTTTTTTGTATTATTAAATGAGAATTATCCGCCCTGAGTGGCCGTAATAATTAAAACTGAATCTTTGTCTTTTAGGATTGTTTCTGCCCAGGCGGACATTGGAATAATACGGTTGTTGACCGCTACAGCGATGCCCTTTTTCTTTTCAGGGATCTCTACAGCCATGAGTGCTTCCAGATTATCAGGAAGTACTTCAAATGTTTTCGTTGTGTGGTTGATTGTAATTTCCATTCCTAATTATTTTATATATACTTTAGGAATGGCTATTATTGTACAATAGAATGTACAGCAAAAGTCATCTACTTTTCCCTACGCTGGTATAATCCAGATCAGGTTCAAAGGGTAAAGTCTCAGTCTGTAGATCTACAGACACCCCTAAAGTTGTGACGAAGGTAGGAATTTTTTCAGAACAGGCAAAATTTGTTTTTGGAATAAAAAAAAGACCACTTCAAGCTTGAAATGGTCTTATATTTTTAAGGTTCCTGATTTATAAATTAAATGCAGTAATTTTATTCTTCACAAGCCCTCCAGATGGCATCATTCTGAGGAACAGGAGCTATGATGTCTATTTTTTCTTTGGTGACCGGGTGAATAAACTCCAGTTTTCTTGCATGAAGATTGATGCCTCCATCCGGATTCGAACGAGGTGCTCCATATTTCAGATCTCCTTTAATCGGAATTCCTGTTTTGGAAAGCTGCGCCCGGATCTGATGATGTCTTCCGGTTTCAAGATCAATTTCAAGAAGCAAATAATTATCTAAAGTCTTTATTACATGATACGTAAGAATGGCTTCTTTTGCTCCCTCCGTTACTTTTGGAAAGACAATCGCTTTATTGTTCTTTTCATTTTTCTTTAAATAATGAACTAATCTCTGGCTTTGAGGAATCATTTCTTTCCCAACAACAGCCCAGTAGGTTTTCTTTACTTCCCTGTTTTTCACCATCTGGGTGAGACGGGAAAGAGCTTTGGAAGTTTTGGCATAAATAACCAAGCCCGATGTCGGGCGGTCTATACGATGAACCAAACCGAGAAAAACATTTCCCGGCTTAGCATCTCTTATTTTTATAAAATTCTTAATGGTATCCAGTAAGGATTCGTCGCCGGTTTTATCTCCCTGAACAAGTTGCCCTACTTTCTTATTAACAACCAAAAGATGGTTGTCTTCATATACAATTTGCTCCTTCATACTTTATGAGCGGTTGGGTCTGTTGGTAAAAGAAATCGCTATTCCTCCCAGAAGACCTATCGTTTTTAGAACTGAAAATTTAGACTCTTCCGGTAAACTTGCGCCTACTACACACAATAGTGCAGCCGCATACATGATATATGTGAAATTTTTATTGGAAAGTGTAGGTGCCTGAATAAGGAAACTGGCTCCTATCAGATAATAAAAAATTTTCCTTGAAAGAATATGGTTGATCTCGGGAGAAAATAAATTAAGCCATCCCGCTCCAAGGCAGATCAGCGCAGCAATTGATAAAATCCCCTGTATAGACTGTTGGTTCCTCATCAATTAGTAGCTTTCATTTTCATTAGGAAATTCAACATTTTTCACATCTTTTACGTACTGGGCAACTGCCCCCGTAATTTCCGTATAAAGATCAAGATATCTTCTCAAAAATTTTGGACTGAACCCTTTATTCATTCCAACCATATCATGATAGACAAGAACCTGTCCGTCACAATCAGCACCAGCTCCGATTCCAATGGTAGGAATAGTGATGCTTTCGGTTACTTTTTTAGCCAGATCAGCAGGAATTTTTTCTAAAACTACGGCAAAACAACCCAGTTCTTCCAAAAGCTGTGCATCAGCAATTAATTTCTCGGCTTCAGCTTCATCTTTTGCTCTTACTTTATACGTTCCGAATTTATAGATCGACTGTGGCGTCAATCCTAGATGTCCCATAACAGGAATTCCGGCATTGATGATTTTCTTAATAGATTTTGAGATCTCTTTTCCGCCTTCAATTTTTACAGCGTGAGCTCCTCCTTCTTTCATCATTCTTACTGCAGACTCCAATGCTTTTTCAGGATTACTCTGGTAAGTTCCGAAAGGAAGATCCGCTACAACAAGAGCCCTGTCGGTTCCTCTTACCACGCTTTGGGCATGGTAGATCATCTGATCCAGCGTAATAGGCAGCGTTGTTTCAAAACCGGCCATTACGTTCGCTGCAGAATCTCCGATCAAAACTGCATCAATTCCGCCTGCGTCTACCATTTTAGCCGTAGTAAAATCGTATGCGGTAAGCATTGTTATTTTCTCCTTGTCGAATTTCATTTTTCGCAAGGTTTCAGTCGTAACTTTTTTAATTTCAGAGTGAACAGACATAATTTATCTATTTTTTAAAAGTTAAAAAGTCGGCTTTCGCCGACTTAAGTTTTTGTATGATTGTTATAAAACTACGTGACCTAGTTTCATCAGTTTATCGTGGTTGAGAATTTTGATATTTCTTCCGTCTACTTCTATCAGACTGTCCTGTTTGAATTCGGAAATTAAGCGGATGGCGCTTTCTGTGGCAGTCCCGATGATGTTGGCAATTTCTTCTCTGGTGAGCGAAATTTTGATAAAGCCTTCAGGATCTACCCCCAATTTCTGCTCCAGCAAGATAAGAATTTCTGCCAGTCTTTCTCTTACTGTTTTCTGGGCAAGGAATGTAATGGTGTTGGATGACTCTCCCAATTCATAGGAGATTTTCTGAAGCATTGCGAAAGAAAGCTGCGGATCTACTTCCAGAAGATACATGAAAATATCTGCCGGTAAGAAAATACATTCAATGTCTGTCATAGCTTCTGCCTTTGCCTGGAAATTTTCCCCGCAAAGCAATGAACGATAGCCGATGATGTCCCCCTCTTTTATAAATCTTAAGATCTGGTCTTTTCCAAAAGCTCCGGACTTTGAAAGTTTAGCGGCTCCTTTTTCTAAAACGAATACTCCCTTTGGCGTTTCACCATCTTCAAAAATGGTGTCGTGCTTCTGAAAACTCAATCTTTTTTTGCCGTTAATATACTTTTCAAAATCAGTGCTAGAAAGTCTTTCCTTAAATGATTTATCATTAAAAACTCTGGCGAACCTCTCTTCAATTGCAATCTGTTGTTCCTGCGACATTTTATATGACATTTATCACAAAAATAGAACTTTTTAACACGATAAACAAAAAAAATTGTTATAATTTTGTAGTTCAATATATTATGTAGTGAGCGAGAACTGTTTTCATTGTGGTCAAGGGATAGAAAAAGAGAGAATTTTGTTTGATGAAAAGACTTTCTGTTGCAACGGATGTAAATCTGTTTACGAAATTCTGAATATCAATAATTTAGCTAATTTTTACGAACTTAATAAAAGAGCCGGAATCCGTCCTAATGATGAGAGCTCTTCACAGTTTGAATACCTTGACACTCCGGAAATCTTTGAAAAGGTAACTGATTTCTCTGAAGGAAACACCAGTCTCGTTACTTTCAAAATCCCTGTAATCCACTGTTCTTCATGTATCTGGCTACTGGAAAGCCTTCATACCCTTAACGAGGATATTAAATATTCTCAGGTGAACTTCACCAGAAAGACCCTACAGGTTTCATTTAATCATAACAATCTAAAATTAAGCGAACTAGCTAAATTTTTAAATAACCTGGGATATAAACCGGTGATCAATCTGGAAACAGCGGATAAAAACGTTGATCACCTGGACAAATCACTGCTTGTTAAACTGGCTATTGCCGGCTTTGCGTTTGGTAACGGAATGTTCCTGGCATTTCCTGAATACATTGGTGGAGAAGATTTTTGGATGCAGCAATACAAAGGGCTTTTCAGAAGCTTAACTTTCCTACTTGCTATTCCTGTAGTTTTTTATTCTGCTTCAGATTATTACAAATCCGCATGGTACGGACTGAAAAACAAGATTGTCAATATCGACGTGCCTATTGTTTTAGGTATTTTTGTCCTTTTCGGAAGAAGTGCCTATGAGGTAATAAGCGGTTACGGACCCGGCTATTTTGATACATTATGCGGACTTTTATTCTTCATGCTATTAGGTAAGATTTTCCAGAAGAGAACTTACAGCGCACTTTCCTATGACCGTGATTACAAATCATTTTACCCTATTGCCGTTACTAAAGTTGATTTCAATGGAAAACAACAGAACATTTTACTTTCCGAAATCAAAGTAGGAGACCGGATTTTAGTAAGAAACCAGGAATTAATTCCTGTAGATGCCATTTTAATTAATGGGGAGGGTAATATTGACAACAGCTTCATTACCGGAGAAAGTGAGAGCATCAGTAAACAACCGGGCGATAAGATTTTTGCCGGCGGAAAGCAAATCGGTTCTTCTCTTGAACTTGAGGTGATCAAAAATGTAGATCAAAGCTATTTAACCCAACTATGGAACAAAGAAGCATTTAAGAAGTATGAAACCGGTCTGGATACGCTGACCAATAACATCAGTAAATACTTCACTTTCATTATTTTAGGCATCACATTGATTTCCGGGATTTATTGGTCCACCATTGATATGGGAAAAATGTTCCAGGTTGTTTCTGCTATTCTGATCATTGCATGTCCTTGTGCGCTCGCTCTTTCAGCACCCTTTACATTTGGACATATTATGAGAATCCTCGGGAGAAATAAATTTTATGTAAAAGACACCCTGACGATTGAAAAAATAGCAAAGATTGACACTCTAGTATTTGACAAAACGGGGACCATTACCCACAGAAAGAAAACCAATATCAAATATGACGGTGTGGAGATTTCAGAATTTGATTTACTCAATATCAAAACATTACTGAAAAATTCTAACCACCCTCTTTCAAAATCTCTATATGATTTTATCGAGGTAAACGACGATTATTATTCCGTAGAAAATTTTGAGGAAATTTCAGGAAAAGGTTACGAAGCTCACATTAGAGGAAACATCTACAGGATAGGATCTGCAAAATACAACAATCAGGAATCTAAAAACCTGGAAACCGCAGTTTATGTAAGCAAAAATGGAGAATTCCTCGGAAAATTCATTTTCAAAAACGAATACAGAGATCATCTTAAAAATTTATTCAAGGTTCTCACCAGCTATAAGATCTTCATTCTTAGTGGAGACAACTCTTCTGAAGAAACCCAACTAAAAGACATTATTCCGAACTGTCAGGCTATGGCATTCAATCAAAGTCCGGAAGACAAGCTGAATTACATTAAGGAATTACAGGATAAAAACTTTAAAGTAGCCATGCTGGGAGATGGTTTAAATGATGCAGGAGCATTAAAACAAAGTAATGTTGGAATTGCCATTTCAGATGACACCAACAGCTTCACTCCTTCTTCAGATGTGATCATGAACGGTGACAAAGTAGTGGATCTTGATAAGTATCTGAACGTATGCAAAGGCTCGATCACTATTGTGAAAATGACATTCATAATCAGCTTTCTATACAACATCGTTGGTTTAAGCTATGCAGTGACAGGTCATATGGATCCACTCTTCGCAGCGATAATCATGCCAATAAGTTCGATCACGGTAGTTACCTTCACTACAATTTCAACCTGGATCCTGGGTAGAAAATACTTCAAAAAAGCGGCGTAGAAGCCCTTATTTAGACTGATTTTAAATTAGCAAGAATCGGTATTTCGTGATGAATGTCATTATTTTTCACTAAATTTGAACCCCGAAAATAGGTTAATTTTGTTGTCAAATGGATATTCTATATTTAATGATCTTATGCAGCGCTTCTTTGGCTGCAGTTTTCTTGATTATTTTTATAGTCAACGCTAGAAAAGGGCAGTTTGAAGATGATGAATCTCCAGCTGTTAGAATCCTCTTTGACTCCGGTGAAATAAAGGAAAAAGAGAAAAAAGGCAACAAAAAAGACGAGGAGAAAATAGGAGAAAATAATAAAATTGAAGAAAAAAGTGAATAGTTGATATGGAGACACAAAAGTTTAGTTATGACAACAGTATTGTTCGGGCATTCCTTTATGCGACCATAGTTTTTGGTTTTATAGGATTTTTGTTCGGACTTACAGCGGCATTAATGCTTTTCTACCCTGAGCTTCCTGAATTTTTATTTGGTACAGATGATACTACCATTCAGAGTTTAAAAAGTGGTAATATTCAAGGGCTGATAAATACTCATGGTGCATTTGGTTTTGGTAGAATCAGAATGTTGCACACCAATACCGTAATCTTTGCATTTGTATGTAACATTGTATATACCGGTGTTTATTACTCATTACAAAGATTATTAAAAACAAGAATGTACAGTGATACATTATCATGGTTACATTTCTGGACTTGGCAGTTTATGATTGTTGCTACGTTCATTACTTTCTTTATGGGGATCAATACCTCAAAAGAATATGCTGAGCACGAGTGGCCAATCGATATATTAATTGCATTCTCGTGGATCATTTTCGGGGCCAACATGTTCCTTACTATTGCTAAGAGAAGAGTAAGACACCTTTATGTAGCTATCTGGTTCTATATTGGTACTTGGATCGCTGTAGCAATGCTTCACATTTTCAACAATTTAGAAGTTCCGTTATCTTTTGCAGGATGGAAATCCTATTCAGCATACGCCGGAGTAAAAGATGCTATCGTACAGTGGTGGTACGGCCACAACGCTGTAGCGTTCATCCTGACGACACCGGTTTTAGGTTTGATGTATTATTTCTTACCAAAAGCTGCAGACAGACCGGTTTTCTCATATAAATTGTCTATTATTCACTTCTGGTCACTAATTTTTGTATACATCTGGGCTGGTCCTCACCACCTTCAGTATACGGCACTTCCAGCGTGGGTTCAGGCAGTATCTACAGGTTTCTCTATTATGCTTATCGCCCCTTCATGGGGAGGAATGCTGAATGGTCTTTTAACTTTAAGAGGAGCATGGGATAAAGTAAGAGAAAATCCTATTCTAAAATTCTTCGTGGTAGCTGTTACTTGTTATGGTATGGCAACATTCGAAGGACCGCTTTTAGCAACTAAAAACATCAACAAAATTGGTCACTTTACAGACTGGGTTATCGGTCACGTTCACTTAGGAGCTCTTGGATGGAATGGTTTCATGGCATTCGGGGTTATCTATTACCTTGTACCTATCATGTGGAGAACAAAAATATGGTCTGTAAAATTAGCTAACTGGCATTTCTGGTTAGGTACTTTAGGAATTATTTTCTATGCAGTTCCAATGTATATTTCAGGATTCACACAAGGTCTAATGTGGAAGCAGTTCAACCCGGACGGTACTTTGATGTACAAAAACTGGCTTGATACGGTAACTGCGATTATTCCTTACTTCAAAATGAGATTCTTAGGAGGATTCTTCTATATTTCCGGAGCAACTTTAATGATCATTAACGTTATTGCTACGGTAAGAAAAGGATCTTTCCAAAAAGAAGTTCCGGCAGAAGCCCCTGCTCTTGCTAATATTGGTAAAAAACGTAAAGAGGGAGAGGGAACTCACCTTTGGTTAGAAAGAATGCCTGTATTATTAGGTATCCTATCTTTCATCACTATATCTATAGGAAGTGTTATTGAAATTGTACCTACTTTGTCTCTAGACAAGAGTGTACCTACGATTTCAGCAGTAAAACCTTATTCTCCATTGGAGCTGGAAGGTAGAGATCTTTATATCCGTGAAGGATGTAACGCTTGCCACTCTCAGATGATCAGACCTTTCAGGGATGAAATCACGAGATTTAACGGTAAAAACGGACAATATTCTAAAGCGGGAGAGTTTATCTATGACAGACCATTCTTATGGGGATCTAAGAGAACAGGACCGGATTTACATAGAGAAGGAGGTAAAAACCCAAGTTCTTGGCATTACAAACACATGTACAACCCAAGATCTACCTCTGCGGGTTCTATCATGCCTCGTTACCCTTGGTTAATTGCTACCAACTTAGATAGAACTAAAATGGTTGACAAAATGAAGCTGATGAAGAATGCATTTGACGTTCCTTACAGTAAAGCTGAAATAGACTCTGCCAATACATGGGCAGACAACCAGGCAAAGAAAATCGTGAAAGATATCTTCTCTGAAGCTAATGACCTTAAGGTAGCTTATGCTAAGAAACCTCAGGGAGAATTGGAGAAAAAAGAGATTGTAGCTCTTATCTCTTATCTTCAGAGACTAGGTACAGATATCAAGACTACAGAAATAAAAACAGCAAGTACTAACTAAACATTAAAAGGTTCACATGATTCCTCAGAACTTTAAAGATATATTATCCAATACCGAAAACGCAGGCTTGTATCAAACATTGGCGCTGATATTCTTTATGATGTTCTTCGTAGCCCTAATAATATATGTATTTAGCAGGCCTAAAAAATATTATAAGGAAGAAGAAGAGGCACCTCTGGGAGATGATGAAGACGACTTTAATTTAAAAAATTAAACTATTTATTATGAAACAAAGAACACCTGTTGTTGTAAACATCTTAATAATAACTGGACTTCTAATAGTTTTTTATTATTTGTTTGTACAGAGCTACTCGTTCCTAGCTTCACCATACTTCTGGGGAACTGTTGTGATCAGTGCTATTTTAGCCTATATCCACAGTGCTATTGGAGATTTAATTGAGAACAATAAATTCAAAAAATTATCTCCGGAAGAAAAAGCAGCTTATTTAGCGGAAAAGAAAATTCCTTTCCTAAAAAGAATGTACGACAGTGCATTCAAAAAACAGTCTGCTACAGAAGAAAAAGATATTCTTATTGATCATGGTTTCGATGGGATTATGGAATTAGATAATCAACTTCCAAAATGGTGGGTAGGATTATTCTATTTTGGGACTGCTTTTTGTATTATATACATTGCAGCGTTTGCTTTCACAGATTTTGCACATCCATTAAATGAATATGAGCAGGAATATAAAGAGCAGATGGCGAGTATTGCAGATTATGAAAAGAACCAGCCTCCTGTAACCATTGAAACAGCAAAATACTCTGCAGACAATATCGCAGAAGGTAAAGAGTTATTCAAAACCAACTGTGCATCTTGTCACAAAGAAGACGGAAGTGGTGGTATCGGTCCAAACCTTACGGATAACTTCTGGATCAACCAGCCTGAGAAAACTCTGTTTAAAAATGTTTTCCACATGGACTGGAACGGTTCTCCTACCAACCCTGCGATGAGAGCATTTGGTAAAAACGGTGAAGTTTCCGGTGCAGAGATCGAAAAGATTGCAGCTTATGTATATCATATCAATCAGGAACAAGCACCAGTAACACCGGCTCAGGGAGGAGCTGCTCCTCAAGGAACTGAAGCACATTGGGAAAAAGAATAATTTTAAAAAAATTAGAAACATATGAAAAAAACATAATTTGTTATTAAAAAAAATAGTAACGAATTATGTTTTTTCTTTTTTAAATATATTACAAAATGTCAGATATAGAAGAAATAGAAGTACGCGGCGGACAGGGACAGGTTCTGGACCCTGAGACTTACAGAGATTCTATCGGGACAATGGAGCAATCCGGTAAGAGAAAATGGGTATTCCCCAGAAAACCAAAAGGGAAATACACCAACTACAGGAATCTTGTAAGCTATGCTTTATTAATTATTTATTTTACGGTACCATTCCTTAAAATCAATGGTAACCCGTTCTTTTTATTCAACGTTATCGATAGAGAATTTTACGTCTTCGGACAGCCTTTCTATCCACAGGACTTTTTTATCCTGACTTTAGGTGCTATTGCGTCATTAATCTTTATTATCATTTTTACGATTGCATTCGGAAGAATTTTCTGCGGGTGGATATGCCCTCAGACAATTTTTATGGAATCTATCTTCCGTAAAATTGAATACTTAATTGAAGGTGACCGAAACAAGCAGATGAAGCTGGACAGACAGGAATGGAACAGCGAAAAAATCTGGAAACGTAGCTTGAAATGGAGTGTTTACGTTGTGATTTCCCTGATCATCACTCACTTTATGCTCATGTATATCGTTGGCTATAAAGAGATCTTCAGAATTATATCAGAAGGGCCGTTTGCCCATCCTACCAATTTTATTGTAATGGTTCTGTTCTCAGCAGCATTTTACTTTGTATTTGCGTGGTTCAGAGAGCAGGTTTGTACCTTGGTTTGTCCTTACGGAAGATTACAGGGTGTTCTGATTGATAAAGATACAATTAACGTTTTCTATGATTTTAAAAGAGGAGAAAACAGAGCAAAATGGAGAAAAGGCGAAGACCGTAAAGCTGCCGGAAAAGGAGACTGTATAGACTGTCACCAGTGCGTGGTTGTTTGTCCTACGGGAATAGACATCAGAGATGGACAACAGTTGGAATGTATTAACTGTACAGCCTGTATCGATGCTTGTGATGAAGTCATGGAAAAAGTAGGTCTTCCAAAAGGACTGATAAGATATGCTTCTGAGAATGAGATCGAAAATCACACCCAGTTTAAATTTACAGGTAGAATGAAAGGTTTTGCAGTCGTTCTTGCTTTACTGGTTGGATTTTTAGGATTTCTTCTGAACAGCCGTGGCGAAATGGAGGCTAAATTCATTAAACCGGCAGGAAGTACATTCTTCGTAAGAGATGGAAAGATCATTAATACTTACAATTATACGTTCCTTAATAAAACCAACGATAAAAAGATTGTTACCATAAAAGTTGTCGAGCCTACTCATGGAGAGATTATCTACAGTGGATCAAGCAAAATTCAGGTAGACAGAGATAAAATTTCCAAAGGAACGATCAGTATCAGTTTTCCTGAAGATGAAATGAAACTTTCAAAACAGAATGTAACGATCGGAGTTTATGATATGAAAGGGAAGCTTATAGATTCTTATCAGACCTATTTTGAAGGACCATTCAAACTACAATTTTAATTTCAAGCAACCTCTATCATTCAACGTTTATAAGTGATGTAAAGTCATAGAGGGTGCTTATGACTACAAAATCAAATAAAAAATCCGGAAGAAATGAAAAACTTTAGTTGGGGACACGGTGTTGTAATTGCATTATTTGCATTCATTATTTTTATATTATCCATGTTGTTTCTGTTCCCGAACGGGCAAAAGAATTCCGAAATGGTAACCGATAATTATTATGAAGAAGAGCTTAAGTATCAGGACGTGATTGATGCTAAGCAAAAAGCAGACGATCTTCAGGAAAAACCAGTATACAGCCAGGAAAAAGAGGGTATCAGGATCACTTTTCCGAAAGAATATAACAATTCTAATACTACGGTAAAATTTGTTTTAAACAGAACCGAAGACCAGAATTTAGACATCAAGAAATCTGTACAGCTTGACGCACAACAGTCGATTTTAATACCTGCACAGGTATTGAAAGTAGGAAACTATACCTTGAGACTGATGTGGACGAAAGACAAAACAGACTATAGAATGGATTACGATGTGATATGGAAATAGGACTTATTTTATCGGCTATTGCTTTAGGCTTCGCTTCCGGCTTTCATTGTATCGGGATGTGCGGACCTATTGCCTTATCGATGGGATTGACCAAAAAACAGGCCACCAATTTTTATCTTCAAAACCTTACCTACCAGTTCGGCAGGATATTTACCTACTCTTTATTAGGAGCGATTCTTGGTATTATAGGCGAAGGTTTTGAGATGGCTGGATTTCAGCAGTATCTTACAATTATTGCCGGAGTTCTTCTGATCATTATGGCTTTGTTTTCATTTGGAGGAAAAGATTTTGCTTCCAAGATCCCTTTTCTTTCTAAATTCCTGTTTTCTATAAAATCCAATTTAGGCAGATTATTGCAGAAAGCAGATTACCGATCCAGATTTTCCACAGGGGTTCTTAATGGCTTTCTTCCTTGCGGAATGGTTTATATGGCATTGACAGCAAGTCTGGCAAGCGGAGGGATATGGCAGGGAGCTTCATATATGGCTTTATTTGGGTTGGGAACACTTCCATTCATGTTTGCGGTAGTTTTGGCCGGAAACCTCGTGAATCAGGCTTTCAGGGTAAAAGTTTTAAAAGCCGTCCCTGTAATCATGATCATTTTAGGAGGTTTGTTTATCCTGAGAGGTCTTGAGTTGGGAATTCCTTACATTTCTCCAAGGGCCGAAGCTATGACTATTTCCAGAGACCATAACGGAGCCAATTGCCACATTGAAGGACACGATCACAGTTCAGCAAACTGTCATTAATACAAGACTAAACAACCCCCATGAAACTACTTTTATTATTCATTGCAGCAGCTTTTGTATTGCAATCCTGTACCATCAATTCTGAAATCTTATACCATACAGATGCTGCATCTACTTCCGTCACTGATATTGACATGAGACAGTTCATTTCTGAAATGAAATCTATGACTCCAGATTCTCTGAAACAGCAGAAAGAATTCGGAGAATTTGATAAACTTCCAACAGTCTGGACCAGTCTTTACGATATTGAAAAGAAGGAGGGAAAACTGAAAACTCAGGATAAAGATTCTATCCGGATCATGCAGAACATCTTCATGAAAACAAATAAAGAAAATAACGAGCCAGCCGGTTTTTCTCTAAAAATGGAGCACTTTACCCAGCCAGACTATCAGATGTTAAGCAGCTACAACAAAAAGGAAAAGCTTCCACTGGATCAGAATATTTTCAACAACTGGGACGGAAAAACGTTGACGATCAATACGGACAATTTCAATCTTAAAAACATTGAAGAAACTCTACGGAGCAAGACTTCAAAAGAAGAAGCAAGCCAAGTGGAGGGAATGGTCACCATGTTCTTTAAAAGCATTGGAACAACACTGAAATTTGAAAACAAAATAAAATCCATTACCGGAAAACATGATTGGGTGAAACAAATCGATAGCAAAACAATAAAGATTGATTATGACCTGAAAGCAATGTATGATCCAGAAATGAAATTAAAAAACGCAGACAAAAAAATCATTATTGTCACAGAATAATCAAAAGACGACTGAATATCAGTCGTCTTTTGATTTATATTTTAAATCCATTTACATAAAAGATTAACAAATTATAGTTTTTACTTAAAAATATTATCTTTGAATTCTTAATATAATAAATAATCATGACAAAAATTTTACTATCTCTTATTTTTATGTCAGCAATCAGTTTAAATGCACAAAGCATTAATTCTGAAACAGTTGATTTTCGTGTTTTAAAAGCACCACAAACTTCAATTAGCGAAAATTCCCGGACTTATAATATTACGGTAAACTCTCCTTATAATCTGACTAAGGAAGATGTAATAAAGCAATCTAAAAAAGAACATCAGGAAGCTCTTGCTAATTTCAGCAATACGATTGCAGAAAGCCAAAGTAACTATCAACAGGCACTTAAAGATTATAATGAAGAGATCATAAAAGCAAAAGAGAAATTTGCAATTGAATCAGCAGAATTTAAAAAAATGAGTCTTTTAGAGCGTCTTACTATGCAGGAAAAAGGACTAAAACCGCAACTTCAACTTCCTTCTAAACCTATTTATTCCAAACCTACTCCTCCGGTATACAGGGAACCTTATCTGAATGACTATTTTATTGTAGACAATAATGTTTTAGCTTCTCAAATTTCGATTGACGGTTATAAAAAAGGAACTCCTAATGTAGATGTTTACGTTACAATGGAAAAAGTAAACTTTCAGGATAATGCGGGACAGACTTACGCCAATCAACCGACAAAAATAGTTGTAAAAGAAAATGGAACTGAGAAAATTAATACAACAATTTCTCAAGACTTCGTCTTTGTATCTTCACAACCTTCTGATAACATCAATAAGCCCGCAGAAGAAAAGAAATATCTTGGAAACAATATTAAGGCAATTAATACTTTCTTAAATGATAATTACGGATATAAGACACTCAACAAACAGGTAAAACTGGAATTTGTGAAAAATAAAGGTGAATTTGACGATTTAGAAAAAGCACATATTTATGTGACAACCAATTTAAGAAAGTTACAGGCTAACTCTGATCAGACTAATAACAATATTGCTTTTGCCAATATGAAAAAAGGGACAGACATTTGGGAACAAGCTCTGAAAAAAGTTAATTATAAAGATAAAAAAGCTGCTTATAATGCTAAAATCGGCAAATTCCTTAATTTCAATTTAATAAGACTGAATGTTGCTCTTGAAAACAAAAAGGAAGCAGAAAAGTATCTTAATGAAATGCAGGAAAAACTTGTAGATCTGGATTTGTCTTACAATGAGAAAGCAGAATTAAAGCAATTAGAAAACCAGATTTATAAATAGAATCATGAAACTAAGAACATTTACAGCATTAGCTATTTGTATCTCTTCCATAGCCTTTGCGCAGAGTAATTACAAGTATGGAAACAAGTTTGATTTTGACGCTACTCAAGAAAAGGATGTAAAATTAATTACCGGCGGTAATGATGGTTACTACATGCAAAGCAGCATCAATGAAAACAGCATCCGCAGCAACAATAAAATATTCGTAAGAAAGTTTGATAATTCAAACAATTTAAAGCAAACTTTTTCCCACGAAATGCCCCAAATAGAAAAGTACGCACCTATTAATTATCTGGGAAGCTTTGAATCTGGAAATAAAATTGTTTTTATTACAGAAACCTATGCCGGAAAAGTAAAAAAGAAAGACATTTATAAAATTATTTTCGATAAAACCACAGAAACATTTACTAATGAGTTGCTTGTTTCTTACCCTATCGAATCTACAATGAAGTCAGGAACTACCTATTTCGAAAAATCTGAGAATGGCAGATATGGTGCTGTTGTCTTCTACCAACACTCCCCTAGAAAAGAGCCTGTAAAGATAAGCATCCATGTCATTGATACCGGAAGCCTGAAATCTGTATGGAATAAAGAGGTTACCGGAGAAGCAGGAAGCTCAGATACTGAATTTTTTGTGACTAATTCAGGAAATATAGGATTGCTAAGGTCTGTGAATCAAAATGCATCACTTCTTTTTGTTACTGCTTCAGCACAGGAAGAAAAATTCTTTACAGAAAAAATGAAGATCATTAGTGAAACAGCTGTATCTATTGGTGATAAAGATTATCTAATTGCATTTAACAGCACTCCTAAAACGGTAAAGTTTAATGCCAGTAATTTCGAAAATTTAATGC
This sequence comes from Chryseobacterium sp. W4I1, assembly GCF_030816115.1. NCBI lineage: Bacteria > Pseudomonadati > Bacteroidota > Flavobacteriia > Flavobacteriales > Weeksellaceae > Chryseobacterium > Chryseobacterium sp. W4I1. The sequence goes on from NZ_JAUSXQ010000001.1 coordinate 3,664,218, forward strand.
TGTATGATATTAATGAAGGAAAAATCATTGCTAATGAAGTGGTAGCACCATACAACGATGGCAGTAAAATAGCAGATGTCTTTATCCCTTATACTTATGTAAGTGGAGATAAAATTTACATTTTTACAGAAAGCAAACTGGATGCTGGTACAAGAAATGTAAAATCTCCTATGGGAACTATGATGATTACCGAAACTTATTATAAAGCCGGAGATCCTAGGATAGTAGCTATAAATACTGCTACAGGAAAAATAGAGTCTGTAACAAAACTAAACAGTGAAAGAACTGCTGAACTGGAAATGCACTCTTTAGGAATTGTTAATATAAAAGGGAATTATATATTTAAAGCAGGGTCATTGTTAAACTTCTCTGCTATCAATTTTGAAAACAATAGTGGTAGACCACTTGCATCTCTTGCTAAGGCTACAGGCAAGGACCCATATTTCGGAGATGGTTATCCTTATAATCAAGCCTTACTTTACAGACCTGAGCTAAAGACTTTGGCTTATCCAAGAGTACTCGGAAATCAAGCCAGTATCATTACCGTCGAAAATTTTGAAGGAAAATAAACCGATACAATAATAGAACAAAAACTGCTGAATTCCAGCAGTTTTTTTATTGGTATTTGTTTTGTAATATTAAATGGAACAATAAAAATTCTCACAATGATAAAATATATGAAATTTCTATGGGTCGCCATTCTTTTTGGTGCACTCCAGTCCTGCTCTATCAATACGGAAACTACGTATTATAAAGACGCTGCAACCAGTATGCAGTCTAATATCCTGATGGACAAAAGTGTAATGGGAATGATGAGCATGATGGGGCAAGATCCGAAAAAGCTGAACGATCTTGATAAGCTCCCAACTGATTGGACAAGTCTCTACAATGTTCAGAAGCACGGAAAAGTAACCCTTAATGAAGATTCGGTGAAAGTGCTGAAAAAGGTCTACATGAAAGTAGATAAGGACAAGAACGAAATTATTGGTCTTTCCTTGAAATATGATAAGCTGATGCCTTCTGAGATCACTCAGCTTTTGGCCAGTGATAAGCGTTTAAAGAAAATACCTCTGCAGGATATTGCCGTGTGGAACGGAAAATCTTTAACGATTAATACGGATAAATTTAATTCTGATGGTATCCTGAAGATGCTGGAAGAAAAAGATACCACAGAAAACAAAGTTCCGCAGACTAAAAGTGATTCTGTAGAAGCCTACGGAAAACAAATGGCCTCAGGAATGGTTGGAATGCTGAGAATGTTCAACCTTACATTTACCAACACCCTGAAATTTCAGAAACCTATCAAAAATATTGAAGGAAAGCATGATTTCGTAAAACAGATTGACAATAAAACGATTCAGATCGTGGTAAGATCCAATGACCTTATAGACAACAAAAATCTTGTCAATAAAGATAAAAAAGTAGTTATCACTACTGAATAATATATTGTTAACGATAAAAATACAATAGAAAATCCCCTTCCAAAACTGAAAGGGGATTATTTATTATTGCTTATTCATTTTCTAGCTGATCAGATCGAATCTTGCATATTCAGCAATCTTCTTAGGAATTCTGATTCCTTCTTCTGTCTGATTATTTTCCAGTAATGCAGCCATAATTCTTGGAAGAGCCATTGCTGAACCGTTTAAGGTATGCACCAGCTGAGACTTTCCTTCTGTTTTGTAACGGCATTTCAGACGGTTAGACTGAAAGGTCTCAAAATTAGAAACAGAGCTTACCTCCAGCCACATTTCTTGCGCTGCACTCCATACTTCAAAATCATACGTCATGGCTGCCGCAAAACCTGTATCTCCACCGCAAAGTCTCAATACTCTGAACGGAAGTTCAAGATCAGTTAAGATCTCTTTGATATGCTCTACCATTTCTTCTAAAACAGCATAAGAATTTTCAGGCTTTTCAAGTCTTACGATCTCTACCTTTTCAAACTGGTGAAGACGGTTCAGACCTCTTACATGTGCTCCGTAGCTACCCGCTTCTCTTCTGTAGCACTGAGAGAATGCTGTATTTTTGATCGGAAGATCTTTTTCTTCAAGCAATACATCACGGTAAAGGTTGGTTACCGGAACTTCTGCTGTAGGAATTAAATACAGGTCATCTGCTCCCACATGATACATCTGCCCTTCCTTATCCGGAAGTTGTCCTGTACCGTAGCCTGAAGCTTCATTCACAACGTGAGGAGGGTTCACCTCCATATATCCTTTTTCAACATTCTTATCTAAGAAATACTGAACCAAAGCTCTCTGAAGTCTTGCTCCTTTACCCAGATAAACAGGGAAACCGGCACCGGCAATTTTCACTCCAAGTTCAAAATCAATCAGGTTATATTTTTTGGCTAGTTCCCAGTGCGGAATGGCACCTTCTCCAAGGCCTTCCACGGTATGAGACTGAAAAATATTTTCGTTATCTTCTGCAGAAACTCCACTTTTCACCAATTCATAAGGAATGTTGGGGATCTGGTATAAAATATCCAGCAAAGTTTTCTCTGTTACATCCAATTGGGACTGCAGTTCTTTACTCGACTCCTTGAATTGTGCTGTTTTAGATTTTGAGGACTCCGCTTCTTCTTTCTTTCCTTCCTTCATCAAAAGTCCGATTTCTTTGGAGATTTTGTTGATCTCGGAAAGCTGGGAATCTAGTTCAAACTGGATTCTTTTTCTTTCGTCGTCAGCAGCGATCGCATCGTCTACCAACCCAAGATTCTTGAATTGTCTTTTTTGAAGACCTTCTAAAACGCGTTCTTTATTGTCGCGTAAAAAATTGACTTGTAACATTTTATTGAGATGTTAAATATTAGATGTTAAACTTAAATCCTAAGCTAACAGTTTTGCAAATTTAAATTATTTTATGATAGTAAAGGTATTTATAGCATTGGGTGCATCCGCAGCTTTGGAAAATACAACCTCATTATTGTAACGGACTTCCGAAACCTGAAATAGTGAGGGCGTCCAGCGGTAATAAATTTCCATCACATCAGTAACGGGAACCACCTGATTATTCACAGTTCTGCTAAGTGAGAAAGTCATTTTCGACTGGTATGTTTTGTTTTCAGGGCTGATAGAGTCCTTTATAATTCTTTTAGCACCACTTAAATATTCAAAATAAAATAAAGAATCTGTGGTCATTTTAAGCGGAATGGCTACTGGTGCAATATCTGTTGTCCCATTATTATCATTCACTGAAAAAGTAGTGTAGGATCCTGCCTTTTTAGCATTTAACAGATCTTGTCCGGCTTTGTTTTGCATATAGATATTCAAGGTCTGATCAATTCTTTGTAAGGAATCGTCATCGCTGCCGCAACTGAGTGTTACAAAAAGTAAAGATAATATTCCAAAAACTGAATTCTTCATAAGACAAAGGTAACAAAGATTTATAATTACGGAAGTTTCCTCAGGTACAAAAAGAAAAAAATAAGGTACGCAAATCCTGCTATCAATATCGTCGATGTCATAGCAATCCCCATCCCTATAACACCATAGACCGGAATTAATAGATAAGCGGTCCCTCCAAGAAAGATGAGCGAAGCTAGGCCCACCCAGGTATTAATTTCAATTTTTCCTACAGCCGGAAGAAGATTCCCGTAAAGATTCCTGGTCAGCATTCCTACATTAAATCCTATTAATAAAATCATGAGTAACTCCGAGTTATCAATATAGGCAGATCCAAAAAAATATTTTAAGATATAACGACTAAAAAAAATAAAGAAAACAAATATTCCGATACAAATAGGGATGAATACTTTGTGAAAATTGATTACATAGGATCTTAAAAACGCTTTATTCTTATAATTTTTTGAAAGCAATGGAAAATCACTTTGCAAAAAACTAATCGCTAAAAAAGTGATATTGGAAGGTATCAGGATGGCAACGCGGTAATTTGCAACAGCACTTTCATTCATTAAAAAACCAAGTAAAAGAATATCCAGTGAAAACAGCGTGTCAGAAATAAGAGATGTTGCAGCTGTAAATGCACCATATTTCCACATTTCTTTATAATTTTCAGGAATAAACTGGTGAAATGAATAAATATCTTTTTTAAGCCAAAATAATGAAAGATAAGGTGTAATGGCAATGGCAATGAGGTAACCGTAAAATTTAAAGAAATAAGTCAGAACCAGAATTAAAAGTAACCCACCGATATTGACCACATTATTGATTTTTGCAAACGTTTGATTCTTCGCTGTAATCCTGTAAAATGACTGAATATGGTTTACAAAATAAAATCCACCAAGTCTCACGGCACAAAAAATAAAGATGATAAAAATATCATCGTATTTCTTAAAATAAAAAATGGAGATACTTAAAAATAAAATGATTAATAGAATTTCGAATAGTATTCCTTTGAAAAAAAAATAGGAAGAAATTTTCCGTTTTTCTTCATCATCAGATGAAATAGATCCAAATCTCATGAGGCTTTGTCCGCTTCCAAAGCCTGTGAAAGGTAGAAAGATTGTAAGTACAGAAATAACAATACTTAAAACCCCAAATTCATTTTCAGGAAGTAATCTAATTACTAACAAAGTCCCAATAAAGCCACAAATTTTGGCAATCAGAAAAGATAAAAAAACGTAATGTCCATTATTATTAAAGAAGCTCCTCAGAAAGTCTTTCAGGCTTTTCATGAATTTAAGTTTTTAGAAACTATTTGGTAAACTTCAGAAAATTCCTGTGCAATAATTTCCTGGGAAAAAGTAGCTCTTGCATATTGAGAAATAGAAGATGCGGCATCATATTTTGTCCTTTCCAAACTCGTCCGCATTGCCGAAAACAATTGTTGTTCATCTACTTTCGGAAGTAATATGCCTGCATTTTCAGGGAAAAACTCACCGATCCCGCCGACATTTGTGGAGATCACTTTCAAACCGCATGCAAAGGCCTCCGCAATGACACAAGGTTGATTTTCATCATCACTAAAAAGGATAAAACAATCTGATCTCTGCATCCGTTCCGCCACCTGAGCTATCGTTTGTATTCCAAAAATTTCTATTCTTTCTTCAGCGTTTGCCTTCTTTACCGCTTCTTTTAATTGATCTACATCCCCATCACCACCCAACTGCAGATTAAACTGATATCCTTCTGAGAGTAGTTGTAATGCAACCTTTAATATTTTATCCGCATTTTTTCTGGGAATCAAATTGGAAACATGAATAAATGTAAAGTCCGAATTTGATTTTCCTGCTGGTTTAAAAAGATCCGTATTGACAACATTTGGGATCACTTTTACGGCAGTCTTTATCCCAATTTCTTTTAACCCTTTTTCTAAATCATGGCTTACAGGGAGAACATAATCTGCTGTATTTCCAATAAGTTTTGCAATAAATTTTGTAATAAAAGGAGTCCGGTCCTTATTAACTTTTCTCAAAGCCGTCCAGTGTTCGGTAATTACAAATGGTATTTTAAATTTTTTCTTAAGATACACCGCAAAAAGCATAGAATTGTGCATCACGTTGGCATGGATCAGATCTGGTCTCTGCAATTCGTAAAATCCTCTTTTATAAGCCGTCATTCTCCGTAAAAAATTCTGAGCCGGATTTTTTGAATTCCTGTAATAAACAATATAGGTTCTGATACCATTGATCAACTGATCATCCACCAAATATTTTTGTTTTTGATTAAAATCACCAATGGCATGCAGGATTTCAACGTCGTGAATTTTGGCCACCGCTTCGGCATGACGTTGCACAAAATTTCCATTGGTAGGCTCTATTTTATTGGGAAACCAGGAGGAGATAAAGAGTATTTTTTTTCTTTCCAAAATTTATTTAAATGTATCTTTGTGAAAATCCAAATCAACTGAACTTTCAAAATAATGCTTAAAATTAATAAATTTCTATCTTTTATCAGAATAATTCTCAAAAATCCGAGCATAATTAACCTGATTGTAAACAGTAGAAGTGAGGCTGAAAACAAATTCAGGAAATATTATCCTCAGCTCAAAGCTTTACCGCAAATTGACATAAAAGATCTGAATAATGATGTGGTAGAATCTATAGAAAGCTTTTTGCTGGATGGTAGTTCGTTAATTACAGATTTACAACTTCTTGCCACGATTGCAGCAAGAAAAGAGGTGAATTCATATATAGAAATAGGGACCTGGCGTGGAGAGAGTGTACACAATGTTGCCCGGCAGATTACCGATTGTACCACTATTAATTTATCTAAAGAGGAGATGAAGGAGATGGGATGGAATCCCAAATATGCAGAACAACACGGAATACTTTCGAACAAAAATTCAAGCATTCTTCATTTAGAAGCAAACACTAAAAGCTTCGATTTCAGCTCGCTTCGTAAGAAATATGATTTAATCTTTATTGATGGAGACCACAGCTATGAAATGGTTTTGAATGACACCAAAAAAGTTTTTGAACATTTGGTTCACGACCATTCTATTGTAGTCTGGCATGATTACGCATACAATCCACAAAATATCCGTTATGAAGTTTTCCAGGCGATATTAGATGGTATTGGAAAAGAAAACCACGTCTATCTTTACCATCCAAAAAATAGCATGTGTGCAGTCTTTATAAAAGAAAAATTACCGACTTCAGTTTTTGATGAAATGGACATTCCTGAAAGGCTTTTCCAAATTGGAATTCAACAGCAACCTTTTTCCGATAATCCATCCAAAATTAATGAGATTGTTTAATCGTATTAAACAATCTCAAAAACAGCAATTATTTTATTGAAGATGCCCAACTTTTATTGAAAGGCAGCAAAAAGTTACTCAAAAATTCCAGGTACGTATTTTTAGAAAAATCGAATACCTCTATGTCTTTTGATAATTCCTCGCTTCTTATTTTATTTTTAAAATCTAAAAGTTTAAGGGTTTTCACTTCTCCGTTTTCCACAAAGCTGGCTTTCATTCTGTCAAAAAGTCCCAGGTTGTACTCTTCATCAATTTCGCGCATAATCTTCCCTAGAGCATCAATACTACACCCTGACGCCATTTCCTTCTCTTCATCCACACATATGATGATAAACTGATTTTTTTCGATCTTAAAAGATGAATCTAGCGGTTTTCCGTGTGCGGCCCAGGTTGCCAGAAAGTCAAATAGTTTTTCGGTAATTACTTTGGCCTCTTTGGTTTCAAAAGGTCTGGATGCGGGGTATATAATGACTCTGTAGTCGTTGGTTTCTACTATACTGGATTCTTCAATTTTCATATCCTTTCATTTTAAAGTATAAAATTAATAAATATTCCTGAGTTTGTAATAAAGAAAAACCCAAGCATGAGCCTGAGTTTTTGCATATTTTTAATGTAGTTATTACAGATCCTCTGCTTCTGCAAGAAGTTCTACAATATCTTTTACAGCTACTTCTTCATTTTTGTTAAAATGTTTTACGCCGTCTGTCATCATCGTGTTACAGAAAGGACAGCCGGTTGCAATCACTTTAGGCTCGAAAGATAACGCTTCTTCCGTTCTTTCTATGTTGATGTCTTTATTTCCTTTTTCAGGCTCTTTAAACATCTGCGCACCTCCTGCTCCACAGCATAGGCCATTAGTTTTGCAACGTTTCATTTCAACAAGCTCAGCATCCAGCTTCTCCAGAAGCATTCTTGGAGCTTCGTACTCATCGTTGGCTCTTCCCAAGTAGCATGGATCATGGAAAGTAATCTTTTTCCCTCTGAAAGCTCCTCCTTCAATCTTCAGTCGTCCTTCTTCCATTAATGTCTTCAGGAACTGGGTATGGTGTACTACATCGAAATGTCCTCCTAAGCTTGGATATTCATTTTTAAGGGTATTGAAGCAGTGAGGGCAGGCCGTTACAATTTTTTTTACTTCGTAAGCATTCAGAACCTCAATGTTGGTAAGAGCCATCATCTGGAAAACAAATTCGTTTCCAGCTCTTTTTGCAGGATCTCCGGTACAGCTTTCTTCCTGTCCAAGAACAGCAAATTCAACACCTATTTTATTTAATATCTTGCAAAATGCTTTTGTAATTTTTTTGGCGCGGTCGTCAAAACTTCCGGCACATCCAACCCAAAATAAAACTTCCGGGGCTTTTCCTTCGGCAGCATATTCTGCCATTGTTTTTATATTGAAATCCATTTTCTCAAATTTACCAATATGTCAATGTACCAGTTTACCAATGATTGCTACATTGTTACATTATTTTACATTGTTACCTTAATTTTCATTTGCCCAGTTCAGACGGTCTGCCTGGTTATACTGCCAGGGAGCTGCATTGTTTTCTACATTCGTCATCATAAGATTCAGTTCCTGAGGCGCAGCGGACTGCTCCATTACGAGGAATCTTCTCATTTCAAAGATAATAGAAAGTGGATCCAGCAATATAGGGCAAGCTTCCGTACATGCATTACATGTAGTACATGCCCAAAGCTCTTCTTTTGTGATATAATCATTCAGAAGCTTCTTGCCATCGTCTTCGAATTTTCCGTTTTTGTCGATATTTCTACCCACTTCTTCCAGCCTGTCTCTTGTTTTCATAAGGATCAGTCTCGGAGAAAGTTTTTTACCTGTAATGTTGGCAGGACATACCGAAGTACATCTTCCACATTCTGTACAAGAATATGCATTAAGTAACTGTACCTGATTAAGGTCAAATATATCCTCTGCTCCAAATTTAGAAGGAACATCTGCTTCAGCCCCTTCAGCCGGAGCTGCATAAGGGTCGGCATTAGGATCCATCATTAATTTGATCTCTTTGGTTACAGAATCAAGATTATTGAATTTCCCTTTTTTATCAAGGTTGGCAAACCAGGTACTTGGAAATGCAAGAAGAATGTGTAAATGCTTAGAGTAGTAAAGGTAGTTCATGAAGAAAAGAATCCCTACAAAATGGAACCACCATGCCCCTCTTTCAATAAAAACCAAGAATCCGCTGTCAAAGCTAAATATATTTAAAAATGGAACAAAAAGCATCTCACTAATTGGAAAAGAACCAATATGATGAAAACCTTCTGTGTTTCTAGCCTGTAAAACAGATTCTGAAGCATTCATGCTAAAGAAAGCCACCATCAGAGCAAATTCTATGATTAGAATCCAGTTGGCATCATTTTTAGGCCAACCAAAAAGCTCTTTCATATTAAGCCTTTTAACGCCATAGAAGTTTCTTCTGATAAAGAAAATAACAACCCCGATTATGACTAAAAGAGCCAGTATCTCTAATGTTGCTGTAAAAAAATTGTAGAAAGTATCTCCAAGAATGGAAGCCAGGAATCTGTGGGTTCCAAAAATTCCGTCAACAATAATTTCTACCAGTTCAATATTGATAATAACAAAACCTACATATACAAAAAGGTGAAGAATACCCGCTACAGGACGTTTTCCCATTTTACTCTGGCCCATTGCCACTGTGGCCATGGTTTCCCAGCGTTCGGGCTTCCTGTCGCTTCTATTGATCTCTCTTCCTAATTTGATATTTCTGTAAATCTTTTGCAGGCTTTTAGCAAAGAGCCCAAATCCCGCAACTAATAAGATCAGAAAAATGATGTTATCGATGTACTGCATAAGGTGATTAGTCTTTATTATTCTTACCGAAAACCGAGAAATTAATGTATCTCTTAGGGTTTGCTTTCATGTCTTCAATCAATGAATTCAGGTTTGTGGAAGCAGAATTTAGGTTATTGTACAACTGATCATCCTTCATTAGCTTTCCTAAGCTTCCTTGTCCGTTATCAACTCCTGCAATCACCTGATTAAGTTTTCCCACGGTAGCATCTAAATTGGCAATCGTAGCATTCAGTCTTTTAGTATCAATACTTTCTGCAAGATTACCATATTTATCCAAAGTTACTTTTCCACTTTGCATCGTAACAGCTGCATCATCCAATACTTTCTGAAGCTTAGGATCATTATGTCCTACAAGGGTGTTTACACTTCCTGCTGTAGTCTGCAAAGCACCTACTGTCTTATTAAGATTGGCAAGTAACGCCTTAATTTCAGCTCTGTTCTGCCCATCAACCAATTGATTAGCATTAGCCATTAGAGAGTCTACACGATGTAAAACATTTTGCAGCTGATCTTTCACCGGACCCACCTGAGAAGAAAGACTTCCCAATGTTCCGAGTTTGAAAGCACCCAGTAGCGTATCTCCATCTTTTGCTGTTGGACCACCATACATAAGGTTTACCCTCATTTCCTTTCCGGACATCAATCCGGGTTCAAAGATTTCAAGGGTTGAATTTTTGGAAAACTCAAAATTGTTATCTACCGTAATTTTTACAACAAAACTGATCTTGCCATCTTTTGCTGTTCTAGGAATGATCTTGTCAACCTGTCCTACTTTCAGACCATTGATGGAAACCGCAGAAGACTGTGCCAGCCCCTCCACGTTATCGTATTTCGCGTAAAATATATTATCGGTAGTAAATAGACTTCTACCTTTCATGAATTGAAACAACAACACAAAACCTACTATAGCCAAAAGTGCGATTACACCAGCTTTTAATTCTTTACTGAACTTCACTTGCTAAATTTTTTCTAATGAGCAAATATAGTACATTTTAAATTAATCTTTTTCTTTATTATTCTGCGTTAAATACAAAAAAGCGGCAGAAAACTCTGCCGCTTTTATATCTGTAAAAATTAATTTCTTACTGTTGCTGATTTCCCAGCTTGTTCCAGATCTCGATTCTGTAATCTTTGATATCTGCATTATCCTGAAGGCTCTTCATCCAAGCCTGTCCGAACATTCCTGCATTTCTCTGGTTAACAGATTCTGTAAACTGCTTAAGGTCACCCGGCTGCTTGTTTACGGTCTCTGACTTTTTGATCAGTACATATACTCCTGTTCCACCTTCGATAGGGTTAGAAAGTTTTCCTTTCGCAATACCGAAGGCTGCACCTGCAACTTTAGGCTCCATAGAACCCGCTACTGAAGGATTAAGCATATTTACCTGAGCTGCCTGCTTCGTGGAAGCAAACATTTTAGCAATCTGATCTAAGTTTGAAGCTTTAGCTCCTGCAATTTTATCAGAGATTTGTTTTGCTGCCATTTTATTTTTAACGACAGTTTCTATCTGTTCTCTTACCGATTCAGGATCTGCAAGACCTGCTTCCTGTTTTCCGTTAAGGTATACTACAATTTTATCTCCAGTCCCTTCTACAGTGAAGAGTTCTGTATCTCCTTTAGTTCTTTTCTTATCGAAAGCCCATCCTAAGATCTCTCCGTCTTTATCGGTACCCAATCCTTGAAGCTGTCCGTCAAATCTTTTAGCCATTTTAGGGTTAGAGAACTTGTAGTTTCCTTTTTTAGCAATATTCACGAAGTCGTTGAAAGATTTTCCTTGTACCTGCTGAATAAATTTTCTTGCTTTTTTATCAGAATCAGCTTCTGTAGCTTCTGAAGGCTTCACTTCTTTTACAAGGTTGGCTACTTTATAGCTCATTGACCCTGCCTTTTTATCTTCAATATTGATGATATGGTATCCAAACTGTGTTTCCACAACGCCAGTAGCCCCTTTAGGGTTATTAGCCAAATAAGTAAGGAATTCAGGAACGAAAGGTGTTTCCGGAGTCGTCCATCCTAAGCTTCCTCCTTGAGCTGCAGAATTCGGGTCGTTTGAAAGTTTAAGAAATTCAGTAAATTTAGCTGGCGTCGCCTTTACAATAGCTCCGATAGAGTCTGCTAATTTTTTAGCCTGCTCTTTGGATCTAGTAACGCCTTCTCCTGCAGGGCTTCCTTTGAAAGCAATAAGGATATGTCTTGATAATGTAGAGTCTGAAGTCTTTTTATCCAAAAGTTTAGAAACTACATATAAGTTCTGTTCTTTATAAGGTCCGAAAGTCTGTCCAATAGCAGCTGTTGCAATCTGCCCCTGAATAGCCTGTGGCAATTGGTTAGGCTTTGAATACTGATTATTAAACGGCATATCTGAATTCGCCATTACAAACATGGAGTCATTTTTTGTATTCTGGAAGTTTTCTGTACCTCCGCTAGCATCTGTTCCTCCTGAGAAAAGTTTATTGATTTCTTTCTGAGCTGCCGCATCATCTGCTGCACTTGGAGTAGATGGAAAATATACGATACCGATATTTCTGCTAGGCTCAGCTTTGAACATTACAGGATGCTCCTTGATATAGCCGGCAAGGTCTGCAGTAGTAACATTGATCTTTGTTTTCTGAAGATATGCTGCATAGTCAATCTTTACAAAATCAATATCAGCCAGCTGATCTCTCTGCTTCATAAGCTCTTCTGCCTCCTTCTTCCCGGTAGTAATACCAGCTGAAATATTAGTAAACACCTGTCTTGCCATCAGTCTGTATTCTACTGTTTTTCTAGTTTTCAACCACTGGTTGTAACCTTCGGGATTGGTGTTCTTTAAAGTTTCAATTTCTTTTTTAAGTTCTTGAGTTTTAAAATTACCTTTCTCATCAAAGAACTGCTGTTGCTGGGCAAACATCTGATCATACTGGATTTGATTCCAGAAATAATCATCGGTCATTTCAAAGCCCAATTTCTCAAACTGCTGCTTGATAAGTTTAGATTGTACAAGTAACTGCCAAGCCTGCTCTTCAAGTCCCGTTTTTGGACGGCCTTGCTGTTCAGCCTGCTGCTGCAGTACGAAAAGCTGATCATTGAACTCTTCGCGGGTGACTTTCTCACCGTTTACTTTTCCTAAAACATCAGGATTTTTTCCAAAAACCTTGTCAATACTTTCGGGGTTTACAAGAAACGCTAAAAGCGCCAATGCGATCACTCCCATCAAAAGCCAAGGCTTACTCCTAATCTGTCCTAAAATTGCCATTTTATATATTATAGTTTTTTATCAGTTTGCGAAAATACACATTTTTAAGAAATTAGAGAAGCCTAAGGCCTTTAATTTGCTTTTTAAATGCAAGATTATTAAAAAAAGGAAATTTTGACCATATTTTTAAGCAAAAAACAAATGGCATAGGTATTGTGCATTTTAGAGAACTATAATACGCTGCACGTTTTCAGCGCATATTGTAAAATTTCATTTTAACGATTTAAAACGAAGATGACAATTTGTCATTTGATGAACTATGACAGAATTTGAAGATATAAGTTTAGAAGAAATGATCAGCGATGGATTTGATATTGTAACTGAAGAGATCAACCTTTCCGATTTTTCGGAGACTGATAAAAATTCCGAACAGAAAATATTCCCTATACTTCCGGTAAGAAACATGGTGATGTTTCCCAATGTGGTAATTCCTATTACTGCGGGAAGGAAAACATCAATACAGCTTCTGGAAGAGGCACAGAAGAATGGAGACTTCATCGGTATTGTAAGCCAGAAAAACTCAGATCTGGAACAGCCGGCGGAGAAGGACATATACCAGACAGGTACACTTGCAAAGATCATTAAGATCATCAAGCTTCCTGAAGGCAATATTACAGCTATTACTAAAGGGTTTCACAGGTTTAAGATCAAAAAGATTGTAGAAAACAAACCTTATTTCAAAGCAGAAATTACAAAGTTAAAAGATTCAAAACCTAAAAACAGGGAAGAATATGACGCTCTGCTGGAAAATATCAAAGATCTTGCTTTAAAGATCATTGAACTGGATCCGAATATTCCAAATGCTGCTAATTTTGCGATTAAGAATATCAATAATAATGATGATCTTCTTAATTTCATCTGCACCAATTCCAATTTTCCTTCCGGAGAAAAGCAGAAACTGCTTGAGGAGAAAAATGTAGTTGAAAGAGCCAACAAGTGCTATGAAATGATGCATGAAGACTTCAGAAAACTGGAACTGAGAAATCAAATCCACCAAAAAACATCCAAAGATCTTGATAAGCAGCAGAGGGAATATTTCCTGAACCAGCAGATCAGAACGATACAGGACGAACTGGGAGGCGGGCCGGAAAGTGATGTGGAAGATCTACTAAACAAAGCAAAGAGTAAAAAATGGAATCAGGAAGTGGAAGATCATTTCCAGAAGGAGATCAATAGGCTGCAGCGTCAGAACCCGAACGCCCCGGATTATAATGTTCAGAGAAATTATCTGGATTTCTTTACAGATCTTCCATGGGAAACGTATACAAAGGATGTTTTTGATATTGCCAAAGCTGAAAAAATCCTGGATAAGGCTCATTTCGGATTGGAAGATATCAAGAAGAGAATTTTGGAACATATGGCTGTTTTGAAATTGAAAAACAACATGAAATCCCCTATTCTATTACTGGTAGGACCTCCGGGAGTAGGAAAAACGTCGCTTGGAAAATCTGTAGCTGATGCTTTGGGCAGAAAATATGTAAGGTTATCTCTGGGCGGACTTCATGACGAAAGTGAAATCCGCGGGCACAGAAAAACATATATTGGTGCTATGGCGGGAAGAATCCTGCAGTCTATCAAGAAATCAGGAACCTCGAATCCTGTGATCGTTCTGGATGAGATTGATAAGATCGCACAAGGTCTTCACGGAGATCCAAGTTCTGCTCTTTTGGAAGTGCTTGATCCTGAGCAGAACAAAGCTTTTTATGATAATTTCCTGGAAATGGGATATGATTTATCTAAAGTAATGTTTATCGCAACAGCCAATTCATTATCCACGATTCAGACCCCGCTTCTGGACAGAACGGAAATTATTCAGATCGCAGGCTATACTCTGGAAGAAAAAGTAGAAATTGCTAAAAGGCATTTAATAAAAAAACAACAGGAAGAAAACGGTCTGGATACGAAATCATTCAAACTGGGCAATCCTGAACTTAAACATATTATTGAAGCTCACACTTCAGAAAGTGGGGTAAGAACGCTTGAAAAAAGAATTGCCTCCATTGCAAGATGGGTAGCTCTTCAGACAGCTCTTGTAAAGGAGTACGATCCAAAAATCACTATTGAAAAAGTTGATGAGATCCTAGGCGTTCCAAGACCGAAAAGTCTATCTGAAATCACAGGGGTTCCCGGTGTTGTGACAGGTTTGGCCTGGACAAGTGTAGGCGGCGATATTTTATACATTGAAAGCATTTTAAGCAACGGAAAAGGAAATCTTACGATGACCGGAAACCTGGGAACCGTAATGAAGGAATCTGCAACTATTGCATTAGAATATATTAAAGCAAAACATGACGAACTGGGAATCAGCCAGGAGGATATTGAAAAGAAGAACATCCACGTTCACGTTCCTGAAGGTGCTACACCAAAGGATGGCCCTTCTGCCGGTATTGCGATGCTGACTTCAATGGTTTCTTCATTCAAAAACAAGAGAGTAAAACCTCATCTTGCCATGACGGGAGAAATAACATTAAGAGGAAAAGTACTTCCAGTAGGTGGAATCAAGGAAAAGCTTCTTGCTGCTACCAGAGCAGGAGTCAAAGAGGTAATTCTCTGTGAAGCTAACAGAAAAGATGTAGAAGAGATCAAAAAGGACTACCTTAAAGACCTGACCGTACATTATGTAAACAGAATGGAGGAAGTTATTGATTTTGCTATCGAAAAGTAATTTTTAACATATCAACTCTCAATAAGGAAGCGCATTTTGGATTATCCCGGAATGCGTTTTTTTATTTCCTATTTAAGTTCCAAGATGTAAAAGTACTTTTGCGCTTACTCTCATTTCTGTGCTAAGTAAAATTCAAGATTTTAAAATGGGCTGAGTTCCAAAGATTGAGTGTGGTAAAAGATTTATAGGTCTATTGGAATGCTAATTAAGCTTAAATTTACAGAAAGACATACCACATCTATGAATCCGGCATTTCTTTTGTTAAAAGAATTGTGTTAATTAAACCAAAAGAAGATTTCAATTCGAAGGGTTTTATTATTTTTATCGTACAGATTTGAAAAATTATGAATTTCCTTAAACTTCCCTTCATTGTCAATCTTACGCTTGTAGTCATTTCCATTATTGGATTAGGGTATTTGCTGGCACTTGGACAGAGCATTTTAGCTCCTTTTTTTCTTGCTTTTTTAATGGCTATGCTGTTTCTTCCGGCAGCCACTTTTATGGAAAAAAGATTAAGATTTCCGAGATCTATATCGACGATGACCTCAGTGTTTGTCATGCTGGCCATTTTAGCCGGACTTATTTACTTTTTCGGATCACAGCTTTCTGACTTCAGCAAGGATCTTCCGCACCTCAGAGAGCAGATGACCACTGTTTTCAGCAATCTGCAACACTGGATCTCAAAAACATTTAACGTTAAGATCGATGAGCAGCTTGATTATATCAATCAGGGACTGAATAAACTGCTTTCTTCATCCGGAGTGATCCTCGGTTTTACCTTTGGAATATTTTCAAGCGGGTTTGGCTTTATTGTATTTTTTACTTTGTTTTTCATTTTTATTTTAAATTACAGAAGAATTCTAAATAATTTCATTGTAACCGTCTTTAACGAAAAACATAAAAGCAGCGTGCAGGAAGTGGTTACCGAAATCAGGGTCATGACGAAAAAATATATTTTCGGACTCTGTCTTCAAGTTCTTATTGTTTCTATTCTTTGTTCCATCCTGCTTACCATTTTAGGAGTAAAATATGCTATACTTCTCGCTGTTTTAACAGGCTTGCTAAATGTAATTCCCTATCTGGGTATCTGTATTTCTCTTTTAATTTCATGTTTTATCGCCTTTGCAACCGGCACGCCTTCTACCTGCATTTATGTAGCTATCGGATATATTGCCATACACATTCTCGATGGAAACATTGTGCTTCCGTTTGTGGTAGGATCGAAAGTAAAGATTAATGCTTTATTTTCTTTTATCGGAATTATTTTAGGAGAACATCTTTGGGGAATTGCAGGAATGTTCCTGTGTATTCCCGCAATTGCCATTATCAAAATTATTTTTGAAAGAGTGGACGGCTTAAAACCTTGGGGCAAACTGCTCGGAGAGGAAGAAAAGCCCAATAAAAAGAAGAAGAGCTACAAGATTTCCAAAAATATCACACTGAAAGAAATGGACTGATGATGAGAAATGGTAATAAAAAGGGCTGCCTCAAGTAAAGGCAGCCAGTTATTTTAAAGTATAAGAGCGCAGTAAGGGCTCATTCCGTTTGGACATGTCTGTGTGCAGAGAATATAAGTCTGTGTGTCTGGACAGTACCCATACTCATCGGGAGGTGGACCTCCGCCTGGGCCTCCTAAACAAGGATCTCCCGGTGGAATTTTGCAAGGACAGCCTTCCGGTCCGATATCACAAATTGGAGGTTTTCCGCCGCCATTAATTCTCTTTAGATTCTCACGATCTAATTTTTGAAGATTTTTCAGCATAATACGATTGTTTAGTTTGATTTGAATGACAAATATAAATAAATCAACTTGTATACAAATCACTATTTAAGGAATAAAACAAAATATTTTGCAAATTTTACTTAAAATAAATAAACGAATACTATTTTTGATTTAAATTTGATATAAAATCGACAATCATGAAAATCGTAAAATTTATCCTTGCCCTTCTTTTCGGGCTTATGTTTATCAATGCCGGATTAAACAAATTCTTTAATTATATGCCAATGGAAAAGCCAACCCCTGAGCAAATGAAACTTTTTGCAGCATTTGGAGAAATTCACTGGCTGATGCCTCTGGTTGGAATCGTAGAAGTTGTTGGCGGGTTATTATTTATTTTTCCAAAAACAAGAGCATTAGGAGCCATTGTCATTTTACCCGTAATGGTGGGAATTGTGCTTCACGTGTTTACAATAGACAAATCCACCATGGGAATGTCCATCGCAGGAGCTCTGTTCCTGATTAATCTTTGGATGATTATTGATAACAGGGAGAAGTATAAGGCTTTGATTAGTTAGGAACTAATTGATGAATGGTGAATAGTCAATGAGCTTTGCTGTCAGTTTTATACATGCCGAAAAAATCACTATTAACAATTCACCATTCACATTAAAAACCTATACAAATGCACTGAATCCTGTAATAGACCTTCCTACAATAAGGGAGTTGATCTCTTTTGTCCCTTCATAAGAATAGATAGCTTCTGCATCAGCTACAAATCTTGCAACATCGTATTCAAGAAGAATTCCGTTGCCACCCATCACTTCTCTAGCCCTGGAAACAATATCCCTAGTTCTCAAAGTACAGAAAACTTTGGCCAGTGATGCATGCTCGTCCTTTAAAATCCCCTCATCCTGCATTTCTGACAGCCTGAAAACCATCGTTTGCATCGCTGTAAGATTAGAAAGCATTTCTACCAAATGACCCTGGATCATCTGGAAAGAAGCAATTGGTTTTCCAAACTGTTCCCTGGTTCTGGTGTATTGTAATGCGCTTTCGTAAGCACCTCTTGCACAGCCGGTAGCCATCCAAGCTACTCCTGCTCTGGTCATACGCAGAACTTTTCCGGTATCTTTAAATGAATTGGCATTCTGCAGACGGTTTTCCTCGGTTACGAGACAATTTGTTAAGGTGATCAACCCGTTTTGTACAATCCTTAATGCCATTTTTCCTTTGATCTTTTCCACTGAATAGCCGGGATTATCTTTTTCTACGATAAAACCTTTAACTTCACCACTGTCGAGATCTCTCGCCCAGATAATGATCAGATCAGCAAATGTTGCATTCCCTATCCATTTTTTCTGTCCATTGAGGATCCAGCCTTCAGGAGTTTTCTTGCAAGTTACCGTAAGACCGCCTGCTGCTCCGGATCCCACTTCTGGTTCCGTAAGCCCGAAAGCACCGATTTTTTCAAATTTCTGCATCTGGGGAAGCCACTTTTGCTTTTGCTCCTCTGATCCGCAGATGTAAATAGATCCCATAGCCAATCCGGACTGCACACCGAAAAATGTAGCAATAGAAGCATCTATCCTAGCCATTTCCATTGCAATAACCCCTTCCATTAGAAAAGGCATTCCCGGGCAGCCATATCCCTCATAAGTAACACCACAAATATTCAGTTTCTGGAATTTCGGAATCAGTTCGAAAGGGAATTCATCTCTGAGCCAGTAATGATTAACCAAAGGCTTTACCTCTTTTTCCATAAACGCTCTTACTTTAAGCTGAATTTCACGCTGCTCTGGTGTCAGCGTATGGTAAATATCATAAAAATCGCCATCGATAGGAGGAAGCTCCCGTTTTTTCTTATTAGGATCCAGCATTTTCATCATTCCGCTCAGCTGTTTATCATCCAGTTTGGAAAAGTTCTGCATCAGCTTTGGCAGATCAACTTTTTGGGAAATAGCACTCAGTTGATCAAAATCTATTGATCTGAATAATTCTATTGCGTTTCTGATTTTGGAAAAAGTATTTGACATAGTAATGTTTTGTGGATTGATTTGTAAAAGTTAAGCAAAAATTGCTCCGAAAACAAGCCTTCCGGGCGCAACCTGTTTTACAAAATATTCATTTACAGGTAATTAAAATGAAAATATTTCTTTACAAATTTTTTGCATGAGATTTTCAAATATTACAAAGGATCCTGATAGAACTTTGACCTAAGCAAAACAATAAAATCAACGCTATGAAAACGACTTACATTAAATTATCATTATCAGCAGTTCTTTTACTAAGCATTTATTCATGTAAAAAACGAGAAGTTGCCACTACTGAAAATTATGCAGCAGATTCTGCTGTAGCTATTGCGGAATCAGACAGTGTTTCTTCCGTAGCAACGATGACCGTAAAAGACAAACAGTTCATTAAAACAGCAGATGTGAACATGGAAGTGAAAGATGTTTATGACGCCACGGTTTCTATTGAAAAAACGGTTCAGGATCTTGGGGGATTCGTTAGCCACAGCAATCTTCATAGCAATACAGTTTCTGAGGAAACTTATAATACTTCCGATAATGATGCCATGCTCATCAAAAAATACCAGACAGAAAATACCATGCAGGTTCGTGTTCCGACGGAAAGACTGGGTGAGTTTCTTGTGCTCATCAATGATAAAAAACTGTTTCTGAATTCAAGAACAATCAATGCGGAAGATGTAACATCCAACATTAAGTATGCAGAAATGGAGGGTAAAAGAGTTAAAAAGACAGGCGAAAATATCGATCAGCTGAAAGCCAATAAAGACAAAGTAAAGCTGGATAACGACAATATGGCGGAAGGAAATCTACAGCAGCTCGCCAGCATGGACACTACAGACAGCATCAAATACAGCACGATAGATATTTATATTAAAGAACCTAAACTTCGCATCGCTGAAATAGCCATCACCAATACCCGCAACATTGATAATAAATATAAATTCAACTTTATATATGATGCTAAAAATGCCTTTGTAGAAGGGTTCTATCTGATCCAAAAAATTGCCGTAGGACTTATCACGGTATGGCCTTTATTATTAATCTTAGGTACAGTGGTATATTTTTTAAGAAAAAGAAAGCTGACAAAACCAGAAAGTAAAAAAATTTCAGAATAACAAAAAGCAATCCTAACCAATTGGTTATCATCATAATTTTAGATTTTACAAGCCTCCTTTTTCAGGAGGTTTTTTTATTTTTCAAAAAAAACTGTAACGATTATTGTACCGCTCTTACCTACTGTTTAAAAGAACAGATAAACAAAAACTTAACTATATGAAAAATTTAATACAACTTGGGTTCGCAGCATTATTATCGGCAACCTTTATGACGACAAAAGCCCAGAGCAAGGACACAGAAAACAGTACACTTTGGGAAGTTTCCGGAAATGGACTTACAAAACCGTCTTATATAGCAGGAACCTGCCATATCATGTGCAGTCAGGATTTTGAGATTAAACCGAAAGTATTGAAAGCTCTTGAACAATCTGATCATTTTGTGATGGAGATCAATTATACGGATCCGGCTGAAATGGCGGCCATGCAGAAAATGTATCAGACGGATAAAAAACTATCAGATCAGCTAAGTCTTTCGGAAGCAAAAGAACTGGACAAGATCCTTGCTGATTACGGAACAGATTTAAAGAAAATGGATAATTCCAGTTCACAGGGATTGTACGCGTTGATCTCCATGAAAGCTCTTCCGTGCCCGCAGACTGAAATAAAATTATATGAAATAGAGCTTCTTCAAAATGCCATTAAGAATAAAAAGAACGTTTCAGGGCTTGAAAAAGTAGAAGACCAAATGAAATCTATCAATAAAGCTTATCATCTGAAAGCAGTAATCGGGCAGTTAAAGATGGGAAAAGAATATGAAATTTTAATGAAAGAAATGCTCTCAGCATTTAAAAAAGAAGACATGAAATCGGTCTATACTCTCTTTAAAAATGATAAAATAATGAATGCCGAGCAGGAAAAGGCCATGCTGACAGACAGAAATAAAAACTGGGCAGAAAAAATGCCAGTACTCATGAAAAAAGAAAGTTCTTTCTTTGCAGTAGGTGGTGCACATCTCATGGGTGACAACGGACTGATCCAGCTTTTAAGAGCAAAAGGATATACCGTGAAACCTGTGTTGAGCCTGTAATTGATAAAACAAACCATGAAATCATCGTGAGCAGTCCAACTGAAACCGCTTTTTTAAAGCTCGTCAACCAGCATAAAGGCATTTTGTACAAAGCCTCCCGTATCTACGCCGATTCTGCGGAAGACCGGGAAGACCTTCAGCAGGAAATTCTCATTCAGCTGTGGAAATCTTATCAAAACTTCAAAGGCAACAGTGAATTTTCTACCTGGATGTACCGTGTCGCCATCAATACTGCGATTACTTATCTAAAAAAGGAAAAGCAGCGAACGAATAACCAGGCAGATGTCCCGGACCATTTTGAGGTACAGCAGGAAGATTATAATCCTGCAAAGGATAAGCAACTGGAAGTCTTTTACAATGCAGTCCAGGAACTAAAGGCTCTTGAAAAAGCCGTTATATTTTATTTCATGGAAGGGATGTCCCATAAAGAAATTGGAGACAACCTGGGACTGAGCGAAGGCAACGCCCGTGTAAAACTCAACAGAACCAAAGAAAAAATACAGCAAATCATAAAAAAATCAGGCCATGAATTTTGATCAATTAAAAGAACAGTGGAATAAAGAAGACGGCAGCAGCGTCCAAATTCCCAACACCATAGAACAGCTCAAGAAAAGCAAGCATCCTATCGAGAAGATCCGGAAAAGTATGAAAGGAGAATTTCCAATACAGGTTCTTGCCATCATCTTTATCGCATTCTTTCCCCAGCTGTTGCATCTCTCATCGTCACAATATGTTATTTATTATACATCGTATGCCATGCTGATAGTTATTTCTTCCTATTACCTGTACGGATTTTATAAATTTTATAAGCAGACGGAATTGTATACGGGAAATACCAAAAGTAGTCTCTGGAAGATTTATCATGAACTGAAACTGAATATGGAAAGATACCAATCATTCGGGTTCCTTCTTCTCCCCCACTTTATGATCACATTAGGAATGGAATTCTATAAAATCCTGGGTTAAAAAAGGAATATCCTTGGAAAACATGACCAGTTCTTATCAATGGTCCCTGATTATAACCGTTCTTATCGGAACTTTAGCTATTGTTGTCAATATAGTTTTATGGACGAAATATATTTACGGGCGCCAGGCTAAAGAGCTTGAAAATATACTTAACGAAACTGACGAATAATCTGCTTACAACATTTCAAGAAACAAGAACTACTAAACCTCAGACCTGATCTGGGGTTTTCTTTTTTAAAAAATTGTTATTTATTCCGTTCAAATTTATCTGAGGTTTTATTTTTCCTTAAATTTGCAAATTAGAAATAAAATGATATGGATTTTAAACATTTTAATCCATTCCTCATTTTCCGAATCTACATAATTCCTAAAATATGCTATCAAAAATAAATCCCATACAAACTAATAGCTGGAAAGCTCTTGATGAACATTTTGCAGGCAACGACTTTGATTTAAGAAGTCTTTTCCAGTATAACCCTGATCGTTTTAAAGAATTTTTCTCTGCAGAAAGATAACTTCCTTTTTGATTATTCTAAAAATCTGATTGATTCAAGAACAAAGGAGCTTTTGCTGCAATTGGCAGAAGAATGCCAACTGAAAGACGCTATTTCCAAAATGTTTTCTGGTGACAAAATCAATGAAACAGAAGGAAGAGCAGTGTTGCATACCGCTTTGAGGGATTTTTCAGATAAAGAAATTCTGGTTGACGGTGAAAATATCAAACCTCAGATCAGAAGAGTTCTTGACCATATGAAAGCTTTCTCTGAAAAAATTATTTCAGGAGAACACAAAGGTTTCAACGGAAAAGAAATCACCGATGTTGTGAATATCGGAATCGGAGGTTCAGATCTTGGACCGGTGATGGTTTGTTCAGCTTTAAAGCATTTTAAAACAAGACTAAACGTTCATTTCGTTTCAAACGTTGACGGTAATCATATTGCAGAAACTGTTAAAAACCTGAATCCTGAAACTACATTATTCATCATTGCTTCCAAGACCTTTACCACTCAGGAAACAATGACTAATGCCAATTCTGCAAAAGACTGGTTCCTGAAAGCCGGAAAAGAAGAAGATGTGGCAAAGCATTTTGTCGCTTTATCCACCAACGTTGATGCCGTTAAAAAGTTTGGAATTGCAGAAGAAAACATCTTTGAGTTCTGGGACTGGGTTGGCGGAAGATACTCTCTTTGGAGCGCTATTGGCCTGAGCATTGTGCTGGCCGTAGGATATGAAAATTTTGAACAGCTTTTAAAAGGAGCTAATGATACCGATCAGCATTTTCAGACAGCAGATTTCTCAGAAAACGTTCCCGTTTTAATGGGGCTTTTAGGAGTTTGGTACCGTAATTTCTATGCAGCGACAAGCTATGCAATTCTTCCTTATTCTCAATATCTGGACAGATTTGCAGCCTATCTTCAGCAGGGAGATATGGAAAGTAACGGAAAATGCGTGGACAGAAATGGTGAATTCGTAGAATATGAAACGGGACCTATTATCTGGGGTGAGCCTGGAACCAACGGGCAGCATGCTTTTTACCAGCTCATTCACCAAGGAACAGAACTGATCCCAGCAGATTTTATCGCTTATGTGAAAAGCAGCAATGCCGTTTCTGATCATCAGCCTAAACTTTTAGCTAACTTTTTTGCACAGACTGAAGCACTTGCTTTTGGAAAATCTGAAGAGGAAGTAGAAGAAGAATTAAAAAATTCAGGAAAATCTGATGAAGAAATTGACAGGTTATTAAACTACAAAGTCTTTCATGGAAACACGCCTACTAATTCCATACTATTCAACGAATTAACTCCTTTTTCATTAGGCCAGTTAATTGCAATGTACGAACATAAAATCTTCGTTCAGGGTGTGATCTGGAATATTTTCAGCTTCGACCAGTTCGGGGTGGAATTAGGAAAAGTTTTAGCTAATCAGATCCTTCCCGAGCTTGAAAACAATGAGAGGATCAGTTCTCATGACAGCTCTACGAACGGACTGATCAATTATTATAAAGGAAATAAATAGCCGATGCCTACATTACGGTCATATTATTATAAACTTCCTCCCGGACTTAGGCTTTTGGGGAGAAAAATTTATTATTTCCCGATAGATCTCTATGAAGGAATTACCGGAAAAAGATCTAAAAATGAACCTAAAAAAGGGGATATCTATGTAGGCGGCAGCGACTTTATTCCTCATGGGATCCGTCAGGTTAATGCACTCAAAAAATATATCGGATTACAAAATACAGATCACGTTCTGGATATAGGCTGCGGGATCGGAAGAACGGCAGTTGCTTTAACAGGAGTGATTGACAAAGGAACTTATGACGGTTTTGATGCTGTGGAAAAAGGAATCAGCTGGTGCAATAAAAATATCGGCACAAAACATCCGAATTTTAAGTTCAAGTTTACCCCGATTTATAATGATTTGTATAATACTTTCAGCCAGAAGGCAGAGAATTTTACATTTCCTTATGATGATGCACAGTTTGATAAGGCATTCCTGTTCTCGGTATTTACCCATATGCAGATACCTGAGATTAAAAGATATCTGAATGAGATCAGCAGAGTTTTGAACAGTACCGGACAGTGTTTAGCGACATTTTTTCTGTATGATGATTCTAAAACAGAATATGGCACCATGCCTTTCCCTCATCAGTATGAAGGGTACAGGCTCATGGATGATAAAGTGACAGCAGCCAATATTGCGGTAAGCATTCCCTTACTGAACCAGATGGCTGCCGAAGCAGGATTAAAAGTAACCACTATAAAAGGAGGATTCTGGAGAACAGATGTAGAAAAGGATGGTGCTGATGAATTCCAGGATATCGTTGTATTCAATAAAATCTAAATAAAAGTAAAAAAAGTAAAAATGGCAGAAATTCTTGACGGACTTAAAGTATCCAAAGAAATAAAGGCAGAGATCAAGGTTGAAGTGGAAAAGATCCTTGAAAGCAAGAAAAGAGCGCCGCATTTGGTGGCAATTCTTGTAGGAAACAATGGAGCCAGTAAAGCGTATGTAAACAGTAAAGTGAAAGACTGTGAAGAAGTAGGCTTTCAATCCAGCTTAATCAAATTTCCAAGCACTGTTTCTGAATCTGAATTATTGGAAAAGATTGATGAGCTTAATAAATCCAAAGCGGTGGATGGTTTCATTGTACAGCTTCCATTACCTGATCAGATCGACCAGGAAAAAATTATTCTGGCTATTGATCCAAGAAAAGATGTAGATGGCTTCCATCCTGAAAATTTCGGAAAAATGGCTTTGGAAATGGACACTTTCCTTCCTGCCACTCCTTTCGGAATTTTAACATTACTGGAAAGATACAATATTGAAACCAAAGGAAAAGACTGCGTTATCATTGGAAGAAGCAAGATTGTAGGGAGACCTATGAGCATCCTGATGGGAAGAAAAGACTTCCCGGGGAATTCTACCGTGACTTTGACGCATTCTTACACTAAAGACATTGAAGAATATACTAGAAAAGCAGACATCGTTATTACAGCTTTAGGTGATCCCCACTTCTTAAAAGGAGATATGATCAAAGACGGCGCAGTAATCGTAGATGTAGGTATCACAAGAGTAGATGATGATTCTGCAAAAGGATATTACCTTGCCGGTGATGTGGATTTTGACAGCTGTGCAGCCAAAGCAAGCTGGATCACACCAGTACCCGGAGGAGTAGGCCCTATGACCAGAGCCATGCTGATGAAGAATACCATCATCGCTTACAAAACCTCGGTCTATAACGACTAATTTAAAATGAACAAAGAAGAAGATATTTTATTAAAAGAAGGTAAAATGCTCCCTGTAATGGAGCATTTTTACACTCTTCAGGGAGAAGGAGCACACACTGGAAAAGCGTCTTATTTTATCAGATTAGGAGGTTGCGACGTGGGGTGTCATTGGTGTGATGTAAAAGAAAGCTGGGATCCCACTTTACATCCATTGATGAATGCTGAGGAAATAGCTGAAACAGCTGCAAAACACAGTAAAACAATTGTTCTTACAGGCGGAGAGCCGCTTATGTGGAACCTTGATATCCTGACAGGCAAATTAAAGGAACTCGGATGTACCATCCATATTGAAACTTCGGGGGCTTATCCTTTGAGTGGGCATATTGACTGGATCACCCTTTCGCCGAAGAAGACAGGACTGCCGAAAGAAGAGATTTACGAGAAGGCAAGCGAACTTAAAGTGATTATTTTCAATCAGCACGATTTTACATTTGCACAGGAACAAGCAGCAAAGGTTTCCCAAAACTGTAAGCTGTATATGCAAAGCGAATGGAGCAAGCGGGATGAAATGTATCCAAAAATCACTGATTTTATTTTAGCCCATCCGGAATGGCAGGCTTCGGTTCAGACCCATAAATACCTGAATATTCCGTAAGATCATTTTTTAAATTCACAGAAATTCCGGCAGTATATTTTTTATTCATATGATTGTTTTTTTACCTGAAGCACTTTAAGTGACACGGCAAAAGTTTATAATATTCATAGAATCCCGGAATATACCGCAAAAAATATGTACATTAGCTCTTAGTATCCGTTATAACACTGATAGATGCAGAGAATTCGATACTCTAGATACCTGAAATCGATTATTGTTTTGCTTGACCTCATGGTTATAGCATCTATCTTTATATTCTTTTTTATAAGCAGAAATGAGAGCTTGAGATATCATGAAGAAACCTGGTATCAGAATATATTTTCCCTGATATTGCTGTTTTTGTTCTGGATGCTGCTGAGTGGCAGAACAAAAATCTACAATATTCAGAGGAATCTTACCTATACTTTATTTCTGGAGCGTCTTTTAATTCATTTTCTGTTTTTCATACTGGGTGTTCTGCTGATTGGAAAAGTAAGTAAAAACGTATTCTTCAATTCTGACATTTACTGGCTCTCGTTTTATCTTTTTTTCTTTATTTTCCTGGCAAAATCGATAATTTATTTTACGATAAAATATTTCCGGTCACTCGGGATCAATTACAGGAATGTAATGTTTCTTGGAGAAACGAGCTCTACCGATATTTTGAAGAATATTTTTGAAAACAGAAAAGATTACGGATATAAAATATTTGACTACGAAAGCTCTGATATCAGCCCCGATCAATTGGTAGGTTTCTGGAAAAAAAACGGTATCCATACCTTATTTTTATCTACCGAAAATAGCTTCAGTGAAGGCGTAGAAACCGAGATCTTTAAGCTGGCCGAAGATAATAAGGTTCACGTCTCATTGATTCCAAGTATCACACAAAGTGATTTTTTTCTGTACGATTTAGGCTATATCCAGACACAGCCGATTCTCAGCCAGGCCAAATATCCTTTGGATTTTTATTCTAATTTTCTGGTGAAAAGGGTTTTCGATTTTATTTTTTCTATTTTTATATTGATTACGATCTGTTCATGGCTATTCCCGATCATTGCAGTTTTAATAAAAGCAACTTCTAAGGGGCCTGTTTTTTTTATTCAAAAGAGATACGGCTTTCATGAAGAAGTCTTTTCCTGTCTGAAATTCAGGACCATGGTTGTGAATGATCAATCTGCCACGAAAACAACAGAAGAAAATGATTCGAGAATTACAAAAGTCGGAAAATTCCTGAGAAAGACAAGTCTTGATGAGCTTCCCCAGTTTATTAATGTTCTGAAAGGAGAAATGTCTATCGTAGGACCTCGCCCACATATGCTTTCGGTTGATAATTATTATAAGCCAAAGATCGGAAGATACAGCCTGAGAAGTATGGTGTCTCCTGGTATTACTGGTCTTGCGCAGGTAAGTGGATTACGTGGAGATTACGGAGATGTAGAAGTTGAAATGAAAAAAAGGATCTTAGCAGATACATTCTATGTAAGAAACTGGAGTTTTGTGTTAGATCTGGTAATTATTTTAAAGACCGTTTTATTAGTGATCACTGGCGATAAAAACGCAAAATAAAGATTGAGGAATCATATTTGCTTCTAAGGTTAAATAAACCTCAGGGCTTATTGAGTCTTACCTTTAATTAAATAAAAAAAGTCTAATTTAGCAGCATGTTAAAAAAGTTTTTCACAGCAGTAGGAGAATACATTATCCTTCTAGGTAAATCCTTGCAAAAGCCCCAGAAAATGAGGGTTTTTTGGAAGCTGTTCATGAGAGAAATCAATGATCTTGGCGTCAATTCTTTTGGGCTTGTGATCTTCACTTCTATATTTGTGGGGGCGGTAGTCGCTATCCAGATGTTCAATAATTTTGATTCTTCCTCTTTTCCGATCCCGCCATCATTTGTGGGATATGCTACCAAGGCCGTTTTGGTTCTGGAATTTTCACCCACCATTATCAGTCTTATTCTAGCCGGTAAAGTAGGATCATATATTGCATCAAGTATTGGAACCATGCGAGTTTCCGAACAGATTGACGCATTAGATATCATGGGGGTTAATTCTCCCAATTTCCTTATACTTCCAAAAATTATCGCCTGTGTGATTTTCAATCCTATTCTTATTGCCATCAGTATTGTTTTCGGTATTGGCGGAGGGTATCTGGCCGGTATCCTGACGGGAAACTGGACTGAAAATGATTATATTGTAGGAATCCAGATGTATATGCCCAATCTATTTGTGTACTATGCATTCGTAAAAACTACGGTATTTGCCTTTATTATTGCCACAGTTCCTGCCTATTTCGGATATAATGTGAAAGGAGGATCGCTGGAAGTGGGTAGAGCGAGTACGCAGGCTGTAGTATGGACGATGGTATTTATTATCATTTCGGAATTAATTTTAACCCAATTAATATTAAGCTAATGATTGAGGTAAAGGATCTTAAGAAAAGTTTTGATGATGTTGAAGTACTTAAGGGAATTTCAACAACGTTCGATAAAGGAAAAGTAAACTTAATTATCGGACAGAGTGGTTCTGGAAAAACAGTTTTTCTTAAAAGCTTATTGAATGTTTATCCGCCTTCTTCAGGAGAAATTCTTTTTGACGGAAAGGATATCAATATAATGAACAGAGAAGAGAAACAGCATTTACGGGCTGAAATAGGAACTTTATTTCAGGGAAGTGCTTTGTTTGACTCTTTAACGGTGGAAGAAAATATTATGTTTCCACTGGATATGTTTACCAACCTGACTTTTAGAGAGAAAAAAAGAAGGGTTTTTGAGGTAATCGGAAGAGTGCATCTGGATAAGGCTAACAGAAAATTTCCTTCTGAGATTTCCGGAGGGATGCAGAAGCGTGTAGCCATCGCAAGAGCCATTGTAAACCACCCCAAATATTTGTTTTGTGACGAGCCCAATTCCGGGCTTGATCCCTATACTTCAAATGTTATTGATGATCTCCTTCTTGAGATTACCAAAGAATATAATACAACGACTATCATTAATACCCATGATATGAACTCTGTGATGACCATTGGTGAGAAGATTGTATACCTGAGATTAGGAATCAAAGAGTGGGAAGGTAATAAAGACGGACTCATCACTGCAGGCAATAAAAATCTTATTGACTTCGTTTATTCTTCAGAACTCTTTAAAGAACTGAGAGAATATTTACTTGAAAATAATAAAACGATTGAAAATACAATCCATAAAATAGATGATAATGAAAAAGGTACTTAGTATAGCATTAATCGGGTTTTCAATGTTTGCATCTGCACAGATTTCACTGGCAGGTAAGGCAAACTTAATATTTCCAACAGGTTCTCCTTCCTGGAAAAACATTAAAGGAACGGTAAATGACGCTATTGAGGGAACAGGAAAAAACAATGTAGGTTTCAATGCCGGGCTTTCATTAAAGGTTGGACTACCAGGTTCACTGTATGTAATGCCGGAATTATACTATACTCATTTCAAAAATGAGTTTACCACAGAAAATACTACTTTTGATGTGAAAAGCAACCGCCTTGATATGCCGGTTCTTTTAGGATATAACCTTCTTGGAAATATGCTTGGCGTTTTTGTTGGTCCTGTAGCCAGCTATAATCTTAGCAAAGACAATACATACAACGATTTCAAAGAAAACGTTAAAAACAATTTCACCGTCGGATACCAGTTTGGTGCTCAGCTTGAAATTAAAAAGCTGATCATCAATGCACGTTATGAAGGTTCATTCAGTAAAGACGAAAGGAACTTCATCAATAAAGTTTCGGGATCGGAGATCAGATATGATAACAGACCTAATCTTTTCCTAGTAGGTTTGGGCTATAAGTTTAAATAATTTGAAATAACAACTATAAAAAAACCCTCAATATCTTAGATTTGAGGGTTTTGATTTTGGCTGCGAAGTTCGGCTTCACGTTTGGCAAGTTCTGCCGCCTGTTTTTCCAGATCTTCCTTATCTTTCTGAAGTTGTTTGAATTCTTTTCTTTTCTCTTCAGCTTTCAGGGCACTTCCTTTACTCACATATCCTACCATTCCGCCAATAATAAGTCCTATTCCTACTCCGGCCATCACTCCCATCATATGTGAAATGGTAATTCCACCCACGGTAAAATCAGTGGTCAGATAAAAAAGCAATGCTGAAACGGCAAGCAATATAAGTCCGGTAATTGATAAACTTTTCATAAATATTGTGTTTAGTGGTTTACATTAAAAAAGCCTTACCCAATTTAGTGAAAAATTTAATAAGGCTTTAACAAGATTAAAATTCTTTATATTTTTCCACCTGCAGCTTTATAATATTCCAGAGCTTTTGGTAGGTCTTTATTAATATCTGAAATTCTGGTTTCCGGATTTGGGTGGGTAGAAAGGAACTCCGGTTGTCTTGCTCCTGAAGCAGCAGATTCCATCCTGTTCCAGAAAGGAATGGCTTCTCTTGGATCATATCCTGCCATAGACATCAGATACAGTCCCATTTCATCGGCTTCAGACTCCTGGCTTCTGCCGTATTTCAATAATGCTACCTGAGACCCAATAGGGTATACTTGTTGGAAAATACTAGCCCATTGTGAATTGGAAATTGTTCCTCCTAAAATAGAGCCGCCATACTGCGCTACCATGGCCTGAGAAATTCTTTCGTTACCATGTCCTGCTAAAGCGTGTGAAACTTCATGTCCCAAAACAACAGCAAGGCCATTGTCATTTTTTGTAACCGGAAGAATCCCTGTATATACAGCAACTTTTCCCCCAGGCATACACCATGCATTCAGTTCACTGCTCTGAATCAGATTAAATTCCCAGTTGTAGTTCGCAAGATCTGCAGATCTTCCGATGCTTTGATAATATCTCTCGGCTGCACTTTTTATTCTGCTTCCTACACTCACTACTCTTTTGGCATCTGCAGTTCCTGAGATAATTTTAGATTTAGACAATGTCGTCTTATATTCCTGAGAAGACATAGTCAGTATTTCCGAATTATTTGCAATCTGTAATGAAGATCTGCCTGTAATTGGATTGGTGGTACAAGCTGCGGTTGACAAAGCAACTGCTCCTATTCCTAATAGATGTGTAAATTTCATAGTTCGAGTGTTAATAATTCAACATTTACAATTTTTATTCCAAAATGGTTGAGAAGGGATATATTTGCATACATTTTGCTATTTAAATTTAACAATAATTACGGTTATGAAAAAGTATATTTCACTTATATTTATTTTTGGATTTCTTTTTTTCTTTCAGAGCTGCTCTTCACAAGCCTCATTAGATTCCAAAACAGTAGATGCATTGGTAGATTCTCAGGAATTTACATTTTATGCACAGCGCGCCAATCCTACTAATTATGATGTAATTAATGTCATGAACTCAATACCGAATTCTACATCAACCAGGATTTTGGATCTTAATGGTGATTATACAATTGCAATCGATAAAAACAATCTTGAGGTGGTACTTCCTTATTTCGGAAGAATATTCACTTCTACTTTCGGAGATAGAGATAAAAATAGCTACAGATTCACTTCAAAAGATTTCACTTTTAATAAATCACAGAATAAAAAGGGAAACTGGACGGTAAAAATTAAGCCTAATGACGTAACAAACGTTGATGAGATTATTATAGAAGTTTTTAAAAATGGTAAAGCATTTGTTTCTATGAGAAGTAATGACAGACAGCCGATCACCTATGACGGTTATGTTTCAAAGAATGAAGAAAAGCCGAAAGAGAAAGAAAAACTTTAATCTGAACCTTTAGATAAAAATTTTTCAACAAATAATTTTGCTTCAGTACTGGGATTAGAAACCATTTCCGAAGCATTTTTTTTGTGCTGAATATAAGCTTCTTCTACTGAACTGCTTTTTTTCATCATAGACAGGATGTACTCCTGCACCCAATATTCAAAACGCTTTTCTCCCTGCTGGATACGTACTTCCTGAAAACGCCCGGTTTTCTTTTTTAAGCTGATGAATTCATCAATTTTACTAAAAACCTCATCCAGACCTTCATTGTAAAGAGCAGATCCCAGGAGTACAGGTATTTTCCAGCCCTTTTCTTTGGGTGGAATAAAATCCAATGCCCGTTTTAGTTCCAGTCTGGTATTTTTTGCTTTCTGCAGATTGTCTTTTTCTACTTTATTAATGAAGATAAGATCCACCATTTCCATAATTCCACGCTTAATTCCCTGCAGTTCATCTCCGCCACCAATAATCTTCAGAAATAGGAATACATCGGTGATGTCAGCTACCAGCACCTCAGACTGCCCTACTCCAACGGTTTCGATCAGAATATAATCATATCCGGCAGCTTCACAAATCATCATGGTTTCAAAAGTGGTATTGGCAACACCACCAAGAAATCCTGAACTGGGAGAAGGACGTATGAACGCATTTTCTTCTTTGGCAAGCTCTTCCATTCTTGTTTTATCACCTAAAATACTTCCTTTATTGATGGAAGAACTGGGATCAATAGCGAGAACTGCTACCTTTTTACCATTGGCAATAACCAGCCTTCCGAAGTTTTCAATAAAAGTAGATTTTCCAGCACCGGGAACTCCGGTGATCCCTACCCTGACTGAGTTTCCTGTAAAAGGCATTATTTTCTTCAGAAGTTCTTCTGCCTGAGCCCTGTGCTCAGCTTTTTTACTTTCAACTAATGTAATAGCTTTTGCGATCAGGCGTTTGTTGCCTGACCGTATTCCTTCGATTAGTTCTTCTGTAGAAAATTTCATTGATTCAAAAGTATAAAAATAACCTTCAAACTCCCATACAAACAGGTATTAATTTTATTTCTTCTAAATTAAAACTAGAGGACGTCTCGTCAACGGGAGACTGAAATTCTTACATTTGTTATAAATCAAAATTGAGAAATATGAAAAAAATATCTGCTGCTGCATTATTTACCTTTATTTTACTGGCTTCCTGTACTCCAAAGGTTTCTACAGCCGGTCCCATAGGCCCTGCCGTTTCTACTGCAGAACAAATGGCACAGGGAAAAACGATCTTTGAAAATGCATGCGGAAGATGTCATAAACTACCGGATCCTACATCTCATACTTCTGTACAGTGGGTGGGAATTATGAATTCGATGGCTCCCAAAGCGAAGCTTACGGACGAACAGCATCAATGGGTTTATGACTATATTGTTTCTGTTAAAAAATAACATCAACTCAAAAATAGGGATATGAAAAAAGTAATTTTAAGTATGATCGCAGGTGCTGCATTCATGGTTTCATGCGGACCGAAGAGTGTGGCTGTAACAGGACCAAAATATACAACAGCTGAAAAACTAACTCAAGGTAAAACTGTTTTTGAAAACTCATGTTCAAGATGCCACAAGCTTCCAGATCCAGCAAAGCATGACGACCAGGGATGGATTAAAACTTTAAGCAGAATGGCTCCGAAAGCTAAACTAAGTGATGAACAGCATCAGATGGTGTATGATTATCTGATCTCTGTGAATAAGAAGTAGACGAGTTTCTGGATTAGAGGGTTTTAGCGTTTGAGAGTCTGAGTGTATTAGCTTGCAACGTTCGTGACTTATAAATCATAACTTGCTAGCATCTTTTCTGCTCAGGAAGCTATTTTCATTTTAAATTTATTCCTAAGCCGGGATTTCCGGACAGGATCACTTTGCCGTTTTCTACGAAATTTCCGGTGGCATAATCATTGGAGATGAGGTTGGCTCCGTCCAGGTCCGCAAAATCAACAAGTCCTGCCAGTTCACAGGCTGCAGAGATTCCAACAGTAGATTCTGTCATGCAGCCGATCATGATTTTATAACCTAATATTTTTGCTTTCCTGATCATTTCCAAAGCCGGAGTAAGGCCACCACACTTCATCAGTTTGATATTGACGCTTTTATAATAAGGCAAAAGTTTTTCAAGTGACTCCAGGTTCTGGCAATCTTCATCCGCCATCCAATTGGCAAAACTTTCTTTACGGAGTATTTTGTAGTCTCCAGCCGGTCTTGGCTGTTCCAGATAGGAAAAGTAGTGAATGTCTTTATTTTCCTGCAACCACAGACAGTCATTATCCGTAAAGCTCGCGTTGGAATCCAGGGCGATATTCCGCTTTAAATGCAAAAGTTTTTCAATGCTATCTTTATGCAGTCCTTTACATTTTACTTTGAACCTGTTCCAGCCGCTTTTCTCTATTTTCCTTATTTGTTCATCAATACTTCCTATGGAAATAGTTATGGAGCTTTCTGCCAGATACTCAGAATGAATGTCATTTAACTCGATAAAGCTTTTATTTTCCAGCTTTCCAAACAGATCCCAATAAGCACAGTCTAAAGCAGAAATAAGAAACGGATGCAGATCCAAATCTGAAAGGAAGCGGAAAAATTCTGTCGGATGAGTTATTTTCTGCTTTTGAAGTAACGGTCGGATTTGTTTTAATTTAATCATAAAACGCTGCAGATCGATCTGATAATAGTCTATAGCAACACATTCACCAAAACCTTTACAGTTCAGATAAGATAATTCTATTAACATAGCCTCCCTTCTATCATAATTCCCATAAGCGATGGAGAAGGTTTCTTTTAATTGAAGTGTTTTTAGTTCAAAGTGCAGTTCCATCTATTAAAGCTACAAAAAAAGGACCTTAAAAAGATCCTTATGTATTGATTCAGCTATAATGATAGCTTTTGTTTAAAGTATAGAGACTTATTTTTTCTTTTTTGGCTTTTCCATTTTACTTTTAACGAATTTGATTCTGCTTTTCAAATAATCAGCCATAGCTTGATTGTAGCTATACTTTTTTGCCTCCTTCAAAGGTTCCAAAGCTTCTTTAAATTCACATCTGATCTCAAAAAGGAGTGATTTCTGGATTAATATCCTGGCTTTGTCTATCCCTTTGATCTTTAAAGCATAGCTTATCAGTTTTTCAGCTTCATCCAGATCTTCATTATCCAACAAACATTTAATATAATATGGTGGTGTATTGAGATTAGTCACATTGCACTGCATAGCTTCTTCAAAATAGTCTTTAGCTTTTTCATAATCGGTAAGCATCTCGCTGTATATTCTTCCCATCAGACATAAACTGTCTGCATCTTCAGGGTCATAAGACAAAGCATAATTCAATGCTTCCAGACAATCCGGAAGGCTATATGGATAATTGTCCAGTGCTTCAAAATAATATTTACTTTTAGTTAAGGTCATGTCTTTCGTCTTTTAATTCTTTTTTCAGGGTATTTCTCTGCTTTTTAAACGATTTATCCTGATGATTCTTTTTAAAATCTGTTCCGGAAAATGTACGGACCGGATTTCCTCTCTGCACCTGCAGGTGATTGTTCCAGGTGTCCTGCATTCTTTTTTCAAGCTGTTTAATATAGATGCCGGTGACTTTTTCTTTTAGCCGCATAATGGCCAGTTTTTTATTCTCCAATTGCGATCGGGAATCCTGTGCAAAAACACTTTCTCCAGTGGGCATATGAACTGCCCGAACAGCCGTATTTACTTTATTCACATTCTGTCCGCCGCTTCCCTGGCTTCTTGTGGTCTGAAACTGAATATCTTTTTCATTGAAATCGATTTTATCCAATTCTTCCAGCTCGAAGACACCAATAAACCAGTTGCTCCTTTTATGAAGTTTTCTGAATGTGCTTTTCCCTGTCCAACAAATGCTTCCTAACCATGTTTTTAAAAATATATTTAATTCTTTTGCTTTTAAAAGGATGGTCACAGATTTTAAGGTAAGATTTTCATCACCATTCTCCCGGTGAATAATCTCGTACCCTATTTTATTATTTTTGACTTCCTCAAGGAAGACCTTCAGTACTTTAGCAGTAACCCACTGGCATTCTAAATGCCCTCTTCCCGAGGTAATCTGTATGAGTTTTTCCATTTTAATTTAATTTAGGTATTTCACTTAATTGTGGATGACCAACAGGGTCGATCCCTATCCGCAGTAATTCTTTAGCAGCCATTACTGCCCAGCATTTGTCGCTGGAATGGATGTTTCTGTAAAACGTCAGTAAAACATCTGGCTTAACCATTGTAAAACCATCAATTTGAATAGTTTCAAGATCATTCCTTTCAAAAAAGTCAATAGTAATCCTATGAGACTTTCCGTTGTCCAACTCCATTGTTTTTTCATACCTGCGGAAATTTTCGTCACTCTGCAGATGATCATAACGGGTCCAGACTTTCTGAAACCCTTCTTTCTGGAGGATTATGACAGTTTCCGCCGCGTTTTCTTTCTTTACAAAAACATCGATATCCTTATGGTCATGAGCATGCTTGTATTCTGTATGTCCTTTTTCTGACATAAAATGCCAGGCCCAACCACCTGATATGATGACTTTATCTTTTAATTTATTTAAAATTTCAAGTCCGTGGCGGATTTTAAATTCCGGCCAGACTTCTCCGTATCTTTTTATATTATGAGGTGCTCCCATTTTTTGTTTTTTTTTTACAGTTACCAGTTTCCGGTCGCCAGTTGTTATTTCAACTGAAAACTGAAAACCTGCAACTAAAATTTATTTATCCATTCTCACAATTCTGGGTTGGAATGTTCCAAGGATATCCACTAAATCACTCTGTGCATTCATGACTTCATGAATGTCTTTGTAAGCCATTGGTGCTTCTTCTGTATTACCACCTATTAAAGTGACTTTCTTCAGCTTGAGTTCTTTTTTGATATCATTCTGAGTGAAAAGACTTCTGCATTCACCTCTTGAATGCGCTCTTCCTGCTCCATGGGACGCTGAATTTAAGGCATCCGGATTACCCTTTCCACGAACGATAAAACCTTTTGCCGTCATGGATCCGGGAATCATTCCCAGTTCATTTTCATGAGCTGGTGTAGCCCCTTTTCTATGGACAATCACTTCTTTTCCGTTGTGAATTTCTTTCCAAGCAAAATTGTGATGATTTTCGATTCTCGCCCTGACTCTTCCTCCAACAGCTTTTACAAGCCTTCTGTGAATATCATCGTGACAGGCAGAGGCATAATCTCCGGCAAGGTTCATTGCGGTCCAGTATTCCAAGCCGAGATGAGTACTCAGATCCAGCCATGCAAACTGCTGCGCTTCTTTTGGTAAAGGACATTGATCCGCTGCTGCTCTTGAATAATATTGGGCAATCTCTGCTCCCAATCCTCTGGATCCGCTGTGAGAAAGGATTCCCAGGTATTTTCCTTTGGGCAATCCAACCTGATCTTCCTCTTCTGTGATCTCTACTTCCCCAAATTCTACGAAATGATTTCCGCCACCAGAGGAGCCCATCTGCCTGATGGCTTTTCCTTTTAATCTTCTCAAAATCGGGATCATATCGAACGTATCTCTTTCAAAAATCTCATGATCTATATGAGATTTATGCGTTTCGTACATCCCGAATTTGGTGTGTTCTGCAAGGGCTTTTTCATATTTGTCTCTTGCTCCGTCAAGATATGAAACGGGGATATCCAAAATACTAAGGCTCATTCTACAGCCTATATCCATCCCTACTCCGTAAGGAATTACGGCATTTTCTACAGCCAGAACTCCGCCTATCGGAAGTCCATAACCGCTGTGTGCATCAGGCATTAAGGCTCCCTGCATTGAAATCGGCAGTTTTAAGGCTGTATACAGCTGGTTTTTTGCTTCTTCAGAGATGTTGTTTCCAAAGATCTGGAATGAAGCACGTTGGCTATTGAGCATTCTTTTTTCTGTTTTTCTGGATGAAAGCAGAGATTCTGCAATCTGCCCGAAAGTCAAATCTTTTTCAAAGTTCTCCGGATTGAGGAGGATATCTTTTAAAATAGATTTTACGTGATGTATATTCTTTGTCGCAAAATTTCTTTTCATGACCTCCAAAGCCACGTTGACGCTTTGATTATTCGGATATCCTATTTTTAATATATCTTTTCCTTTTAATTTTAAATTTCCCATTGTTTTTATTTTAAACATGACATGTCAGTCACAGGATCAATTTTTGATCTGTGCATGTCTTTTTTTATCAACTAAAATAATAGTTGAGCTATTTGTAATAATGAACACGTTGATTCATAAAGATTCAATGATTGTGTCCTTTTTGATATTGAAAAAATTCCGGGGAAACTGGAGTTTACATATTGCGCAATAAAAAACCCGAAATCTTTACGACTTCGGGTTTTGATATTTCGTTATACTATTATTCTAAGAATGTACCAAACCACGAAGCCTTACCACCATAAGTGGTACTCCAGCTGAAGAATTTTGATTCGTTTTGAACATTGCTTCGTTGTTTTTTAATTGGTTAAACTTGATTTTCAGATGCAAATATATTAATTTTTCTGAATATCGCAAATTTTTATTGAAAAGATCAGTCTTTTGATCCTAAGCTATCCATGTCATCATCCATTCCTTTAACTTCATTGGGATGATAAACTCTTTCTGATCCAAGGAAATAAATATTGTGCCTTGCTTTGGCGATGATTCCGTTGTACTCTTGTTCTGTCATGCCATCAGGAATTGTATCCCGTGTTTCTGACGGTCTGCGATAAACTTCCAGCGCCCCATTTTCATTTAAAATGGTTTTTGCTGCTTTAGCCCGCTCCAGATCATCTGCATAGACAATTACATTGCTTCTTCCTATGCTGTGCTTGCGATAAGCATCCAGCATTTCGGCATCGTGGGCAAAAACATAATCAAAAAATCCTTTTGTCTGTTCGTCATCCTGATAATGATCAGGTGATAATCCGCTTTCTACTCTGGACTTTGAAATAATGATATTTGCTTCGTCAAAGCCATTTTCTTTTAAATCTTTTTTAATTTCCTCTGTATCTACAGTCACCGGAAATACTGAAACTACTGTATAAGCCATAATGAAATTTTTCACTTAAACTATACAAAAGCTGTGCAATTTATTCTATAAGAAATGTTAATTTAAAAACTTTTCTAAGATTTCCACGGCACATTTAGGAAGATTGGTTCCGGGGCCAAAAATAAAATCTGCTCCATTAGCATAAAGGAATTCATAGTCCTGCTGCGGGATAACGCCTCCTACCACAATGGTTACGTCATCAGCTCCCAATTTCTTCAATTCTTCCACAACCTGTGGAACGAGGGTTTTATGTCCTGCAGCCAGAGAGGATACTCCCAGAATGTGTATATCATTCTCCACTGCCTGTTTGGCTACTTCTTCCGGAGTCTGGAACAAAGGTGCCACATCGACATCAAATCCCATATCCGCAAATGCAGTAGCCACTACTTTGGCCCCTCTGTCGTGTCCATCCTGACCCATTTTGGCCACCATAATTCTTGGGCGACGTCCTTCTGCTTCTTCAAATTTTTGGGTAAGATGAAGTGCTTTTTCAAAATATTCGTTTTTACCGGCATTCATAGCATATACTCCAGAGATTGTTCTGATATTGGCTTTGTATCTCCCAAAGGTTTCTTCCATGGCATCGCTCATTTCACCGAGTGTTACTCTTCTTCTTGCGGCTTCTATGCATAATGCCAGAAGGTTTCCTTTTCCTGTTTTTGCACTTTCACGGATCTCGTTCAGGATCTGGGTAACGGCTTCAGGATTTCTTTCTGCTTTTATTTTTTCAAGTCTTTCAATCTGCTTTCTGCGGACCTCTGTATTATCAATATCAAGAATTTCAATCCCATCTTGTTTTAAGCTTGTTCTGAATGAATTTACTCCAATGATAAATTCTTCACCGCTATCGATTTTTGCCTGTTTTTTAGCCGCCGCCTCTTCAATTCTCATTTTTGGAATTCCGGCTTCAATAGCTTTTGTCATTCCGCCTTCTTGTTCTACCTCATCGATGTATTTCATTGCTTCTTCTATCATCTGTTGGGTAAGACTTTCTACAAGATTACTTCCTCCCATAGGGTCTACAACATCACAGATCCCACTTTCCTGCTGAAGGATAATCTGGGTATTTCTTGCAATTTTCGCAGAATAATCGGTAGGAAGTGCAATAGCCTCATCCAATGCATTGGTATGCAGGGACTGGGTTCCGCCTAAAGCAGAAGAAAGGGCTTCAATGGCTGTTCTCGTAATATTATTGAATGGTTCCTGCTCTGTAAGCGACCATCCTGAAGTTTGGGAGTGGGTTCTTAAAGCTAAAGATTTTGCATTCTGTGGATTGAATTGCTTTAAAAGAGTAGCCCAAATGTATCTTGCAGCACGCATTTTTGCTATTTCCATGAAATGATTCATTCCGATGGCCCAGAAAAATGAGAGCCTTGGAGCAAAATCATCTACATTCATTCCTGCTTTAATCCCTGTTCGTACATATTCAAGACCGTCTGCAAGGGTATAAGCCATTTCCAATACGGGAGTGGCACCAGCTTCCTGCATGTGGTATCCTGAGATTGAAATGGAGTTGAATTTAGGGATATTCTGCGCAGTATATTCAAAGATATCTGCGATAATTTTCATAGAAGGAGCTGGCGGATAAATATAGGTGTTTCTTACCATAAACTCTTTCAGGATATCATTCTGAATAGTCCCTGAAAGGAGTTCCTGCTTTACTCCCTGCTCTTCAGCAGCCACAATATAAAAAGACAAAATTGGAAGTACGGCTCCATTCATGGTCATGGATACCGAGATCTGATCTAACGGAATTTCGTTGAAAAGAATCTTCATATCTTCAACGGAATCGATGGCTACACCAGCCTTACCTACGTCACCAACAACTCTTGTGTGGTCGGAATCATATCCTCTGTGTGTAGCGAGGTCAAAAGCTACGGATAGCCCTTTTTGTCCTGCCGCGAGATTTCTTCTGTAAAATGCATTGGATTCTTCTGCGGTAGAGAAACCTGCGTATTGTCTTACCGTCCATGGTTTCTGTACATACATGGTGGAATACGGGCCTCTAA
Source organism: Chryseobacterium sp. W4I1 (assembly GCF_030816115.1). NCBI lineage: Bacteria > Pseudomonadati > Bacteroidota > Flavobacteriia > Flavobacteriales > Weeksellaceae > Chryseobacterium > Chryseobacterium sp. W4I1. The sequence continues at coordinate 3,705,615 of NZ_JAUSXQ010000001.1, forward strand.
GGTAGGGTGCAATTCCTGGAGAAGTCTGTGTTAAAGATTCATCTTTAACATCTTTTGGGGTGTAAGATGATTTTAATTCTAGTCCGTCTTTTTCAAAATTATAGATCTCTCTTTGTTGAGGTTCTACAGTAAAATCCGGATTTTTCACAGAAATTGTCTTTCGCATTCCAATAATTTTTGTCTGCGTAAAGTTAATTTTTTTGAGTGAAACATGAAACTTATGTTAACATTCAGTTTTTCTGGATTTTAACCCATAAAAAAGACCGGACAAATGCCCGGTCTTATGTATAGATATACTTATTTCTTATTTTTTGATAAGTTTAGTATTGTATGTGTTTTTATCATCTTTAATGGTGATTATATACATACCTTTAGCTAAACCAGCTACGTTAATGATCTGATCATTAAGATCTCCGCTTTGAACTAATCTTCCATCAGCACTATAAATCTTATAGTCTGCTTTTCCTTTGATATTTCTAACTCCAACGAAGGTATCGGCAGGGTTCGGATAAATTTCAACCTCAGATTTAGTATTTTTCACTTCATTTACTGCAAGCGCTGTATCAGCAATCTTTACTGTAAAATCCATCACACTACCTGCTCCCCCAGCTAAAGGTCCACAAGCATTAGTCTGAGCTGAAGAATAGCTAGTAGCAATTCTCATTCTCAAAGTTTTACCACCTGTAACCGCTGTTGTAGGAACTGTAAAGTTACCTGTTGTATTTCCTATTCCAATACCGTTACTTACCTGGCTATAATTAACAGATGCACTTGTGAAGACTTTTTCTGTAGTTTCAAAAGTTCCGTTTCTATTATAATCAATCCATACATTATATCTCATTCCCGCACTTTGAGTATATAAACCAAAAATAGTGATCGGATATGAAGTTCCTTTTACCAAGTTAATGATATTTCCTGCATTCTCACTTACATCCTTATAAGATCTTATATTGGTATCAATATAGTTTATGTTTGAAACCTGAACTCTTGCAATATTTCCTACCCCGTTGTAAGGAGTATTTAAAATACAATAATCTATTCCTGTTTTTAAGCCATTTGTTTTAAATGTATAATTACCTGAGAAGCTTCCAGGTACACTATTAACAACAGCTGCAACTTGTACTTCATAATCAGTCTCATCCTCAAGACCACTTAATAGTACTGAATTTACTGCACTTGTAGCGTTAGACCAAGTTGAAGTCCCAACTTTTCTGTAGTTGATTGAATAAGTAGCACCAGGCACACTGTTCCAGCCTACTCTAGCAGAAGTTTTCAATACATCTATATCTATTGTAGAAACTCCTGTAGGAGCTATTGAAGTAGAGGTAGGAGCATTTCCTATAGTAACCGCAGGAGATACTGCATAGAATACATTTCCTATAGCAGATATTCTTAATTTAATCTGTCCGGTTAAACTACCTGGCATTTGCACAGCATAACTTCCTGTGTTAGGAGTAGATGCCACCAATTCAGTCCAAGTTGCACCATTAAGAAGGTCAGTTGTATATTCTATTTTTACATTAGCAACATTATAAGGTGCAGCAGTTGTGTTGGCTACATCCCATTGTATGGTGTTTATTGCATCTTTATATAATACCGCTGAAGATGTAAGTCCATTAAATTTAAATGGTCCGTCATTTCCAACAGTAACAGTGGTTTCACTGGAAGAAAGCATTGGTCTTTGTGCATTTGCATCTCTTACTGCTACTGCATAATGTAATGTTCTTGGAATATAGGAGACTGTTTCCCACGTAACAGGTGTTTTATCCGTTAATTTTCCAGCCAGAACAGCTTTTAAAGTAGGGAAATATCTCCTTCCACTTGCTGTTCCCGGGTATGATCTTCCTAAAGCTCCCTGGCTATTATATCCCCAACCACTGTCTCCAGAAATAGTAGCAGCATTATTCACACTGTCATACTGCTCCCAGGTATAAGTAAGAGGATCATTCTGTGCATCTGTAGCAGATGCATCCAGATAATAAGCTGTTCCCTTAGGAATATTATAAGCAGTAAGAGGGCTAATTGTAGGAGGAGTATTTACTGTAATGTCCTGTGAAACCCCACACGTTGTTTTACCCTCTACATTTGTAAGTATTTGATTAATGGAAGAATAATGAAAATATGCATCAGAGTTCATCTGTAAATTATCTCCTGTAATCCCTGCATATCCCATAATTGTAGTTCCTCCACCTGGTTCTACATTAACTCCTGAATTTTCGGTACTGTTTGAAAATGTATGATTTCCTCCTAATTGATGCCCCATCTCGTGAGCAACATAATCTATATCAAAAGTATCTCCACTAGGATTTCCGTTAGAAGGGGAAGTAAATCCAGAGCCTTTACCTTCTGGTACAGCCGTAGTAGGGTCTACACATATACAACCAATACATCCTGCATTTCCACCACCACCAGAGGCACCAAACAAGTGACCAATGTCATAAGCAGCGTTGCCTACTTGGGCAGTTAAATCGCCTTGAAGCTCCAAATTCCAAGCTCCACCTGATCCTGCATCTGCATCAGAATATGGATCCGAAGCAGCATTTGTATAAATAATACCTGGTATATCCTGAACCAATAATTTTATTCCGAAATCTTTTTCGAAAACACCGTTTACACGGTTCATTGTATTATTAATTTGAGTAAGCGCACCAGCAGGGGTACCTCCAAAAAATTGAGTATACTCACCTGTAACAGCTAAAGCTAATCTGTAAGTTCTGTATTTTGCATTTGCTGGTCTGCTGGTAATTCCAACATTAGAAAGGTTTTTTTTTCCGTTTTCTAATAACGATTGGATACCCTTTATATCTTTTTCGCTAGTTCCGCATTCAAATCCCTGCTCACTTTGAGTTCTTTTTTGTTTTATAAAAAACTCCGTAAGTCTTTTTATCTGTAGTAATAGGCTCAATAAACTGGAATACCCCATTTTTAATGATCATAGACTGCATCTCTGTAGGAGATGTACTGAACCTTAAATATTTAGATGGATCATCTATACCAACTCCTACATATGAACCTAGTTCATATCTGTCTGCAACAGATTTTTCCATTACCGGATCACTGTATACTGCAAATTTCTCAATTTTTCCTTCTGCTGTTGGAAGAGAAATAGTAACTGCTTTGGCACCTTTTCCTGTTTCTACAGCATCTTTTAGCATACTCCTAAGTGATACAAGATCTAGGTTGTAAGAGTATTTAACTTCAACTTCTTTTCTGATTTGAGATGTTTTCTGCGAAGCAGGTTCCCATCTCTGTGCGTTGAAGCTGGCAACACCTGCTGTCAATGCACAAACTAGTAAAATTCTTTTTTTCATAATAATCTACAAGAATAGAATTAATAATTTTAAATATCCATAGCAAAAATAACAATTTATTGCATAGCAGCATCAAAAAAAGCGGCTAATTTGATTAAAATTAGCCGCTTTGGTTATTTTTTTGTTACTACTAACTATTTACTTATTCCCATTTCATATAAAGCAAATGATATAAGATCTGCATTTTCGCTGATCACCTGCTCAGTTGCTCTTCCAGCTCCATGACCGGCATTTTTCTCAATCCTCAACAAAATAGGGTTTTTACAATCCTGCTTTTCTTGAAGTTCTGCACCGAATTTGAAGGAGTGTGCAGGAACTACTCTGTCATCATGGTCACTGGTAATAATCATTGTGGAAGGATAGCAAGTCCCTTTTTTTACGTTATGTACAGGAGAATAGGATTTTAGATATTCAAACATTTCTTTGCTGTCTTCTGCTGTTCCGTAGTCGTATGACCAACCAGCTCCGGCAGTAAATTTATTGTATCTCAACATATCCAGAACACCAACACCCGGAAATGCTACTCTTGCAAGATCAGGACGCATGGTCATGGTTGCCCCCACAAGAAGTCCTCCGTTTGACCTTCCGGATAATGCCATATATTCTTTTGAAGTATATCCTTTCTTTTGAAGATATTCCCCAGCTGCAATGAAGTCTTCAAAAACATTTCTCTTCTGCGTTTTGGTTCCTGCATCGTGCCATTTTTTACCATATTCACCGCCACCACGGATATTAGGCACTGCATAGATGCCTCCGTTTTCCATCCAGATGGCATTCACTACTGAGAATGAAGGCTGAAGGCTGATATTGAAACCTCCGTAAGAATACAGGATCGTAGGATTTTTACCATTAAGTTTAGTTCCTTTTTTATAATTGATCATCATCGGAATTTTGGTTCCGTCTTTTGAGGTATAGAATACTTGTTCGGAAACATAATCTTCGGGACTGAATTTTACTTTCGGTTTCTGATAAACTTCTGATTTCCCTGAATCTGCATTAAATTTATAGGTAGTGCCCGGAGTAATATAGTTGCTGAAAGAGTAGTAAAGCTCTTTTTCCTCTTCTTTTCCTCCTAAACCTCCAATATTTCCTTTTCCTGGAAGTGCAATTTCTCTCACTAATTTCCCTGTCTTATCAAACTGTTTTACCTGATCAATGGCATCGATCATGTAGGTTGCAAAGAAATATCCGCCGCCTGAAGAAATCCCTAAAACATTTTCTGTTTGTGGAATAACATCTTTCCAGGTGTCTGGAGAAGGATTGGTGATGCTTGTTTTTACGAGACGCATATTGGGTGCATCTTTATCTGTGAAGATAAACAGATCATCACCCTGTGTATCTACAATACTGACATTAATATCAAATCCTTTATTGATCTGTACAAAATCACCCCCTTTCTTCAGATCCTTGATGTACAATTCATTTCCGTTGGTTGCATTGGCAGCAGAAATGATCAGGTACCTTTGATCTTCTGAAACACCGGCACCAAGATATCTTCTAGGTGTTTTATCACCACCGAAGATCAATTGATCCGCAGATTGTTTTGTTCCTAATTTATGGAAATAAACTTTATGCTTATCGGTCATTCCGGAAAGCACAGTTCCTTCTTTCGGCTTATCATAGCTTGAATAGTAGAACCCTTCATCACCCTGCCATGAAATTCCGCTGAACTTTACGTCTAGTAATGTTTCATCGATCTGTTTCTTGCTAATAGCATCAATGACGATGATCTTATTCCAGTCACTACCGCCTTCTGAAATAGAATAGGCCGCCAGATTTCCTTTTTTGTTAAATGAAAGATTGGAAAGTGAAGTAGTTCCTTTATCAGAAAACTTATTAGGATCTAAGAATATTTCTGTTGCTTTCGTTTTATTGTTAGTTCTGTATAAGATAGACTGCGCCTGAAGGCCGTCATTTTTATAATAATAGGTAAAATCTCCTTCTTTGAAAGGGGCTGAAATTTTCTCATAATTCCAGATATCTCTCAGCTGATTCTTGATCTTGTCTCTGAAAGGAATTTTTGAAAGATAGTTCTGGCTGTAAGCTACTTCATCATCTACCCATTTTTTTGTAGCTTCAGAATCATTTTCCAGATCTCTGTAAGGGTCTGAAACAGCGGTCCCGAAATAAGTATCTGTCTGGCTTCCTTTTAATGCTTTAGGATAATTCATTTTTTGAGAATAAAAAGTTGCTGAAAACAAAACTCCAGCAGTTAATAAGATAGGTTTGAAATTCATAATGAAGGATTTTCTCAAAAATACGCAAAGTATGTGACATAAAAAAAGCCCTGGTACCAGAGCTCTTCATTTAAAAAAATATTTTAAAGGTCCTTATTTAGATCCAAAACTTTCAAAATAAAAATCCGTTAATTTGGAAACAATTTCATCTGGGCTGCCATTCCAATAGTATGTTTTTCCACCTTCATTAAGCTGATATAAGCTAAATTTTTGTTCGGTAGCTACCGTTTTATCTGCCTTTTTAAAATCCTGTACGCTCTGAACCAGGTATTTCTTAAGCTCTTCCGGCTTTACATTTTTTATATCTCCCGAAGGAATGTCTGAAAATTTTGCAGGAACTTTGAAACTTACGGAATAATTAATCTCGGCAATTTTCTGATCTTCTACGTACTCATTCTGGACAACTTTTACTTCTTTAACCGTCAGTTTCCCGTTTTTAAAATTTTCTATCATGGCACTAAAGTAATCTTCAGCTTCTTTTCTGCAGGCTTCTCCCGTAGCTTTGGAAAAAGCAGATAAAAAGTGGTCTGTACTTTCTTTCATCATATCCTGGGAAACGGCTTTAAAATCTACCTGATAGGCATTTTCTCCTTCTACAGTTGGCCTTAGATAGTCATTCAGCTTGGCCAGTGTGGCATCATCATTTTTAACGAAAGTACCAAAATACATTTCAAAAACTTCTGACGGTTTTTTCACTTCTGTCTGAGCTGTGAGATTTTGACTTAGAATTGCCAGCATCAGCAGTAGGATGATTTTTAAATTCTTCATACTATATTTTGTTTGGAGTTATTAGTGGCTTAAGCTTTTAAAATAGACTTCATTCAGTTTCCATACCAATTCTTGCGGACCGCCGTTCCAGAAATAAGTATTCCCTTCTTTTTTAACCTGATAAAGTTTAAAAACCTGATGCACGACTACTTCACTTTCTGATTTGGCAAACTCATTTGTTTTGTTTTTCAAATAGTTTTTCAGTTCTTCCGCTGACATTTTCTTTATTTCTTCAGGGTTCAATTGGGACATTTGCGCAGGTACAGGAAGTCTCATATCTACGCTAAGTTCTGTTATAAAACTGTTGTCAGCATATTCATTTTTGACTTCTTTTATACTGTTTACTGTATATCCTGTATTTTTTAGATTGCTTAAAACTGTATTGAAATATTGTTCAGCTTCTATCTTGCATGCAACAGCTTTATCTTTGGACAGGCCGGTAAGAAACATACCGGTAAGATTTTGAACCTCATCATTAAACGACTTTTCCAGGTTGATGGTATAGGCATTTTCACTACCAAGGAATGGAGTAAGGTAGGAATTAAGCCGTTGAAGGGCGTTCTCGTCCTGTTTTACAAAAGTATCAAAATACATCCCAAATACCTGTTCCGGTTTTACAGCTTTTGTCTGTGCAAAAAGGTTCTGTAAGCTAAACAGCATCATTAGCAATAAAATTCTCATGGGGCTTTTCATAGTTTTCTTTATTTTAAATAATGAATGATACAGCTAAAAAAAGCTCTTGAAAATTCAAGAGCCTGATTTATAATTTATTATTAATAATTTTCTTCTTCTCCCTTCATCTTCTCTGCATTTTCCGCCATGATGACCGCATCAATCATTTCAGAAATATCTCCGTTCATGTAGGCATCCAGATTATACATCGATTTATTGATCCTATGATCTGTGACCCTTCCCTGAGGATAATTGTAGGTTTTGATCTTTGCAGAACGGTCACCTGTGGAAACCATTGATTTACGTTGTGCTGCAATATCGCCCTGAACTTTCTGCAATTCGATATCGTATAGTTTGGTTCTTAGCATTTCCATTGCCAATTCACGGTTAGCCAACTGGGAACGGGCCTGCTGACAAACCACCACCATTCCTGAAGGTTTGTGCGTCAACTGCACTTTTGTTTCAACCTTGTTTACGTTCTGACCTCCTGCTCCTCCTGAACGGGATGTCTGCATTTCGATATCTGCAGGATTCAGTTCAAAATCTACTTCTTCAGCTTCTGGTAAAACAGCTATTGTAATGGCTGAAGTATGCACTCTTCCTTGAGATTCTGTTTCAGGAACACGCTGCACACGGTGAACTCCGGATTCGAATTTCATAATTCCGTATACGCCTTCCCCTTCTACTTTCATGATGAGTTCTTTGTAGCCTTTTGCGGCGTCATTGGAATCTGTCACTTCGTGTCTCCAGCCTTTTGTCTTAAAATACATAGAGTACATTCTGTAGACGTCTTCCACAAAGATGGCAGCTTCATCACCACCGGTTCCGGCACGCAATTCCACAATAACGTTTTTGTCATCTGCAGGATCTTTAGGAATCAATAAAACTTTAAGCTCTTCTTCCAGACCCGGAAGTTTAGCCTGAGCTTCCAATTTCTCTTCCTTAGCCATATCTACCAAATCTCTGTCTGAACCATCAGCGATGATTTCTTCAGATTCTGCAATATTGTCTAAAGCCCCTTTATACTGATCGTATACTTTTACGATCTTTCCCAGATCACTGTATTCTTTGTTTAAAGAAGAATATCTTTTTTGATCTGAAATAATATCAGGCTGTATAATAAGGTCAGCAACCTCATTATATCTTTGTTTAATAGCTTCTAGTTTTGGAATTAACGATTTAGACATTCTGCAATTTTTGAGAGTGCAAAGATAAGAATTATTAATTCAAATTAAAATTCCTTTATCGAATGAAATATGCATCATTTTTTGAACCATTAAGATTTATAGCAGTTTTTTATGGGATAAAAACCATCCTGTATCAGAATTTGATCAATAATCAGAAAAAAAAATTAACGGAGATTCAACATAAGATCATTAAAAAATCCAAGTAATGATTATTCAACGGGTTTTTTAAAAAATTTCTTGTCAATTCCATATAAAAGAAGTCCGAAGGCTACAATTCCAAGACCTATGATACTTTCTTTAGGATTATGAATGAGGGTAAAATAGAGAATATAAATGCTGAAAATCAGAAAAACGGCCGGGAATACATAGAATAAGTTGGATTTGAAAATTTTCCGCTGGCCTTTTTTCAGAAAGAAAACAGTGGAAATAGATAGACTGGCAAATAATTGCAGAATAAATGCGGTATACACGAAGATCTCTTTAAAGCTTCCGGTCAGAATAATTACAGAAGCAATCACGGCATGGGCAAAGATTGCTCTCACCGGAATTCCCTTTTTATTGTTTACAGCAAGTGATCTCCACAAATGATTTTCCTTTGCAAAAGCCTGTGTCAGCCTTGAGCCTACCCACAGATAGCCGCTAATGGTAGCAATCAGCTGCAAAGCAATAAATATATTGACAATTTTCCCAAAACCGCTGCCCAGCATATTGCCTGCCGCTTCTCCCATTACATCTTCTTTTCCTGCCATCTGGCTTACCGATGCATGTTTGAGCATAATGTAATTAACAAGAAGATAACTTACCGTTACAAAAACAGTTCCTACAATTAAAGCTCTCGGTAGATTTTTCTGAACATCTTTGATTTCTCCGGCTATGTACGACGCAGAGTTCCATCCTGTATATGAATAGGTAACAAAAACCAGCGATGTTGCGAAAGCCGGAAGCATGATCTCGTCCTGCCAGCTGCTCCCAAATTCCAGGCTGTTTCCTGCTTCAGATCCGGGAAGCATTACGCCCAGAATAATCAGAACAATTATAAACGCAATTTTGATAAAGGTAAAAAAATTATGAAACCTGCTGGATGTTTTAAGGCTGAATGATAATGTCGCTGCCACAAGAAAAATAAATCCTATCGCAAAACCGTTTCCAAAGGTATAATTAAATGTCGAAAGGTATTTTGACATCGCAAGGGCAGCCAAAGCTACAGGTGCCGAAAATCCTATGATCAGAGAGATCCAGCTGACCAGGTAGCCAAATGCGGGATGATACGTTTCTTTGAGATAAATATAATCTCCACCGTTTCCTTTAAAATAAGACCCTAACTCAGCATAACAAAATGCCCCAAACAGAGCAAGGATCCCTCCGATGATCCACAACAGAAAAATACTGTAGGTGTTGGTTATATCTGAAAGCTGAAAACCCAAAGTCGTGAATATCCCCGTCCCGATCATATTGGAGACCACGATGGCAGCAGCAGTTTTCCAGCCAATCTGGTGTGTAGCAGTACTCATTGATCAGTTAAAAATTAAAATTAAGCCTTCCGAAGAAATAATTCCCCAACGTTCCCATCTGAACAGGCGCATATTTAAACACTCCATAATATGAATTCGCATAGATCTGAAGATCCGGGAAAACATCAAAAACATTATTAGCACCCACCGTTAGATTTATATTTTTCGTTATATCATAGCCTACACTTACATCCGTAACCACTTTGGGAGTAAAGCTCTGAACTTTACCAAAAGGGTAACCATCGCGAATGACCTGGCCAAAGTACGTATTTCTTACCATGAAATTGAATTTTCCAATGGCATAATTGAGTCCTAAGGAAGCTTTTGTTTTTGGAGACAGGGTTTCTATGATGTTGATCTGATCCGGTCCGAAGAATTGATCCTGGGAAGGCACCAGTTTTTCAGGAAAATGAAAATCTGTGATCTTAGTTTCCGCGTAATTTCCTGCCAGATTGATGTTCAAATTTCCTCCACCCAGCTTCCAGTCGTAGGTAATTACTATATCTGCACCTTTTGTTTCTGTATCAATGGCATTGGCGAAAAACCTTCCGCTTTCTACATTATACTGTGCTAGTCTCGGATCTTCAATATTACTGGTGATTACGATTCTATCTTTTACTCTGATCCAGTACCCGTCAAGTGTTATCAACAATCTGTTGGCTGGTTTCAGCGTAAATCCGGCACTGGCATTGACTGAAGTTTCCTGTTTTAATTGATCGAAACCAAGCGCCCTGGCGGCATCACTGTCATTCCTGAAAATTCCTTTCGTTACAATTCCTAATCCCGAAGTGGAAATATCTGCATAAGAATTATTAAAATACTGCTGCTGAAGGGATGGAGCCCTGAAACCCGTTCCCACAGATGCTCTTACTGCATAGTTTTTTACAAATTCATACCTCAGCGCCAGTTTTCCGTTCAAGGTATTTCCAAAATCTGAATAATTCTCAAATCTTCCTGCCAAATCTATATTTAATTTCTTGGCTAAATCATAAGAAACATCTGCATACACCGCTGTCGAATGTCTGGATTTCTTCAAGGCATTATCCGGTGAAAAACCAATGAAGGATTGTGAGCCACCATTCCCAATCACCGTAGAACCAGGTGTTGCAGGGTTTCCATTGATATCATATCTTGTATAAGAAGCTTCATCTCCAGGTTTGATTTCATACTGTTCAAAACGGAACTCTCCACCAAATGCCACATTAAACTGATTCAGATTTTTCGAAACATCAAGATTCACAGTATTCTGAAGGAAGCTGTGGGCTCCCGCATAAAAGCTTGTTGGAGATTTTACTCCCAACGAAGCATTGTTTGTATTGTCTACATTGTAATTGAATGTATTGCTTCCAAAAGTATTGCTTAAATCAATCAGCCAGTTATTTACATTATATTTTGCTCCTAGTGCGTAAGAAAAATCATAGACCTGTGAGCTCAATGTAGCCTGAAATCCATTCGGATAAATAGAAGAAACCACATTGGATGTTTCACCCGGCAATCTCCTGAAACCAAAACCCTTTCCTTCTTTAATACTGAAGCCTCCGAAAGAATATAGTTTAAAACGTTCACTTAACGGATATTCAGAATTAAAAAACAACTGTGCCTGCCTGATCTGCGCATCTCCGATCTGAAAATTAAAATCATCACGTGTGAGACCTCTCTCTTTCAACATAGCATTGTCTGCATTGATAGCATCTTGAGGATTATCTGCAAATTCGTAGGCAAAATTATCCCCAAAAATATCCAGATCATGATTCTGGGTTCTTGTCGTCTTACCTCTGTGGCTTAATTGTAATGAGAGATTCACATAGCTGTCTTTTTTACCCAGAGAAGATCCGTAATTGATCCCGGTCTGATAAGTTTCTCCGTCATTTCTCCCACTAATTCCATAAGATGCCGAAGCAGATGCTCCGATATCTTTTTTAAGAATAATATTTACGACTCCTGCAATGGCATCAGAACCGTACTGTGCGGCAGCTCCATCCCTTAAAACCTCTATCCTGTCAATTGCGATCACGGGAATCGTACTCAGATCTGTACCTACGGATCCATTTCCAACGGTATTCTGATAATTGACCAATGAAGTCGTATGTCTTCTTTTTCCATTAATTAAAACCAGAACCTGATCTGGCCCCATTCCTCTTAAGGTTACGGGATCGATATGTTCCGTACCGTCAGAAGCGGACTGCCTTACGGAGTTAAATGACGGAATCACATAATTCAATAAATCCTGAACGGTGGTTTGCGGAGCAGATCTTTGAAGTTTTTCTATATTGATAATATCTACGGGAACGGGTGTTTCCAGCTTTGTTCTTTTCGCATTCCGGTTTCCTACGATCACTACATCTTCGATTTGTGTTCCTTTTTCCTGTTCCTGTGCATTCACCAAAACGGAACCTAAGAGTATAACAGACAGGCTGAGTTTTTTCATCTTTTGTTCTTCTAAATTAAAATAATAAGCTTCCCCCGGAAATGATCCGCAGTGGCAAAAGACTTCAAGAAATGGAAGTGTTGTCAGGATATTGACTTTGCTCATCTTCCCCACAATGGGCTGGAATTAGCACCTTTACACTTTTTAGAGACGTGCAGGTTGCTAAGGTTTCACAGGGCCAAATCCCTCCACCTTTCTCGATAATCTACTGCAAAAGTAGACTAATATTTTTAATTACCCACCCCAAAAGTAGATTTAGATATCCTGTACCATGGTAAAAAAAGAGGAATAATGTAATTTCATTATCCCTCTTTTTATTTATTTAATAATCATTTTCTGAATGGCCGTCCCTGTTTCAGAATGGAGGTGAACCAGATAGGTTCCTGCCGGATAATTAGCTTTCAACTTATAAGTTCCGTTTTCCTGATTCAATTTAAATGAATCCATTTTTTTGCCGCTCATGTCGAAAATAATGATTTCTCCATTTTTGGCTTTATGATAAATGAATTGAGCCAAACCATTTTTCACCGGATTATCTGCGATCTGAAGTGATAATTTGTTCGTCGCATTTATATCAACGGTTGAAAGCGCTCCAGAGTAGTTTCCAAAAATTCTGAATTCTCCCGGCTGTAAGGTAATCGGAGCTGTTGTAGAAACAAAATTTGAAATAGAATTATCCATCAGATTCTGCCATTGCCCTGTATAAGGAAAATAGGGAACAACATTCTGAGCAGAAGTGGTATAATTGGCTAAAACCACAACGTTTTTTACTCCAGCTATTGTATTGTCATAAACATAAATTCTGGTGATTAAACCGTCAGGGTCATTGGTAAGATTATTAGATTCTACCGTATACGTGTTTGATTTGAAAACAGGATAAGTATTCCTGATATTAATTATTTTAGCCCAGGTATCATATACTGATTTCCTGTTCACATTGGTATCATACCCTAAGGTAAAAGCAACCGGTTTTTCATCAGTCCTGCATCCACTATTGATTGAACCGTCCGCACATCGGTTAATACTGAATTCATAGCCCAATTCACCAAACTGCCAGATCATTTTCGGGCCTGGAATCGTAAAGAATGTTGCTCCGAAAGTCTTCATTCTTTCAAGGGCGGTATTCAGGTTGGTAACATTGTAGCTTCCATTAACCGCTCCATAGGCAAGGTTTTTAAACATTAATCTTTCTTCATCATGACTTTCCCCATATCCTACTGCATGCTTATTGGTAAAACCGTGAAGCGTGTGATTCATTCTGTCATAGTTACTATTTTCCTTGTAACCCATTGTATTTTGGTTATAAGGCTCGGTTTGCTTATTCCAAAGCATTACCCCTTTTCCTTCAGCAATTCTGTAGTTTGCCCACTGCTGTTCTTCGGCATCCGTGCCTAAATGTTCAAAGATCATGTAAGAGTTGGGATCAATAGCCCACTGCTTGTCTGCATAATTCTTCATAATATCTACTCTGTCCTGCTGATAGGCATTGGTACATGCTTCATCATTTTCGGAGCAGTTTTGGGTGAATCCTTTTGTAAGATCCCATCGGAATCCATCGATATGATACTCTGTCAGCCATTGCTTAAGCGTTCTTTCAACATAATATTGTGTTGCGGGACTTGTATGGTTAAAATCATTAAATACATTATAAGAGTGCTTCGGAACCTGGTTAAAATAAGGATTATTAGCCGCAATATCACCGAAACCGTCTCCATCAGGGTCAATATTCCAAAGTCTTGCTAACGGTGAACGTCCTGTCGCATGATTAAATGCAACGTCTAATATTACCGCAATCCCGTTCTGATGACAGAGATCTACGAATTCTTTGAATTTTTCAGGTGTTCCATAGGCTTTATCCAATGCATAATGGAAGGATGTATTGTATCCCCAGGAAAGATTCCCTTCAAATTCCATAATAGGAAGAAGCTCAATAGCGTTGATATTTAAATTTTTTAAGTAAGAAATCTTATTGATCAATGACTGCCAGTTTTTTTCCTGTGTAAAATCTCTCAACAGTAATTCATATACCACCAAATCTTCTTTTACCGGTCTTTGAAAATTGGTTATCTGCCAATTGTAATCGGCCTGTCCGGTTTTGAACATTGAAACTTCAAAGTTTTGTCCTGCAGGAAACGGGGGTAAATTGGGATAGGTAGTATTAGAGATCCACTGATCATCATAAGAAGATAAAATTTGTGGCGAGTAAGGGTCTGCCACTTTTTTCAAGTCATTGGTTCTGTATTGGAAAGTATAGAGCTGCTGCGGGGTAAGGCCGGTGAGTTCTATCCAATAGAGGTCAGGATTTGTAGTATCTCTTTTCATCAGATAAGCATCATCCACTGCCCAGTTATTAAAACTTCCTATGACGTGTACAAAGTTTTTATAAGGAGCATACAGCGCAAGACCTACTCTGGTCTGATCTGTAGGACTATAATTTATACCCTGTTTGATCCAGTTCGGAATAGCTTCAGTAACTACATTTCTCGGGGTCTGAAATATGAAAGAAGCATTCTTTGAATTTGAATTGGTGTCTGTGGCAATCAGTTCCATATTGGCATCCTGAGTTACGGTATAGCTATAACTGTAAGTTTGCGAAGGAGTAGAAATCGAATTCACTACTGCTCCATTCGCTTTTAACTGAAAGGTTGAGGCTACATTGGTGCTTGCTGTAATATTGATTGAGTTTCCAGCTGGCACTGTAGTCAGACTATTCGGGGCAGGATTTGTTAAGCTTAAATTTAAAATTCCCACGTTCACAAATACATCCGGTGAAGTCTGGTGAGACCCTGTTTTATCTTTTAATAAAAACCCAAACCTTCCGATTCCTGTTCTTCCATAAAAAGAAGTCGGAGTAAAAGTTAGAGAATAGGTATCCGTTCCTGAATTATAACTGAGCTTATTCAAATCATTAGAATTATTCCAGCTTCCGTTGGTAGGGCAATCCTGACTGTTCTGATAATTGGTATCGAAAGACCATGACCAAATGTAAATGGAATTATTGGAAACACCCCAGGCTGCTTCATCAATCTGATTCCCGGGAACTGTTAAAGTAATTACATCAGTTTCATTGAATGGGTTGGGCGTAACTGTATAATTGATCTGCCCAAAAACAAACACTGCAACCAGCAGAGAAACAAGAGAATAAAATTTTTTCATTTCTTTATTTTTATCGAATATAGGATAAATTTTCTTTTAAACGCTTCATTTATCTGTTAAAAATCAATACAACAAAAACCCATGAAATATTCATACGTGTTGCAATAAAGGCAATTGTAATCAATGATCGCGGCTATGGATATGTACAGAATTTCCTCAGGTATTAAAAAAACGTGAAGTCTCTAAGGAAAAAATAGAACGGGATAATGCCACAAAAAAACCGCCTAAAAAATCAGGCGGTTTATATATGTTGTTTTGCTTTGATATTACTTTTTCAGAATTAAGGTGAAAAAGTAATGACAATCAATTAATGATGATGTCCGTGATCGTGTAGGAAAGGTCCGTTTCCTTTAGGATTGCTGTAGATTACTTCTACACCCTCCTGCTCATTCACCTGCTTTCTTCTGATATCCTCAGGGTCAAAAGGTTTTACTTTTCCGAAATATTCTTTCAGACCTTCAGTTAACCACATTGGGATTACCAAACCGAAGAACATGAAGATACACCAGAATCCTACTAAGAACATAATTATAAAGAATACAGTCCAAAGAAACTGGTAGAACGGCCAAAATGCTGATAAAATCGTTATCATTCTCTTAAAGATTTTAGGCAAAAATAGGACTTTTTTATCTCGTACACAAAAGATACAAGCCCTATTTTATAATTTATTTTTATTTTAAACTAATTAATGGGCAAGATCGGCGAAGAAATCATTTCCTTTATCATCCGTAATAATGAATGCCGGGAAGTCTTTTACTTCAATCTTTCTCACCGCTTCCATCCCTAATTCAGGGAAGTCTACTACATCTACCGATACAATATTATCTTTGGCAAGGATGGCTGCAGGACCACCGATAGATCCCAGATAGAAGCCTCCATACTTACCACAAGCATCTGTAACGTCTTTGCTTCTGTTTCCTTTGGCCAGCATGATCATGCTTCCGCCATGGCTTTGGAATTCGTCTACATAAACATCCATTCTTCCGGCTGTTGTTGGGCCGAAGCTTCCTGAAGCCATCCCTTCCGGTGTTTTTGCAGGTCCTGCGTAATAGATCGGGTGATTCTTGAAATATTCAGGCATGGGTTTTTCCGCTGTCGATGATTTCCTTGATCTTGGCGTGAGCAATGTCTCTGGCAACGATTAAAGTTCCGTTTAATTTTAATCTGGTTTTGATAGGATATTTTGACAGCTCAGCCAATATTTCAGGCATTGGCTTGTTCAGATTGATCTCAACAGCAGCTTCTAAATGCGGCGGAGTATCTGGTAAAAATCTCTTTGGATCTACTTCAAGCTGTTCAAGGAAAATACCATCTTTATTGATCTTTCCTTTGATGTTTCTGTCCGCAGAACATGAAACCCCCATTCCTACCGGACAAGAAGCGGCATGACGTGGAAGCCTGATCACTCTTACGTCATGGGTAAGATATTTACCTCCAAACTGAGCTCCGATGGCACTTTCCTGACAGATCTTCTGAATTTTAGCTTCCCATTCAAGATCTCTGAAAGCCTGTCCGCCTTCATTTCCTTCTGTCGGAAGGTTGTCATAATATTTTGCCGATGCTTTTTTCACAGCAGCAAGATTCGCTTCGGCAGAAGTTCCCCCAATGACAAGAGCCAGATGGTATGGCGGGCATGCAGCGGTTCCAAGGTCTGAGATTCTTTCTTTCACAAATGCTTCAAGAGACTTTTCGTTCAATAATGACTTGGTCTTTTGATATAAGAATGTTTTGTTAGCAGATCCTCCCCCTTTCGTTAAAAATAAAAACTCGTAGCAATCTCCTTTTTTAGCATAGATATCAATCTGCGCCGGAAGATTTGATCCTGAATTTTTTTCATCAAACATGGTCAAAGGAACCACTTGTGAATATCTAAGGTTTCTTTTCTGATACGTATTATAAATTCCCTTGCTCAGGTATTCTCCATCATCTACTCCGGTATACACATTTTCCCCTTTTTTACCCATCACAATAGCAGTACCTGTGTCCTGGCATGAAGGAAGCGCTCCTTCAACGGCTACAGCAGCATTCTGCAATAGATTATATGCTACGAATCTGTCATTATCTGTAGCTTCCGGATCGTCGATAATTCTTCTGAGACTTTCAAGATGTGAAGAGCGAAGCATGAAAGAAACATCAGCCATAGCTTCTTCAGCTAAAAGCTCCAACCCTTTAGGATCAATGGTTAAAATTTCCCTGTCACCTAACTGCTCAACTTTTACGTAGTCTGATGTCAATTTTTTATACACCGTATCATCTTTCTGGACCGGATACGGATCCTGATATCTAAAATCCATTCAATTTTTTGTTTGTGCAAAAATACGCCATCCTTAAAAAACATGAGTAAAATCACTGATTCATATTGATATTTATAACGGTTATAAATTGTGGGATTCTGAGTTTATGATTAATTTTATAGAAACTTATTGTTAAGCATAAAAGCTTTTAAAAGCAATAATTATTTAAGTTCAATGAAAAATATTTTAATCATACTTTTCTTTCTTGCTATTTGCAATAATAGTTTTGCTCAGAAAAAATCAGATAACATTTCCAAACTTTCAGGAACTTGGGCAGGAAAAATGGGAGAAGATCCAATTCAATTTCAGGTTGTGGGAGACAGCCAAAACTCTTTTACATTTTCATTCATTAATTTTCAAAATGAAAGATTTACTGTACAAAAATCTGATGTATCAACAAATGAAAAAAATGAATTCATTATCAATATAAAAGAAGCTAAATTTTCTTCATCACGCTTTGAAAAATGCGTCTTTTCTAAAGGAACTATAACAATTTCTGATTTTTCAGAAAACCATATGAAATTAAACTTAAAATCAGTTGGGCCAAATTGTTTTTTAAGTTATGATGTAATAATGAATATGCCAGACATGGATGACACTGTACTAACAAAAGAAAAAATCAAATAAAAAAGAATATGAATTACAGAATCGAAAAGGATACTATGGGAGAGGTTCAGGTGCCGGCAGATAAATTTTGGGGAGCACAGACTGAACGTTCAAGAAACAATTTTAAGATCGGGCCTGAAGGTTCCATGCCTCACGAGATTATTGAGGCTTTTGCTTATTTAAAGAAGGCAGCAGCCTATACCAATACTGATCTGGGCGTTCTTCCTGCCGAAAAAAGGGACATGATCGCCAAAGTATGTGACGAAATTCTTGAAGGAAAGCTGAATGATCAGTTTCCTTTGGTGATCTGGCAAACCGGTTCGGGAACACAATCGAATATGAATGTGAACGAAGTGGTTTCAAACAGAGCGCATGTAAATAACGGCGGAACTTTAGGTGATAAATCTGAAATTCACCCGAATGATGACGTGAACAAATCACAATCTTCCAATGACACTTATCCAACTGCAATGCATATTGCTGCTTATAAAAAAGTGGTGGAAGTAACGATTCCCGCTGTTGAAAAATTAAGAGATACTATTGCTGCAAAAGCCGAAACTTTTAAAGATATTGTAAAAATCGGGAGAACCCACCTGATGGATGCTACTCCTCTTACGCTTGGACAGGAGTTTTCTGGCTACAGGGCTCAGCTGGATTTTGGATTAAGAGCTTTAAAAAATACCTTACCTCACCTTTCTGAGCTTGCTTTAGGCGGAACTGCAGTAGGTACAGGATTGAATACACCTGCTGGTTATGATGTAAAAGTAGCTGAGTATATTGCTAAGTTTACAAACCACCCTTTCATTACAGCTGAAAATAAATTTGAAGCTTTGGCTGCTCATGATGCCATTGTGGAATCTCATGGTGCATTGAAACAACTGGCTGTTTCTTTATTTAAAATAGCTCAGGATATCAGATTACTGGCTTCAGGACCACGTTCCGGGATCGGGGAAATTCATATTCCGGAAAACGAACCGGGATCTTCTATTATGCCGGGGAAAGTAAATCCTACGCAGAATGAGGCAATGACGATGGTTTGCGCTCAAGTTCTTGGAAACGATACAACGATCTCTTTTGCAGGAACACAAGGAAATTATGAGCTAAATGTTTTCAAACCGGTAATGGCTTACAACTTCCTGCAGTCTGCACAACTGATCGCTGATGCATGTATTTCATTTAATGATCATTGTGCAGAAGGTATTGAACCAAATCATGAGAGAATTAAAGAACTGGTAGACAAATCATTAATGCTTGTGACTGCACTAAATACCCACATCGGCTATGAAAATGCAGCAAAAATTGCAAAAACAGCGCACAAGAATGGGACTACTTTGAAAGAAGAAGCGGTGAACCTTGGTTTTCTGACTGCAGAGCAGTTTGACGAATGGGTAAAGCCTGAAGATATGGTAGGAAGCCTGAAATAAAATTTTAGTAATTATAGATTAAATAGCAGAAAGCCTCAGAATTTCTGAGGCTTTTTTAGTAATATTCCGTCCATTATTTATAATTATCCTGAAAATTCATCCAGCATATTTCTGGTGGGAACAAAGAAAAGTGTTCCGGTTACAGCTGTGCTGAAATCTAAAATTCTGTCGTAGTTACCCGGTGGATTTCCGATGAACATATTGGTCAGCATCTTTTTCGTTGTGCTGAATGTACTTGAATAAGCAATAAAATAGGTTCCGAATTCATTGGAAGAAGGACTTCCGAAAGGCATATTATCTCTTACGATCTTCAGTTCTTCTCCGTTTTCTCCTTCAATATTGGCCAGGGCAATATGTGAATTGGATGGTTTTACGGCATCAGACATTTCAATGTCATTTTCTTTTGACCTTCCGATTACTTTTTCCTGCTCTTCCGTCGGAAGACCTTTCCAGGCGTCCATATTATGGAGATACTTCTGAACAAACAAATAGCTTCCGCCTTTATACTGAAGATCTTCATCACCAATTTTTGCAAAATAATCACGGTCTTCTCCATGAGGATTTTCGGTTCCGTCCACAAAACCAAGAATAGAACGGGCGTCCCAGTATTTGAATCCATGGATTTCCAGAATACTTTCTGCTACTGGGGTCAGCAATTTTGAAATCTCGATCGCCATATCGAAAATAAGGCTTTTATTATCAGCTCTGAGGTGAAAATGAAGATCTCCAGGCGTAGATACAGCCGTATGTTTTACGCCTTTAATTTCTTCAAAGCTGACCAATTCTTTAGGAAGCGGAGTCTGAAGATCAAGCTTTTTCCAGGCTTCAACACCAATTCCCATGACACAGCTTGCCCGGCTTTCCGGAAACCTGTTGAAAACCGAATTATTAAGGTTAAGCACCAAAGCACAAAGCTGTTTAAAGATATCTTTCAATAATGGATTTTCTTTCAGCTCCCATACCATAAAAATAGTGTTGCTGTTAGGGTAATCCGTGACGTTTTGCGATTCTGTATTCATCATTTTTACGATCAATTAAACCGCCGAAGGATTGGAAACCTGATCTGCAAAATATTGTTCCAGATCCCTTAATGTTTCCGGATTGGTCTTAATATCTTTTACAAGCCTTCCTTTATTTACAACTACAATTCTGTTGCAGACCTCTGTTGTGTGGGAAAGGTCATGGCTTGATATGAGAAAAGTTACCCCATCCTGCTTTGAGAGTTCTTTAATTAAGTTTTTGAGCTTGATCTGGGTAGAAGGGTCCAGGTTGGCAAAAGGCTCATCAAGAATAATAATTTCAGGATTTCCAATGACTGCGCCTACAATTCCTACCTTTTTCTGGTTTCCTTTGGAAAGATCACGTACATATTTTCCAGAATTCAGGATTTCGCCATTAAAAAAGTCATGAAAGGGTTTTAAAAATTCATCAATGGAAGCTTTATTCTGCCCCCTGAGTTCTCCAATGAAATAAAAGTATTCTTCCGGTGTGAGATATCCGATCAGGAAAGTATCATCTACAAAGGCAGATACTTTATTTTTCCAGGCCTCGGATTCATTCACTTTAATATCTTCGATGCTAACAAAGCCCGTGGTAGGCTGGATAAGATCAAGCATTAGGCTGAAAAGCGTAGTTTTTCCCGCTCCGTTGTTCCCTACAAGCCCAAAGGTTTCGCCGTTGGGTATTTCAAGATGCTCAATATTAAGAACTGTAGCAGTTCCGTAGGTCTTGGATAAGTTATTGATAGTGATCATAGTTTAGCCTTTATTTTTAAATGCGTCCAGTGTACTGTACTTTTCGCTTTTATATTGTTTTACAATGATATCGAACATTTTTTCTCTGAATAAGAATCCTACCAGCCCTAGAGCTGCAATGCTTACCACTCCTGCCGTCATCCCAAAGAAGTATTTTGACAGGGCAAAAACACCCATTGGAAGCAACATTTTAGGGATCAGAAGGAGTATAGCCTTTAAATTAAAACTATTTTTCTGACCTATTCTTTTTTCCTTTGAATTAAGATCAATCTGGGTTTTGTTGAACGCCCCGGACCAAAGTGTAAGCTGCGAATTCACCCCAATATTGTAAAGTCCTGCCGCAAAAAATGTTAAATAAATTTCCCAGCCGAAATAAGCGTAAATCAAAGCAACAATAATAGACGCAGCTGTGACGATATTGATCAGCCACCATTTGGCTTTAAGGTATTCTTTATAGGGAACATTCAGTGTCATCATCAGTGGATAATAGGAACTGTCAAAAGCCGGAACCCTCTGACCAAACAGGAACTGAAATCCTCCCGTCACAAACAATCCCATAAATATCATCATGGCAGACGTTTTATAGATTACGGAAGTATACATGAGCAGACCATAAAAGAGAAACAAAAAGCTTCCGATGAGAATCCCTTTTGTTACTTTATTTCGTCTCAGCATTTTAATATCATTATTGATAAACGTTCCTATAACACCGTATTTATTTAAAAAAGCGATATTTTCAGTTTTCCCTAACTGCTTCTTAGCTTCCAGCCCCTGATCTAAGTAAAATTCTTTACGGACATAATTGAAACATATTTTCCACAAACCGGAAAAAAGAATAACCGCAATAACAATAAAATAAGGTGACTGATAAAAATTGTAGAAGAACTTTTCTGAATAAGAAAGCATAGGTACAATGTCATAATAAGCAAGACCGGCAACCGCAGCGAAAATGCAACCTATAACAATGACCACCATCTCTTTGTTATTGAAAAGAATATTGATGAAGTTATTAAGGTAAAACAATAACGAAATCCCGATAAACCAAGCCAAAACCCCAACAATACTATATCCGTTAAACATGGCAATGATGGAAAAGGTAACGAAAAACAAGGAATTCAGCCAACTTAATGCTGAAAGAAAAGTTTTCGCCAGCATGTAATTAACTAACGTATTTTTCGGAATATTCTGGGTCAGGAAGGGTTTGATATTCTGGGTAGGCATTTCCTGCCAGATGTATTTAAGAATCAGATCTGCGACCCATGCAATAATTAAAAGCTTTGAAACCACTTTCAAAGGATCCTGATGCATTTCTTCCTGAATATAATAAAATGCGGCAAAGGCACCTCCTGCAAGACAGGCCATAAAATAAATGATCCCTATAAAACGCAGGATCTTCATGGCAAGGTTCATCCCTACAGAAGTACCCCGGAAAAAGCTTTTGATCTCAAGCCTGAGGAATGTTAGAAACATATGTTAGTTTTTCTACATTAGTAACTACAATATAAAATATGTTACAGTTTTTCAGCCAATTAATTCTTTGGCCTGTGCCAGTGCGGCTTCCGTAATCTTGCTTCCGGAAAGAAGCTGGGCAATCTCGTTCAGTTTTTCCTCGTCGTTCAGCGGAATAATAGTAGATTGTGTTTTACCGGAAATATCACGTTTTACCACTTTATAATTGTTATTTCCTTTGGCTGCAACCTGTGCCAGATGGGAAATTACAATAAGCTGCATATCGGCTGACATTTCTCTCATCAGGTTTCCTATCTCTTCTGCCACTTTTCCTGAAACTCCGGTATCTATTTCATCCAGAATGAGTGTTGGAAGCTCATCACTTTCGGCAATGATCTTTTTCACGGCAAGCATTACTCTTGACCTTTCACCCCCGGAAATAGCAGTCTGGATAGGCTTTAAAGGAAATCCTGAATTGGCCTGAAAAAGGAGCTGGATATTTTCTTTTCCAAATGCATTAAACTCCGGTGAATCCTGAAGTTCTATATCAACTCTGGCTTTTTCAAGACCTAATTTTTTCAGAAGTGTTTCTGCCTTTTTGATAAATACGGGAACGGATTTCTTTCTGTTTTTAGAAAGTTTTTCAGCAAGGGCCTGAAGTGTTTTCCCTTTTTTGGAAATATTCCCTTCGATCTCCTCAATAAACTCTTCAAGCTCTGAAGCTCCTTTCTGCTCTCCTGCCAACTGATCTCTGAGTGTGATCAGTTCATTGATATCAGCAACATTATGTTTTAAGAACAGGGCATTGATCTTATTATTAAGTTCAACCAGGATCGCCAGACTGGCTGGATCGATCTCTATTCTTTCGGATTCATTTTCAAGTTCTGAAATAATATCTTTTAGCTCTACAAATGAGGTTTCAAATCTTTCATCAAGTTCTGCAAAACTATGGGAAACTTCAGAAATTTTGGACAGCTTATTTTTAGCTTCATTAAAGAAAGACAGGATCCCAACTTCTTCCTGGTGGAATCTTGAAAGGATCTGCAGCAGGTTTTCTGAGATCATTTCTGCATTTTCCTGTACAGAAAGTTGGTTTTGAAGATCTTCATAATCTACATCATCCAGCTTCAATTCTTCCAGCTCGTTGAGTAGAAATTCTTTGTAATCACTTTCTTTTCTGTTCTCTGAAAGTTGGGTTTGAAGCTTTTTAAGCTGCATTTTAAGACTCTGGAAATCAGAAAATTCATTATGATAGTCTTCTATCAGTTTTTTATTTTCAGAAAGTCCGTCAATAATTTTAAACTGGTATTCTGAAGTAAAAAGGTTTGAGGTTTCAAACTGGGAATGGATATCAATCAGTTTGGAAGATAATTCTTTAAGCACATCAAGGGTCACCGGCACGTCATTGATGAAGGCTCTGGACTTTCCGGAAGGTAAAATTTCTCTTCTGATAATGGTCTGATGCTCATAATCGAGATCATTTTCTATAAAGAATTTTTTAAACTGGTTATTTAGGTCAAATTCAGTTTCTACAATACTTTTTTCTTCCGACTTGGAAATAGATTTTACTTCTGCTCTTTCACCAAGAATAAGCCTTAAAGCGCCTAAAATAATAGACTTTCCGGCTCCGGTTTCTCCGGTGATCACCTGTAGCCCGTTATTCAATGATACTTCCAGAGTATCAATGAGGGCGAAGTTTTTAATGTAAATTCTCGAAAGCATGGATAATAGCTGATTACTTTAAGTAATGCAAATATAGATTTTAGTATTCGGTATTCAATGGCTCAAACTGAAGTCTTATTTCCACTTGCTCCATTTATTCTCCGAATATTTAGGTGTAAAGACCATCATAAGCTGCTTAAGATCATTCATCACAAGCCCTCCATTATTTCCGGAATTGAAAACATTGAAGATCTCATCACTTTTATTGTCCAGGAACAGGTTAAAATAATAGGACTGCTGAAATGAATTTTCATAGGTTTTCAACTGCATCAGAGCATCAAATATTACTTTTTTGGCAGCGGTCTGATCCTGGTTGAAGAGATTATCCAAACCTGCTCTGTGATAGGTATACATCGTAGAACGCAGCTGGTTCCAATTCGGATTGATAATCTCATTGATCAATATAGTTCGGCTTCTTGGTTCGTTGATGACATTCCAGCCTTCATAATTCCTGTTCTGGGAATTTTGAGCAATTTGCTGGGCTTTTGAAAACCATTGTGTTCCGCCCATAGACTGGAAGCTGTCTGCATCATAGCCCAAAATTACATAGACATAAAAGCTCACTACATCAATCAGGTTTTTTCCTGAGAACTGTCTTTCATTGAATACAAGATTTTCATTTTCAACATATTCAAAGGCGAATCTCTGATCCTGAAGATTGACGAGCGGTGATTCATAACTGGTATTGTACACGGGACGCACGGCCTGGATAACAATACTGCCTTTGAACCTGTTCCCGTCTCTTTCAGCAATAACGACTGAAAAATTACATTTTATTTTTTCAAAATTCTGGAGTTTTTTACCGGTCCAGCTGGTATTATTGATAAAGTCCCTAAGACTTTTCTCCAGCGCTTTATAGGCCTGCTGGTTACTTCCTCCCAATTGCTGGGAATTGATCTGTACCGTTGCAAGCAGTTCCTGCGAAAAACTCAGATTGTATATAAAAAGCAGTAGGAATAGGCTTATGATTTTTTTCATTATCTAATTAAAAATTGAGAACGGAAATTTATTAAATTTATTTTAAAAGTTGAGCCTCAACAAAATCCAGAATATCTTCAGCTACTTTATCTTTGGATTTAAGGTCAAATTCTTTCTTTTCTGTTCTGGTGAATATCTTGATTTTATTGGTATCATTTTTAAAGCCTGCTCCTTCATCACGAAGGGAGTTCAGAACAATCATATCGAGGTTTTTCTTTTCCAGTTTTCCTTTGGCATTCTCTTCTTCATTCTGGGTTTCGAGGGCAAAACCTACGAGAAACTGGTGGGTTTTCTTTTCACCCATCGTTTTTAGAATGTCCGGATTTTTAACCAGTTCGATGGTTAAATTATCATCATTCTTCTTAATTTTCTCTTTAGCGACTTCTTTCGGAGCATAATCTGCCACTGCTGCGCTTGCGATACCGATATCCACGCGGTCATAAAATTCAAAAACTTTATTCAGCATTTCCCTGGCAGAGGTAACTTTATGAATCTCGATATTTTTATCATCCGTTATTTGAGAACTAGGTCCGGAGATTAAAATCACCTTAGCTCCTCTTTTTGAAGCTTCTTCAGCAAGAGAGAATCCCATTTTACCTGAGGAGTGATTCCCAATAAATCTCACAGGATCCAAGGCTTCATAAGTAGGCCCAGCAGTAATCAGTACTGTTTTACCCGCTAAGCTTTTGCTGTGATTTCCGGAAGTAAAGAATTTTTCAATGGTTTTAAAAATAGTATCCGGTTCTGCCATTCTTCCCTGCCCGATCAGACCACTGGCCAGCTCACCATTTTCTGCAGGAATAATGAAATGTCCATAATCTTCTGCCAGTTCAAGGTTTTGTCTGGTGGAAGGATGAGCATACATATCAAGATCCATTGCAGGGGCGATAAATACAGGGCATTTAGCTGACATATAGGTAGCAATCACAAGATTGTCACACATCCCATGGATCATTTTAGAAAGGGTATTGGCTGTACAAGGGGCAACAATCATTACATCTGCCCATAAAGCCAGCTCCACATGGCTGTTCCAGGTACCGTTGTCTCCATAAAAAACTGAATAAACAGGTTTTTTTGATAGGGTTGAAAGGCTTAATTTCGTTACAAAATGTTCTGCATCGGGCGTCATAATGACCTGAACTTCGGCTCCTTTTTTCACAAAGTCCCTGATCAGGAAATGAATTTTATAGGCCGCAATTCCCCCGGAAACAGCGATAAGAATCTTTTTACCGGAAACACTCATTTAGTTTTAATTTTTGAACTCCTAAATTACTTATTTTTTCGCACAATGACGGGTATAAACAGACAAAGGTCATAAAAGAACTGAATTCCTTTATGACCTCCATATGTAAAAACACAAAATAATTATTTTCTGTCTTCTGTCTTTCTGAAATAGATATCTTCATTCAGCCATTCTTCGATAGCGATAGAGGTAGGCTTCGGAAGTTTTTCGTAATGTTTAGAGATCTCGATCTGCTCTCTGTTTTCGAAAACTTCTTCCAATGTAGAATTGTGCACAGCAAATTCGTCCAATTTATTGTGAAGTTCCGTACGGATCTCCGCATTGATCTGCTCTGCTCTCTTTCCCATGATAACAATAGCTTCATAGATTGAACCTACTTTATCTTCAATCTTGTCTTTATCGTAAGTAATAGTATTTACTTCTGCTTTTGTATCTTTTACACTCATTTTGAGAAAATTATTTTATTTTAAGATGGCAAATTTACGAATTATCTTTGGATTTTGAAAGTGGCTGCCGGCGGAGGGGTCTGAAGTGCTGCACTATCCCTCTGGATCTGCATTGCCTTCTTTTCATTACTGATCTGATCTTTGATCTGCTGCTCCGTTTTATTTTTTTCAGCCAACTTATCCGCTTCTTTTTTCTGTTTTGCCGTTAAGGTTGCAATTCTTGCTTCTGTTTGTTTTTTTACAACTACAAAGTTCTGCTTTTCTTTCTCCAGTTTTCCTCTCAGATCTACTGCTGTTTTAGAATATTCTGTATTCGGAAGTTCTTTTTCTACAAGTTTGGTATAAGCTATAGCGCTTTCTATACGCTCGTCTTTAAGGTCATAGATAGATTTTACCGCAAGTTCGTAACGTGATTTCATGATAAAATCATAAATCTTCGGACGGAGTTTTGTACTTGGGAAATCTTCCAAAACATTTTCAAAAGCAACATTGGCCGCTTTATACTCCCCCATTTTGAAATACTGTCTTGCATTTTCATATGCTTTAAATTCTAATTTATAAGACAGTTCATCAATTAGCTGACTGATATTTTTAGATCTTTCAGAATTCGGATAATTGGTCAGGAAATCCTGAAGCTCATTGATCGCAGTTTCCGTAGTAGACTGATCCAGGTTGTAATCCATAGAACCTTCATAGTAGCATAATGCAGACATATATGCTGCTTCCTCAGCTCTTGGGTCTTTCGGGAAACTTACGGCAAAGTTTTTAAACTGATGTCCTGCCAGCTTATAGCTTTTGTCATAATAGTTAGCATAGGCCGTATTAAAACCTACGTTCGGAAAGTCATCTGTTCCCGCTACAAGGTTGGTAAGCCTGTCATATAGAGCTAATGCATTTTTCCATTTCTTTTTGGCAAAATTTTCATTAGCCGCTTTTAAGATAAAATTCTTGTCAGCACTCTTCATTGCTTTCTCCTGCTGGCTTACGCATGAGGAAATAACTGCCACTACAAAAAGACCTAAAATATATTTTTTCATATAAAAAATTCAACAGTTTTCGGAATATACAGCCGATTTACTAATTTGCAAAAATATAACTTTTTTGTCAATAGATTTTTTTTTATGAATATTTAACGTAATTTTAGTCTGCTGCGTATCCCAAAATGGCAAAAACGCTGACCAAAAGATTCATTCTTACTTTTTTTTCAGCTTCTTTGGCGTAAGTTTCTTCATTTTTACTCGGCACATACAGCTCGTAGAAGTTTTTGTTTCTG
Source organism: Chryseobacterium sp. W4I1 (assembly GCF_030816115.1). NCBI lineage: Bacteria > Pseudomonadati > Bacteroidota > Flavobacteriia > Flavobacteriales > Weeksellaceae > Chryseobacterium > Chryseobacterium sp. W4I1. The sequence goes on from NZ_JAUSXQ010000001.1 coordinate 3,734,074, forward strand.
ATAACAAATAACGTGGAGCCGATGATCATGGTCAGAATATCTTCCGGTTTTGGCGTGAAAGTAAATACTCCTGACGCCACTCCTTTTTTGATGACATCATCCAGTTTCTTTACAAACAGCTGATAGAAATCCAGCAACTCATCTTTGAGGTTTTCAGTATGCCTGAGTTCCTGAGTGACAAAACCATGGAAATAGTTATATTTAAAGAGTTGGGCAACAATGTATTTGATGATTTCTCTTAGCTGCATTTCCGGCTTGCCATCCTTGATGGTATCTGCAAATTCTGAAAAATTCTCTCTGGTTTTCAGTACGCGGTACTGATAGAGATACGACATCATTTTTTCTTTGGAGCCGAAATAGTAAGAAATCATTGCCACGTTGATGTTGGCCCGGGAACAGATATCTCTTACTGAAGTTCCTTCATAGCCTTTTTTTGCAATAAGCTCTTCAGCAATATCCAGGATATGGATCTGTTTTTCTGTAAATTTTTTTCTCATGAAGTGCAGTTTGAGTAAAGTTAAGAAATTTTTAACAATTTTATAAACGTTCGTTTAATAATTTAAATTAATTTTCTGGATAATCGTACTTTTGTCCATGGACTTTTTTGATTTTCATCATCATAAGAATAAGACTCTGTATGGAATCTATAATTTGGAACTGGGAACGGTGCCCCCGGATTCTCTGTATTCAATAGGCATACATCCTAAGGATATTGCTGTAGATAGTCTGGAAGAGCAATTCATGTGGTTGACATCAAACATCTCAAAAAACTGTCTGGCTATTGGGGAATGTGGGCTTGATTCTATGCTTCAGATCCCTCAGAAAGTTCAGGAAAAGGTTTTTATGAGACAGATCCTTATTTCCAACGAAGTTAAAAAGCCTTTGATTATTCATTGTGTAAGAAAATTTTATGAGGTCATTTCTTTTAAAAAGAAGGCTGAACAGGCGGTCATCATTCATGGTTTTAATAAAAAGCAAAGGATTGCAGCAGACCTGCTGAAAAATAATTTTTATCTGAGTTTTGGAAAAGCGGTTTTGTATCATTTATCTTTGCAGGAAATTGTAAAGAGCACGCCCCTTGACAAGATGTTTTTAGAGACTGATAATGAATGCTTTAATATTGAAGAATTATATTCAAAAGTTTCGGAGTTAAAGGGTATTTCTTTGGATCAACTAAACGAGCAGATTTTAGAAAATTTAGACACGATAAAGAATGGATAAGTACTGGCTGGAGAGAACGGAACTCCTGATCAAAGAGGAAGGACTGGAGAGGCTTAATAAAGCAAATGTCCTTGTAATAGGTTTAGGTGGTGTAGGATCCTTTGCCGCTGAATTTTTAGCCAGAGCAGGCGTTGGAAACATGACAATCGTGGATGGTGATACAGTAGATATTACCAACATCAACAGACAACTGCCGGCGCTGCACTCTACTATAGGAAAGCATAAGGTGGAAGTGGTAGCGGAAAGACTTCTTGATATCAATCCAAACCTTAAACTGATTAAAATCAATGAATTTCTTAATCCTGAAAGAATGGATGAAGTTCTTGATTCTGCCAAGTTTAATTATATTCTTGATTGCATCGACAGTATTACTCCGAAGCTGAGTTTAATTATAGCGGCCAAGAGAAGGAAAATAAAACTGGTGAGTTCTATGGGAGCAGGTGGAAAAATGGATCCAAGTAAGGTGATGGTAAGGGATATCAGCAAAACGCAGAACTGTTTCCTGGCAAGACAGATCAGAAAAAGGCTTAAGAAGGAGAATATCAATAAGGGGTTCAGATGTGTTTTCTCTAATGAGCTTCAGCAGGAGGAAAGCCTTAAACTGACGGACGGAGCGAACTATAAAAGGTCTTTCTACGGTACCATCAGCTATATTCCTGCCATCTTCGGGCTGTACGCGGCATCGGAAGTGATCAATTATTTAATTAAAAAGGATTAATCAGACAATATTTCAAGCCAACAGGCTCTTCGATATGGTGCTGAGCACATTGTAAGGATCTCAACAAACAAAAATATATCCTATATTTACACCCCGTCAATGACAAACTTTAAATATCCGAGAGCCGAAAAACTCAAGAAAAAGACTGAGATCACTTTACTTTTTGAAAAAGGTAAATGGAGATCTTGTGGAAATCTGAGGATTATCCTTCTAAAAGACAAACCTGCACTTCCGCTAGAAAGTGCAAGATTCGGGGTATCAGTTTCTAAGAGATATTTCAAAAAGGCGGTCCACAGAAACCGGGTAAAAAGGCTTTTAAGGGAGTGTTACCGTCTGAATAAGGATTTGTTTAAGGAGGCCTTTGGTGAAAAAACAGTTGCCATGATGTTTTGGGCTTCTCCAGAAATGCCGGCTAAGTTCCAGGAAGTGGAGGAGCAGTTTAAAAAGCTTTGCCAGATGCAGAAGAGGGCTTGATAATGTAACAATACAGCAGTATAACAGTTTACCAATGAAATAATGAGACTGTAATTTTACCACTAATCGTACAGATTTTCACAGAGAAACTGGAGGATTTGTGACAAAGTCCTTTCAATCTACTACGCCTATAGCAAAATTTTTTATCTCACCACACCTCTATCAGGGAGATCTGAAGGAAACTTTCTGTATCCTTGCTTATCAATATTCTTTTAAACGACAAACTGTACATATGTTCACCTCATGATTCTTCTTCGTATTGCGTACGAATAATTTATATTTTAATTTTTATAAAAGCTTGTATAGTTTTTGTAATTTTAGAGAAAACAATAAATCTGAAAATTAAAATGTTAGATCATATTCCCTATTTTTCATATGTGCTGAGTGCCTTTATTGGCATTGGTCTCGCTGCTGCCACAGGCTTCAGAGTCTTTCTTCCGATGTTTGCAGTAAGCATTGCTTCTTATTTTCACTGGATCCCGATGAATGAGCATTTTGAATGGCTTTCGGGGCTTCCGGCACTTATTACGACGGGCATTGCGACTATCGCTGAAATTCTGACGTACTATATTCCATTTGTAGATCATCTGCTGGACACCATATCTGTACCTTTGGCTACAGTTGCAGGTTCTGTGTTATTTGCCAGCCAGTTTGCGGATCTGGGAACATTTCCTCAATGGGCACTTGCCTTAATTGCTGGCGGCGGAACAGCTGCAACCATCAGTTCGGGGTTTGCAGGAATCCGGGCGGCTTCCACAGCTACGACTGGTGGTTTAGGAAATTCTGTGGTCGGAACTACCGAAACAGCAGGAGCCGGTATTATGTCTATATTGGCTATGGCCGCTCCGGTAATTGCTGCTATTTGCGCTATCATACTGATTATCCTGGTCTTTGTTCTTGGACGAAAAGCCTGGCGAAAACTACGAGGAATAAGGAGTAGTCCCGACAATACATAAAACAAAGGCTGAACACTTCCGCATTCAGCCTTTTAATATTATATAAGTTTTAACTTATTATCCTTTACTTCTGAAATCTTTTATTTCCTGAATCTTAGCCTGGAAATACTCCTTTTTTTCCGGTGTTTTTTTGATCAGAATTTCAAATGCCTTGATTGCTTTGGTATATAATTTCTGCTCAAAGTAGAGATTGGCAAGTGTTTCTGTCATCAAATGGGAAATATCATCATTCTTCTCTTTGACCACGTAAGTACTTTCATCTCTTAACTGGCTGATTCTTGGGTTATTCTCAATAAAAGCTTCAATCACTTTCTCCTGAATAGGCACCTCTTCCTTGACAATGACAGCGTCTTTCTCCGATGGCCTGTCTATTTTGAGCCAGCTCTGCCATGTATTGATAAATCCGGGAACATTACTGTCAGCGTGCACCTGACCCTGGTTTTCAGCTTTGACTTCGTGAGCGGAATCTTGTTTTATTTTTTCTTTCTCAGCTTTTTTTACAGACAAGCTTGAAATATCTGTTCCAAAGAAAGATACATTCATAACCGGTGCTTCTTCTCTTTTTGGAGTTTTTGGTTCAACAGCTTGTTCAGAATTTTCTCTTTCATTTTCTTTTTCTTCTTCTGTAATTCCTGCTGTTTCTTTTGCAACAGGCACATGTGTTTCAGTGTCTTGCTTGGCCTGTACTGCAGGTTCTTCTATTTTCTTATTTACTATTTCTGCAGGCGCAGCTTCCTGCTGCTGTGGAGCTTCAGTTTTGGTAACAGGAACTGTATTTTCTTTACTGATCATAGAATCCGGCAGATGAGCATCCAGGCTCATTGGTTTCCATGAAGAGACTCTTTCTGCGGCAGGTTCCTGTTCTTGTATTTGTTGTTCTGCTTTCGCCTCAATTTCTACAGGCTCTATAGGTAGCTCTGGCTCAGTTACTATCTCTTGTACCGGTACAGGTGCAGATTGTTCAGCTTTAGGTTCTTCTTTTTCCGTAGACCAGAAATGGAAATTCTGAGTTTCAGCAAAACTGATCTCATGATCTGTGATTTCGGGCTCCTTATTTTCAATTTTCGGAGTAGCCTGTGCTTCTTTCATTTTTTTCTCCACTTCCTCGATGAGGCGTCTCATTTCTTCCTCATGCTTATTTACATTAGGTTTTGAAACTTCGGGAGAGGAAACTGTATCATCACTGTTTGCCTGGATCTTAACATCGGGCAGAAACTGATCCATTCCATGAAAACTAATTTCAGCATCCGGCTGATCTGCATTTTGATCTTTAGTAACCTCGGTGGAATGCTGTTCTGTTTCAGCGGACATCGATTCTTCTACAGCTTGTTTTTCCTTTTCAGTATCTTCTTTTTCAGGCGTTAACTCCTCTACTTCATGAAAACTTATATCTTCAGCTTTATCAATTTCCTTTTCTTCTGTCTGAGTGTCGATCTTATCTTCATCAACAATTAATTCAGGAGTGAACTCTAATCCCGCTTCTATATTTTCCGGCTGTTCTTCTTTTTCTGCTTCTACTTCGTGGAAACTTATATCTTCCGCTTTATCTATTTCCTGCTTTTCTTCCTTGCTAGCAATTTTATCTTCATCAATCATCAATTCAGGAGTGAACTCTAGTCCTGCTTCTGTATCTTCCGGCTGTTCTTCTTTTTCTGTTTCAACTTCATGGAAGCTTATATCTTCCGCTTTATCTATTTCCTGCTTTTCTTCCTTGCTAGCAATTTTATCTTCATCAACAATCAATTCAGGGGTGAATTTAACTCCGCCTTCTGTATCTATATCTTCCTGCTGTTCGTTTTCTTCTGAATTCTGCTCATTGATGATCTTTTCTTTAGGCTCTTCTGTTGCAGGCGAAGATTTTTGGGTTACCAATACCCCTGATTCCAGCGTAGATTCGAGATCTATAGTTTCGGAATTTTTGTCCTCAAGGAAATTTTCTTCGCCTTCGAAAAGGATCCTGTTTCTTTCTCCATTGACATGGATATGTTTAATATCCTGAACAGGCGGTATCATAGAAGCTACTGCTTCGTATTTATTCTGGGGTATTTCAGAAGGCTGTTCTCTTTTTATAGGGAATGCCTTAGTTTTATAGGTATATTTTACTGTTTTTACTTCAGTTTTAGGAGATTCTTTGTCTTCTAAGACCTCAGATTTTACTTCCTGCCGGATCTTACCATTGATCAGCTGATAAAGAATTTTTTTGTCTGTAGTGTAAGCAGCTGTCGTTGAAAGTTCTTTCTGATAATTTTCTTTATCATAAAGATGTACTCCAAATAAGTGAAGTGCCCTGATGTTTTGAACATAAGGAAAGGCATGAATCTCTTCTTTCAGAAGACCGAGATCTTCTGACTGAATATTTTTGGGGTTCTTTAATAATTCTAAAACTCTGGGATTCATTTTACCAATTGGCTACAATATCGTTAAATATCTTGTTAATAATTCTGTCTGTCACAAGCTTCACCTGGGAAGCTTCGATCTCACTCTGGGTAAGGTTACTGTTGAAAACGGCTTCATCGGAATAAGTTCTGTCAAAACTGGAATCCGGATGCACTTTATTTTCGTAATGTACTTTCACGGTGATTGTCAGCTTGCTCTGGGCCTGCTGAACCACACCTCCCGAAGGGTTTGTCGTCGTATTTGAGCTGATGGTAGTTGGAGAAAAACCATAATCAGAAATTTCCCCTTCTATCAGAATATCAGGATTTGATTTTGTCCCTTTCAAGGTTGTTCTCTGTAGAAACCTGTTTTGGATATCTGTAGAAAACTGCTGGGAAAGGGTTGGATTGACAAGCGCTGCATTATTTGGAAATTCGTTGATCTGGACCGTCTTTTCATCCGTCAGTGAAGATCCTGTAAACGAGTAACACTGATGAAACAGCGAAAGAATGACAAAACCGAATATTATTTTTAATTTACTCATACCATTTTTTGATTATCAACTCTAAAACATCGCTACGATGAATCCCTCTATATCTTTTTTTGAAAAGTTCAGCTTCCTGAGAAACAGACTTCCCTATACTGAAATCAGATCCTTTTGCAGCTATTGCCTCTAAATTTTTCATCCGTTTTTTTAGTCTTCTAAGTTATATTGTTTTATTTTTCTGTATAAAGTTCTCTGCGAAATACCAAGCTCGTCAGCAGCCCTGTTCCTGCGTCCTTTATGCTTCTCCAACGCTTTGATTATCAAATCTTTTTCATTATTCTGAAGTGATAGAGATTCCGGTCTGTTCTCTTCTATTTCTATATCTTCAACGTCTTCGTAACTGTCATCAGCATTGGAGATTATAGTAGGTGCAGACTGCGCCGCCGGTGATTTATCTTCAAAATAAAGGAGCGAATTCTGGGCCACAGATTGGGTCTGGTCTGCAGAATAAATTCTGTTGATCAGATTTTTTTCCTGATTGCTGAGGTCGGCTGTTCCTTTGTTTTTGATCAGTTCTGAAGTGAGCGATTTTAAATCATTGATATCACTTCTCATGTCAAAGAGAATTTTATACATAATTTCTCTTTCGCTTCCGAAATCATTCTGCTTCTGGGCCGTCTGATTATTGACCACCATTGGAAGATGGGTTTCCATCGGAATATATTCTGCGAGTTTCTCAACGGTAATTTCCCGGTTTCTTTCCACCACAGTCATCTGCTCTACAAGATTTCTTAACTGACGGATGTTTCCCGGGAAAGTATAATTTTCAATATAATGAACGGCACTAGGCTCCAACTCCAGTTCCGGCATTCTGTATTTTTCTGCAAAATCTATAGAAAACTTTCTGAATAACAGATGAATATCTCCTTTTCTTTCTCTTAAAGGAGGCATGTCGATCTGAACGGTATTTAAACGGTAGTAAAGGTCTTCACGGAATCTTCCGTCATGAATAGCCTTCATCATATTCACATTGGTAGCCGCTACAATTCTTACATTGGTCTTCTGAACCTGTGATGAACCCACTTTCATAAATTCTCCGCTTTCCAGTACCCTTAAAAGACGTACCTGGGTTTGAAGGGGAAGTTCTCCCACCTCATCAAGGAAGATTGTTCCACCGTCTGCCACTTCAAAATATCCTTTTCGGGTAGCTGTAGCTCCGGTAAATGCTCCTTTTTCGTGTCCGAATAATTCTGAATCTATTGTTCCTTCCGGGATCGCTCCACAGTTCACCACAATATAAGGCTGATGTTTTCTTTTTGATTCTGAATGGATAATTTTCGGGATAAATTCTTTTCCCACCCCACTTTCTCCAATCACCAGAACGGAAATATCCGTGGGTGCTACCTGGATTGCCTTTTCTAAAGCCCTGTTCAATGCGGGAAAGTTCCCGATGATTCCAAAGCGGTTTTTTATGGTTTGTAACTCGTTGCTCATAAGTAAATTTTTGATTATTGATCTAATAATAATCTACAGTTCTGTTATCTGTTTCCTGTAGACCTTGTTAAAGTGAAGGATGTAGACATCTCATATCTTGTCTTCATCGTGCGTCCTTAATGCTAAGGTTTTTAAATCTAAATAATCTTTGTTTCTGATCTTAGAAACTTTACTTTTAAAGTATGTATTTTCAGCAAAGTCATATTCTTTGCTTTGGTTTTCAAAATTTTCTGAGGCTTTGTGATATCTTCCAAGCTCAAAATAAGTCACTCCAAGCTTGTAATGGCCATACATTCCTTTGAAATAGCTTTTTGATGAAAGAAAATTTTCAATGATCTCAGCTGCTTTTTCTTTTTGCTCTAAAGGATTGTAAGAGATAGTTTTTACCACCCCCGGATGATAATCTCCATTTAGAGACCGTCCCAGATGATTAAGATAATATTTTTCTTGCTTAAGATCACGGACAGTACCGATATAATCCCGCAGAAACTGGAATTTATACAAGCCTCTGTAGCCTAAATGCATTTTAGAATCTACAGCAATAGCTTTGTCAATAAGAATTTTCCAGTTGACAAAATCTCCGTTCTTTAAGTAAGGAACGGCTTTTTCGATATAAGTATTAGAGAAATCCGGACATAGTCCGATGGCTTTATCAAAGGCTTCCTGAGATTCCCTGCTGCCCCGGCTGTCTGAAACCCAGTTGTATAACCCACAGGATTTTTTGCAGTTCTCACCCTCTACTGCATTACAGTTGACCTGTGCAATAGTATTGGTGTAAACGATAAGGAGCAAAAAGCTAAGGTAATACCTCTGAAACTTTTCCATTCTCAATTTTATAGGTTAAATACTGATAATAGCCTGCTTTAAAACTTTTTATCTCTAGGAATAAGCTATCCCGCGATTTTGTGCATCGCAGAAGCTTATCTTCCGGTTCTTTAATTCAGTCCTGTTTTTCCTCCACAATTTACTAAAAATCTTACGGTAATGTAGCCATTCATTTTAGTTTCGGAAGATTCTATTTTCTTGGCAGTTTTTCTATAATGTATATCTTCTCTCCTTTATAGTTAAACTGTTGAATACTTGATACAAGCAATATACCGTTCTTATCCGGGTTTTAAATTATTCTGCAGTTCTTCCTAAAAGTGTGCCCTGTGTATTATCATAGACAAAAACATCCACAATGTCACCCACTTTTTGCCCTTCCTGCATATCGAACACACAAACTGCATTCTGGGAATTCCTTCCTTTCCACTGGTTTTCATTTTTTCTGGAAGTTCCTTCTATCAGAACCTGGTGTACTCTTCCAACGTAAGTTTCCATCCTTTTCCTGGATAGTTCACGCTGAAGTTCAATAACTTCATTCAAACGCTTCTGCTTTACTTCAAAAGGAATATTGTCTTCCATCTTTTTATGCGCCGGTGTTCCGGGCCTTTCTGAATAGGCAAACATATAACCGTAGTCATATTCCACTTCTCTCATCAGGCTTAATGTATCCTGGTGATCTTCTTCAGTCTCATTACAGAAGCCGATGATCATATCCTGGGAAAAAGCAATATCAGGAACAATCTCCTTTGCTTTTCTGATTAAATCTAAATATTCTTCACGGGTATGCTGTCTGTTCATTGCAAGAAGCATATTATTGCTCCCGCTCTGGACAGGAAGGTGAACGTAATTACAGATATTGTCATGTTTTGCAATCATTCTGAATACATCCAGGCTCATATCCTGAGGATTGGAAGTAGAGAATCTTACTCTCATTTCGGGAACAGCTTTAGCCACCAAATCAAGCAATTGAGCAAAATCAACGGCGGTTGCTTTCTGCATTTCAGAAGCTTTTGCGAAATCCTTTTTAGGACCTCCTCCATACCATAAGTATGAGTCTACATTTTGTCCTAAAAGAGTAATTTCTTTGTACCCGTTATTTAAAAGATCCTTACATTCTGCAATGATAGAATGTGGATCACGGCTTCTTTCTCTTCCTCTGGTAAAAGGAACCACACAGAAGGTACACATGTTATCGCAGCCTCTGGTGATGGTTACAAATGCTGTAACTCCGTTTCCGCCTAAACGTACAGGGTTGATATCTGCGTAAGTTTCTTCCTTGGAAAGGATTACATTAATGGCATCTCTCCCGTCTTCGGTTTCCTGCAAAAGATTAGGAAGATCCCTATAAGCATCAGGGCCTACCACAAGATCTACCAGCTGTTCTTCTTCTAAGAATTTGGTTTTCAAACGTTCTGCCATACATCCGAGAACGCCAACCGTCATATTTGGTTTTTCTTTCTTAAGTCTTTTGAACTGGGCAAGACGCATTCTTACAGTCTGCTCTGCCTTTTCACGGATGGAACAGGTATTTAAAAGGATAAGGTCTGCTTCTTCCACTTTCAGGGTGGTATTGTATCCCTGCTCATTCAGAATAGAGGCAACAATCTCAGAATCAGAAAAGTTCATCTGACAGCCATAGCTTTCTAAAAAGAGTTTTTTAGAGTTCTCAGGCTTTTCAGCGATGGCAAAAGCTTCGCCCTGTTTTGTTTCGTCTATATATTTTTCCTGCACTGTAATCAATTTAAGTTCAATATTCAGGATACAAAGTTCAATGCTGAGGGATGAAATTTAGCTCCTGAACAGATTAGTCTGCAAAGATACAAAATATTGTGACAGAATGTCAGGACTATCTTCCGATAAATTTTACTGAAAATTCCACTGGAAAAATAATATTCTAATCATGATCAGCTATATCATCTCTGCCTGAGGTGCCTGTTGGGAGAAACCTTTAACTCCAAGGAAAAGTAAAGGCAGTAATAAAAGATATTTTTCAAGTAATTGATTTATAGATCTGTTGATATTGAAGAGATATTCATCTTAATTTTGACCTGTGAAGTGACGGGATGGCCGTTGCATGAAGCTGGTATCCAGTCTTTTTTTATACGTCTTACCACATATTTCATATCATCAAAAAAATAAGAGCTGTTGGCTACTTTCGGACTTCCTTCAATATCGGTGACTTTTCCTGTCTGATCTATCGTAATAGTGAATGTAAAATCTCCGTTCAGCACATAAAAATCTGAGTTCAGATAATCTAACATAAATTTTCTCAAGGTTTCTTTATAAACAAGAACACCGCCTTCAAATCCGGCAGGTTTAAAATCATTACAATTCTTTACGGCAACCTGCAAAAGTGGTTGTTTAATGTCTATTTTTAACAGGTTTTTATTAACCTCGGCAATGTTATTATCCCCTCTTTCTTCAATGTCCTGCTGTGCAAAAGTAAAATTTGCCACAAGCATTGTTATAAATAATATAAATGCTTTCATAGAAGCGTATCCATTGGTTATTAAGATTCTTTGAACAAAGTTAATTTTTAATTGTTTGATAAAAAAGAAAAACTTCAGGCATTCACCCGAAGTTTTTTAACAAAATATTGAATTTAAATTATGTATTCAAGGGCTGGGATTGTACTTTGCTTCCCGTTTCTTTTAACATCGTTGAAATCAAAACAGCCAATACAATTCCTGTTATCCAGAATAATATGGAATGTTGAAAATGCATATCTCCGGAAGAAATGTCCAGACTTTTCCCGAACCATCTGCTGAATACAGGACTTACCAGTGTAGTAACTCCAAAAGTGATAAAATTAATAGCTCCGGTTGCACTTCCTTTTACATAATCAGGATTGGCTTCTTTAATAATGGAATATGGGATCATCGCTGCTCCTGAACCAAGCCCAAAAATAAACATACTGATTTTCGCAGGGTAAAGTTCCGGCAGGTAAATCAGCTGTAGAAAACTTAAGATCATCAGAATAGCTCCGGCCATCAGAACAGGCTTTCTTCTTCCTATTTTATCGGTGATAAATCCTAAAAGCGGGCATCCGAACACCCATCCAAAAGCTACCATAGCACTGGTAATGGCAGCATCGTGAAATAGAAATTCTTTATCTTTTTGAAAGAAGGCAACTCCCCAGGTCATTGCAAAGATGGTAGTAGGGGCGAACAATAATCCTGAAATAATTCCACAGAGCCAGGATTGGGGATTTTTAAAAACAATTTTGTACGGTTCCAGATATCCGACTTTTTTTACAGGATCTCCAGACTGTACTTCAGCCTGTTTTTCACCGGGAATGACAAAGAATAAGCAAAATGCTGTAATCAAAGTGATAATTCCGGACCAAAGCCAGAATGTATCGATATTGATTCCTTCTTCTACCCATGGCCCCACTACAAACTGCCCGGCTGTTCCGCCCAGCATTCCTATACATTGGGTAACTCCGACCGCTGTAGCCAGAGATTTAGATGAAAAGCCTTTACTCGCCAGATAAACACAGCCCGGAAATGCAAAAGCACAACCAGCTCCCTGCAAAAGTCTGCCCGCGATACCACCAGTATAGGTAGATATTAAAAACAGCAGACAGCCCACTCCAAGAATTAAAGCTCCGCCAAAAAGTGATTTTTTCCCTCCGAACTTATCTAAAGCAATTCCTGCAATAAGGCTGCAGGTGGAATAAGTGTAATAATAGGTTCCGATCATACTCACCAGCTTCAGCTCTGTTGTATTGAAATTGCTGACGAGTTCCGGAATCATTACTGCAGGTGCGGAACGGATCACATAATCAAGGAAATAAAATACGAGCCCGAATACCCAGGCGATGATATAAAATCTTTTTAAGGAAGCATTCATTACAGCAGTCCTTTAATATGTTTATAATTGGTTTTCACAGTATCCAGCACTTCTTCCATTTTACCACCAAGCATCAGTTGAGCCATAGATTTGGTCATTCCCACTACCTGGTCAAAATCTACTTTCGGAGGCAGGGCCAGTGCGTTCGGATTGGTAAATATATTGAGAAGGTACGGTCCATCAAAGGATAAGCATTCTTTGATGGCACTTTCTACATCTTCAGGTTTATGAACGTTTTTCCCGGGATATCCCATTGCCTGAGCTACCATCGCAAAATCAGGATTGATCATATCCGTTTCATTATCCGGCATTCCCCCTACTTCCATTTCCAGTTTTACCATTCCCAGGGTTCTGTTATTGAAAACGATCAGTTTAACCGGTAATTTATACTGGAAAATTGTAGCCATATCTCCGAGAAGCATCGAAAGTCCTCCGTCTCCACACATCGCAATCACTTCCCTGCCTGGATGAGCCAGAGCTGCACCAATAGCCATCGGCATAGCATTCGCCATTGAACCGTGATTGAAAGAGCCCAGCATTTTTCTTTCGCCGGTTCCGGTGATAAACCTGGCTCCCCACACGCAGCACATCCCTGTATCTACTGTAAAAATGGCATCTTTTTTAGCCACCTGATCTAAGATATGCGTGACATATTCCGGCTGGATAGCATCTTCTTTTCCAAAGTCTTTTACATAAGTAAGCTGGTTTTCTTTTACTTTCTCATAAAACGCCAACTGTTCATTAAGGAAATGCGTATCCGTTTTTTCTTGAAGGAGCGGCAGCAAAGCTTTAATGGTTTCTTTCACATCTCCCGCCAATCCTAATTCAAGTTTTGCCCTTCTTCCTAATCTTTCGGGGCTTTCATCGATCTGGACAATTTTATTTTTTACCGGCATGAATTTCTGATAAGGAAAATCGGTTCCCAGCAGGATCAAAAGATCTGCTTCGTGCATCGCATGATAAGCGGAAGGAAATCCCAAAAGCCCTGTAAGTCCTACTTCATTAGGGTTATTGGGCTGAATTGACATTTTCCCACGGAAGGAATAACCTACCGGTGCTTTTAAAAACTTTGACAGTTCTACTACTTCAGCATTTGCTTCTCCTGCTCCGATTCCGCAATAGAGCGTTACTTTTTTGCTTTCATTAATTAAGCTTGCAAGGCTTTTCAATTCATCATCGGAAGGCCTGATTACGGGATTGGTCCTGAATATCTGGGTGGAGGTAGATCCTTCTTCCGCATCAAGTTCTGACACATCTCCGGGAAGTCCGATAACAGCAACTCCTTTTTTTGAAATGGCGTGCTGAATAGCCGTCTGTAAAGTTCTCTGTACCTGTTCAGGTCGTGTGATCATCTGATTGTAGTGGCTGCAATCGTCAAAAAGCTTTATGGTATTGGTTTCCTGAAAATAATCCATTCCCATTTCGTCGCTTGGAATTGTGGAAGCAATAACCAGCATGGGAACATGAGATTTGTGCGCTTCGTAAACCCCATTGATCAGATGAACATGTCCGGGGCCGCAGCTTCCTGCACATACGGCAAACCCATCAAGCTCAGCTTCCGCCGCTGCTGCATAGGCTCCCACTTCTTCATGTCTCACGTGGATCCATTCTATGCTGCTTTTTTTAACGGCAATATTAAGATGGTTGAGACTGTCGCCGGTAACTGCGTAAATTCTTTTCACATTGGCGTCTTCGAGCATTTCAACAATCTGCTCTGCTATGTTTTTAGCCATAATTACTATTTTTGGGTGTTTATTTTCGTTATAGAAATTGAATAAAGAATGGTAAGCAATGATTAGCATTTAATCCTTGCCTCTCTCAAATTTAGCTAATAAATTACAATTTCAAAGCCAATAAAATATTAAAATTTCAACATATTTAAGGTACTGCGATTAAGATGAATTGCTTTAAATCATAGTGAAGTGAAGCTATTAAGACAAGCAAGAAACAAAACCGTCTGGCTTTGAGCGGATTTCTGTATCCTTTATATATCAATAAACATTTTTCAAGTTTTTGTTTAAAAGAAAAACTCCGCATTAATTTGCGGAGTTCTATTTTATATCTGATTTAGATTACTTCTATCTGATTTCTCAGCAGGTCCTCAAATTCATCTCTTTTACGGATCAAGTGTGCTTTTCCGTCTAAGAACAATACTTCAGCAGGTTTTAATCTTGAATTGAAATTAGAGCTCATTTCAAAACCGTATGCTCCGGCATTATGGAAAGCCAGGATATCCCCCTCTCTTACTTCATTCAGTTTTCTGTCCCATGCGAAAGTATCGGTTTCACAGATGTTTCCTACAACGGTATAAATTCTTTCTGCCCCTTTTGGATTGGAAAGGTTTTCAATCATATGATAAGAATCGTAGAACATCGGACGGATCAGATGATTAAATCCTGAATTTACTCCTACAAAGACCGTAGCTGTAGTCTGCTTGATTACATTGGCTTTCACTAAAAGATAACCGCTTTTTCCAACGAGGAATTTTCCCGGTTTCAAACCATAATTCAAACTTTCGGCCTGTAGATTTTGTGAATTCAGACAACACTTTTTCTACTTTCTTTCCTAAAGTTTTTACATCTGTTTCTTCTTCGCTATCCTGGTAAGGGATTTTGAACCCACTTCCCATATCCAGGTATTTAAGATTAGGGAAATGCTCAGAAAGCTCAAGCATAATATCCAATGCCTGAAGGAAAACGTCCGGATCCTTGATCTCACTTCCGGTATGCATGTGAAGGCCTTCCACATTAAGGTTGGTACTTTTCATAACTCTTTCAATATGACGAACCTGATGGATAGAAATACCGAATTTGCTGTCGATGTGTCCCGTTGAGATTTTATAGTTTCCTCCTGCAAAAATATGCGGGTTGATTCTTACAAGAATTGGATATGTATTCCCGAATTTATTCCCGAACTGCTCAAGAATAGAGATGTTATCAATATTTATATGAACGCCCAGCACCATTGCCTCTTCAATTTCAGCAAGGTCTACACAGTTGGGTGTGAAAAGGATCTTTTCTTTAGTAAATCCTGCCTTCAATCCAAGCTTTACTTCATTTATTGATACACAATCCAAAGACGCACCCAGGTTCTTGACATACTTCAAAATATTAATGTTTGTCAATGCCTTTGCAGCATAAAAGAACTTTGTGTGTTTTAAAAAAGAAGATGTAAGTTTCTCATATTGAGTTTTGATAGATTCAGCATCGTAAACGTACACCGGGGTGCCAAACTCAGTGGCAATCTTTAATAATTCTTTTGAATTCATAATTTCATTTTAACATAAAAAAAGGCAGATTCTTAGATAAAGAGCCTGCCACATTAATTATTTTTATGCAAGACAAGTCTTTTAAATATTCCAAACCTTAGAGAACTTCACAGTTCCCTTCTTTCCAGTTTTAATTTGTTTAAAATTTTGCATTGCTTCTTTTTTATTTTGTACAAAAATACTATTTATTTTTTATTTTAAGAAAATTGATTTTGAAACCATTTTCTAAATTTTCTATTACTTCGGTAATGGTAATGTCTCAAAATCACCACGAAGGAGTGCCAATTGGAGATCATTATGCAGATCCGTTGATGGCAAAGGCAAATCAATCTTCAGCTTTGAAAGCTTACTGAGAGTCTGTATCTGAGTAAACAGTTCATAAAATCCGTAAGACATTATTTTTCCGTTCTCGATGATCAGAAACATTTTTTCTCCCAATTTTCTTCCCTGCCCCAGCCAGAGTTCGTTTCTTTTTCTGAAATCTATTTTTTTAATGAAAACATGTACATCATTAAACTCTTCCTGTGAGCCAATAAACTGAACGGCCTTCACACCCTGGGTAAATGATCTGAATTTCAGGATCGGCTTTTCTGTTTTATTCAGCTTATTTTTTTCAACAATGTATTTATTGTTCCTAAAATAAAGACCGAACAGGAAAGTTTCTTTTTTCTTGATATTTTTAGAATTGAGGATCAGTTTAGCAATAATATCTGTGCCTGTAAGCTCATAATTGATCTGTTCCACATCTTTCTGTAGCTGTTCCCATTTTTTGGATTTGGAATTAAAAACTTTTTTTGAAAATTTATTGATATCCTGGACATAGTCTGATAACATAATTCTTCCCGCTTCATCCTGAAAATAGACAAAGCCTTTTTCGTTGGGAAGATCCTGAGTCAGGACTTTGATTTTATTGATATAGGTTTTGGCATTGGTTTCATCATGCTGCTTCTGGATGATTTCATTTTCAGTATCTTTTGATACCAAAAGCTTGAACAGCTCCAATGTTGCCCTGGCATCACCTTCAGCTCTATGATGGTTCGTCAATGGAATTCCTAAAGATTTCACAAGTTTCCCCAATGAATAACTTACCTCATCCGGGATCATTTTTTTCGCTAAAGGAATGGTATCCAAAGTATTGATCTGAAAATCATACCCTAATCTTTTAAAAGACTGGCGAAGCATTCTGTAATCGAAATCAATATTATGTCCTACTAAAGTAGTATTCTGAGTAATTTCAATAACTCTTTTTGCTATCTCATGGAATTTTGGAGCGGTTTTCACCATTTTAGGCGTGATGCTGGTGAGCTTCTGTACAAAAGGGGTAATATCGCTTTCAGGATTGACAAGAGATATAAACTGGTCAGTAATTTTCTGGCCATCATATCTGTAGATGGCTATATCTATAATGCATTCATCTCTATAACCTGCACCATTACTTTCTATATCTATAATTGAATACATTGAATTGTAGTATACTGCTATTTTTTAATTAATAATAATAATTCCAGGCATCATAATTCCGTTATGAGGCCTATACATAACCCATGCCATAGGTCACATAACGGTCGAACAGCATGCTCTATGTCTTTGATATTAAAAACAATACCACAAAAAGACACCTATGCACTGATGAGTGAAACTATCCCGCCAAATAACTTATAGATCAAATTTTTATCTAATAGTAAAGGAAGATTGGCTAAAATAACAAAAAATATATCAAAAAAGTAAAACTAGCATTGATACTGTCCATGATCAGATTCAGACCTGGGTCATCCGAGACAGTAAACAGCTGATTATCTTCTTATGACAAATTATTTGCTGGTCAGCTTTTCACTCTATCTTCTTCTTCCCCCGAGACCTAACATTCCCAAAATAGCCTTTGCGCCTTCACGCATCAACGTACTTGTAAATGTTCTTCCCGCTTTGCTCTGAAGTACCTGTTCAAACATTCCAGGTTCTTCTTTTACTGGTTTTGTTTTCTGATTAGGTGCAGAATTTTGAGCTGCCTGCTCCATTCTATTGGTAAGCATCTCATAAGCTGATTCTCTATCAACCGGCTGTTCGTATTTAGCCACTAATGCAGAACTTCCCGTCAATTCTGAAATTTCTGCATCATTCAGAACATCCATCCTGGATTCCGGAGAAATTAAATACGTGTGAACCAAAGGCGTAGGAATTCCTTTTTCATCCAGAGCCGTAATAAATGCTTCACCGATCCCAAGATTCTGAATCAGACTTGATGCATTATAAAACTCTGTTGTCGGATAGTTTTCAACAGCCTTGGAAATTTCTTTTTTATCCTTGGCAGTGAAACCTCGCAGTGCGTGCTGAATCTTCAGTCCAAGCTGAGAAAGTACATTTTCAGGTACATCCCCCGGAATCTGGGTAATAAAATAAATTCCTACACCTTTGGAACGAATCAGCTTTACCATCGTTTCTATCTGTGAAAGCAAAGCTTTTGAAGACTCGTCAAAAATCAGGTGAGCTTCATCTATAAACAGTACCAGTTTTGGTTTTCCACTGTCTCCTTCTTCAGGAAAAGTCATATAAATTTCCGCAAAAAGTGAAAGCATAAATGTGGAAAAAAGCTGTGGTTTACTCTGAATTTCAGCAACTCTCAATATATTAACAACTCCTTTTCCATCTCTGGTTTCAAGAAGGTCTTGAACATCAAAACTTAGTTCTCCAAAGAAATCTGAAGCACCCTGTTGTTCCAATGCAACAATAGATCTTAAAATTGTTCCTAAAGAAGCTGGAGCTATAGAGCCGTAATTGGCGGCCAATTCAGCTTTCCCCTGGGCATTATCTGTTACATACTGCAGAACCTTCTTCAAGTCCTTAAGGTCAATTAAAGGAAGGCCTTTATCATCACAGTATTTAAAGACAATAGACATAATACTTTGCTGCGTATCATTCAGCTCAAGGATCTTGCTCAATAAAACAGGTCCGAATTCTGTAACGGTAGCTCTTAGTTTTACTCCTTTCCCTCCGGAAATACTCATCAGCTCTACCGGAAATGCCTGTGGGTTATATGGAAGCTGTGTTTTAGCGTATCTTTCTTCAATCACAGGATTCATCTTTCCGGCTTCTGCTATTCCGGAAAAGTCACCTTTAATATCTAAAACCAAAGAAGGGATTCCCGCATGGGAAAGCTGCTCGGCAAAGACCTGAAGTGTTTTTGTCTTACCTGTTCCCGTTGCTCCGGCAATAAGACCGTGACGGTTAATTGTTTTCAAAGGAATAGTCACGTCAACTTCCGTTACCACTTCCCCGTCAAGCATTCCTTTTCCCAGTATAATGTGTTCTCCTTTCGGATTATATCTTGCGTTCAGTTCTTCAATAAATTGTGTTTTGTCTGCCATCTGTTTTTTTTAAACTTATAAATATAAAATTTTTTGCAAAATATTCGGTTATTAAAGTCATATTCTGCAATAATCTTTTGTTAATAATACCTTGAAATTTAATTTGAAACAGTCAGCAACAATTTTACGCCAGAGAAAAGAAAATTAAATCATAATACTTTTTAACATTCTTACAATTACACAATTATTTTCATTTTTAGAATATGATAAAAAACAGTCACTTCACTTCCTTTCTTTTAGAGCCTCTTTTTTATTTGAAAACAAAGGACTTTATGAGAATAAGTCCATGGATATTGAAAGAAACTATCATCTGAATTTAACATTTCGTTTACATTTCATCTAATACTTTGTATCTTTATCTAAAATTTAAAAAAGACCCAATGAAAATTGAACAAATATATACGGGCTGTCTGGCTCAGGGTGCCTATTATATTGTATCAGGAAATGAAGCTGCCATTATTGATCCATTAAGAGAAGTAAAACCTTACCTGGATCGCCTTGAAAAAGACAATGTAACTTTAAAATATATTTTCGAGACCCACTTCCATGCTGATTTTGTTTCAGGACATTTGGATCTAAGTAAGAAAACAGGAGCCCCTATTGTTTACGGCCCCACAGCCCAGCCAGCTTTTGAGGCTATTATCGCAGAAGATAACCAGATCTTTGAGATCGGAAAAATAAAAATAAAAGTACTTCACACTCCCGGACACACGATGGAGAGTACGACTTACCTGCTGATTGATGAAAATGGAACAGAAACTGCCATTTTTACCGGTGACACCTTATTTTTAGGTGATGTAGGAAGGCCGGATCTTGCGCAAAAAGCAACCAATCTTACCCAGGAAGATCTTGCAGGCATTCTGTATGAAAGCCTTCAGACGAAGATTATGCCATTGGATGACAGTATTACTGTTTATCCTGCACATGGTGCCGGTTCAGCCTGCGGAAAGAATATGCAGAAAGAAACGGTAGACATTTTAGGAAACCAGAAAAAGACCAATTACGCGCTTAATCAGCCGGATAAAGAATCATTTATCAGAGAGGTTTTAGACGGCCTTACTGCTCCACCGAAATATTTCGGAATGAATGTAGCAATGAACAAAGGCGGATATGAAAGCCTGGATATAGTTATGAATAAAGGACTGAACCCCGTTGCTGCAGAAGATTTTGAGGCACTGGCAGAAGAAACCGGAGCTTTAATTTTAGATACAAGAAGTCCTGCCGAATTCCATAAAGGCTTTGTTCCTAATGCTATCAATATAGGATTGAAGGGCGATTTTGCCCCTTGGGTAGGAAATATGATCGTAGATGTAAAACATCCTATCCTTCTTGTAGCTGACGAAGGCACAGAAGAAGAGGTTATCACAAGATTGAGCAGAGTAGGGTTTGATAATGTTGTAGGATATCTGGACGGAAGTTTCAGCGCATGGAAAAACTCAGGCAAGGAAACAGACGAGGTCAAAAGGATCTCACCTTCAGAATTCGCAGAACAGTTTACAGAAAATGCTAAAATAATCGACGTGAGAAAGCTAAGCGAATATTCAGCTGAACATATTGACAATGCATTCAATAAACCCCTTGACACAATCAGTGATTGGGTAAAAACCATTGATGATTCTGAACATTTCTTTCTTCACTGTGCAGGAGGATACAGAAGTATGATTGCAGCAAGCATCCTTAATTCTCACGGCATCAGAAATTTCACTGAAATAGAAGGAGGATTCAATGGAATCAAAAAAACAGAAAAACTTCCGACAACAGATTTTGTTTGTCAGTCGAAAACTTTATAAAAACTAGCTATGTCACAAAAATTCCAGGAAATCATAGATTCCGAAAGACCTGTGTTAATTGATTTTTTTGCTACTTGGTGTCAACCATGCAAAGTACAGTCTTCAGTTTTAAATACGGTAAAAGAAAATGTAGGTGAAGATGCAAGAATCATAAAGGTAGATGTTGATCAATACCCGGCTCTTGCGGCTCAATACGGAGTTCGCGGCGTACCGACTTTAGCCATCTTCAAAAAAGGAGAGATGCTGTGGAAAGAAAGCGGCGTTCATGATGTCAATACATTGACCCAACTTTTAAAAGAACATGCCTAAAACTGTGATTTTTCACAGTTTTTTGTTTTTATATACCCATAGATTTACACAATCGTGAAATCTATGGGAGTTTTATAACGATTACTACGGACAATTTTTCTCATACTCTTTTATGATACCAATGTAAATTTCGGCCTGTCTGTTTTGTATTTTATCGCCTACGATATAGAATAATTTTTTGGTTTGCTCTCTATCTTTTTTTACTTCTTGTAAGGTCGTTTTATAAATTTCCTGATATTCTTTTTGTAGCGTTTTATCCAAATGTTTTTCCTGCATCATTTCTTTATCAAAAGAATTTAAATACTGATCAAATGAACTACAATCTCCGGCAACTGCTCTAAAAGCTTCAACGATATTTTCAATGGATGAGCCCATTTTAGAGTTAAACTGACTTTTTTGTTTTACTGCCAAAACCGTATAAGGTTCACCACTTTTTTGGATATAAAAATTTGAGTGAGTATAATAGCACGCATTCAAGCCCATACACTCAAATACATTTGAGCTGTATAATTTAATTTTACCGTCATAGAGTAAGTATTCGAAAGTTTCGGCTGTATCATTTGAAAGATTTCCTCTCTTGTCTACCGTTTTTACTTTAATTTTTTCCTGAATTTGTGAAATTTCATCACCATTATAATAGATAATTTTTCTTACATCTTTAGAGCTTATTTCTTTCTTCTTCCCATCTGCCTGAGTTGTATATTGAAATGCAGATATCCTGTTGTTGACTATTATTTGTCCCACATTAATCGTTTTAGTAACTGCATCAACAGAATTTGCTTTAAATGAAGATCCATCTTCCAATTGAAATTCAACCCTATTATTTTCATTAATACGCTTATTTTCCTGAGCTTTCATAATCAGATTCAAAATACAGAAGACAGCGAAAAGTAATTTTTTATTCATATAGTATTCTTTCTAGTTATATATTTTAAAATTAAAAATATCTCAAAACATTCAATGAAAATGAAAAATAATAAATCTTATCTTCCTAACTATTTAATTTGATCTCAAAATCATCCCTATCATTTAAAAATTGAAAATGATTTCTGAAATTTTTCAATTCTTTAAGATCTAATTCTGCAGAGACAATATTTCCGTTCTTGTGGGAAATTTCTTTTCCATCTGCAAAAAAGCAGTGAGAACTTTCCTGATAAAACAACTCATTCCCATCTGTTCCTATTCTGTTCAGACCAAAAACAAAAGACAAATTTTCTATCGCCCGGGCTTTTAAAAGATGCTCCCAGGCTCCTACCCTTTTTTCAGGCCAGTTAGCCACATAAAAAACAGCATCATAATCATCATTATTTCTTGCAAAAACCGGAAACCGAAGGTCGTAACACACCTGAAGTAAGATCCTGAATCCCTGGTAATTAACAATAACTCTTTTATTACCCGGTGTATACACCTTATCTTCCCCTGAAAAAGAGAACAAGTGTCTTTTATTATAGAAAACCGTTTCGGAATCAGGCTGTACAAAATACATTCTGTTATAAAAACGACCACTCTCTTCTACGGGTGCGCTTCCGCAGAAAGCCGCATTTTTTTCTTTCGAGAGCTTTTTCAGAAAATCAAGAGATTCTTCATTCCGGTCTGCAACTTCAGCTGCATCCATACAGAAGCCGGTAGAAAACATTTCCGGAAGCAGGAAAATATCTGCCTCCTGATCGTTCAGCTGATCTTCGATCAATTGAAAATTTTTGCCTTTATTTTTCCAGGCAATATCTAAATTTAGTCCTGTAATTCTCATAAACCTTGTAAAAACTTCAATAAAAATACAATTTTCTGTTGATTTCGGTTCTATTTTTGCTCAGGATATTTCTTATCTAATACCTTTTAAAAAGTAAAATTTTATGAAGAAATTGTTTTTTGTGTTGATGATTGCTTTTTTTGGAACGGCAGCCAACGCACAGGCTTACACAGGAAAAGGCGACCAGAAGATCCAATTTGGACTAAGTGCCTGGGGATACGGAACAGGAGTTACAGGAACTTATGATTATGGTCTGAACAAGCTTGTATCCGTGGGTGCAGGACTGAATGCTTACTTTGGCGATTATAAAGATAATGATAAGGACAACCGTGTTTTTGTTTTCGGAAGGGTGAATTTTCACCTTAATGAAGCGCTTGATCTGCCTTCAAAATGGGATATTTATCCCGGTGTTGATGTTGGTGTTTTGGGTAAAGATTTTGGAATTGGGGCACACATCGGAGCCCGCTACTTTTTCACAGAGAAAGTGGGTGTTTTTGCAGAAGTGGGCAATAACGGCAGTATCGGTGTTTCTTTTAATCTGTAAAACCAGCTTAATATATGACAAAGCTTCTCATTTCGAGGGGCTTTTTTATTTGGCATAGTTTTGATAATTGTTACCTTTGCAAATTAAATCTAAAAATTATTAATGGAATTAGCAATCAAGATTTTCCAGTTCATACTAAGTATTTCTATTCTAGTGGTTCTTCATGAGCTTGGACACTTTTTACCGGCAAAATGGTTTAAGACCAGAGCTGAAAAATTCTTCCTCTTCTTTGATCCATGGTTTTCCATCTTTTCAATGAAGAAAATCAACGGAAAATGGCAGTATAAATTTCTTTCCAAAAACCTTCCGGACACAGAAACTATCGTGGTAGACGGAAAGGAGAAAGAAGTTCCTATCGATATATCAAAACTTTCAGACAGCGACTGGAGAAAGCATCCTGAGCAAACTAAATACGGAATCGGATGGCTTCCTTTCGGAGGTTATGTGAAAATTGCCGGAATGATTGACGAGAGCATGGATACCGAGCAGATGAAAAAACCTGCAGAGCCATGGGAATTCAGATCAAAGCCAGCTTGGCAGAGATTGATTATCATGCTTGGAGGAGTTACAGTAAACTTTTTCTTAGCCTGGATTATTTTCGGATCTCTTTCTTATTTCAACGGTGAAACCTCTTTTGATACTTCAAAAGTAGAAACACCGATGCATTATACCAATATTGCAAAAGCAATGGGCTTTGAGGACGGTGATAAAATCTTAAAAGTAGACGGAAAAGTTCAGAATAATCTGGATAAACTGTCTTTGGATATTTTATTAAGCGACCAGGTAACGGTTTTAAGAAAAGGAAAAGACGTTACTTTCAATACTAATGATGACGGAAAAGCACTAGCCTTCAAAGATGAGAACCCTAAAGCTTTCCTTACACCGAGATATGCACCTGTAATTGACACTATCGTAAATCCTAAAACAGCTGAGGCAGGCTTAAAAATAGGCGACCAGGTAGCTTCTGTAAACGGTCAGAAAATCAATTATTATGATGAACTGCAAAGTATTGTTGTAAAAAATGCAGGAAAGGTTATTAATATGGAAGTAGTAAGAGCTGGCACAGTACAGCCTTTAAGTATTGAAGTTTCCAAGGAAGGTACATTAGGAATTGCTTCTTATAAGCAGCTTCAAAAATTCGCCAATACACAGCATTTCACTTTTGTAGAATCTATCGGAAGAGGATTTACAAGAAGTATTGAAAGTCTGACGTATCAGGTAAAGCAGTTTAAACTGGTATTTAACAAGAAAGTTCAGGGGTATAAGAAAGTAGGTGGTCCTTTGGCGATCATCAAGAATATGCCAGTAGAAAAGTCGAAAGACGGAGCAGTATCTATCAACTGGAGTTTATTCTGGAGTTTTACAGCTATGTTCTCGGTATGGTTGGCATTCCTGAACCTTATTCCTATTCCGGGTCTTGATGGCGGACATGTGATATTTACCTTATGGGAAGTGATTACGGGGAAACCTGTTCCTCAGAAAGTATTGGAAAATGCACAGATGATTGGGGTTATCTTCCTGTTAGGATTGATGTTACTGATCTTCGGAAGCGACATCTTTAAAGCGCTCACCGGCAGCTTGTAATTTTTTTGAATTTTTTCTAAAAAATATTTGTAAGGTATAAATATTCGTCCTATATTTGCACCACTTAAAACAAAGGACATTCCTCCTTAGCTCAGTTGGTTAGAGCATCTGACTGTTAATCAGAGGGTCGCTGGTTCGAGCCCAGCAGGAGGAGCAAAAAAAGACTTACAGCAATGTAGGTCTTTTTTATTTTTAAGATTTAGCAGAGATGAAAACAGACTCTATCATCGTACAAAAAAAACAGCGCCATATCTGAATCAGCTATTAATTTGTCCATAGTGGTCTACCTACTTTAAAAGTATCTTATTATCATTTTTCTCCTGTAACTTGTTTTGAATTTTCTGCCAGAAAAAATCAGAAAGCAGGCATTTAAACTCTGTAATAATTTTACCTGTCAATTTTTTTACAATCCAAGGAACCGTATAGGACATTTATCTAAGAATTATTGGAGTTAAGTAAAAAGCAACTGAAATATTTCTTACTGAAATTCAACATTTTTGCTTAAAAAACACCGTTAATTGGAGATAAAATTTGCCTGATATAAATATTCCTTTTATATTTGCAGCACCTTAAACAGAGGAAAATTCCTCCTTAGCTCAGTTGGTTAGAGCATCTGACTGTTAATCAGAGGGTCGCTGGTTCGAGCCCAGCAGGAGGAGCAAAAAGACTTACAGAAATGTAGGTCTTTTTTTATTTTACAGCTTTGACATAAGATCAAACATCCATACTCTTCTAACTACTTCCCCTATTCTTCATATTTATTAATGAATGTAACAAAATAAAAGTTATAGATATCTTTAAATAAGATTACTTTAAATACAAACATTCACAATCAATAAAAAATGAAACAATCCACTTTAATATTATTATTCCTTCATCTTTCTCTTTGGAGTCAATGCCAGGATTCCTCGACATTTAAATCAATTGATAATTACCTCAGAGAAACCATTAAAATAAATGAAATCCCGGGACTGGCAGTTGGTATCATAAAAAATAATAAAGTTATTTTTCAGCAGTATTATGGAACAGAAACCTTGGAAAGCAATAGAAAAGTTAATCCAAACTCAATTTTCAGGGTTTACTCTACTTCAAAACTAATTTCTACGGTTGGTGTTTTCCAGCTTGTTGAAAAAGGGAAAATTTCAATAGAAGATAAAATATCAAAATACCTGGCCAATCTTCTTAACACCTGGCAGGATGTTAAAATAAAGAATCTCCTCACCCATTCTTCCGGTATTCCTGATATGATTCGCTTTACTGATATTTCAGTTGACGCTACCGATGCAGAAGTAATCGCCAGACTTACAAGAGAGAAGATGGAATTTGAAACAGGCGACCAGTTCAGATACAATCAAACCAATTACTGGCTTCTCACAAGAATTATTGAAAAAGTAAGCGGACAAACTTTTGAAGATTTTATATTGAAAAACCAATTTCCGGAATCAGAAAACAGCATCTTATTTTCATCTAATTCTCTTGAAATGCTCCCAAACCGGGTTGTAAAATATAATTACAATGCTGATACAGGAAAATATGAAAAATCCACTAATATTGATGGAATAAGAGCTCATTCCGCAAATGGATTAGCCATCAGCCTTCCGGCCTTTTTACAGTGGAGCATTCAACTAAATAAAGGTGATCTACTGAAAGACGGAACGAAGAAAATGATGTGGAAACCATTTGATTTCTTTAACAAAAGGGACGTTTTCGGATATGGTTGGGAGATTACTAAAATTAATACAATACCATCATACGGCTTTTCGGGCGGAAATGTAAGTGCATACAGAATCTTCCCGGAAAACGATCTATCCATTATTGTCATGTCGAATGGTTACAAATTTTTCCCTGTCCAGTATCAGATCATTAATCATATCGCGGGACTGGTCGATAAAAATTTAATAGATCCTTACTTATCAGCAGAAGAATCAATCATTTCTAATTTCATGACAAAAGACTATCCATCTGCACAAAAAGCCTATTACAACAATAAAGCAAAAAATCCAAAATGGAATTTTGAAAACACATTGAATTCAGTCGGATATACTTTGCTTAGAAAAGGTATGATCAACGAATCTATTAAAGTATTTGAATTAAACACCAGAGAAAATCCCCAATCAGGAAATGCATTTGACAGCTTGGGTGAAAGTTATTTTGTCGCTAAAAACTATACTGTAGCACTGGAAAAGTACAAAAAAGCTTTTGAACTTGATTCGCAAAATAATAATGCAAAGGACATGATTATGAAAATAGAAAAAGCAATGAACAATAACTAATGGATATTCTATAAGCGCTAATTGAAATAAAAGACTCAAATGATTTGGGTCTTTCTTATTTATAGCCTGGTGATTTTTAGTTTATAATATCCACACACGATAAAATCCAATTACTTTATCAACAATCATTTCAAAACTTTAAAATCAACCGTAAGTAAAGCTTGTTCATAATTATACTATCAATTTGTGGAAAAAATACATAAGAGATGCTAAATCTTCTGATAATCTTAAGACTACCAATGTTAATAACCTGTGGAAAAAATATGAACAAGCTGTTAGTCCAAAATGGAAAATTTGTACAAAGGACATGGATAACCTGTGTATAACTTATCAATATGTTGTTAAAAACATGTCAAGAACCAATAAACCGATGTGAATTAATTATGGGAAAAGTTGTGGATAACGAAATTTTCGGCTTAGTTGTTAAGCTCATTCTATATTATCATTCTAAGAATCAAACGATATTATTTCATTATAAATTCATTGTTATTGGTTGATTAATTCACATAATCTTTTACTGTTATTTTCGTTACATTTGTAGTTTTATGATTTTCAATTAAAAACGTTAAAAAAATTGATCTTTTTTAAATAAACAGCACGCTTTTTGTTTGTGCTAATTGCCTGAAGAACCAAATGATGTTAAATAACAACTCTAAATATTACAACCTTTTTTTCATGCTCTTTTTTTCATGCCTAACGTATGCTCAAAACACAGCGAGCGGCAGAATTGCAGATGCAAAAACTAACAAAGAAATCACAGGTGTAGATATCTTTATTAATGATAATACGGAAGCTATCCTTAAAACCTCTGCAGGAAGTTTCAGTGTTCAGTCTGACAGTATTATTCATAAACTAAAATTTTCAAAAAAAAATTATCTGCCCCAATCTGTTGATATTACTGCAGAAAATGCAGGCAATATTTTTGTAAAACTTTCCCAGGAAAAAGAGAATACAATTGCAGAAATTGTAATCCACAACGAAAAACCCAAGTATAAGAACAAGAAGGAAAATCCTGCTTACGCTATTATGCAGGAAGTCTGGAAAAGAAAAAGGAACAACGGTCTGGATAAATTTGACACGTACACCTATAAAGAATACGAAAAGATCCAGTTTGACGCCAACAACCTGGACAGTGCTTTTATGAGCAAAAAAATCTTTAATAAACTGGATTTTATCTTTGATTATGCAGATTCAACAGCCAGTGGAAAAATAGGTCTTCCTATCTTCCTTAATGAGTCCATCTATGAGAATTTTGGCGAAAATAAACCCGGAAAGAAAACAAAAAGGCTACTGGTTGCTCAGAAAACATCAGGATTTCAAGATAACCAGGTAATCACTATTACTGCAAAAAATCTTTACAGGGATATTAATATCTATGACAATACACTAAACTATTTTGATATCGGATTTCCGAGTCCTGTTGGCTCAAATGGATTCAGTACTTATGATTATAATTTAACAGATACTATTTCAATTCATGGAGAGAATGCTTATAAAATAAGATACCAGCCTAAAAGAAAAGATGTTTTAGCCTTTCAGGGATATCTTTATATAGATACAGACAACTATGCTGTTTTAGGTGCTACTTTAAAATCTACAAATAAAATCAATGTCAACTTTATCAACAGTATTTCCACAGAGCTGGAATATGATAACCCAGACGAAAATACATTTCTTCCCAAAAAGTTTATCACAGAAATAGAACTTACCCCTTTTGCCAAAAAGAGAACATCTAAAAGCATTATTGCAAAACGAACCGTGGACTATTCTCAATATGAGTTTAACAAACCTATTGAGGACAAGGTTTTTACACGAAAAGAGGAAGAATATGATGATAAGTTTGTGGATAAAGATGATGCTTACTGGCTAAAAGCAAGACCAGACTCATTATCGAAATCTGAGCAGGGAGTTTACGAAATGCTGGACAAGCTGCAACAGACACCAAAATTCAACCGTATTGTTAAGATCTATGAAACACTAGCATCAGGATATTATAACGCCTTTAAAGGAATCGACATTGGCCCCATCTTTTCAATTTACGGTAAAAATGAGGTGGAAGGCGACAGGATAAGATTGGGAGCCAGAACTTATTTTGGACAGAATGATCCATGGAGAGTTCAGTTCTACACTGCATATGGATTCAAAGATCAGCAGATTAAGTACGGAGCAGAGGGCCGATATATGTTCAATAGAGTCAACAGGTTTATGATTGGAGCCGGAACAAAACGGGACATCGAACAACTGGGAGTACAGCTTACCACTGACGATGGAATCATGGCCCGTACATTTGCATCATCCACCCTTTTTGCCAGGGGAGAAAATGCTTCCCTGAGCTCTATAAACAAAACTAACATTTTTGCCTCTATTGAGCCATGGAAGAACTTCCAGGTAAGAGTAGACGGAACTTTACAGAGTATTAAATCCGCCAATCCCGAAAAATTCAGTCTGATGTATCACCGAAACGGAGATCTGAGAAAAACCCTTAACGATTCTCACGTCACCCTTAGCTTAATCGCAAGGCCAGGAGCCAAATTTTCTCAAACCGGGGTAGACCGTTACGAACACGGAACATTAGCACCAACCATTATACTGAAATATACACGAGGTATTGAAGGACTTTTCAATGGCGACTTCAATTATAACAGGCTTCAGTTTATGTTCTATAAGCCAATACTTATTGGAAGCTGGGGTAAAACGCTTCTAAGCTTTGAAGCTGGGAAGACTTTCGATACCGTTCCATTGGGTCTTCAGAATGTAATCCCTGGAAACCAATCTTACAGCCTGGCACAGAATACATTTTCGCAGCTTAATTATTATGAATTTGTTGCTGATACATATTCTACACTTCATTTAGAGCATCATTTTAATGGAAAAATACTTTCGTTTATTCCTTTAGTCAAAAAGCTGAAACTTAGAGAAATAGCATTTATCAGAACCGCTTATGGGACTTTAAGTGATGCTTCCAAAGCGATCAATGTGGATGGGTTTAAATACTCTGCTCCAAGCGAACAGATTTATTTTGAATACGGATTCGGAATTGAAAATATTGGAATTGGAAACCTAAGAATCTTTAGGGTAGATTTCAACTGGAGAGGAAATTATCTGGACAGACCGGACATTTCAACCTTCGGAGTGAAAGCAGGATTCCAGGTAGGATTCTAATCAGAAAAATGGTAATATAATACTAACGGGCGGCATCTTCGATGCCGCCCGTTAGTATTAAGTTTTAAGAGCAACTACTCAGCTATAAGATCATTCCTTTTCAATAATATGCTCCAATATTAGCATTCACAACCATCATCAACATACAGCAGACAACGCATTTTTTGTAATGGTGTCATTCCGCACCAGATATCACACGACGTAATTGGATTTGGAGGACATAGCCCTCCACCATTAATTTGTTTAAGATTCTTTTTTGTTAGCTTTTTCAGGTTTTTCATATTATTTTCTGTTTTTTAATTTGTTGTCTACTCTAATGTTTTCGGCTTCCGTAAATGATTTGTTATTTGATAGTTAACAAATATATTTAATATTTCACCATAAATGGAATATTCTCAAAATATTTTCACCCTGAAAAGTACCTACAAAAAAACCTCAGCTGATGCCGAGGTCATTTTTCAATAACTTATTTTTAACATCCGCATGGATCAGGATCTATAATCATGTTAGGACATCTAAGTCTCTGTTGGGCAGTCCAAGAGCACCACTCGCCACAAGTGGTTGCAGGAGGAGGGCATGCTAATGCTCCCCCATCAATTGTTCTCAATTGCTTTTTTGATAATTTTCTTAGATTTTTCATAATAATTTGTTTTAATTGGTAATAATTTGATTTTAAAGAAATGACTAACAGTTGCAAGGCATAGGATCAAGCACTGCATTCAAGCAGTGTGTCTGCTGCCATGCAGTCCAGGCACACCATTCGGAACACCAATTAGCCAAAGGAGGGCATCTTTCCGCACCACCATTGATGTTTTTAAGGTTCTTCTTCGTTAATTTTTTTAAATTTTTCATAGTAGTTTGTTTTAATGTGTTGCCTACTCTATATGCTTTTCGGCTTCCGCAAATGATTTGTTATTTGATAGTTAACAAATATAACAATATTTCACTATCATTAGATATTAAACAAAATATTTTCACCTGGAAATATGCATAAAAAAAACCTCAGCTAATGCTGAGGTTTTGATTTTTATAAAACGCTTAAATTATGCGTTCGCTTCTACAGATACGAAAGATCTGTTGTTTGCTTTCTTTCTGAAAACTACTTTACCGTCTACTAATGCAAACAAAGTATGGTCTTTACCCATTCCCACGTTTTCACCTGGGTGGTGTTGTGTACCTCTCTGTCTGATAATAATATTTCCGGCAATAGCATCTTGTCCTCCGAAAATCTTCACACCTAATCTCTTAGAGTGAGACTCTCTACCGTTCTTGGAACTACCGACTCCTTTCTTGTGTGCCATTTTATTACTGGATTATTTGTTAAGTGCTTTAAATTGATCGATATTCTTAACGATAGCAGCATCTACTTCTTCGTGAGTAAGAATATTCTTTTCTAATTCAACTTTAACTGCTTTACCTAAAGTAATTAAAGTTTCTCTGTTTTCTTTAGACTGAGACAAGTTGTTTTTCTTCAAGTGATAGTTCAGCTCGTGATCTTCACCAAAGTTAACAGTTGCGTTGTCTGAAAGAACTTCAGCTTTCACAGTTTCTTTTTTAGCAGCTTTCTTAGAACCTCCTTCAAAACCAGTGATACCAGTGATTTTAATTTGAGTTAAAGATTGTCTGTGACCGTTCTTAACCTGATAACCTTTTCTCCTTTTCTTTTTGAAAACGATTACTTTATCAGCTTTTACATGGTCTAGAATCTCTGCATCTACAGTGATTCCGCTTACAGCTGGGGCGCCAACAGTGATTGAACCGTTTACAGTAAGAAGAATTTTATCAAAAGAAACTTTGTCTCCTTTTTCTCCTTTCAAACGGTTTACAAACAACTTCTGGTCTTGCTCAACTTTGTATTGAAGCCCTGCTATTTCTACAATTGCAAACATTGTTTATAAATTTTTAGTTATTTCGAGGTGCAAATATATGAATAAATTTCTAAATACCTTACAATCAGTTCTGTATTTTTTAGCAAAAACATGACAAAAATTCATTTCACTATGTTTTGAATAATTTTTTATGTTAAAGTGCTCACACTTAAGATATAATTTTATACCTTCGTTATCACCAAAAAATATTTTATATGAAAAGAAACTTCAAATTCTGCTTATTAGCAGGAGCCATCGCTGCATTCTCACTGACAGCGTGCCGTGATGACAAAATGGAAGAATCTGTTCTTCCTGAATCTCAATCTGAAAGCTCAAAGATCGAGCAGCCGGGAGAAATTGAAAAAATTTGTTCCTATGTAGATCAGAATTGGAGCTCCAATTCCGTATTAAAAACCGGACTGGCGAACACCGCAGACACTAACTTCATGAATGCGCAAATGACCAAAATTGCAAGTTTGTGGGGAAGAAGCAATCCTACGCTTCGTTTTGTAGATGACCCAACAAATCCAGGTTCTACGTACAATGCTATCTCTTATTCTTCAGGTAAAATTTATTACGGTTACGCTATTTATGCTGATGCCAAGAATAAAGGAGGGGATATCGTTAATGCGATGATTCTTGCTCATGAATATGGACATCAGCTTCAGTACATTTTCAATCTTCCTTCTGTAAGTGAATCTACAGCAAGACCAAACGAGCTTGAAGCTGATGGTTTTGCAGGATATTACCTTAGGAGACCAAACGGTTATAACAAAACCAACTTTTCCGAGATCGCAGCAGCTTATGAATTTGCACAGAGCATCGGGGATTACCAGACCAGCAGCTATAACCATCATGGAACTCCTCCACAAAGAAGGTCTGCTGTACGTTTAGGCTTCCTTTTGGGACAGTATGACCTTAATGCATCAGACTTTGATTATAATTTCTTCTATTATTATCAAGGTGTATTAAATGGCACTTATAAAATGGGTAAAAACTCTGCAAACCCTGAGATCGATGCTTATATGAGCAAGTATATGGATGAACTTAGAAAAATCCAGACCGGAGAAATTTCTGCTGAAGAATTTAAACAACTTAAATAAACATTCATTTTTAGCATATTTAACAAAGGAGACAGGCAGCAATGTCCTGTCTCTTTTTTTTCTGAATATCCCAAAGTTTATTTATTTTTGAAGCTTATCTTACATAATGAATAGAGATCTCTACATTGATTTTGCCAAGGGAATGGCCACCCTTTCCATCATATTTATCCACACCGCTTTCTGGTCGGGACAGTTTTATATACCCGCAGAGGTAAGAGTATTTTCTTTGGTATTTGATGTAGCGCTTTTCTATGCACTGAGCGGAATCACCTCAGGATCAAACATTGAAAAAACATTTTACCGTTTACTAAAACTTCAGATCACCTATATGATCTTTGTAACCTTACTCTTCTTTTTGGATTACTTTTTTAAAATTTTTGGATTAACGTTCTTTTCTATGGAGTGGCTCCAGGGCTTTTATTCAACTTTCGGATCAAAATATGCAGCAACGGGAGTTTCTGATATTCCTCAATGGCAGAATTTAGGAAACTGGTATCTTCATCAATATACCAATGCAGACACCTTCCCTGTAGTCATGGGAAGTTTCTGGTATCTGAAAGTATATTTCATTCTGGCTGTTTTTGGGGTATTGATCTTAAGGTTCTTTCCAAAACATGTCAATTGGTTCATTGGACTTTGCCTTGCATTAACCTTAATCTTCAATATTTATCCTGAATACTATCCTGCAGGCCAGGTTGGGTATGTTGCTTTCTATTTGGCCATCTTTTTAATTGCCAACAGAATGCGGGGAAAAAAAATTCCCACAAGGATTATTCCTGTTTTATACGCCATCGTGGCAGCAGCTTTAATGTGGATGTTCTGGTATTATGGAAGCGAAATATTTTACAAGATCAACAAAAATAAATTCCCTCCGAAGGTTCCTTATATTATTTGGTCTTTATTTTCGCTCACCACACTATTTGTGCTCTATAATAGATTGAAGATCTCAAAAGAGAATTTTGTTACCTATATCGGGAAAAATGCCATCTTCTTTTACTTTGCACAGGGAATCAGCTCGTCACTGGTCTATTTTATCGTAGTTGCATTAAAGGAGGACATACCTTGGTGGATTTTAATGATCTTCATTTACATTATTAATATTATTCTCGCCTTTATCATAGCAGCAGGATTAAAAAAAGTAGACGACCTCGGTTGGAAAATTTTGGAGTTTTTAAGAAAGAAAACAGCTTCTTAACAGTTTAAGAGTCAATTTGAAATAAAATAATCTTTATTACCGCAATTTATTTTAATTTTACAAAAAATTCAAAACATGTTTAAGTTGAAACTTCCTACCGATCCAAGGTGGGCAAATATTGCAGAAGGAAACATAGGAGAAATTTTAACGGATCATGCATGGTGTGAGCAGAAGGCCACAACAAATGCCATCAGCTTGATCAATATGCTCCCGGAACATCCTGAAATTATAACAGAACTTATTGCCATTGCGCAGGAAGAGCTTGACCATTTCAGCCAGGTGCACGAAATTATTAAGAAAAGAGGATACGTTTTCGGAAAAGCAAGAAAAGATGATTATGTAAACGAACTGGCTAAATTTGTCGTTCAGGGAAGTAGGGAAGATCTTATTGTTGATAAACTGCTTTTTGCGGCCATGATCGAAGCAAGAAGCTGCGAAAGGTTTAAAGTTCTTACCGAAAACATTAAAGATGAAGAACTTAAAATTTTTTACAAGGAATTAATGATTTCAGAAGCCAATCACTATACAACTTTTATAGGTTTTGCAAGACAGTTAGGCGATATCGAGAAAGTAAACAAACGCTGGGAAGAATGGCTGGAATATGAAGCCAGCATCATCAAATCTTACGGAAACAAAGAAACAATTCACGGTTAAAATAAAAAAGTAAAAATCCACGTTGAAAAAACCGACCTTCGAAAACATTGCCAATTTTTTTCTGAAAAATTTCTTTCAGGGACTGGTCATTATTGGCCCTATTGGGTTAACGATCTTTGTAATCTGGTATATTGTCAGTGCTATTGATAATATTATTCCTTCTGTTGCAAAGGAAATTCCGGGGCTCGTTTTCGTTTCGACTATCCTGATCACTGCCATCCTTGGATATTTAGGTAATAAGTTTGTCGTGGGGAAATTCTTTTTCGATACAATGGACAGGGTTCTGGAAAAAACCCCTGGAGTAAAACACATCTATACACCTACAAAAGATGTTATGTCCTCATTTGTAGGAGATAAAAAGAAATTCAACGATCCCGTCTGGGTAAAAACCAATGAAAACCCAGAGATCTGGAGAATTGGGTTTTTGACTCAAAAAGAGATGTCAGACGTTGACAAGCACAATTACGTTGCGGTATATCTGCCCCATTCCTATGCTATTTCAGGATGGGTAATTGTTACTGAAGAAAAAAACATCAAACCCGTTGTGGGAATGACTGCAGCTTCTGCTATGAAGTTTGCCGTAAGCGGCGGTGTTGCCGGGTTCCATTCTGACGACAATATATTTAAAGCTCCGGAGTAAATTCTTCTGTTTCCTTTAAATATACAATGATGAATTTGAAATTAATTTCAAACCAATTTTCTTTACAAACAATCTAAAAAAATATTTTAACGCATGAAATTACCGTACGCGGAACCATTCCGTATCAAAATGGTGGAGGAAATCTACCAGTCTACAAGAGAAGAAAGAGAGCAGTGGCTTAAAGAAGCTAATTATAACCTTTTCAACCTGAAATCATCACAGGTATTCATCGATCTTCTTACCGATTCCGGAACAGGGGCAATGTCTGACAGACAGTGGGGCGCATTAATGACCGGGGACGAAAGCTATGCAGGATCACGTTCTTTTGAACAGCTTCAGAATACCGTTGAAACAATCACCGGATTTAAATATTTATTGCCTACCCACCAGGGAAGAGCTGCGGAAAACGTTCTTTTCTCAGTTTTGGTAAAAGAAGGTAATGTAGTTCCCGGAAACTCTCATTTCGATACTACAAAAGGCCATATCGAGTTCAGAAAAGCACACGCAATAGACTGTACCATCGACGAAGCTTTTGACATTAATGATCTTCATCCTTTCAAAGGAAATATCAATCTTGAAAAATTGGAAGAAATTTATAAAAGTCATCCAAAAGAAAATATCCCTTTCTGTCTGATCACGATTACCTGTAATTCTTCAGGAGGACAGCCCGTTTCTTTAGAGAATATGAAAGCGGTTAAAGAGCTTTCTGATCGTTATGGAATTCCTGTTTTCTTTGACTCTGCAAGATTCGCCGAAAACGCCTATTTCATCAAAAAGAGAGAGTCGGGACAGGAGAACAGAAGCATCAAAGAGATCTGCAAAGAGATTTTCTCTTACGGAGATGGAATGACGATGAGCTCTAAGAAAGACGGCTTGGTAAATATAGGCGGATTCATTGCCTTAAACAGTGAGGAGATTTTCAGAAAAGCATCTAGTTTTACCATTATCTATGAAGGTTTTATTACTTATGGAGGTATGGCCGGAAGAGATATGGCAGCTTTGGCGGTCGGCTTGAATGAAGCTACTGAATTTGCTTACCTTGAAAGCAGAATCTCCCAGGTAGAATATCTTGGAAACAAACTGATTGAATATGGAATTCCAGTTCAGAAACCTATCGGGGGACATGCTGTTTTCATTGATTCTCTAAACTTCCTTCCAAAAGTTTCCAGAGCAGAATATCCTGCACAGACTTTAGGTCTTGAAATCTACAAGGAAGCCGGAATCAGAACGGTAGAGATCGGAACGTTATTGGCAGACAGAGATCCTGAGACAAGAGAAAACCGTTATCCAAAGCTGGAATTGGTACGTCTCGCAATTCCTAGAAGAACCTACACGAACAATCACATGGATTATATTGCTGCTGCAATCAAAAATGTCTATGAAAGACGGGAAGAAATTTCCAAAGGATATAAAATCACCTGGGAACCTGATTTACTGAGACACTTTACAGTACAGCTTGAAGAAGCATAAACATAACCGGGATTATTTCCCGGTTTTTTTTATTATATATTATTGCCAAACAACACTTTACCCTTTACAACTACAAAAGAAATGTTATATGTATTTCATTTTATATTTTATTAATTTTAAATAGAATTCATTTATTTTTTATAAATAATGAATGTATTTGAGTTAAATTTGCACTTATCTTAAAACAGATAAAGACATAAACTGAAACACTAACTGAAAAAATCCATTATTCCGAAATGAACAAAATTGCTGTCGTGGGCGCCGGCATCTCCGGCTTAAGCATAGCGAATTACCTGGAAAAACACCAATTAGATTACCACATTTACGAAAGAAGAAAAAAAGATGATCTTACCGGTCATGGCTTTCTGCTTCCAAAGGAGGGAATAGACTATCTTTCCCAGATCATCGAACCATCTGTACTTTTTAAGCATGGTAATTTCTTAAAGAAATATATCCGGTATTCACACAATGGAAAAATACTTGCGCAGAAAGACCTCAATGATGTTTTTGTGATTTCAAGAAGTGCTTTGATCCATATCCTCGCCCATAATATCCCGGCTGAGAAAATCTCTTATGAAGAAACAGTCATGCCATGCCCTATTCAAAAGGGGAAACTTAGAAAACAGGACGGAACTTATATAGATTCTGATGTGACAATTGTTTCAGATGGTTCTAAAAGCCGTATCAGAAGAGAAATTTTCCAGGAAGAAACCATGAAAACTGTCCAGGAAAACGAAATCGTCAACATTATCAAATGTAAAGATATTGCTGCCAGCCTGGAAGATAATTTTATGAAGTACCACCATGAAGACGGCGGACTTACTTTCGGAATCCTTAAGCTTTCTGAAGACACGGTTTTATGGTATTGCCAGTTTGACAATAAGAAATACAAAATTTCCGAAACCAGCTCGGTAGAAAGTCTGAAAAGCCATATGTTTGAAATTTTTAAGGACTGGGATCCTATGGTATCTTCCATTGTCAAAGGTTCAAATTATGAAAATGTACACTTATGGAGGGTCTATGAATTGGAAAAATTGAATCCTTTTTATAAAGACAACACCGTGTTTATAGGCGATGCTGCTCATCCACTGATCCCTTTTACAAGCCAAGGGGTTACTTCTGCATTGAAAGACTCTTTCGTTCTTACCCAATACCTGGCATCAGAAAAAAACAGCAGCGATGCTTTCAGAAAGTATGAAGCCGAAAGGAAACCGGAAATAGAAATTCACATCAGGAACGGAAGGATTCTGCTGGATCAGTTCCTAAAACCACTTGATCAGCAGACAGAAAATATTTTACCCATATCATATAAATAAAGAAAATGTTTAGTAATAACGATATTAATTTTGAAGCTTTAAAAAGAAAAGCCTATAACGGAAGATGGGCAACATTGGAAGAAGGCATAATTCCCCTTACGGCTGCAGATCCGGACTTCAGAACAGCTCCGGAGATAGAGCAGGGAATCATTGAATATATAAAAGACGGTTATCTGAACTACGGCCCGTTCTCAGGACTTCCTGAGTTCAAGAAAAATGTTGCGGAACACTTTAATACAGAAAAACACGGAAACTTTACCCCTGAAAATGTACTTGCTGTGAACAGTGCCGCTCAGGGAATGTTCCTCGTGGCATCTTATGTTTTAAAACCGGGAGACGAAGCTATTATTTTAGATCCTGTAGATTTTCTATTCAAAAGATCTGTGGAAGCAGCTGGTGGCACAGTAAGATTATGCTCCGTAGATCACACAACAGGCGAAATTGATTTTAAAAAGCTCGTAGAACTGATCACATCCAAAACAAAGCTGATCAGCATTTGCAATCCCCATAATCCACTGGGAAAAATTTATTCCAAAGAAGTACTGAAAAAGGTTGCTGAAATTGCTTCAGCCCAAGATCTTTGGGTAATGAGTGATGAGATATGGAGTGATATTATTTATGACAACAAGGATTTTCATACGTACTCCTCCGTTTCAGACGAGGCCGGTAAAAAAAGTTTTACAGTGTATGGTTTTTCAAAAACATTTGGAATTGCCGGACTGAGAATTGGCGCCGTTTTGTGTAATGATCAGGAAATTCTTGAAGATTTTACTGAAAAATCTAATTTTAACTCTACCATAGAAGGTGTTTCCACTTTATCACAGATTGCAGGCAGTGTTGCTTTGGAAAGAGCAAAACCATGGTACAAAGAATTTCTCAGCCATTTGCAGCATAACAGGGATCTCGCTTTTAACATCCTTAATCAATCAGAAATTCTGAGTCCGAATCTACCGGAAGCAACTTTTGTATTATTTCCAAAGATCAAAAATAATTTAACCAGTGATGAATTTACCCGTCATGTATTAGAATATGGAAAAGTTGCTATTGTTCCCGGTTCGGAAAGATGGTTCGGAAAAGGAGCTGAAGGACATATCAGGATTTGTTTTTCTACTTCACAGGAGATTCTGGAGGAAGGGCTTAACCGGATTATCAAAAGTTTTTAAGTTAAAATTTTTCATAATTTCAACAGTATTAACTAATAATTTTCTAAAATCAACAGAAAACAAACTTAATTTCAATAATTCATACACAATAGCTTATTTTCATATTGATTTGAGGATAAATTTCAATATTTTTGAAACAATCACCAAATCCAATATGAAATATGAAATTAAAATATACAAGTATTCTTTTTTTAGGGTCCGTATCGATGTTTTATTCACAAAACACAAATGACACTATTTTCAAAGAGTCAAAAATAGATGAAGTATCCATTACCGGCAGCCGTAATAAAAAAAGAACAGTCATTAATACTCCTGTTCCTGTTGATATTATTGATATCAAGCAGGTAAGCCAGTCTACGGGTCAGGTAGAAGTGAATCAGCTTCTGCAGTTTGCGGCACCTTCTTTTAACTCTAATAAACAGTCGGGGTCAGATGGAGCTGATGCGGTAGACCCTGCCACCCTTCGAGGTCTTGGGCCAGATCAGACACTCCTCTTACTGAACGGGAAAAGATACCATCAATCATCATTGATCAATCTTTTCGGAACCAAAGGAAGAGGAAATACAGGATCTGATATGAACACGATTCCAATCGGAGCTATAAAAAGAATTGAAGTTCTCCGTGACGGAGCATCTGCCCAGTATGGCTCTGATGCCATAGCCGGAGTGATCAATGTTATTTTAAATGACCGGAATCAAGGCTTTGAAGGGAATGTCTTTTATGGAATGAACCTCTTTAAAAGCCCTGGAAATAAAGATGTGGTATCGGATCATAAAATAGACGGAACCACTTTTGATTTCAGCGGAAATCTGGGAACAAAAATTGGCAATAAAGGCGGTTTTGGAAATTTCACCGTTGAATTTATAAATAAAGACCGTACGATAAGGAATGCAAATCCGGAAAAAGGCTATATATCTCCAAGAGAAAAGTTTGGAGATGCAAAGTCTCAAAATATATATTTCTTCGGAAATGTAGAGCTGCCGTTATCTGACAGATTGAAATTCTATTCCCGCCAGGGCTTTTCATACCGTAAAACGAATGCATACGCATGGACAAGAACAGCAGATGCTGACGGAAATATTCCCGAAGTGTATCCCAATGGTTTTAATCCTATCGAAAATACCACTATCACTGATTTCACTTTTGACAACGGGCTGAAATTTAAAGTAGCCGACTGGGATGTTGATTTTTATAATGCATTCGGGAGCAACAGATTCACTTACCAGATAGATAACACAATTAACGCTACATTAGGTGTAAAATCTCCAACCAGTTTTAATGCGGGCGGACACTCACTTTTACAAAATACAACCGGTTTTAATGCTTCAAAAGAGTTTAGCGTACTTCAGGGATTAAATATTGCTTTCGGATCTGAATTCAGATATGAACAGTTTGAAATTATCAAGGGAGAAGAAGCATCATATGCAATGTATGACATCAATGGAAATATTGTAACCCCTGATACTCCTGAAACCTTGTGGGTAACAAATCCTCTTTCGGGAGGCACAAGACCTGGTGGCTCACAAGGTTTTCCAGGGTATTCCCAGGAAGTCAATAAAAACAGAAACAATTTTGCAGCTTATGTAGACACTGAACTGGATATTACGAAAAAGTGGATGATCAGCGTAGCCGGAAGATTTGAAAATTATAATGATTTCGGAAGTACCTTGAATGGTAAATTTGCAACGAGATATGCTATAACACCCCAGTTTGCATTCAGAGGATCCGTATCTACCGGATTCAGAGCGCCTTCTCTTGCACAGAAATATTACAGTTTACAATTTACCAATTTCCAGGGAGGAGATCTGGTAACAATCCAACTTGCATCCAATGATAGTGAGATTGCACAGAAATCAGGAATCTCACAGTTAAAACAGGAAACTTCATTGAACGGAAGTGCCGGTTTTACTTTTAATACAGGGAAATTTACAGCAACAGTGGATGGATATTACATTAAGGTAAAAGACAGAATTGTTCTGACGGGTAATTTTGCCCGAACTGATCTTCCTGAGGTTGTTCAGATGCAATATCCGCATATCAATCAGGCACAGTTTTTCGCCAATGCGATCGATACCCGAACTAAGGGTATTGATGTTATATTAAGTTATACTGACAATATCGGTTCAGGGAAACTGTCTGCTACTTTGGCCGGAAATTACAACGAAATGGAGATTACCAAGGTAAATGCTCCAGAAAAACTGGAAGGAAAAGAAGACATATTTATGAGCGCAAGGGAACGAGCTTTCGTTTTGGCATCAGCTCCAAAGACTAAAGTCAACCTTAATTTAAATTATAAGATTGATAATTTCAACGTCAACGTTCAGCTGGTAAGATTTGACAAGGTAAAGCTTGTGGGCTACGGCGGAGCAGATGATTATCAGTTTTACGGAGCAAAAGTAACCACCGATTTATCTTTTGGCTACGAGTTCTCTAAAAATTTCAACTTAACCATTGGAAGCAAAAATCTATTCAACCGCTACCCTACTCTGCAAACTGCAGCTGTAGATGGCAATACGGAATCGGGAGGAATCTTTGATCCTGTACAAATGGGTTTTGCCGGAAGACAGGCTTTTGCAAGACTTAATTTTAAGTTTTAAAATTATTGATATTAAAAAAAGTATCCTGCAAAACCGCAGGATACTTTTTTATTTTTTCGAGACCTTATACAGCTTTCCGCTGTCGGTTACAGCATAAAGATTACCGTCAATTCCATTCAGAACATCCCTGA
This sequence comes from Chryseobacterium sp. W4I1, assembly GCF_030816115.1. NCBI lineage: Bacteria > Pseudomonadati > Bacteroidota > Flavobacteriia > Flavobacteriales > Weeksellaceae > Chryseobacterium > Chryseobacterium sp. W4I1. Next base: position 3,776,656 of record NZ_JAUSXQ010000001.1, read on the forward strand.
AACGTTCTTTCTGATCAGCAAGAAGACGCTCTTCTCCTACTACTTTATTATCTTTCATTACAATCCTGTTAATGTGCTCACCACTCAAACATCCGATAATCAGGTTTCCTTTCCATTCTTCGATATTTCCGGTATAAAAGGTTATTCCACTTGGAGAAATTACAGGATCCCAATAATAAACAGGCTGTTCCGTCCCTTCTTTTTGTGTAATTCCTTTCCCAACCTTTTCTCCTGAATACTCAATGCCGTAAGTGACATCTCCCCAGCCGTAATTTTTTCCAGGCTGGATGAGATTGATTTCATCACCACCTCGGGGACCCATTTCAACGTCCCAAAGAGTTCCATTCGGATCTATAGCCATTCCCTGGGGATTTCTTACACCATAAGCATATATTTCAGGCTTAAATCCAACCTTACCAATGAATGGATTTCCGGGAGCCGGCTTTCCATCTTTGGTGATTTTTAATATTTTCCCTAAATAATTATCCGTCTTCTGAGCATAAACCCTTGTCACTTTATCTGATCTTTCTCCCGTACTTACAAACAAGTTCCCGTCTTTGTCAAATGCAAGCCTGCTGCCATAATGCTTGTCTCCGTCATAAGAAGGTTCTGCCCGGAAAATTACTTTAACTTCTGAAATATTCTTCAGATCAGCAGAGAGTTTACCTTTAGCAACAGAAGTCAGATTTCCTTCTCCGAAAGGTTCAGAGAAACTGAAATAGATCACATTATTGGTTTTAAAATCGGGGTCAAGTGCTACATCCAGCATGCCACCCTGCCCTTTCGGATCTACTTTTGGAAAACCTTCAATCTTGGAAACCTGTTTACCGTCTGTTGAAACAACGTTCATATGACCTCTTTTATCTGTAATAAGAAACCTCCCATCCGGAAAATTAATAATCCCCCATGGTTTTCCAAGATCTTTGTTCAGTATTTCCACATTGTAAGCCGTTGCAGTTTTTACAGCTTTGATTCTTGTCTGTCCCTTAAAAGCCGGTTTATAATCAGAATTAGGCTTTTCAGTTTCCACACTGCCGTCGCTTCCAGTCTCCTGGGCACTGGCGTTGTTTTTCTGACACGAAGATAGAAGTAAAAAAATTGTGAGTGTTGGTATGTAAAAGTAATTGAATTTCATAGCGTTGTGATTAGTGTTATAAAAATGAATGGAAAAATAATGCCATAAAATTTGTATATCATAATTATTATTCGCAGCCTTATCAAGTAAGTTTAATGATCCGTCGTTATTTTGAAAAAACAACAGAAGAAATGCCTCATACTGCAAGACGGAAAAGCAGTAGCAGCAATATACAAAATGCCCCCAACCATATCATTTCAATAGGATTAATTGATAAAAGCGCTAATCATTAGCGCTTTTTATTTTATATCTGACAACCTGATGAAAATTTTACTATCAAAACATTCATCTTCAAATACTTTATGAAGGCTAAAAATTTCTTTCGTATTTTTGTTGTATACATCATTTCCTATGAATTTTAATCTTCATTCAGAATATAAGCCAACAGGCGACCAGCCTCAGGCGATCCAAAAACTTACAGAAGGTATTGAGATCGGCGAAAAATACCAGACCCTTCTCGGGGTCACCGGTTCCGGTAAGACCTTTACTGTAGCCAATGTTGTACAGAATGTCCAAAGACCGACGTTGGTTCTTGCCCATAATAAAACTTTAGCAGCTCAGCTCTTTATGGAATTTAAAGAATTCTTTCCGGATAACGCTGTTGAGTATTTTGTAAGTTACTATGACTATTACCAACCGGAAGCTTACATTGCAACTACCGGAACTTATATTGAGAAAGACTTAAGCATCAATGAAGAAGTAGAAAAACTTCGTCTTTCTGCAACAGCCAGCCTACTTTCGGGCCGAAGAGATGTGTTGATTGTTGCTTCTGTTTCCTGTATTTACGGTATCGGAAATCCTTCAGAATTTCACAAGTCACTTATTACCTTGGCTATAGGGGAAAAAGTAACAAGAACCTCACTGCTTCACTCTCTAGTTAACGCTCTATATTCAAGAACATTAGGAGATTTCCAGAGAGGTACATTCCGTGTAAAAGGAGATGTAATTGATGTTTTTCCAGCTTATGCTGATAATGCAGTCAGGATCCAGTTTTTTGGGGATGAGATTGAAAAAATCCAGAGTTTTGATCCGGTAACAGGAAATGTGGAAGCTAGTTTTGATCAGATACAGATTTACCCTGCCAATCTATTCGTAACTTCAAAAGAAACCCTGAATGGGGCGATCAGAAGTATTCAGGATGATATGGTAAAACAGGTAGACTTCTTTAATTCTATTGAAAAACCACTTGAAGCTAAAAGATTACAGGAAAGAACTGAACTTGATCTGGAAATGATCAAGGAACTGGGTTACTGTTCAGGAATTGAGAACTATTCAAGATATTTAGATGGAAGGCTTCCGGGTTCAAGACCTTTTTGCCTTATCGATTATTTCCCGAAAGATTTCTTAATGGTAATTGATGAAAGCCATGTTACTGTTCCTCAGGTACACGCCATGTATGGTGGTGACCGCAGCAGAAAGGAAGCCTTGGTGGAATACGGTTTTAGGCTCCCTGCTGCTATGGACAACAGACCTCTTAAATTTGAGGAGTTTGAAGGTATGCAAAATCAGGTCATTTATGTTTCTGCAACACCTGCAGATTATGAACTGGAGAAAACCGGAGGAGCTTATATTGAACAGATCATTCGCCCGACAGGCCTTTTGGATCCCGTTATTGAGGTAAGACCAAGTCTAAACCAGATCGATGATCTGATGGAAGAGATCCAAAAAAGATCGGATGTCGATGAAAGGGTTTTGGTGACTACTCTAACTAAAAAGATGGCTGAGGAACTAACTAAATATTTTGTCAAGTTTGGAATCAGAACAAGATATATTCACTCGGATGTAGAAACGCTTGAACGTATTCAGATCATGCAGGATCTCCGTCTAGGAGTATTTGACGTTCTGATCGGAGTTAACCTTTTAAGGGAAGGACTTGACCTTCCTGAAGTATCCCTGGTTGCCATCCTGGATGCTGATAAAGAAGGAATGCTGAGGAGCAGAAGATCAATGATACAGACGGTAGGACGTGCTGCAAGGAATGTAAACGGAAAAGCGATCATGTATGCTGATAAAATAACAAAATCGATGCAGGCAGCACTAGATGAAACGGAATATCGCCGGAATAAACAAATACAACACAATGAAGCAAACGGACTTGTTCCAACAGCTTTAAATAAAAAGATTTCAGAAAACCTTGTCGGAAGAAGCAAAGATTTCCCGGATCCAAAGTATACCCAAAAAGGAGATTCTTCAGAAAGCAGCCGAAACAAAAGCCAGCTATGGAGGCGAGGATATCGATAAAATAATCGGACAAAAGCAGAAGGAAATGGAGGCTGCTGCAAAAAATCTTGACTTTATAAAAGCAGCAAAATTAAGGGATGAAATTGAAGCTTTGAAGGCATAGCTTACGATTATAAAAACGTTTAGGGGCGGCATCGAAGATGCCGCCCCTAAACTATAAATTTGTTCTAAAAATAGATCCAGCTTATCTTAAAGAAGCCCTGATCGGTATAAGGAGCTCCATCAGACCATTCAGCTTAATTTCATAAACTGTTGAAAGCTGCATTCCCAGTTTCCCTTTAGGCATTCCTTTTCTGTTAAACCATTCAAGGTAGCTTACCGGAAGATCTGCAAGAATAGTTCCTTCATATTTTCCGAAAGGCATCTTGGCTATGCAAATCTCTTTTAGTATTTCTGAATTGAGTCCTTCCACTTTATACAATTAAATTAATTTTACCTTCCACATCATCATTATCCGGCAGTTTGAGATCTGGCGGTGTATCTTCATCTGAGAACTCATTCCCGTAAACCTGTATGAGAAGAAGTGTGAATGAAATTAGAATAGGCCCGAAAATAAGCCCCATAAAGCCAAACAGATTCATTCCCATGATAATTCCGAATACGGTATTCAGTGGATGTATATTTTCCAGTTTTTTTAAAAGGGTAAAACGGAGCAGATTATCTGTAAGCCCCACGATGATCAAACAATAGGCTGCAAGACCCAGACCCTGTCCGGTATTTCCTTCTGCGATCATAAAGATACAAACGGGAATATAAACGATAGCCGCGCCTACAACCGGGATCATGGAAGCAGCAGCCGTAAGTGCAAACAGCAAGACCGGACTTGGTGCTCCAAAAATAAAGTATCCTATCAGTGCTACAATACCTTGTCCCATTGCTACTACAGGAATTCCTATAGCGTTGGCCATGATAAGTTTTCTAAGCTTATCGCCGATCAAAGAAATATTAGCTCTTTTTAAAGGAGCGGAAGAACTTAGAATCCTTTCAAAAAGTCTTGGTCTTTCCAGCATAAAATAAAGAATAAAATACATGGACATGACCACCGTAAGCGTGTTAAAAGTCCCGCTGAGAGCAGATGTGGAATATTTTCCCGCAGAATTTTTCAGCTTATCCATATTTTCCTTACTGAGAATATCAAAACTGGTTTTTGAATAGACATACGAATGTATTTTATCGAGAAACACATTGAATTTAGTCATGTATGCCTGAGCATTACCCAATTTATCAATCAGAAGATCAGCAATAAAATAGATCGGAAGAATGAGGATAATAAGACTGGCCAGCATCAGTACAAGCGCAGACAGCCATGGCTTCCATTTTTTTTCTTCCTGAAGATAAAAATTATATTTTCTGCAGACAACATAAATAGTGATAGCACCAAGTACTGACGGTATAAACAGTGAAAGATTAAAACACACCAGCCCTGTAAGTACCAGAATAATGGCCAACAAGGCAACCTGTTTTATTGCAACATTACTTATCTGTTTATCCTTATTTATCATCTATTGTGAGCTTTATTTTTATTTTTTTAATGCGATTTGTCTCGGTTTTCCCAAGAAAGCACAATAAGCGGAGTACATTACAATCATAATAAAAGGTGCTGTAACAATAATTCCGATACCGCACAGAACAATTCCGGCAATAGAAATCAGTCCGCCTAAAAAGGTAGCACCAAGAAACGTTCCGTAATTTTCTTTAGCAATATTGAACGATTTCCCTAATGCTTCCGTAGCCGATGCGTTTTCGAATAATAAAATCGGATAACCTAATAAAAGGAAAGGATACACAAAAATGAACGGAAAGAAGCACAAAGCCATCGCAATACTGCAAATAATTCCTGAAATAAAGCTGTAAATCAGGATATTCACAAAATTCTGTTTGTATCCGATAAACAAATCTGCAAAATCGATCTGGCTTTTGGTATTGTATTTATTAACAATATAAATTAATCCTACATACAAAGGAGCAAGTAAGATTCCCAAAAGTCCTGATAATGAAAGGTACAGCGAAAAACCAGGTGCGTTCCAGTAACTGAAGCTTGAGTAATCTCCACCAGCATCCCTCATCTCCTCCATCATGGAAGTTGAATTAAAGCCGCTAATAGTCTGGATCAAGAATCCACCTATCATGTAAATTACCATCGCCACGATTCCGTAAAGGAAAACGCCTTTATACATCTCAAAGGAATGCGAAATAATAGATCCTGTATCTCTGTTTGGAACGGACCCTTGCTGGTCAAATTCGTTAAATTCTGACATAGTTTAATATTTAATGATTTCACCAAAATTAACTTTTTTTGGCATAAAAACATATTAAACCTATTTAAAATTTAACTTTTTTCCGAGAAAATGGTTTTATACAGTGAGTAAATCATGGCATTCCAAAAAGGAAATGTAAAAAGTCCTCCAATAAAAAGCAATGCAAACCCAATATATTTAAATAAAACGGCAACAATGACACAAACAAATATCTCTATATAATACTTTTTTAGTGCTTGGAAATTTAGGGAAATAGCCTCGAAAATCCTTTTATCGGTAAAAAACATAAGCGGGGCAACAAATACTGTTACACAAACCCAAACAACGGCAAGAAATAGGGTGGGTACCGTCAATCTATACACCATTACCCAAAATATATAATAACCCAAATATTTTAAAAAATTAAGCCCTCTGTAACCGGCAAACAAGTCTCCCAACTCAATGGGTTCATTAAGGTCTATTTTCCTGAAAACCTGAAACAATCCAAGATTTAACGGATACAGAAAAATACTGGTTCCTAAAATGGCAAAGCTGAACATCTGATAATTTTCTGTTTCGCCTAGAGCCTTCAATTTTTCCAGGTATACTGTGGTTCCCTGTTTTAAAGCTTCTGCCAGTTCCTGGTTCTGCTCCCAAAGCCCATACCTGGCCGCAAAGAAAAACATAGAAGTGAAAAAAACCGCAAAAAATATGATTGAGAACATTAACTGGAAAACTAATGTCTTATTCCAATAGAAAAATGCCTGCTTCAATATAAAATCTATTCCCGGTTTCTGAGGATATTTGTTCTGCATCAAAAATTTTTATGCAAAAGTAATCATCAATAAGTACTTTTGCGGAATGTTTTCAGTGAATCATCAAAAATTTATGGAAATGGACGAACTTTCTCTTCAGAAGGTTCCTTACTTTTTCATGATCGACTTTCTTGCAGAAAATGTAGAAATCTACAGAGAAAATGAAATTGAAAAATCAGGCTTAATTATTGATTTTCAAAATTATACAAACATAAAACAGAAGCCGGAACTTAACAAAAAAATTGAGTGGAAACCCTTTCCGGAAACATTGACAAGCTTTAAAATAGGGTTTGATAAAGTTCAGAAAAATATCCGTTTGGGGAATTCTTACCTGACCAATTACACCAGAAAGACTGAAGTTCGGACGAATTTGAGCCTTGAAGAAATTTTTTATCATTCAATTGCAAAGTACAAAGTGTTTTATAAAGATTTTTTTGTATTTTTTTCTCCTGAAACTTTTGTAAAGATTATAGACGGCAAAATTTTAACTTATCCAATGAAAGGCACTATTGATGCATCATTGGAAAACGCAGCTGAAGTTTTGAAAAACGATAAAAAAGAAAAAGCAGAGCATTATACGGTTGTAGATCTGCTGCGGAATGATCTCAGTATGGTGGGGGATGATGTAAAAGTAGACCAATTCCAGCATATTGACCTCATCAAAACACAGCAGAAAGACCTGTATGCCATGAGTTCTGAAATATCAGGAACAGTAAAACCTGAATTTAACGGAAAAGTTGGCAGTATCATGAAGAAACTGCTGCCTGCCGGATCAATTCTAGGAGCCCCCAAGCCTAAAACGCTGGAAATAATCTTAGACGCAGAAGGATATGACAGAGGATATTATACCGGAGTATGCGGCTGGTTCGATGGAGAAAATCTTGACAGCTGTGTTATGATACGCTTTATTGAAAGAGAAGGTAATCAGCTTTATTTTAAAAGCGGAGGCGGTATAACCCACATGAGCCGGTTAGAAGACGAATATCAGGAAATGAAAAATAAAATCTATGTCCCAATTCATTGAAAGCATAAAAGTAGAAGATCAGGAAGTTTTTCTTTTGGATCTCCATCAGAAACGTGTCAACCAAACCTTTGCCCATTTCGGAAAAGAGGGTTCTATTGATCTGTCTAAGATCTTCAAAAGCCTTGAGCACGATGAAGATGGTCTTTTCAAACTAAGACTGTCCTACGATCTTGATAAAAGGATCCGGACCATGATGATTCCATATGCTATTCCTGAGATACAGAGCTTTCAGCTGGTTGAGAACAACAGTTTTGATTATTCTTTCAAATTTGAAGACCGTAAGGAACTGGAAAAGATGAAGATGAAATCAAAAGCAGAAGAGATCATTATCGTTAAAAACAATCATATCACAGATACTTCTTTTTCTAATATTCTTTTCCTTAAAGGGAAGGACTGGTTTACGCCTGCTACTTATCTCCTGAACGGTGTACAGCGTCAGAATCTGTTGAAAACCAAGAAAATAAAAGAAACCGAAGTCACTCTTCAGAACATTAAACAGTTTTCTCATTTTCAACTGATCAATGCCCTGAACGACTTTGATGATATGTTTATTTATCCCATCGACAGAATTAGCAATCTGCCGGGAAGTGAAGAATATCTGGATCTTTAATTTCCTTTCATAAATTCAAAGTAAGCCTTCTGAACATCTGCGCTGTTCTTTCCGTAAGTATTGACTTCCAGGATTTTAGGCTGCAGATCCGGCTTGAAGAAATTCTCCAGAACCCTGTCCAATGTTGGCTCATCCTCCACTTTAATGTAGGAAAATCCGAAATGCTTTGCTAAATGTTCAGCATGTTTGCGGTGCTTAGTGGCTATAAATTCATCTAACGTATTGGGATTGGCATTGCCCGGCCCCGGAATGATCTTAAAGATATTTCCTTCACCGTTATTGAAAATAATAATTCTTACAAACGGTGGAATATATTGATTCCAAAGTCCATTGATGTCGTAGAAAAATCCTAAATCTCCTGTAATAAGAAGTGTTGGATTCGCATTTTTTATGGCAAAACCCATTGCCGTAGAAGTAGAACCATCTATACCGCTCGTTCCTCTGTTGCAGTATATTCTTTTCTTTCCGAAATCAAATAACTGGGCATATCTGATTGCTGAAGAATTACTGAAATGGATATTATAGTTTTCCGGAATCGTCTGCGAAGCCTTATTAAAGAAATAGAAATCTGAAAACTCAGCTTTATTCAGGAAAAGTTCATGCTTAGCATCCTTTTTATCTCTTAAAACATCCCAGAGATTAAAGTAAGGCCTTGGCTCCAGGTTGATGAATTTCAGAAGTTTTGAAAAGAAAACTTCAGGCTTTATCTCTATCTTTTCTGTAAGAGAAAAATATGTATCCGGCTGCCACACTTCATCCAAATGCCAGTGTTGCTTTGGACGAGCATTTCTAAGGAACTGTTTTACTTTCTTAGAGACCACATTCTGCCCTATCGTGATCAGAAGGTCCGGAGCATAGGTTTTATAATCTTCTTCTGTAAAATTAAAGATGTACCGGTCAATATGCCTGAAAAATTTTTCATGATACAGATTGGAATTCGCTTCACTCAATACCACCACAGAATGATTTTTCACAAGCTGCGTCAATTGATTCTCCAATTCCGGGCTGTAATCCCTAGTTCCCACCAAAAGCATAATTCTTTGGGAGGTATGCCAGTCTGCAATTAAGTTGGAAGGTATCTCATACTCCTTATGTCTGATCGTTTTTTCAATAGCCGGGAAAGCAGGAAGTTCTGAAACAAGTTCATACAAAGGCTCTTCCAGTGGAATATTGATATGCACCGGTCCCTGCTTTTCAAAACAGAGCTCAATTGCTTTTTTAATGATGTCAAAATTAATGTCTTCTGCATTTTCCTGGCTATCTTCCAGCAGTTGAAAGTCACCATAGGAATGCTGATGAAAAATATCCTTCTGTCTGATCGTCTGCCCGTCAAAAATATCTACAAAATCTGTAGGACGGTCAGCAGTCAGTATCAAAAGTGGAACATTCTGATAAAAAGCTTCTGTAACAGCCGGATAATAATTAGCCACAGCCGAACCGCTGGTACAAGTTATAGCCACAGGTTTTTTCTCGCTTTTAGCCATTCCCATTCCTACAAAAGCGGCACTCCTTTCATCTACAATACTGTAACAGTTGAAGGCATCGATTTCCGAAAAATGGATCGCCAAAGGCGCATTCCTGGACCCTGGAGAAATGATGACATCTGAAATTCCGTACTGCTGAAGAAGGTGGGCAAGTATCTGAATACTTCGCTTGGAAGAATATTTTTTCATAGAGCAAATTTAACTTATAAATACTGATTTTAAAATCATTTCATTTAAAAAAAATGTAATTTTGTAATTCGTAAATTTCTAAAAATGGATAAAATACCTAGTGTAGACCTGCGTGATTTCCTTTCGGACAACCCGGAACGCAAACAGAAATTTGTAAATGAAATCGGAAAAGCTTATGAAGAAATTGGTTTTGTGGCCTTAAAGGGACACTTTCTTGATGACCAATTGGTAGAAAGTTTGTATGGAGAGGTAAAGAACTTTTTTGAACTTCCAACGGAAACTAAACAGAAGTATGAGATTCCCGGAATTGGAGGCCAGAGAGGCTATGTAGGATTCGGTAAAGAAACTGCAAAAGGTTTTAAAAAGGGAGACCTGAAAGAATTTTGGCATTTCGGGCAGTATGTGCCTGATGATTCAAAATATAAAAAGGAATACCCGGACAACGTAATCGTTGATGAACTTCCAAAATTCAACAAAGTGGGCAAAGAAACGTACCAGATGCTTGAAAAAACTGGAAAGTATGTTTTAAGGGCTTTGGCTTTATATCTTGGTTTGGATGAGTTTTATTTTGATGATAAAATCGCAGAAGGAAACTCTATTCTAAGACCTATCCACTATCCGCCAATTACTCAGGAGCCTGATGATGCGGTAAGAGCAGCAGCTCACGGAGATATCAACCTGATCACTCTTTTGATGGGATCTCAAGGAAAAGGTTTGCAGGTTCAGAACCATAATGGTGATTGGATCGATGCGATTGCAGAACCGGACGAACTGATGATCAATGTGGGAGATATGCTTTCAAGACATACCAACAATAAATTGAAATCCACGATCCACAGAGTGGTAAATCCACCTAGAGAATCCTGGGGTACTTCAAGATATTCAATTCCTTTCTTTATGCACCCGGTAAGCGGCATGTCATTAAACGCCCTTGAAAACTGTGTTGACGAAAACAATCCTAAGCTGTATGAAGATATAACTGCAGGAGAATTTTTACATGAAAGACTGATAGAATTAGGACTTATCAAAAAGTAACATAAAAAAGTCAATAATTGATCTGTATTCCGGTTGTCAGTGTAATGTGGTAACCTTCAGTTCAATTATTGACTTTTATTTCGTCTATGTAAATGGTTAAAAACCAATTCTATAAAGACATCAGTTCAGGACAGCACACAGCTGTTAAACCTATAGCATCCCATACCCATATTTAATTCTTCATAAGAATCTTGGAATGCAGCTTTTATTTCAAAACAGTTTTTTTGTTCCTCCGATTATACTTTTAAGCTTTCTGCTCAATATTCTCTAAATTTGTAGTAATCGTCTTTCTAATTGAAATATTATCCTGTAATACAATAAAATTCCGGGCAGGGAGTTGTTTGGGTGAAAGTTCCCCACGGGCAGATACACGTATAGGTATCACCACCTCCAGTCCCTCCGCCTCCGCCGGTTCCTGGTCCCACATAAGGTACACATTTCCCGCCCGAACAGATCTGTCCTGCTGAGCAGCCACCTGTACCAGGTCCGTCTCCCTCAAAACAGGAAGCTGGCGTGAGATCTCCTGCAGAAATTTTCTTCTTGTCTTCTCTTGAAAGTCTTTTTAGATTTTTCATGGTTTTTTGTTTTTTTGTATTTCCTACTCTTTTAGCTTTTCGGATAACGCTTTATTCTATTTAAAATTAAATATTTTTTGCTAATAACCAAGCCTTTAAACTATTTTTATTCACTGCTAATTGAAATTTAGTAGTGATCTTTTACTCTATTTTAAAATATTTAATACTAAAAACTACCACACTTTATTAAAATTAAAAGAAATTAATTATATTTACTCTAGTATCAAATTTTTAATTAAAACAATATGAAAAATCTAAAAAAACTAAACAACAGCCAATTAAAAAGCATTTCCGGAGCAGGAGGAATTAAACTTCCTGAACCAGAATTCTGTATGTATTACTGTAGCGGTACTGTAGTTTGTGCAACCTGCAGTGATGATTTCAAATGCCCGGATAACACTATGTAAGGTTGAAAATCAGATAGAATAACAAACCCGTTTCTTTTGAAGCGGGTTTTATTTTATAAATCACTATCACTTAGGAATATATCATTCAAAAACAATTGATTTATAACAATTTTGGGTTATCTTTATAATAGCTCAAACTTAAAAATAATATGAAAAATCTAAAGAAACTAACCAAAGACAAATTGAAGGCAATTTCTGGAGGAATAAGTTATCCTTTTCCCGGAGAATGCGTTTATGTATGCAGTGACGGAATTACTTATCGCGTATTGTGCCGCAATGAATTTATTTGTCCTGATGGTGAAGATCCTATTATTCACTAGGAAAAATCTGACTTATACGTGAAGACCATCCTTTTGGGTGGTTTTCATGTATCACCAAAATACAAATCCGGAAAATCTTAGATTAATCAAACAGCCTTAGTTGCTGATCTTTTGCACCCGTAAAATTAGCTGTCGAAAGCTTAGGAAACTCTTTACCATCAAAAAACTTCTTTCGGCCGATCTTAAAGGTAGTATGGATCATTTCAGCAATATTCCCTTCTCCTTTCTGTCTTTCAAAATATCTTTTATCTCCCAGTTTTCCACCACGCATGGAACGGATAAGATTTAAAACTTTTTGGGCTCTGTCCGGAAAATGAGCTTCGATCCAGTTTACAAAAACAGGCTCCACCGTATCATTCAACCTTACCAGTGTATAGCCGAAACTCAAGGCTCCAGCATCAGAAATTGTTTTTAAAATATGTAAAGGTTCATCGCTGTTCAGGCCTGGAATAATTGGTGCTACCATAACATGCACAGGAATTTTGTTTTCTGTGAGAATTTCTATAGCCTTCAGTTTATTGGGAGCCGAACTTGTTCTTGGTTCCATTTTTCGTCTAAGATCCTCATTAATCGTAGGAATACTCAGGGATACAGAAACCAGGTTCTGTTCTGCCATCGGTTTCAAAATATCAAGATCTCTCAGAACCAATGCATTTTTTGTGAGAATATTCACAGGATGCCTGTAATCAAGACACACCTGTAGTATTTTCCTTGTGATCTCAAACTGTCTTTCCGCTGGCTGATAGCAGTCTGTATTTCCGGAAAGAAGAATCGGTGCAGGTTGATAGCCTCTTTTCTGAAAGAATTTCTCCAGCAGTTCCGGTGCATTTTTCTTCACCATGATCTTCCTCTCAAAATCAATTCCGGCACTGTAACCCCAATATTCATGGGTAGGCCTTGCAAAACAATAAGAACATCCGTGTTCACATCCCTGATAAGGATTCATAGAATACTCCATCGGAAGGTCTTCGCTTTTTACCTGATTCACAATTGTTTTCGGAAAAACTTCAGTAAAAGAGGTTTTTACCGTTTCGAAATCTTCATCTTCAGGCTCATAGGTATACCTGTCGAAACGATTGATTACGTTCCGCTGAGCTCCCTGTCCTTTTATGAAATTTTCGTTCTGCATTCCGGTGTAAAATTATAATGGATTTTTTATAAAATAATGAGTTTTAACACTAAAGTTATCCACAAAAAAACCAGCCCTTTCAAAAGTGCTGGTTTTAAACATAAATTAAATATATCTATTTACTACTTCAGTGCGTAAAACTCCACTCCATGATATTCATCTTCCTGATTTTTTTCATCAAAGTGTCTGTGATAATCCGAGTAGGTATCACTGTATTTTTTATCTTTTTTAGTCAAAATCTTTTTAATTCCTATTAAACTTAATACTGCCAAAAGGCCAACTCCTCCTGCCAGTAAAACTCCAACTTCTCTTTTCATATTTTATCTGGTTTATACCGTGGCTACTGCAAAAAGCATACCTATTTTTTCATTTGTAATTATAAATTTTGTTAACATTAAACTTTATTTCCATGAAAAATGTAATGCTCTTTTTTATTAAATTTACAGGTATAATGGTTTAATTATTGTATTAAACATGAAAAACAGCGTTATGGATAATTCAGATAATACCGACAGAATGACCACTTTAAGCCAAGTGATGAAAACACTTTCAGAAAGAGGAATACACAGAGAATTCAGGATGAATGAAAACTGTGAAATGAAGTTTGAAAATTCTGAAAAAGTATATCAGCCTTCAGAGCTTACGATTTTAAAAACTTACCGCTTCGAGGGCGACAGCAATCCGGATGACAATGCTGTACTTTACGTATTAAAAGACAATTCAGGGAACCGTGGAATGATCATTGATTCTTATGGAGCAGACAGCAATTATCCGGGAGAAGAATTTGATAAGTTTTTAAGAGATATTCCTATCCAGGAAAGTGAGGAATTTAACTTCTAATATTTAATCTTAGAAACAAATCGTTAGCGGTTTAATATATATCCCGGGACTATTCAGTTTCGGGATTTTCTTTTTTCTTGAAGACATTCTTTAAAAACCCCTTCTTTTCCTTTTTCTCTTTTACCGTTTTAAGCTCTTCTTTTTTTGTTTTGATGTCCTGTTTCAGCTCTTTTACCGTCTGCTTAACTTCTTTTACAGAAGAAACTGCACTTTTTACAGTTTTTTCGGTCTTATCAACATTCATTCCGATCAGCGTTTTCTTCAGCCCCTGTTCAATTCCTTTCCAGAAAAGATTGAAAAATGATTTAGTGGGATCTCTCTCAACATTTTCCACCGCAACAGATTCAGGAAACCTACCTGAATCGGATCTTATGAAAAGATTGGCAACAGCGGTAAGCACGCCTTTTTTCTCATGATTATCTTTATTTAGAACTGCGATCTTAAGCTCTTTATGCTTCAGATTGAATGTGCCATGTAAACCTGCAGGATTTCCTTTAAAATTGAAGAGCATTTCCTGGATGGTACCGGCAGTAGCGGTCACATGAAGATAGGGTCTTATAAACGGATTGATACCGCTTGCCGGAAGATGGGACGTTTTTCCTGAAATGGAAAAGGCATCATTATTATCAGCCACATCAAAATTCCAGTTTACGGCTAGCGGAGCCAGATTCATGAATGAACAGTTAATTCTGATATCCACTTTTGTAGGTTTTCCTTTTGCTTTTGCAGAATTCAGGTTTTTAACGTTCATATTAAAATTAGCAAATGTCAATTTTCCAGGCCCTGCACTTTCAGGCGTATCTTCCTCATAGACCAGAACTGAATTTTTCAAGTCCAGGTTATTGACTGTCATTGGAATTTTGATGGAACGGAGCAGCTTTGAGTAAAGCGGTTTCACTTTCGGATCATCATTTGGGATCTTACTTCTGAAAATATTGGCATTTGCACCAATAACGGAAACATTTGAAGCATTGATCGATTTATTATTTGTAAAAAGATCCCAGCTTCCGTCTGCCGATATCTGAGAAACCTTGATATCATACAGATCGCGTTCCACAGGTATCATTTTGATAAATTGGGCTCTCGAAACGAGAGGCTTCATCGCAAAACTGGTAATCTGAACTTTATTTTTATTCAATTTTAAAAGTCCAGCACTTAAATTGTAGAACTGAGTTTTATAGGCAAAATTACGGGTGGTCAGAAAATAATCTTTAACCTTGAAGGAAAGCCCCTGATTGTTTGCCTTAGGAGCTATCTCAATATTATTTAAGGTGGCGTTCAGATCATTAAAAGCCAACGGCTGACTCTTTTTGTCATAAACAATATTGGAATTTTTAAGAGACATTTTCCGTACAATCACCGACTTTATGATCTCAGGGCGGGAATTATTTTTCGGTTGGTGTTCTCTAGCACTGATGGTTCCGTTTATATTTTCAACAAGAAGATCTTTTATATCCAGATTAAGTTTTTTTTCTACAAACTCCAATTTATTGATATTAAATGCAATATGGCTTGACTTTAGATCCATGCTTCCTTTTCCTGGGGCAGAAGCTCCGGGAGACAGGACAAGATTCCTTATTTCACCACTTCTCGGGTTTAGAGCAATACTTTCAACTGCCACATTCTGGTGATTTGAATACTGAATATCTCTGCCTGAAAAATGAAAATCTTTGTATCCTACAGGAATTACTTCTTCAGCTGTCACCTTATCAAATTTCAGCTTGTTGACATTTAAACTCAGTGTTTTGACAGAAAGCAGTTTGGTCCCGTCTGGCTTATTTACAAGAACAACCGCATTATTTAGTTTTATATCCTCTAAATTGATTTCAAACCTAAACTTCTTCTCTCCTTTTTTAGGTTTAGCTCCGGTATTATGAACGGTAAGAACTGGATTTTGAAAATCAGCATTGGCCAGTGAAATTTTATTTTTCTCTAATACCACATCTTTAAAATCCATTTTTGGGATAGAAAATTCAAAAAGTTTAGTCTTTTTGGGATAAAATCTTATAAACTGCTTAAGAGACAAAAGAGGAATCAACCGAAAATTTCCAACTGACATCTGCCCGTTTGAGGTACTGATGGTATTGATGGTAATTGCATAAACATTATCCGGACGGAAGAAAAAATTCTTCCCTTTGATGTCATAACGGTCAAAAACCACCGGCAGCTTATCTTCAACAGACTCTTCCGTCATCTGAAGATTTTCAACGAAGAGATCCAACTGCTGAACAGACAAAAACTTCTGCTTGGTATGCTTAAAAATATTGATGGTTCCTTTGCTGATCCTGATGTTTTCAAACAGGACCGGATTTCTTTTCTTTCCTGTTTTACGATCCGCCGGCTTGGCCAGACTTATATTTAAATTAGGTTTGGCAAGCAGAAGATCTGATGAACTGATCCTTTTATTAAAAACGGCATCATAAATCCCGAAACGGCTGATCTTCAAAGTATCAATAGTCCCCTGAAGACCAATAACATCAGTATTCTGAGGATCTTTGCTGTTTACTGTAATCCCCGAAGCAAAAATGTTTCCTGAGCCGAGATCTACATCCAGTGTTTTATAAGAGATCTTATAATCTGTTTTGTTTTTGATATAATCAGGAAGCTGGGTTTTAAGCCATATATTCAGTCCAAAATTCGCAGCCAGAAGAACGACAGCCAGAATTCCGAAACTTATTAACAGCCTTTTGACCCATTTTTTCATCTGATTTTAGTTTTTGTTACCTTAAATATAAGGCTAATTTTTTATTTCCAGTTCAATCACATAGCCTTCATGCCCTCTTACATTGATAAAATCTCCACCCAGAAAACTAAGATACTGCCCTTTTATTCCTATTAGTTTCCCAGTAAATTCAGGTTTTTTATCCAAAGTGAAAGAAGTTATCTTTTCAGGTTTACTATAAGGATAGTCGAACTTCCACATATTCTCCCCTTCACTGTAAAATTTTTGGAAATCATCCGGAAAATACTGTTTAATCTTCTGTTGGAAATCAGCAAGGTCCATTTCTCCTTCAAAATCATCCTGAAGCATTTTTTTCCAGTTGGTTTTATCAGGAAGATGGTCTTTAAGAGCAACCTCAATCATTCCGGCCTCATATCGGTTTTCTGTTCTGGCAATCGGCAGTGCAAATGTAGCTCCCTGATCAATCCATCTCGTCGGGATCTGATTATTTCTTGTTACTCCCACTTTTACATCCCCTGTATAGGCAAGATATACGGTATGAGGCTGTAACTGGATTTGTTTTTCCACTTCCAGATCACGCTCAGCAACTCCTAAATGAGCCGTAGAAAGCTCCGGACGGATAATGGTATCACTTGCATATGGACTTTCAAAGAAGCAATTCTTGCAGAATCCCATTCTATAAACAGGTTTGTTTTCTCCACAATTGACACATTGAAATCCGGTATGTTTTATACGCAGCTCTTTCCCGAAAAGCTCATTCATATGGATAAGATCTCCGGAAAGATTCAGATAATATTGGATCGGCTGATCATCATAGCTCGTCATTTTTAAAATTTGCCCTTGAAACTGCATACTGTTTATATTACTTTTTTAAGTAAATTTAATGATTATATTTTCAAAAAGTAAATTTATATTTTTGCGCCAATAAAAAATCACAAATGACTTATCTTGTAACTGGAGGAAGCGGGTTTATCGGTTCTCATTTAATAGAACGATTATTAAGAAATGGACATTCTGTCATAAACGTTGACAATTTTGATGATTTCTACAACTATCAGATCAAAATTAAAAATACTTTAGAGTCTATCGGCAAAATTCCGGATTTTGAGTTCTCGGGCAAAGAGGCTGACATCAGTCATTTAACTGCCATTTCCCAGTCTGATCAGTATCAGCTTTATTACCAGGACATCAGAGATAAAAAAGGGCTTGAAACTATTTTCAGAAACCATCAGATAGACCTTGTCATTCATCTTGCAGCGCTTGCAGGCGTACGCCCTTCCATTGAAAGACCTTTAGACTATGAAGAAGTGAATGTCCGCGGAACGATGAATCTTTGGGAGCTATGTAAAGACTTCAATATCAAAAAGTTTGTATGCGCATCTTCTTCAAGTGTTTATGGTAACAATGAAAAGACTCCTTTTAATGAAACAGACAATGTAGACCATCCGATTTCACCTTATGCCGCTACCAAAAAAAGTGTTGAAATTTTAGGACATGTTTACCATGAGCTTTATCATATAGATATGATCCAGCTTCGTTTTTTCACGGTATACGGGCCACGGCAAAGACCTGACCTGGCTATCCATAAGTTTACAAAGCTGATCTCGGAAGGTCAGGAAATTCCATTCTATGGAGATGGAAATACAGCCCGAGATTACACTTACATAGATGATATCATCGACGGAATCACAAAATCAGTCCTTTATCTGGAAGCCAATGCTGATATTTATGAAATTATTAATCTCGGAGAAAGCGAAGTGGTCACTTTATCTGAGATGGTAGCGACTATAGAAAACACACTTGGAATTTCTGCCACGAGGAAAACTCTGCCAATGCAGCCGGGTGATGTCCAGAAAACCAATGCAGATATTGCCAAAGCAAGGACATTAATAGGCTACAAACCAGACACGGACTTCCAAAATGGCATAAAAAAATTTGTGGAATGGTTTTTGAGAAATGACATGAAGTAAGTTGCCGGTACAGCTGTAATGCGGACTATGACGGACAATGAACAAAAATTAATCAAAAAGAATTGAAAATCAAGTGTAAAAAAGCGTATAATATAAGCTAATTTTATACTTTTGCAAAAAAAATCAGAAATTATGTACTGGACATTAGAACTAGCCTCATATCTAAGTGACGCACCTTGGCCAATGACAAAAGCAGAACTTATTGACTACGCAATCAGAACTGGTGCACCTATGGAAGTAGTAGAAAACCTTCAGGCCATCGAAGACGAAGGAGAAATCTATGAATCTATCGAAGAGGTTTGGAGCGACTATCCTACCGATGAGGATTTCCTTTGGAACGAAGACGAATATTAATTAAAGCAATAAGCTTTAAGCATACTGCTTAGAGCTTATTTGCCCTTTTTATATATATAAAATTCACACGATAAGCGTGTCAGTAAAACGCTTAAAGCATATTGCTTTAAGCATAAAGCAAAATATTTATGAGTTTTTTAAACAAAGTTCTTAAAGGGTTTTTGGGAGACAAAAAAGCGCAGGACCTAAAAGAAGTAAAAAAAGTTGTAACAAAAATCAAAGCTGTTGAACCTAATATTCAGCAATTGTCTGATGATGGTTTGAGAGAAAAAACTGCTGAGTTTAAAGAAAATATAAAATCTGCAACCAGTAAAATAACAGCTCAGATAGAACAGATACGGGAGCAGATAAAAAACTCAACCAATGTTGATGAAAAAGAGGCTCTTTTCACAAAGATTGAGACTCTTAAAAAAGAATCATACGATATTGAAGAGAAAGTTCTTCTACAGGTCCTACCTGAAGCTTTTGCCCTGGTAAAAGAAACAGCAAGAAGATGGGCTCAGAATGGAGAAATCCGTACTACAGCAACTGATTGGGACAGACAACTGGCTGCAGCTGGTAAAGATTTCGTAGAGATTCAGGGAGATACTGCCGTTTGGAAAAACTCGTGGGATGCTGCCGGAACGCCTGTAAACTGGGATATGGTTCATTATGATGTTCAGTTTATCGGAGGGGTTATTCTTCACAGCGGTAAAATCACAGAGATGGCAACCGGTGAAGGTAAAACCTTGGTAGGAACATTACCTATTTACTTAAATGCCCTTCCTGGAAGAGGAGTTCACGTGGTAACTGTAAATGACTATCTTGCCAAAAGAGACTCGGCATGGATGGGACCTCTTTATCAGTTCCATGGAATGTCTATCGACTGTATTGATAATCACCAGCCGAACTCAGACGGAAGAAGAAAAGCATACAATTCAGATATTACTTACGGAACGAACAACGAGTTTGGTTTCGATTATCTGAGAGACAACATGGTTACTTCACCTTCAGAATTGGTACAAAGAGAATTAAACTTTGCTATTGTGGATGAGGTGGATTCTGTATTGGTAGATGATGCCAGAACACCGTTAATTATTTCCGGTCCGGTTCCTCAGGGAGACAGACAGGAATTTGACCTTCTTAAACCTTCTATCGACAGAATTGTTGAAGTTCAGAAGAAAACAGTTTCTGCCATCTTTAATGAAGCGAAAAAATTAATCGCTGCAGGAAATACTAAAGAAGGAGGATTCAAATTACTTCAGGCTTACAGAGGTTTACCTAAAAACAGACAATTAATTAAATTTTTATCGGAAAGCGGAAACAGAGCATTGCTTCAAAAAGTTGAAGGTCAGTATATGCAGGATAACAACCGTGATATGCCGATCGTAGATAAAGATCTTTACTTCGTAATCGAGGAAAAAAACAACCAGGTTGATCTTACCGATAAAGGAGTAGAATATATGTCTCAGGGAAATTCTGACAATAACTTCTTCGTACTTCCGGATATCGGAACAGAGATCGCTGAAGTTGAGGCTAAGAATTTATCTAAAGAAGAGGAATTTGAAGCTAAAGAAAGACTTTTCGCCGATTTTGCTGAAAAATCCGAGCGTGTTCACACGATGAGCCAGCTGTTGAAAGCCTATACATTATTCGAAAAAGATGATGAATATGTGGTAATTGATGGCGAAGTAAAAATTGTTGATGAGCAGACAGGACGTATCATGGAGGGTAGACGTTATTCAGACGGTCTTCACCAGGCAATTGAAGCTAAAGAAAACGTAAAAATTGAAGCGGCAACTCAGACTTTTGCAACGGTAACGCTTCAGAACTATTTCCGTATGTACAATAAACTTGCGGGGATGACGGGTACTGCTGAAACTGAGGCCGGAGAGCTTTGGGAAATCTACAAATTAGATGTTGTGGTGATTCCTACGAACCGCCCTATTATCAGACAAGACAAGCAGGATTTAGTTTTTAAAACCAACAGAGAAAAATATAACGCCGTAATTGAAGAGATTGAAAAATTAACAGCAGCAAAAAGACCGGTATTAGTTGGTACAACGTCTGTTGAAATTTCTCAATTGCTTTCAAAAGCGCTTCAGCTAAGAAAAATTCCACACCAGGTACTGAATGCGAAACTTCACAAGAAGGAAGCAGAAATTGTTGCCGGAGCAGGACAGCCTGGAGCTGTAACGATTGCCACCAACATGGCTGGTCGTGGTACGGATATTAAGCTTTCTAAAGAAGTAAAAGAAGCGGGCGGTTTAGCTATTATCGGCACTGAAAAGACATGATTCAAGACGTGTCGACAGACAGCTGAGAGGTAGAGCCGGACGTCAGGGAGATCCTGGTAGTTCTCAGTTCTACGTATCTCTTGAAGATAACCTGATGCGTCTTTTCGGTTCGGAAAGAATCGCTAAAATGATGGATAGAATGGGTCATAAGGAAGGTGAAGTAATTCAGCATGCCATGATCAGCAAGTCTATTGAAAGAGCGCAGAAAAAAGTAGAGGAAAACAACTTCGGGATCAGAAAGAGACTTCTTGAGTATGATGACGTAATGAACAAGCAGCGTGACGTAATCTATAAAAGAAGAAAGAACGCTTTGTTCGGAGATCACCTGAAGTATGACATTACCAATATGATCTTTGAAGTTTCCAATTCTATCGTCGCTAAAGGAAAAGCTACAGGAAATTATAAAGATTTTGAATTTGATATCATTAAGTTTTTCACCATGGAATCTCCTGTTTCTGAAAATGACTTCAAGAGCAAACAGATTCCTGAACTGACAGATCTTGTTTTCAAGGCAGCTCAAGAAGACTACAAAATGAAACTGAACTTACTGAAAGAGAAATCATTCCCTATTATTGAGAATGTATACCAGAACCAGGGTTCAATGTTCAAAATGATCCAGGTTCCTTTCACAGACGGGCACAAAACTATGACTATTGTTGCTGATCTTAAAGAAGCTTACGATACTCAGTGTGAAAGCCTTATCAACGATTTTGAAAAGAACATTACTTTATCTATTATTGATGAAAACTGGAAGCTTCACCTTCGTGAGATGGATGACCTGAGAAGATCTTCTCAAGGTGCCGTTTACGAACAGAAAGATCCATTAGTAATTTATAAGCAGGAATCTTTCCACTTATTCAGTGAAATGGTAGACAAAATGAACAAAGAAATTATTTCATTCTTATACAAAGGAGAAATTCCTGCTTAAGAAATAAATAATAAAACTTCATAAAAACCCCGCATCAGATTGTACTGATGCGGGGTTTTGTTATTCAACAACTAATAATTTAATGATAAATATCAATCTTATTATTTATTTAGAACAATTAAAAACAATATATTTGCAGAAAATTTGACTTATTCATGAAAAATGTACTGATGTGTGCCTCGTTATTGGGTTCTATGCTAACCTTTGCTCAGGAAAAAGATACTCTTAAATCTAATGATATTGAGGAAGTTGTTGTCAATGGAAAGTATTATAAGAAATATGTGGAAAAGCAAGGTTCTTCTTCCTTACGTCTGGATGAAGAGCTTATCAAGATACCGCAAAACATCTCCATTATTACGGGAAGAGCGTTGGAAGACCAACAGGTAACCACTTTAAGTGACGGTGTATTGAGAAATGTTGCAGGAGCACAGAGATTGGAACATTGGGGCGACATGTATACCAGAGTAAACATGAGAGGCTCCAGAGCTGCAGCTTTTATGAACGGAGTAAATGTAACTTCTAACTGGGGTCCATTGAGTGAAGATATGAGCTTCGTAGATCATATTGAATTTATAAAAGGTCCTTCAGGATTCTTAATGTCAAACGGTGAACCAAGTGGAATCTACAATATTGTCACTAAAAAACCTACAGGAAATTCGCTAAACGGAAGTGCAAAAGTAACGCTGGGAAGCTTCAATATGTACAGAGGAGAAGCTGATGTAGACACCAAAATCACTGATAAAGTTGCTTTCAGACTGAATTTAATGGCTCAGAATAAAAACAGTTTCAGAGACTATGAATTCAACGACAGGTATATTATTAACCCTTCACTAAAAGTAAAACTAAGTGATAAAACCACTTTGACAGCGGAATACATTTACCAGAAAGCTAAAATGTCTGAGGTTGGTTCTGCTTATGTGTTCAGTTTTGATGGCTACAAAGCAAAGCCGGTCCGATATACAACTACGGATCCAAGCGTTGATCCTACCAAGGTTGACAATAATACGGTAAACATTAATTTACAGCACGAATTTAATAAAAACTGGAAATTAACATCACAGCTAACTTATGTGAATGAATATACAATGGGCAGCGATATCTGGCCAAGTAATTTTGAAGGAAATTATATGATCCGTCGTGTCAATTATTGGGAAGCTGATAACACCATGAAGTTCGGACAGGTATTTTTAAATGGATTTGTAAAAACAGGTCCTGTTTCCCACAAAATTTTAGCCGGCCTGGATCTGGGTAGCAAAAAATATATGGCAGATTGGTCTCAAGGATATAATTTGGATAAATTTAATGCTAACGGAGACTATAATGCTGATCCTCAAAACCCAAACACCGTTGCTGATTATAATTATTGGTATAATACAAATACCCAAAATTATGATATCAATGGTGGGCTGGCCTATTCCGGCCCTAACGGTCAATATAAAGCCTTTGATGCAAGCAAACCTCTATCAGTAAGAGCAGGAGCGGGAAGCACCATCGATCAAAATTATACAGGACTTTACTTACAGGATGAATTAGGATTCTTCAATGATGCTTTAAGACTTACTCTTGCCGCACGTTACACTAATGTAAAAGAGATTAGTTACGGAACAAAATCAGAAGCAAACAGAATTACTCCTCGTATTGGACTAAGCTATTCTATTGATGAAAACATGTCTGCCTATGCTTTATACGATCAATCTTTTGTACCACAGGCAGGATTATTCAGAGATGGAACAACAGCAACACCACTTACCGGTAATAATATTGAAGTAGGAGTGAAAAAAGACTGGTTTGGAGGAAAATGGAATACGACCGTTTCATTATATAACATCAATAAAAATAATGAGATTACAGGAGACCCCGACCAAACTAACAATCCCAATGGAAAATATTCTATTCTTCTTGGAAAAACAAGAGTGCAGGGTGTTGAATTTGATCTAAAAGGAGAAATTACCAGAGGCTTTAATGCTATTTTTAATTACGCATTTACTGAGAATAAATTTACAGAAACAACAGCCAAAGCCAATAAGGGAGACAAAGTTCCTGGTTATGCAAAACATACTGCAAACGGTTGGTTGAATTATACTTTTACAGATGGATTGCTGGAAGGTTTCGGATTAAGTTTCGGAGGAACATACCTTGCAGGACGAAGCAGCTGGGATTGGGGAAGCACAAACAGCCTTCAAATGGGAGATTATGTAAAATTTGATGCAGGTGCTTCATGGGAAAACAGAAAATTCAGAGTAGGATTGAATGTATTTAATGTATTCAACAGATACTTATATTCCGGCTCGCCTTATGGAAACTATTATTATTATCAGGCAGATGCTCCGAGAAACTTCAAATTATCAATAGGATATAAATTTTAAATAATAATTAAAGGTTAGCCTCTCCGGAGGTTAACTTTTTTCTATGAGGAAAAAACATCACCATAAAAAGAAGATTTCATTGACCAAAAAATGGTCTGCCAAACTGCACTTGTGGTTGGGTTTATCCGTGGGTATCATTATTTTCATCGTATCACTTACAGGGACTTTGTATGTTTTTAAAGACGAAATACAGAACAGCATCCGGAAAGAAGCAATGTATTTACAAAAGTCTGCTGCTACCCCAATTCCTATCAGCGTTTTAAAGGAAAAAGTAAGTCTGGAGCTCAATGAAAAATATCCTATCACTGCAGTGGAGATTTCTTTAAATCCAAATAAACCCTACCGCTTTTCCTATTATGAAAAAAATAAAAAAGGCTGGAATTATTTTGAAGAAGTAAAGATCAACAAGCTCATATATGTTGATCAGTACACTGGAAAAATTCTTGCCGTTTACAATGACAAATACAACTTCTTCAATATTATTAAATCCATCCATTGGAGCCTTCTGCTGAATTCCGATTGGGGAAAATATGTCGTAGGAATTCCTACTGTATTGTTTATATTCATGCTCATCACCGGAATTGTTTTATGGTGGCCAAAAAATAAAAAAGCAAGAAAAGGAAGGTTTTGGTTCAGTTGGGAAAATTTAAAAAACTGGAAAAGGAAAAACTATGATCTTCATAATATTCTGGGATTTTATGCTTCATTTTTTGCACTGCTGATCAGCGTTACAGGAATTTATTTTGCCTATCCGTATGTGAAAAATGTATTTAATGTTACATTATCCGGTTCCTTAGAGCTGCCAAAAGAAAAGGAAATGAAATCTCCGGATTCTCTAATGGCAAAAAACACCTCAGTTTATGACCTTACGGCTCAGGAAACCAGAAAACTATATCCCTCATCTTACAGCTTCAGAATTCCATTGAATGGAAAAAATAAAAAAGGAAAAGAATTAAAAAATATCCCAGTGACTATTTACGGAGCAGAAGGAAGATTCAGCGAAAGAAATACACTGGTTTTCGATAAATATTCCGGAAAGTTATTGGTAGATAAACCTCATCAGAAACTCAGCAATGCTGAAAAATACGCCAATGCCAATTATGACATCCACACAGGTTCTTATTTTGGGCTCTTTGGAAAAATACTCTGGTTCATCACCGGACTCATATGCACTTCCCTTCCTGTCACGGGGTTTTTAGTATGGTGGGGAAAACAAAAGAAACAAGGAAAGAAATAGAATGAAAAAAGCACTTTTATCAGCCGCATGCTTAGGATCGGTTACCGCTTTTGCACAGGTTAAAGACAGCCTGCAGGCCAATAATGTAGACGAAGTAGTGATGACGGCTTCCAGAAAAAAAGAAAGTATTAAAGAAATACCGAGCTCAATCACTGTTGTTGCCGAAAAGCAGATACAGTCTCAGCTTACCGTAAATTCAGACATCACAAGTATTCTTCAATATACTGTTCCCAGCTTAGGAACGAATTCCGGACAGACCTCCAATACCGGGCAAACTTTAAGAGGACGCCAGGTTTTAGTATTGATTGATGGAATTCCACAATCTACACCGCTAAGAAATGGTGCCAGAGATATAAGATCGATCGATCCTTCAGTGATCGAAAGAATTGAAGTCATCAAAGGAGCATCCTCCATCTACGGAAACGGTGCAGACGGAGGAATCATCAATTATATCACAAGAAGAAGTAAATCTGACAAAACAATTTCCGGACTTACCCAGGTTGGCCTTACAGGTCAGGAGTATGGCGGAACTCTAGGTATAAGAGCCAGCCAGCTTTTATCCGGCAAAATAAATAAATTCGATTATGTATTTTCCCTTGCCTATGAAAGGACAGGCTACATGAAAGATGCAGACGGAGTCAACCTTACCCCAACCTATAGCACGGCCAAAATGGATAATTACAACGGCATGCTTAAACTAGGGTATAATATCGACAATAACCAGAGAATTGAAGCCTCATACATCGGATATTCCTCCAGGTCTGACCTCAGCTTAGGACTGGTAACCGGAAAATACGGGATCAAGCCAACCATTGGCGAAGGAGTTGGAAAAAATCTTGAAACTACTCCTCAGGGAACGCCCAAAAACCATAATTTCAGGATCAATTATGATAATCAAAATCTTTTCTGGGGAACAACTTCACTGAATTTCAACGCCTACATGCAGGATTTCAAGACTGTTTACGGCTATAGTGATACCTTTTTCGGTGGAGGACAGTCTAATGTGATTTCCAAAAAATACGGCGCAAGATTCAACTTCGATACAAAGCTTTGGAACGCTCAAAATTCACAGGCTGAAGTAATGTACGGAATGGATATCCTTAATGACCAAACCGTTCAGAAGCTTGAGGACGGCCGTTACTGGACACCGGATATGAATATGACCAACCTTGCTCCTTTTGTCTTGGTTAAAATTGATCTATTAAAAAAAATAACCATTAAAGGTGGTCTCCGTTATGAAAACATGAGTGTAAAAGTTGGAGATTTCAACACCCTTTCCTCTATTAAAAGTGACGGAACTTTCACAAACAGTATTTTCGTTACCGGTGGAAAGTTAAAATACAATGCTTTGGTGGCCAATTTGGGTATACGTTACAATATCGAACCTTTCATTAACCTATTCGGAAGCTTCTCACAGTCCTACTCTATCAATGAATTGGGACGAATTCTGAGAACGTCCACTCAGGGAACCATTCAAAATCTTGAAACCAAGCCGATCATTGTAAACAATTATGAATTCGGCGCGACCGGACAGATCGCAAAATGGGTAAATTATGAAATCACTTCTTATGTAAGTACTTCAAAACTGGGTGCATCTTTTGTACAGAGCCCAGACAGAGCATTAACAATACAGAGATCTCCGGAAATCGTTTACGGAGTGGAAGGTTTCCTGCATTTCACGCCTGTAAAATGGATCAATTTCGGAGGAAGCTATAGCTGGATGGAAGGAATTACCTCAATAAAAGATGACGGAGACTATTCATCAAAGATCAACAACAGCAGAATTTCTGTCCCAAAAGTACTTGCTTACGTTCAGATAAAACCTATACAAACCCTGTCCATCGGTTTTGACATGCTGCATGCGTTTGAGCAGGATAGATTCCAGCCTAATGCAAAAACAGGTCTTTTTGCCTATGGAGAAGGATACGTTCCGGATTATACCGTTTTTAATTTTAAATCAAGCTACGAAATCAATAAAAGCTGGAGAGTTTCCGCAGGTGTTGAAAATGTATTCAACAAAATGTACCAGCCCGCCATTGCATGGTGGTCTGCCCGGGACAGCGAATTCGTGAATTCATTAGGGAGAAGAGGCACATTGATGCTTGAATATAAATTTTAATTAATCTAAATAAAAAGTAAAATATATCTTTGTACAACTTTTTTAACCAGCGATATGAAGAAAAAACATCATCATAAAAAAAAACCGGGCTTTTTCAAAAAATGGTCTGCCAAACTGCATCTGTGGTTGGGCCTTGGCATCGGATTTTTAATCTTCATTATTTCTATTACGGGAGCGCTCTATGTTTTTAAAGACGAAATAGAAAACCTTACCCGGAAAGAAGTCATCTACCACAACGAACAGAATATAGCACAGAAGCAGGTTCTCCCTATCCGAATGATGGAAAAGATCGTTGTAGAGCAAGTAAAAGAAAAATATCCCGTTCACTGGGTGAACATCCCAATTGATAAAAAAATGTCTTATATCTTTTACTGGTATGAGCATAATACGGATGCCTGGAATTATTTTGATGAGTTCCCGGTCTACAAAGCAGCTTATGTAAATCCTTATACCGGAAAAGTCCTCAGAATATATGATGAAAAGAACGGATTCTTCAATATTGTAAAGATGATCCACTGGAGCTTTTTGCTGAAGCAGGACTGGGGAACTTATGTAGTGGGAATCCCTGTTATCATATTTGTTATCATGCTTATCACCGGAATTGTTCTCTGGTGGCCTAAAAACAAAGCAGCCAGAAAGCAGCGTTTTTCTTTTAAATGGAAGAACATCAAAAGCTGGAAAAGAAAGAATTATGACCTTCACAATGTGCTCGGTTTCTATTCCTCCATTTTTGCTCTTATTTTCGCCATTACAGGACTTTTCTATGCTTTTTTCGTAGTACAGGCTATGATCTACATGGTATTCTCCGGAGGAGAAACAAAATACCCTGATTTTTCCCACATTAAAACCAAGGCGCCCATAGAATTGCGAACTGAAGGAACACTGGATAAAATCATTAATACTGTACAGCAGAAATACCCTGATGCATTCGGTTTTGCTATTGACCTTGGCCATGAACATATGGATGACCATGAACATCCGAACTTTGAAGTTTATGTAAAGCATCTTTCCTACTCTTATCACAAGAGCAGCAGCCTGATCTTTGATGAAAACTCCGGGGAATTACTTCATACCCATGATCCCAAGGATAAAAACTTTGGCGAAAAAACAGTGAATGCCAATTATGATATCCATGTAGGTTCTATTTTGGGTCTTCCTACAAAGATCATTGCATTCATTGTCAGTCTTATATGTGCATCGCTGCCGGTAACCGGATTTCTGGTTTGGTGGGGAAGAAGGAAAAAGAAAAAACCAGTAACAGCCTAAAACTTTTTTAAATAAATATTTCGTTAATAATCCATTAATACAATCTTTTTTATAATTTTAACCCTTTAGAATTTATAAACAGGAAATGTCATTAATAGATTTATCAAAACAAGTTGCTCTAGGAATTGATATCGGCGGAACGAATACAAAGTTCGGAGTAGTAAACCATCGTGGTGAAGTTCTGGAAAAAGGAAGTCTGAGAACTGATGAGTACGAAAAAGTAGAAGATTTTATCGATGCTTTGTATGAACAGGTTCAGCCCCTGATCGAAAAATATGGTACAGAAAAAAACTTTGACGGAATAGGAGTAGGCGCTCCTAACGCCAACTATTATAAAGGAACCATCGAACAGGCTCCTAACTTACCATGGAAGGGAATGATCCCTTTCAGCGAGCTGATGAAAGCTAAATTCAGCATGCCATGTACCATTACCAATGATGCTAATGCAGCAGCACTTGGAGAAATGCTTTTCGGAGCAGCCCGTGGCATGAAAGATTTCATTATGATCACTCTGGGAACCGGAGTAGGAAGCGGGATCATTTCTAACGGAAGCTTAATCTATGGACATGATGGTTTCGCAGGGGAACTGGGCCATACCATTGTAAAACCGGGCGGAAGAAAGCACTGGAGCACTGGATCTGAAGGTAGCCTGGAAGCTTATGCATCTGCTACAGGAATTGCAATCACTGCAAAAAAGATGAGAGCCGAATTTCCTGAATCTATGCTGAACCAATACCCTGAAGAAGCTATCAATTCTAAAACAGTACATGAATGTGCTTTGAAAGGAGACCCTATCGCAATGGAAGTTTTCAGATATACCGGGCAGAAACTGGGTGAAGCTTTAGCGAATTTCGTGATGTTTTCTTCGCCGGAAGCTATTTTATTATTCGGAGGTGTTATCAAGGCCGGTGAATTTATTTTAAAGCCTGCAAAGCTTCACATGGAAAGAAACCTTCTTCCGATCTTCAGAAATAAAGTAAAATTGGTTTTCAGTGAACTGGACGAAGCAGATGCTGCCATTCTTGGAGCCAGTGCTTTAGTTTGGGAAAAATAATTGAAAGCTATTTTAAATATACGCAGCATCCTTTTTAAGGGTGCTTTTTTGTTTGTTAATTGGGAATGTTTATATTGAAAATTACCACAGATTACGCTGATTTACACAGATGTTTATTTTGATTTCTTTTAGCATTCGCGTTGAAATCTAACCATAGATTACGTAGAGCAGCAAAGGTGATTGCGCTTTCCTTATCTGTATTTATTCATAAAAAGATCAGATGCTATTTTGAATACATTGTAGCGTTATTTGTGATATCTATTTGTGTGATTCGTGTGTATAAATGGAAAAGTTTTTCCTATTTTTGATTAGCTGTTTTCACTCATTTCCATCGCGGATAGGAGTAAAACCGGACCAATATAATAATCAATTTACAATGGATAATAATAATTTAGAACAGATCACTTTCGGAGGCGGATGCTTCTGGTGCGTGGAAAGCTGTTTCAATATGCTTAAAGGAGTACAGTCAGCAATATCAGGTTATTCAGGAGGTCACAAAGACAATCCTACGTATGAAGAGGTCTGCACAGGAGAAACCGGACATGCGGAAGTGGTACAGATCACTTTCGACCCTAAGATCATTTCTTATGCGCAGCTAATGGATGTATTCTTTTTCCTTCACGATCCAACCCAACTGAACAGACAAGGAAACGATATCGGCACTCAATACCGTTCTGTAATCTACTATAAAGACGATGCTGAAAAAGCTAAAGCAGAAGAAGCCCTGAAAATATCTGAAGCCTCAGGTAAATGGCCGGGAAAATATGTCACTGAAGTAACCCAATTTGAGAAGTTCTGGCCGGCAGAACAGTACCATCAAGGTTATTACAATGTAAATCCAAATCAACCTTACTGCAGCGCCGTAGTAGGTCCGAAAATCCAGAAGTTTAAAAAGCAATATGGAGAATTGGGAATGCTGAATGAGGCTTAAAAAATATAAAAGCGAATATCTAGTAGATGTTCGCTTTTTTTTGTGTCTAAATTATTCCTCAACCTCTACCGAGTCTTTTGACTTTCCTGCGTATTTATAAATAATCGTAGAAGTTGATTTTCTCAATTCCCTCCCATTCTCTGGATCTATTCCATCATCTGTAAAAAATTCAACATTTCCATAGAATTTTGAATACCAGGTTCTTCCAAGAGCATTAGCCTCTGTCAGAGTATCTTTTCTTGTGATCTTTTTAAAATGTTGAAACAAGTGCTCATTCATGGCTACAATATCAAGCCCGGGTTTAATATAACTACTGTCTGTTGCAATATATCTTTCCCCATCCCAATACATATATTTCTTTTCATCATTAGGTTTCATTCCTGATATTAAGCCTAAGGTAAACGATCCGTTATTAACTTTCTTATTATTAGAAAATACAACATTTCCAGTGACAAGGCATATCAGCAATGTAATTTCCATAATACCCAAGCCATTCTGCTTCATAAACTCAGGCATTGCAAGAATTGGCTTATTAATAATAGTGATCACAATTTTAGAAATTGCTTGTTGAATACTATACTCCACCGTTCTCCACTCAGAACAGTAATCTTTAAATGTATCGTATCCTATATATCGGCTTAGATTATCTAAAACTGTTCTTTTTATATTGTAGTCTTCATCTTGTTCTACTATTGCTTTATAATAATTTTCAAAAGATTTGTAACTCAGCGGTTCAAAATCATCTTTTAAAATTCGTTCAAGATGTAAGAGTATTCCACTAAATGATGTTTCTGTAGCTTCAGTTGAAGCTTTTTCGTAGACATCTTCTAACAATTTCTTTTTTTCAGATAAAAATTTTGACATACTCATGGTTATTATGGTGAAAATTAAGAAGTTTCAAGTCAAAATAAATACGGTTTCCCGTATATCCCACTGAGAAAAACTTTCCAAAAACTTTCCAAAAACATTCTAACCCTTGCCTTTTCTTTCGTCGTTACTTTGCCATAGAAATCAGTGAGAAACAAAACATTACAAAAACAAAAATACGAAACTGATTTCAAAAAACACCAGATAAAACGGAGGAAAACTCCGGGTTGGGAAGCAGATGTTTCTCCTCCGTTTTTGAAGGTTACTTCCCAAAAATTTAAGAAGCGCTTCGAAATTTTTACACGTGTAACACTGCTTACGATCTGTTTCGTGAGGAAGAACACTAATGCCAAATTTTAAATTTTTTAAAACAATGTTAGAATTAATATTGATGCTACTGGGATTAGCATTTTCAAATAATAACGCAAATACGACATCAAATAATAGTAATAATCAGGAGCAGACAACAGTTCAACTGTCAGATCCGGGAGCAGGAGTAGATCCTGGGGATACAGGAGGTGATACAGGACCTGTTCTCCCACCAAAAAAATAGAAAAATAAGACCGTTCTTTTTAGAACGGTTTTTTTATATTAGTAATATGGTACGATATCTATTATTTTTACTAATATTTCTTGTTTCTTGTAAAGAAAAAACGGAAACCAACGATCTAGTAAAGGCAGATCAGTTATATAATGAAGGGACAAACTTGCTCCTTAAAAATAATCTTGAGGCTTATTCAAAATTCCAGCAAGCACTAAATTACTATTATAAAACAAAAGATTCTTCCAACATCTCTAAGAGCTTAATATGCCAGGCAATTGCACAAAAATATACCGGTGATGTATTCGGTGCCGAAACAACTTTAGTGGATGCTCTAAATTTTATGAATGAAGGTGACGAAAGTCTTTACTCTGTATATAATACCCTGGGAGACATAAAATATGATCAAAAAGAGTACTCTTCAGCAACAGCATGGTATAATAAAGCTCTTGCGGAAAAAAATGAATCTATTGAAAAGAAATATACTATTCTTAATAATAAGGCAGCATCAGAGTACCGACAAGGCCAATACTCTTCAGCATTAAAAGCCTTACAAAGTATCGATCTATTAAAAATAAAAGATCTCAATCTCCAAAATAGAATTAAAGAAAATATTGTCTATACTCGATGGCTTCAGGATAAAAATTATCCAGCTCATATAGAATTCAAAAAATTATTAGCACAAAAATTACAGCAAAACGACAACTGGGGTGCAAATTCAAGTTATTCTCATTTAGCCGAGATATATCAGCAAGACAACCCAGATATTTCATTGTTTTATGCAAAACAAATGCTTGGTACAGCAGAAAAAATAAAAAGCCCTGAAGATCGCCTGGAAGCCATTGAAAGAATTTCTTTTGTTGACAAACCCTCTAACGCTATCTCCAATTTTATACACTATAAAACACTTTCGGACAGTATTCAAAATTACAAAAATGCTAACAGAAACCGTTTTGCATATATTAAATACGACAGCGAGAAGAAGGAAACAGAAAACCAACGGTTAAAAGTTGATCAGACTCAGAAGGAAAATCAGCTGATTCGTCAGCAAGCAGCTTTGGCAGTCGCCATAATTGCTATAATCATCATCATTATTTTGTACCGAAGAAGACAGGCCAGGCTTAAACAGGAAAATGAACTCAAATTAAAGAATGACCAGCTAAGAATTTCAAAAAGAGTCCACGACGTTGTAGCTAACGGTATCTACCAGGTCATGACCAAAATAGAAAATCAGGAACATTTTGATAAAGAAAATGCCCTTGATGAGCTGGAATTTGTTTACGAAAAGTCCAGAGATATTTCCTACGAAAAATCTGATACGGAACACGATAAAAAGGAACATAAAGAGAGAATATCCAACCTTATAGCCTCTTTTAAAAATGAAGCGATCGACACCTATATAGTAGGGAACGAAAATGAAATATGGAACGGAATTTCTCAGTCATCCTTTGAAGATATCTATCAGGTCATCCGTGAGCTGCTCGTTAATATGAAAAAGCACAGCCAGGCTTCACGGGTTATTTTTAAATTTGAAAGGATAAATAATGTAGTCAATATCCAATATACAGACAATGGAATTGGAATTCCGGGTGATATGATCTACAAAAACGGGCTGACAAATACGGGAACCCGTATTGTTGCTATCCGTGGAGAAATTATTTTTGACAATAAATCCGAAAAAGGACTGAAAATTAATATTTCATTTCCTGTTTCTTAAAAAGACCTAAAAGAATGTTCAAAAAAATTTTAATTGCCGAAGACCAAGAAATGGGTAGTCTATCTGTCCAAAAAACATTAGAAGAGCTCAACATTCCTAATGTTGATTATGTATATTATTGTGATGATGCTTTAGCAAAAGTTAAAAAATCTATCCGGGAAAACGATCCTTACGACTTACTCATCACTGATCTTTCATATGAAGAAGACCACCACCTACAGAATATTAAAGATGGAAAAGAACTGATTGAAGAGGTAAGAGACCTACAACCATCACTAAAAGTCATTGTTTTTTCCGGAGAACGTAAATCCGGAATCATAGACTCTCTTTTTAATGAATGCAAGATCAACGGCTTTGTACGTAAAGCCAGAAATGATTCCAAAGAATTGAAAAAAGCGATTGCGGCCGTTTACGTTAATGAAACCTATCTTTCCCTTGACCTTAAACAGGAAGTAAAAAAGCTCAATAGCTATGAGTTTACAACCTATGATATTACGCTTGTTTCTCTTCTTTCTCAAGGAGTACTGCAAAAAAATATTCCAACTTATCTGCAGGCCAACAATATTAGGCCCAACAGTCTGAGCAGCGTGGAAAAAAGACTGAACAGTTTAAAAGAAAATCTCAACGTAGCAAGCAATGAGCAGTTGGTTGCGTTCTGCAAAGATTTGGGAATTATTTAATCTTGTTTTATAGTCCCCTATATAACCTTTCAAATTTTTTGAAAGGTTTTTATATTTACGGGAATCCGTAAGGAAAACTATCGCCAGCCCGATATTTTTGTCTGTATCAAATTCAAAACTCAGGCAATGGCAAAAATAATTTTCCAAAACGAAACACTGACCGGCACATCCGATATCAGATCCGCTTCCACTAAAATTTTAAGTGACAGGGATATTCTAAAAAAGCGTTCAGAGAAATATCTCAGCTTAATTAAGACAATGGATACGGAACTTCTTATTGAAACAAGGGGGAAGGAAGATATGATGGCAAAAATTCATGAGGAATTTGGGTCAGCTCAGCTCGCTGATCTTCCCGTAGGAATTTTGGCTAAATGCTATCTAGGGCATCCTCATGAAGTTCACACCTTAGATTTAAGTGCCGGACAGA
The DNA here is from genome assembly GCF_030816115.1 of Chryseobacterium sp. W4I1. Taxonomy (NCBI): domain Bacteria; kingdom Pseudomonadati; phylum Bacteroidota; class Flavobacteriia; order Flavobacteriales; family Weeksellaceae; genus Chryseobacterium; species Chryseobacterium sp. W4I1. The sequence continues at coordinate 3,812,113 of NZ_JAUSXQ010000001.1, forward strand.
TCATTAAGCATTATACAATAGGAGAACCCCTTCCCGAACATTTTGAAAAAGCAAGAACCCTTGCCAAACACAACGCTTATCTTTTTGTAGAAGTATATAAAGATAAACTCATCCTCATCCGTGAAGACGGAACAGCAGCCAAACTATAATCCTGAAAAATCAGTACAATGTCACAAAAAGTAATTTCATATGCAGACCTTTCAAGGATCAACAGTGCCTTGAACTCGCTCAAAACAGATATGCGGGAAGTCAATATAGAATTGGGAGGCCTCAATACAAAGCATGACCACCTGAAAAGCGATTTATTACAGCTTACCCTTTCATTCTCTGATTTTGTAGAATCGGATATAAAACATAAAGCACTGCAACTCGCTGAAACGCGACAAGGAAACCTGAAACAGGACCTTCAGATAAAGTTCGGATATTATGCAGAAGTACGTAGAATGGCCACCGGAATCCTCCAAGGCGTAGACACCGGAATTATAGGCGATGATACATTACGCCATACAACCGAGGAGGTTATGATAAAAGCCCCTAATTATTGGTTGGCTCCGGCTTTAATCGTACTTGCCTCTTGGATTCGCGATGACAAAAACACCGCTGAAAAAGCTTTGACCGAGAGCCTGAAAAGAGACGATTACAAAACAACTCTTTTTCTTATGCTTGTCATGAGAAGATTAGGAAGAAATGATGCTTGCTTCCAATGGATGAACAGGTATTTTCTTCATCAGAATCCACATAACCTGGACAGAGAGTTTATCATTATTCTGGAAGCCATCACAACCGGAGCTTTTCAGCCCGCTTCCCATCAGTTGATGATTACCAACGTTAAAAGCTGGATCGACCAACTTACTCAAACAGATAACTACATTGATAAACAGAAAGTTCAATGGATCCACTTCTTTGAAACAAAAGGCTCCTTATCCACGGAAAAATACCCGTTACTTGAAGAATTTGCAACGAATTGGGATAATCTGAAAACTTCTGTTACCCAGGCAAGATCGCACCATGCTCTAAATATACACTTTAAAAATATTTTCGAAACCACAACAGATTATTCTAAAGCTACCAAGATTCAGCTGGATGAAATTCTTTCCCTATTGGTGACTAATTTTGATGATGAAGAACTTCCATTGCAAAATGAAGTCAGGCTAAATCAGCTCATCATTCAGAAAGATGGAGATAAAAAAGCAGCACAGTCTTTAATGGATGATGAGAAATACATTTTTGAAGAAAAAGTAGATTTCCTTCAGATGTTGACGAATGCAGCATTCGATCCGGAATTAACTGGTGCTACAAAAGTTACACAGGCACTTGCTGTTTCCATTAGTCAGCCTTGGATTGTAGAAGCGCATGATACTTTTACTGCAAGATACAGAAATGATATCGAGAAAAATGTTGAGTTGATTATCGATGGCTTTAAGACCTCAACCCCCGATGGAAGTGACGAAACGGAACAATTACAAAAGCACGACCGGTATTGGACTGATTTTCTTGAAAATGAATTAAAAAAACTGGCATTTCCATTCGCTTTAATTTTCTTCGGGATTATAGTTTCTGCCGTTAGTTTAATCATTTTTAAGTTCGGAATTATAGGAATAATTGGCGCATTGATTGGCGGGTTGATTATTTGGAATTCAATTAATAGTCATAAAAAAGCAAAGAAAAAAACTATAGAAACCATCATGGAAAGAAAGAACAAGTCTAAAGAAGTATTAAGAGGATGCATTGCCGAAACAGTAGATTATAGAAAGGAACTTGCCCAGGAAGATGCAAAAGCTGAAATTTTAAGACAGACTTTAATGTCGATCACGCCCGAAGATTTTTCAAGTACATCCAGAGATACAAGAACCATTTTACAACCTTCTTAATAATTACAGTATGGACAATATTAAAAACGATTCCGAAGAGAATAATAAACCCGAACAGCAGCCAAGGCCGAATTTGTTCCAGGGAAGGACCGAAGGGGAAAAAGAAAAAGCAAAATTTCCGGCCTGGGATATTACCCCACCTCATCAGTTTATCAATCCAAGAATAAAAAAACAATAATGAAATCACCTGTTACTTACGCTGATTGGGCAGATCTTTTTGAGCGTTACGGGAAGGGTGAAGATGTACTGGAGGAAATGAGTTCCGGACATTTTCATCTTGACGCCGGAACAGCTGAGCGTTTCTATGCAAAAGCCGAAGAAGCCTATAAGACCCGGAAAAAAATATGGTTGGACCAATATCAGAGGAACTTTAATCTTCAGCACATTAAAACCATCGAAGAATTGGAATTTGTGCTTCATAATAATAAAAAAACACTAGCCGTTTTGGCAAAATTTGCCCATTCAAAAAGCCTACCCAGTGAACTGAGAAAGAATTTTTCGAATGATTTTACAGGTTTTGTAAATGATTTTAAAAAAAATTTAAAAGATAATACTCCAAAAGACAACAAGGAAAGAGAGAAAATGCTGATAGTAATCAATTCATTCAGCTTCTGCGAATTCCAACATAATCAATCTGCTGAAGAGATTCCTAATCCCAATCCTTCAGCAAGAAGAAAATTTATTTTTTAACTATGGCAAACAAAGAAGAGTTTAAAAATTCTTTATCCAGAATGTTCCGGGCAAGAATTCCTTTTATTTCAATCCGGAGTATAGAAAGATCGAGAGTTTTAGAAATAATACAGCAGTTGTCGGAGGAAATTAATATTCCGATATACATCCATAGCCTATCACACGGAACCATGGATATTAAAACAAGAAAAACAGTCAACGATGACCGTTCCGTTGCCGGCGGAATCGATTTTGCCGTTCAGAATATTTCGCAAAGACAGAACGTTACGTTTATTTTCACAGAGGTAAGTGATATTGAGGATGATAATATTGTATCAAGACATATCTATGATTGCGTAGTCCAGGCTATTGAAAAAGGCGGAAGCATCTGCATCATTTCTACAAAAAGCGTATGGTCACAGTTGCAGCGTTTGGGAATGACACTTACCCTGGACCCTCCTAACGAAGAAGAAATGCTAACTGTTGTCAAGGATTGTGTAATACCCTACAAAGGTTCTATTCCTATTGACTGGGATGAAAATGACTTGAAAATGGCTGCAACCATTTTAGCTAATATGACCAAAATAGAAGCTGAAAATGTTTTGGCAACCCAAATGGCAAAAGGTTCTCTTACAAAAGACGATATCAAATGCCTGAGCATGGAAAAAGATAAGCTTTTCAGCGATATTTCCGGGCTTGAAAAGGTAAAAGTGGATCCATCTTTAATATCCGTAGGAGGGCTTAGCGGATTACACCAATGGATTGATAATCAGAAACAACTGTTAACTGCAGATTTAAGATCAAGGAAACTTCGTCCGCCGAGAGGTGTATTATTGGTGGGGGTTCCGGGCTGTGGGAAATCTTTGTCTGCAAAATTCATCGCAGCTACATGGAACCTTCCATTGTACCGATTAGACTTTGCATCCATTCAGGGAATGTATGTGGGACAGTCTGAGAACAGATTAAAAGAGGCATTTGAATCAGCAGATAATGCAGCGCCCTGCATTTTATGGATTGATGAAATTGAAAAAGGATTAGCTGCCAGTGCCAACGATTCATCAGGAGTGACCACAAGAATGATTGGCCAGTTTCTCTTCTGGTTGCAGGAAAGCACCGAAAAAGTTTTTGTGGTAGCAACAGCCAATGATGTGACAAAACTACCTCCGGAACTGCTTAGAAAAGGCAGGTTCGATGAACTTTTCTTTGTAGACCTCCCACAGGATCAGGAAAGAGCAGATATTATCAATCTTTATATTAAAAAGAATCTTTTACCACCACCTTCTTCTTCAACTTTTGAAAAGCTGGTAGCCATTTCAGCAGGTTTCGCAGGATCGGATCTGGAAGGAGCCGTAAGAGATGTCGCTATACAGGCGGTCATCAATGGAGATTCTTTTATTACTGATGATCTTTATGAAAAGTGCTTCCAGAATATCGTTCCGTTGAGCAAAACGAGTCCTGAAAGAATTGAAGCCATCAGAAACTGGGGCAAAGAAAGGGCCCTGCCCGCTTCAGGATTGGCGTGGGATTTATCCTCGAACGATATAAGTTCTGCCAGGCGTGCCATCATCATATAAGAATAATTTTACCCCTACATGTATAAGTTCTTTGAAAGGTTTTTCATTTTACGGATTCCCGTAAGGAAAGCCTTTTTTTACATGATATTTTTGAACAAGAATTTAAACATTACCTGACCTATGGATCTTAAACTAAAATTAGAACAGCTGCATCAGAAAGTCGTTGGATTAAAAGAACAGATTAACACTGAAGAAGCAACCAAAAATGCCTTTGTCATGCCTTTTATACAAATTTTAGGCTATGATATTTTCAATCCCACAGAAGTAATTCCTGAGCATATTTGTGACATTGGAACCAAAAAGGGAGAAAAGGTAGATTATGTAATCAGGAAAAATGATGATCCTATTCTAATCATCGAATGCAAACATTGGAAAGAAAGTGCAGACGCTCATAACTCTCAGTTGCACAGATACTATCATGTTTCAAAAGCAAGATTCGGGGTTTTAACAAATGGAATTGTTTACAATTTTTATACTGACTTGGAAAAACCTAATATTATGGATGAAAAACCATTTTTCACCATCAATATTGAAGATCTGAAAGACAGCTCCATCAAGATATTGGAGAGCTTTACAAAAAACGATTACAATCTGGAAAACATCCTGGACTCTGCAGAAGCATTGAAATACATCAAAGCCATCCGGAAGGAATTTGAAAAGGAAATAGAAAATCCTTCTGATGAAATCGTAAAACTATTGGTCGGCAGATTCTTCGAAAAACCGATGACAGCAAGCCGGATGATTTTCTTTCAAGGAATACACTAAAAAAGCTCTGACACTTTCTATCAACGAGTCTATCAGCTTCAGGCTAAAATCTGCATTAAGCATCAATGAACAGATTGAAAAACAAGAAGAACCCGTAAAGACAGCTGCCCCTATTGATGAAAACAATGACTCCAAGATTGTTACAACAGAAGAAGAATTAGAAGCTTTTCAAATTGCAAAAGCTATTTTAAGAGAAAAGGTTTCCTCCAACAGAATTGCCTACAGAGACACGCTTTCCTACTTTGGAGTTTTACTTGATGACAACAACTGAAAGCCGCTTTGCAGATTCCATTTCAACACAGCCAATAAATATATCGAAACCTTTCATAATGGAAAAGAGGCAGGTGAAAAGATATTACTGAATAACCTTGATGAAATATACAATTTCAGAGACCAGCTGATTAGAACATTAGAGAACTATTAATTCCGTAACCATGAAAACTATTATCATATAAAACTTATACAACCATGAAAAAACTACTACTCACCACCCTTTTAGCCGCAGGCCTAATATTTCCGGTAAGCTTCAAAGCAGCAACAACCGGCGTTGCTTCCAAAACAGAACTAACTTCTAAGAAACAAAAGAAAAAATCAAAGAAGAGTAAAAGTAAAAGCAGCTCCGGCTCTAAAAGATCAAGATCCTTTTACTCATCAGACAAAGGCTGTACCTATAACGGGAATAAGCTTTATGTAGGATCAAGAGGAGGCTGTTATTATTATACTGGAAGCAGTAAGCAATATGTAGACAGGTCTTACTGCTCAGGATGTAACTAGCATAGCTCAAAAAACTAAAACACCCATCATATATAAAAAAGCGAAGATTTCTCTTCGCTTTTTTATTTTCTTATCATTTCCGTATGCGGAATATCATCTTCAAGGTATTTTTTCCCTGTATCTACAAATCCGAATTCGGAATAAAATCTTAATAAATAATCTTGTGCGGAAATCTTGATCTGAGAAGTGTGGAACCGATTTTCTATGGTTTCTACAGCATACTTTATCACCTGTTTCCCTAAACTTTTTCCTCTTGCCTGTTCCGTAGTAAGAACTCTTCCAAAAGAAGTTTCTTCATACTTGATTCCTTTGTCAAAAACACGGCAGTAGGCAAGGATTTGTCCGTTTTCTTCTGCCCAGATATGAACACCTTTCTGATCATAATTATCAAGATCAGGATAAGGACAGTTCTGTTCGATCACAAAAACATCAATACGTGCTTTTAAAACAGCATACAGCTCAGGAACTGTAAACTCATCAAAGGTTTTAATTTTCCAGATTATATTACTCATCAAAACTTACACTGTTATTTTTCAAAAACTCATTCGTGGTCTGAATAAAATCAAGGATCTCATCTCCTCCCGTCTTCTTTTCTGCAGAAGTTACATACATTTCAGGAAGATCGTCCCACGTTTTATGAAGTTCATTCTTATAATTTTCTACATTCTGAATGGCGATATTCGGTTTCAGCTTATCTGCTTTTGTAAAAACAATGGAAAAAGGAATCCCGCTTTCTCCGCACCATTGGATAAATTCAAGGTCAATTTTTTGCGGTGTATGTCTGGAATCTACCAAAACAAAAAGATTCACAAGATTTCTTCTGTTCAGGATATAATTGGTAATCAGCTTTTCAAAATCTTTTCTTATAGACTTTGAAACCTTGGCATATCCATATCCTGGTAAATCAGTAAGATACCAGCTTTCATTCACTAAAAAATGGTTAATAAGCTGGGTTTTCCCTGGGGTTCCGGAAGTTTTTGCTAAATCTTTATGATTCATCATTGCATTAATCAATGAAGATTTTCCCACATTAGATCTTCCTATAAAAGCATATTCAGGCATTGTAGGTTCCGGGCATTCCTGCCACTTTCCACTACTCTTTACAAATTCTGCTGTTTTAATAACCATTTCTCGAATATTTTTTAGAAAAACAAACCATTAAGAAAAGCTCTTAATGGTTTATTATTATTTGTTTTAAACTTTATCTTTTAACCAGCTGTAGAGAATTTCGTTGAATTCATCTGGCTTTTCCATCATCGCAGCATGACCGCATTTCTCAATCCAGAATAAATCTGAATTCGGGATAAACTTGTGCATGTCTTCCGCCACTTCAGGAGGCGTTACATTATCTTGTCTTCCCCAGATCAGACACGTTGGCGTCACAATCTTAGGAAGATCATGCAACATATTATGTTTGATTGCGCTTCTGGCCAGCATCACCGTTTTTATTCCCTTCATTCTGTCATTCACCACAGAAAAAACCTCGTCTACAAGATCCTCAGTAGCAATAGCAGGGTCATAAAAAACTTCTTCCGTTTTCTTTCTTATATAGGAACGGTCATTTTTTCTCGGAAAACTGTCCCCGAAAGTTCTTTCATACAATCCTGAGCTTCCTGTTAAAACAAGATTGTTAACCAGATCCGGTCTTGCCAAAGTCATAATAAGACCTATATGTCCTCCCATTGAGTTTCCTACAATAGTGACCGGTTCTGAGATATGACTCTCTATAAACTTGATAATATATTTTGCTAGAGTGGTAAGATTAGTATTGAGTACCGGCAGATCGTAGATAGGTAACTGAGGAACATAAACCTTGAACCCCTTTTCCGAAAAAAAATCTACCATCTTATCGAAATTACTCAAACCACCCATTAAACCGTGTAACAGTACCAATGGATGTCCTTCTCCCGCCTCTACAAAAGTATATTTCTTTTCTTTTTTTGTGCTAAATATCATAAAATGCCTTAATAAAGCTCTGCAAAAATACAAATTAAACCTCAAAAATATTTTGATTACTCTAATTTAAAGTAAAAATAATATAATAACCTCCTTTTTCTTCACTTTTTTCAAAACCTCTTTACTATAGCCTAAATAGCATTATTTACAACCATCAAAATATCAAATACTTACACCTTAAAAATTCAGCCTCTGATAAAACTTATTAACATTAAGTCAAAAAGTGGGAAAAAGTGGGAAATTTTGGAACATTATTATATAAATTTGTCCCAAATGAAAAGTTTCATTGGAACATATGAGTGTAAAATTGACGACAAAGGCCGTTTAAAAGTTCCCTCCTCCCTGATCAAACAGATGGAAAACTTCGACGATAAGGCGTTTGTAGTCAAGAGATCTGTGTTCCAACCTTGCCTCGAAGTCTATCCCATGAATGCGTGGGACAAACTGATGGGCAAAATTAATAAGCTGAACAGATTCATTAAAAAGAATGCTGATTTCATCCGAATGTTTACGGCAGGCGTAAAAACGGTAGAACTGGACAACGCAGGAAGACTTCAGATCTCAAAAGATCTGGTTCATTTTGCAAACCTTCAGAAAGACACTGTTATTACCAGCGCAGGGGAGCTTTTTGAAATTTGGGACAAGGAAGCCTATGAAAAGGTGATCTCTACCAACGAAGCTGATTTTGCGAGCCTTGCTGAAGATGTAATGGGCTCTTTTGATGAAGAATAAACCACACTTGCTGTAAAAGGTAAGGTAAAAACACAATTAAGTATGTACCACAACCCCGTTTTATTGAAGCAGAGCGTTGATGATTTGGTGACGAATCCTGACGGAATATACGTGGACTGCACTTTTGGAGGAGGAGGCCACTCAAGAGAGATTCTCAGCAGGCTTTCAGAGAAAGGAAAACTGTTTAGTTTTGATCAGGATCTTGATGCTCTTAAAAATACAATTGACGATCCAAGATTTACCTTGGTGAATCAGAATTTCAGGTTTCTGGAAAACTCCATGCTGATGTATGGTATTCCACAGGTTGATGGTGTGCTGGCAGACCTTGGTGTTTCATCCCATCAGTTTGATGAAGCGGAAAGAGGTTTTTCCACAAGAAACAACGCACCTCTGGACATGAGAATGAACGTGATGCAGAGTCTTGATGCCAAAAAAGTGATCAATGAATATGATGAAGCAGAGCTTGCCGATATCTTTTATCACTATGGAGAATTAAGGGAAGCAAGAAAGCTGGCAAGAGACATCGTTCATCACAGAAAAACAAAAACCATAAACACCACCGAGGATTTGAAAAAGCTTTTCAGCTATCTTCCACCTCATAAAGTGAATAAATTTTATGCACAGCTTTTCCAGGCGATAAGAATAGAAGTGAATCAGGAGCTTGAAGCATTGAAAGAAATGCTGGTTCAGGCACTTAATATCTTAAGGCCGGAAGGCAGACTCGTTGTTATTTCTTACCATTCTTTAGAAGACCGTCTGGTAAAAAGATTCCTTAAAAACGGAATGTTTGAAGGAGAACAGCAGAGAGATATTTATGGAAATTATAAAAAGGTCTTTGAATTGCTTAAGAGTAAAGCCATTATCCCCGATGATCAGGAGATTGAGGAAAATTCAAGAGCAAGAAGCGCAAAAATGAGAACAGGAATTAAAGTGTAAGAGTGAATGGTGAATAGCCAATTGTGAATTTAAGACTCATATAAATTGACTACTAAGCAAAGTGAATTCACTGTAAACCAATTGACATAAAAGATTTTGGCAAAAAGAACAACAAACCGCCCTCAGAAGAAGCTCACTTTTATAGACATTATAAAAGGAAACTTTCTGAATCGTGATGAGATCAAAACTCATTACAAGTACTTTTTGCTGTTGTTTGTTCTGATGATGGCGATGATCTATAGCAATCACCTCGTCAATAAAAAGATCAGAATTGTGAATGCTTTAAAAGAAGAAACGGAAGAATACAAATCAAGAAACGCTTACGCCCAGAGTAAGCTGATCAAAGTAAAAATGGAATCGCAACTGGGGAAGGAAGTAGCAAAGGACTCACTGATGACTTTGGAAAACCATCCTCATAAACTGCTAATAAAACTAGACAGTACAGATGCAAAAACAAAATGAATACGATAGCAAACGTAAAAAAACGTTAAGGTGGGGCTACCTCTTCGCAGTGGGAGTTCTTTGCGTATTTGTGCTGTTCCTTACAAGGATAGTAATCCTGCAAAACACTAACGTTCAGGAAATTAAGGACGATTACATTAATAAAAATTACCGTGAAGCCACTTTAAAGGCTGCCCGTGGAAATCTCTTTGCTTCAGACGGATCCATTCTTGCAACCACCGTGATGCGTTATGACATTTATCTTGATTTTAAAACAATGAAGGATACGATCTACAGCAACAACATTGGTGCTTTGACAGATTCCTTAAGCAAAATGTTCGGAAAATCAAGAGGAGAATTCAGACAGAAATTTGACGAGCAGAAGAAAAAGAAAAATCAGTACTATACTTTAGTAAAAGGACTTGACTTTGACCAATACGACAGAATCAGAAACTTTCCGATCTTTAAAAAAGGTAAAAACAAAGGAGGTTTTATCGTAGACCGAAATTATAAAAGAGAGCTGGCCACTTCAGAGATTGGTGCCGGAACCATCGGTATAGACAATGGTGAAGCAAAAGCCGGACTGGAAGGAGCTTTCTCAAAACATCTTACAGGAACAGACGGAAAAAGACTGGAGCAGAGAATCAATTCTTCCCAATGGAAACCCATTGATTTCTGGAAAGTAAAAGAACCCGTAGACGGAGAAGATGTCTATACTACTTTAGACCTTAGAATTCAGGACATTGCACACTCCGCACTGGAGAAACAGATGATTACTTATGAAGCAAAGCACGGCACCGTGATTGTAATGGAAGTAGAAACAGGAAAAGTTCGGGCACTGGTTAATCTAAGACAAAACGAAGAGGGCAATTACGAAGATTCTTACAACTATGCCATAAAAGATAATATCGAGCCGGGTTCTACCTTTAAAACGATCTCACTCCTGGCAGCAATGGATGACGGTTTTATAGATGAAAATACAACCGTGAATGTAGGAAACGGAGTTTGGACATATGCAAAACAGAGAATTTCAGACGGTCATGGTGGTGGAACGTACGATATAAGCGATGTTTTAGCAAAATCCAGCAACGTAGGAACTTCGAAGCTGATCACAAAATATTATGCCGACAAACCTCAGATCTTCCTTGACCATCTGAAAAGATGGAAATTATTTGACAAAATGGATATCGAGCTTCCAGGGATCACAAAACCAAAGATCGTAACTCCACAGAATAAAAGATGGAACGCGGCCACTTTAGCTTCCATCTCTTACGGATATTCATCAAACATCAATCTTTTACAATTAACAACCTTCTATAATGGAGTTGCTAACGGTGGTAAAATGCTTAAACCTCTATTCATCGACAAGATCATGAAAGACGGAAAAGTAATGTACAGCGCAAAACCTGAAGTAATGGTAAATAAAATGGCCTCAGAGAAAGCCATTAAGATGATGACCAGCGCACTCACCAAAGCCGTAGAAAAAGGAACAGGCCGAAGCATCTTCACTCCCAACCTGAAAATGGCAGGGAAAACAGGAACTGCGAGATTTGAATACTGGCTCCCGGGCCCAATGAAATACCGTGCTTCTTTTGCAGGTTTCTATCCGGCTGATAATCCGAAATATACCTGTTATGTGATGATCAGCGAACCCAACACAGCAAAAAGTTTTTATGGTGGAACCGTTTCAGCGCCGGTGTTTAAAGAAATCGCAGGAAAAACATTCCTGAAAACCCCTCAGAATATTGAAAAAGAAATGCTTGTAGACAGAAAGGTCAACCTAAGCAAAATGGTAGAACCCAATGTAAAAGTAGCAGTTAATAATAAGCAAATGCCCAACGTAGTAGGTCTGATCGGCAAAAACGTCATTCCTCAGTTGGAAAATTTAGGATACCGTGTAGATTATAAAGGCGTTGGAAGGATCAAAGAACAATTCCCACTGGAAGGCACCATAATCAGCAAAAACCAAAGGCTTTATTTGTCTTTGCAGAATTAAAATAGAAACAAGTCCCAAGGGACGCTTTAATACAGGATAAGAAAATTCCTGTCAAATAAAAAATGATAATAACAGAATTATTAAAAAGGATCCCAGTTTTAGAAATTCACGGCAACGACGCCCGTGAGATTTCAGAATTGGTTTTTGACAGCAGAAAGATCACGGAAAACTCATTGTACGTAGCAGTGAGAGGAACGGTTGCAGACGGACATTCATACATTGCATCATCTGTTGAAAAAGGTGCAAAAGCAGTAGTGTGCGAAGACTTTCCTGAAATATTGAATGAAGACGTAACCTATATTAAGGTAAAAGATTCATCTAAAGCATTGGGGCACCTGGCATCCAACTTTTACGGAAATCCATCTCAGAAACTCAAACTGATCGGGGTTACCGGAACCAACGGAAAAACGTCGGTATCTACCCTTCTTTTTGATGTATTCACAAACTTAGGATATGATTCTGCACTGCTTTCCACGGTGGAGATCAGAATTGCAGATGAAATCATCCCTGCGACCCACACCACTCCGGATGTGATTACCATCAATAAGATTTTAGCCGAAGCCGTTGAGAAAGGCTGTGAATTTGCTTTCATGGAAGTCAGCTCCCATGGAATTGCCCAAAACAGAATTGAGGGACTGCATTTTAAAATTGCAGGATTCACCAACCTTACCCACGATCATTTAGACTATCATAAAACGTTTGAAGAATATCTTAAAACCAAGAAAAGATTCTTTGACGGACTTGAAGATACTGCCATAGGCATTACCAATATTGATGACAAAAACGGTATGGTGATGCTCCAGAATACAAAAGCAACGAAAAAGTCTTACGCTCTGAAAACCATGGCAGATTACCACGGAAAATCTTTAGAACTTGATTTCAACGGAATGCTGCTGAACTTCAACGGAAAAGAATTCTGGACCACATTGACAGGAAAGTTCAATGTCTACAATTTACTATTGGTTTTCGGAATCGCAACAGAACTTGGTTTTGGTCAGGATGAAATTCTGCAGGCGATCAGTAAGCTGAAAAGAGTTTCCGGAAGATTTGAAACCTTCAAATCAGATGGCGGAATTTTCTTCATTGTGGATTATGCTCATACGCCGGATGCTTTGGAAAATATTCTGGACAGCATTAATGAAATCAGGACCAAAAACGAAAGACTGATCACCGTTTTTGGGTGCGGAGGCGACAGAGATCACTCCAAAAGACCTGAAATGGGAAATATTGCTACCAAAAAATCGACATTAGCAATTATCACATCAGACAATCCGAGAACAGAAGATCCTGCACAGATCATCAAGGAAATTGAATCAGGCGTTGAACCTCAGAATTTCAGCAAATACACTTCAATTCCGGATAGAAAAGAAGCTATAAAAATGGCGATTAAATTCGCAGAACCAAAAGATATAGTGTTAGTAGCTGGAAAAGGCCACGAAACCTATCAGGACATTAATGGTGTAAAACATCATTTTGACGACAAGGAAACGATCAACGAACTTTGGAAGTTAATGAGTAAATAAAAAAAGGACATGCTATACTATCTATACGAATATCTTACAAGCCAGGGAATCCACATACCGGGATTGGGAATGCTTAAATACATTTCTTTCCGTGCCGGAATAGCTGTGCTGTTCTCTCTTGTCATTGCCCTTGTGTATGGAAAAAGGATCATCAATTACCTGAGAACAAAACAGATGGGCGAATTGGTACGTGACCTTGGATTAGACGGGCAAAAGCAGAAAGAAGGAACTCCTACTATGGGAGGGCTTATTATTATCATAGCCACCATCATTCCGGTTCTTCTCTTTACCAGAATTACCAATGTTTATATTGTTCTGCTGCTGGTTTCCATGGTGTGGATGGGGGCTATAGGTTTCGTAGATGATTATTTGAAGAAAGTAAAGAAAAATAAAGACGGTCTGAGCGGAAAATTTAAAATTGTAGGCCAGGTGGGATTAGGGCTAATTGTCGGAATTACAATGTATTTCCATCCAGACATTACCGTGAAAAGAAAATATGCAGATGCAAAAGTAGTGAACAGAAACAATGTAGAGCAGAATTTTATGCCTACAGAAAAAATCACCGTTTCTACCGTTCCTTTTGCTAAAAACAATGAATTTGATTATAGTGGAATTCTGTTCTGGATGAATGATAAAGATGCTCATGAATGGGCATGGATTGTCTTTATTCCAATTGTTATTTTTATCGTGACTGCCGTATCAAACGGAGCCAATATCACAGATGGAATTGATGGACTTGCCGCAGGAACCAGCGTAGTCATACTGCTTACCCTTGCCTTGTTTGCTTACCTCTCCGGGAACATCATCTTTGCAGACTACCTCAATATTATGTTTCTCCCGAATATGGGTGAAACCACCATTTTTGCGGTAGCCATGGTAGGTGCCGTGATCGGTTTCTTTTGGTATAATACATACCCTGCACAGGTTTTTATGGGCGATACAGGAAGCCTGATGCTTGGAGGAGTGATTGCCGTTTTAGCAATTATTTTGAGAAAAGAACTCCTGATTCCCGTTTTATGCGGAATCTTCCTGATTGAAAACGTATCTGTTATGCTTCAGGTTATTGTTTTCAAATACAGAAAAAGAAAATATGGGCTGGAATATGCTCAGAATAATAGATTTTTTAGAATGTCACCATTACACCACCATTATCAGAAAGGAGGATTTCACGAAAGTAAGATCGTAAACAGAATGATTATCATCGGGGTAATGATGGCCATAATATGCCTGATCACATTAAAAATGAGATAGAAATTTTGTGTAAAGTATGACGTGTTAATACAAATCCAAATTACATTAATACAATACTACATTATACATTTTACAAAAGAATAAATATGGAAATAGTTGTTTTAGGAGGTGGAGAGAGCGGATGCGGAGCTGCTTATTTAGCGAAAAAACAAGGTCTGGAAGTTTTTCTTTCAGACAAAGGTGCTATTAAGGATAACTATAAGCAGTTTTTAGCCGAAAATGAAATTGAATTTGAAGAAGGAAACCACAACGAAGAAAGAATTTTAAATGCAGACTGGATTGTAAAAAGCCCAGGAATTCCCAAAAAGGCAGAAATCATCCATAAAATTCATGATAAAGGAATAAGACTTTCCTCTGAAATTGAATTTGCCTCAGAATTTACCGATGCCAAAATCATCGCTATCACAGGAAGCAACGGAAAAACAACCACCACTTCCCTGATCTACTATATTCTGAAAAACGACGGATTAAATGTAGGGCTAGGCGGAAACATAGGATACAGCTTTGCCAAACAGGTAGCTGATGAAAACCATGAGTATTATGTACTGGAGGTAAGTTCTTTCCAACTGGATGATATTCAGAATTTCAGACCTTATATTTCTCTATTGCTGAATCTGTCTCAAGATCACTTAGATCAATACAACTACAATTATGAAGAATATGCTTTAGCTAAATTCAGAATTGCTGAGAACCAGGAAAATGATAATTTCTTCATCTACAATAAGGATGATGAAATGAGTAAAAATATCCTTGAGAAGCTGGAAATAAAAGCTAAAATGATTCCCTTCTCTACAAAAGAAAAACTGTCGGAAGGTGGTTTCATTGATGACGATCAGATTATAGTAAAAATGAAAGATGAGTTTTCCATGAAGGTTGATAAACTTTCTCTTCTGGGAAATCATAATGTTGCCAACAGCTTAGCCGCTTCAATAGCAGGTAAAATACTGGAAATCAACAACGAAAGCATCAGAAACTCATTAATGACGTTCCAGGCGGTAGAGCATAGGCTTGAATTCGTGACAGAAATCAATGGTGTAAAATACATCAACGACAGTAAGGCAACCAATGTAAATGCCACTTACTACGCTTTAGAAAGCATGAAAACTCCAACGGTTTGGCTCGTAGGGGGACTAGATAAAGGAAACGATTACTCAGAAATTGAAGAGCTCGTTAAAAGAAAAGTAAAAGCCATTGTGTGCTTAGGAATAGACAATATCAAGATCATAGACTTCTTTAGAGACAAAAAAGAATTCATCTATGACACTTCAAGTATGGAAGAAGCCGTGAAAATATCAAAATCACTGGCCAAAAGCGGAGATACCGTTTTACTTTCCCCATGCTGCGCGAGTTTTGACCTTTTCAAAAGCTATGAAGACAGAGGAAAACAGTTTAAAGAGCAAGTATTAAAGTAAATGTAAAAAGTAGGAAAGTATGATGATTCAACTCATGAATACATTTTACATCAATACATGAATACAAAAAAATATGGACGAACAGAATACAGAAAGCAGAATTGAACTTCTAAAGGGTGATAAAGTACTTTGGATGGTCATCCTTGTGATCTCCATTTTCTCTATTTTCCCCGTATATTCTGCAAGTTCAAACCTGGAATATATTGTCAATAACGGGACCACAACAGGTCACGTGATCAAGCATATGTTCTTTGTAGTCTTAGGTCTCGTCATTATGAGAGTCGTTGGAATGGTGAAATACGAATACATTGGAAAGCTCAGCAGCATTCTGCTCGGCTTAATGATTGTTCTCCTTGTTGTTACTATGTTTACAGGTCAGACCATTGACGGAGCCAGTGCTTCAAGATGGTTAAAAATTCCGGGAACACCCATTTCATTCCAGCCATCCTCTTTTGCCTTTTTAATGCTCGTTATTTATCTCTGCAGATATCTCACCAAGAAAATAACAAGAGAAAGACTTCCGATAGAGAATATTATGTACATTTTCGGACCTATCCTATTGGTATTTGTATTGGTAGCAAAAGATAACGGGTCTACCGCATTGATGATCCTGATGGTTTCCGTAATTGTCCTGATCATAGGACAGCTTCATTGGAAATACATTGCAGGATTTATTTCTTCCTCATTTGTAGCCATTATTCTGTTTCTCATTATTGCGTTAAATACCAATCTGATCGGTGGAAACCGTGTTCATACATGGATGAGCCGTGTCGAAACATTTACTTCCAGCAAAGCAAAAACAACCGATGTAGATGATGAAAGTGTAAAAGCTAAAAACTATCAGGTAATGCAGGCCAAGGCAGCCATCGTTCATGGTGGAATTACCGGAATGGGACCCGGGAAAAGTGCATTAAAACAAATGCTTCCACAGTCTGCCTCCGACTTTATTTTCGCAGTGATTGTAGAAGAATATGGGTTGATAGGAGCAGCTTTCCTAATATGTCTGTATCTGATTATGATGATCCGGATCGTAATGATCGCCAGCAAAATGCCCGCATTTTTCGGGTCACTGCTCGTGCTCAGTCTCGGGGTGATGATTTTCATTCAGCTTGCAGTGAATATTGCAGTAGCTGTCAATTTGATTCCGGTAACAGGACAGCCGTTGCCACTCATAAGTTATGGCGGAACCTCCATGCTGGTTACTTACCTCCAGCTTGGAATTATTTTAAATATAAGCTCAAGAATACAGATATACGATGAAGAAGGAATGGGCAAAAAACAAAGTGTAGCAGAAATTAATGATATAGCATAAAAGAGTCTCAACAGGACGATTTAACAAAAGATAGGACGCAGTCCCATCAACATAAGAAAAGAAATGAACAAAAAACTAAAAGTAGTATTATCCGGCGGCGGAACAGGAGGACACATCTTCCCGGCCATCGCTATTGCAGATGAAATCAGAAAAAGATTTCCTGATACGGAATTTTTGTTCATTGGAGCCAACGGAAAAATGGAAATGGAAAAAGTTCCGCAGGCTGGCTATAAAATTGAGGGAATTGATATTGCCGGAATCGACAGAGGAAATCTTTTGTCCAATTTAGGGCTTCCTTTCAAAATTTTGAAGAGCTTATCCAAATCAAAAAGGATGATTAAAAACTTCGCTCCGGATTTTGCAATAGGAACAGGAGGTTTCGCCAGCGGGCCTGCCCTTTACGAAGCCAGTAAAATGGGGATTCCTATTTTCATTCAGGAACAGAATGCTCATGCAGGTGTTACCAATAAAATTTTAAGCAAGAAAGCTAAAGCCGTTTTCACAGCTTATCCAAAAGTAGAAGGCTTTCCTGCTGACAAAATAAAATTTCTGGGCAACCCGATCCGTGAGAATATTATCTCCGGAATGACAGAAACCTCTTCAGCGAAAGAGAAAATGGGCCTCAATAAAGATAAGCTTACTATTCTTTCCGTAGGTGGTTCTTTAGGCTCCAGGACATTAAACAATGCATGGAGATCTCATTTGAATGAACTTGTAAACAAAGATAATCAGCTGATCTGGCAAACAGGAAAGCTTGATTATAAAGATATTTTAGAAGAAACAAAAGATAGCGAAAACAGAAATATCCAGATCCGGGAATTTATTAAAGAAATGGAACTGGCCTACTCTGCAGCAGACATCATCGTTTCAAGAGCTGGAGCTATAGCCATTTCAGAGCTTGCAGTAGCTAAAAAACCGGTTCTTTTGGTTCCCTTCCCATTTGCGGCAGAAGACCATCAGACCAAAAACGCCATGAATCTGGTTGAAAAAAATGCAGCCAGAATGGTAAAAGACTCTGAAATGCAGGAAAAATTCTGGAATACCCTGGAAGAAATCTGCAACAGTGAAAGTCTAAGAAATGAAATGTCTCAAAATCTGGAATATTTTGCCAAACCAAATGCCGCAAAAGAGATTGTAGATGAGATATTTAAAACTGTAAAAAGTACAGTGTAAAATGTAACAACAACCCAGAAACATGAATACATTTTACAATATACATTAATACAAAAAGAATGAACATATTAGAAACATATCAAAATTATTACTTCGTTGGAATCGGAGGTATCGGGATGAGCGCCTTGGCGCGCTACTTCCATGCTTCAGGCAAAAATGTTTTAGGCTACGATAAAACCAACACCAAACTCACTCAACAACTGATAATTGAGGGAATTGATATTGTTTTTGAAGATGTACTTGACGAAAAAATAACTTCGCTTCAGAAAGGAGAAACTTTGGTAATCTACACTCCTGCTATTAAAAAACTGGGAATTTTAGATTATTTTAATGAAAATCAATTTGAAGTTTTAAAGCGGGCAAAAGTTTTAGGTTTAATTACAGAAAATACAGACTGTATCGCAGTTGCAGGAACCCATGGAAAAACAACAACTTCTACCTTGGTTTCTCACCTGTGCAAAGAAGCCAATCTTCCGTTTTCATGCTTTTTAGGAGGTATTTCTGAAAATTTTAAGTCGAACTTCCTGTTTAACGGGACAAAATATTCTGTCGTAGAAGCAGATGAATATGACAGAAGCTTCCTGAGCCTTTCTCCGGACTGGGCTGTGGTAACTTCAACGGATGCAGACCATCTGGATATTTATGGGGACAAAAGCCATATTGAAGAAGGATTCAAACAGTTTGCAGCACTTGTGCCGGATGACAAACAGCTGTTTGTAAGAAAAGGTCTGGATATTGGCAGGAATCATAAAACATATGCAGTCAATGAAGAAGCAGATTACTATTCAGACAACCTGCGTATGGATCACGATAAGATCTATTTTGATTTCCATACCCCTTCCGAAACGGTAAAAGATTTTGTATGGGAAATTCCGGGAATCCATAATGTAGAAAATGCTACAGCTGCATTGGCTATTCTGCACAATTTAGGCGTAGATTTTGAAACCCTGAAAAAGGCTATTGCAAATTTTAAAGGAATTAAAAGAAGATATACCAAACATATTTATCCAAACGGTAAAATTTATATCGATGATTATGCGCACCACCCGACAGAAATCAATGCCGTACTAAGCTCTATCAGAACATTTTACCCCGATAAAAAATTATTGGTGATCTTTCAGCCACATCTTTTCAGCAGAACAAGAGATTTCGCTGACGGATTTGCTGAAAGTTTAGATAAAGCAGATGAGCTAATCCTTCTCGACATTTACCCTGCAAGAGAGCTTCAGGAAAATTTTGAAGGAATAACATCCGGCTGGTTATTGGAAAAAGTGAATTTAGATAAAAAAGAAAAATCGGATCTGTCCGGTGCTTTTGAAAAAATAAAAGAAAAAGATTTTGACATCCTTCTCACCGTAGGCGCAGGAAATATAGATACCCTGTATGACCCTATTTGCGAATGGATAAATTCTTCTGTACAAAGTAAAATGTAAAAAGGACAATGCACAGAGATCATTTAATAAAGTAACTAATTAGAATACAATAGTACACTGTACTTTTTACATTGTACAAAATATATGAAAAATAAATACAGAATATTAAAAATTACTGTCACAGTGATCATCCTTGGATTACTGCTGAGTTTCTCATTGAAGAGATTCAGCGGCCAGAAGATCACGGACAATAAGATTTCTGTAAAAATGAATGAAAAAACACCCGTATACTTTGTTGATGAAAAAGACATCCGGGAAATTGTAAAAAAAGAAAACCCTTCCGGAAAGGTAGGAGATCTGAATATTCCTGTGCTTGAAAAAAAGATCAATTCCCTTCCCGCAGTTGACAGTGCCAATGTTTATCTGAACCTTAACGGAAAACTCTATCTGGATATCAAACAGAGAGTCCCGGTTTTCAGACTTAATAAAGATGGAAGAGACTTTTATGTAGATCAGAAAGGCACTGAATTCCCTACTTCAAAAACCTACTCGCATCCCTGCATGCTGGTAACCGGAAATGTGAAACCTGATGAATACAAAAAGCTGGCAGAGCTCATTGAAAAAATTGATAAAGATGATTTCAGCAAAAAATTCTTTATCGGAATATCAAAAAGTAAAGACGATTATAATCTTCTGACAAGTGAAGGAAATTATAAAGTGGAGCTGGGAGATCTTGACAATATTGAATTTAAAGTAAAAGGATTCAAAACTTTCGTGGAAAAATACCTGGTATTTCAGGATCCACAAAAGTACAGTATGGTTTCCATAAAATATCAAAACCAGATTGTAACTACCTTAAATCCTTACTTTAAAGAAAACGACAGTATTCTGAAAGCTGGAAATCTGGAACTGGCAAAAGCCCCGATACTGGCGGCATCAAAAAAACCGGAAGCCATGCCTAAAACTTCAGAAACAAAAAAAACGAAAGCACCTGCAGTAAAGCCCAAGGAAAAACCAAAACCCAAAACAGCAGTCAAGCCAAAGGAAATCAGGAAAACAGAGAAAAAGCCCACGGCTACTAAGCCCAAAGCCAAGGTAAAAAATAGAATAAAAGGAGTCCAAAAGGACGATTAGCATAGAGTTGGGATGAAATCCAACTGATTAAAAAAACGGGACACCGTCCCAGACATGAAAAAGTAGACAAAAAATCAAATCGACATAAAATGGAAAATCAAGAGTATTCAGTAGGTCTGGACATCGGGACAACGAAAATTGTCGCGATTGTCGGAAGGAGGAATGCACACGGGAAAATAGAAGTTCTCGGTGTTGGGAAGGCCAAAAGTCTTGGAGTTCATAAAGGTATTGTAAATAATATCTCACAAACCATTAATTCAATCAAAGCTGCTGTGTCTGAAGCACAATCCAGTGCAGGAGTGCCTATCCGTAAGGTCACGGTAGGTATCGCCGGAAAACACATCCGTTCCCTGCAGCATTCTGATTATATTATGCGTGAACATCCAGACAAATTTATTACAGATGACGACATCGAAGCACTAAAAGATCAGGTGAAAAAACTGGTCATGCTTCCTGGTGAAGAAATTATCCATGTTCTTCCCCAGGAATATAAAGTGGATTCCGAAGGTGAAATTCAGGAACCGGTGGGAATGCATGGTAAACGTTTAGAAGCCAATTTCCACGTGGTAGTAGGACAGATGGGCAGCATCAGGAACATCGCAAGGTGTGTAAGAGAAGCAGGCCTGGAAATGGAAGCCCTTACCCTGGAACCGTTGGCATCTTCAGAAGCTGTATTAACTAAAGAAGAAAAAGAAGCAGGCGTTGCTATTGTAGATATAGGAGGCGGTACCACAGATATTGCCATTTTCAAAGATAATATCATCCGTCATACTTGCGTTATCCCTTACGGAGGTGGTATTATTACAGAAGATATTAAAGAAGGCTGCTCTATTATTGAAAAACATGCAGAACAGCTGAAAGTAAAATTTGGTTCTGCAGTTCCAGAACTTGAAAAAGACAGTACATTTGTTACTATTCCAGGGCTTCACGGAAGACCGGATAAAGAAATTTCCCTTAAAACTTTGGCTCAAATTATCAATGCCAGAGTGGAAGAAATCCTGGAAATGGTCAATACAGAATTAAAAGCTTACGGAGCATTTGAGCAAAAGAAAAAGCTGATCGCGGGCATTGTCCTTACGGGAGGCGGATCCAACTTGAAGCACCTTCGTCAGCTGGCCAATTATACGACAGGTTTCGACAGCAGAATTGGTTTTGCAAATGAATATATTGCAAACGATAAGAACCAGTACCTGAAAGGCCCGGAATTTGCTACTTCAATCGGCCTGCTGATGGAGAGTTTGAAGATTCGGGACAAAAAACAGGGTGCTGAAATGGAAGAGCTGATGGAGGAAGAAACTGCCAAAGTGGAAACCTCTGCAGCACAGATAGAAACAGTTCAGTCTGTTCAGCCGGCACCTGTAGTTCAGGAACAATCCATTGTTAATGAACAGCGGGAAAACAGAAGAGCGAAACTCACTTTTGGGCAGTCGCTTATGGAAAAAGTTAAAAAATTCTTTGAAGAAGTAGAGTAAAGTATAAAATGATAGAAGATTATTGATAATTGATAAATAAAAAGCAAACAGCTTATTGCATGTCGCCGTTTATCACTCATCAATTATCATTCATCAACCATCAATTTAAAAAGCATAGTTATGGAAAATATAGGTACACAAGGATTTTCATTTGATTTACCAAAAGGAAATTCATCCATCATAAAAGTAATCGGTGTAGGCGGCGGCGGAAACAATGCCCTGAAACACATGTACGAAAAAGGTATTTACGGAGTAGATTTCGTGGTCTGTAATACCGATGCCCAGACTTTAGATAATAACCCCGTTGCCAACAAGGTACAGCTGGGAACTACCATTACAGAAGGTCTTGGTGCCGGTGCAGATCCTGAAGTAGGAGAAAAATCTGCTATCGAAAGTATTGAAGAGATCAAAGCATCTATGGGTCAGAATACCAAAATGGTATTTATTACGGCCGGAATGGGTGGTGGTACTGGTACAGGAGCAGCTCCCGTTATTGCTAAAGTAGCCAAAGATATGGGAATTCTAACGGTAGGTATCGTTACCGTTCCTTTCAGCTTTGAGGGTAAAAGAAGACTTGAACAAGCCGAAATAGGTCTTGAAAAACTAAGAAATAATGTTGATTCACTGATTGTGATCAATAATGATAAACTGAGACAGCAATTTGGAAACCTTGGATTCAAGCAGGGATTCTCAAAGGCCGATGAAGTTTTAACCAATGCAGCCAAAGGAATGGCAGAAGTTATTACCGGTTACTTTGATGTAAACATTGACTTTAGAGATGCTAAATCTGTGCTTCAGAACTCCGGAACAGCTTTGATGTCTACAGGAATCGCTTCAGGCGAGAACAAAGCCGAAGAAGCCGTTAAAAAAGCATTAGATTCTCCGTTATTGAATGATAACAAGATCACCGGTGCTAAAAATGTTCTTCTATTGATCAGAAGTGGTGCTGAAGAAGTAACCATGGACGAGATCGGGGTGATTATGGATCATATCCAGAAAGAAGCAGGAAATACCGCTGATATTATTTTCGGGGTCGGTGCTGATGAGGAATTAGGAGATTCTGTAAGCGTTCTTGTGATCGCAACAGGTTTTTCAAATGACAGCAAAAGATTTGCAGGTCCTACGGAAAAGATCAGAATCAGTCTTAATGACAGTCTTGAAACTCCAAAAGCCTCTCCTTTTAAAACAAGAGAAGAAAGAGAAACCTCTTCTGAATCACCTCGTGATTTCGGAGGAAAACATACGTTCAGACTGGATGATGAAGACAGTGATGTTCCGCAATTCGGCATGATCTCTTCAGAAAAAAAAATGATCGTTGAAGAAGAAATTAAAACAGAAATAAAATTCTTTGACCAACAGGAAGATACACAGGATAACTGGAGAAACGAAGAAGAATCCGGGGAAGAGTCTTACAGCCTGTTCTCTTACGATGAAGAAGGAGAAGATCCTAATGATCTCGAAATTGAATCTTTTAAATTTGATTTCGATTCAAAAAAAGATGAAACTCCGTCTACACCTGCCAGCAGACCTTTCTCAGACGATAAACCTGTTGAATTCAGTTTCTTTGTTAATAATAACTCTTCATCCAATGAGCCTAAGACAGATTTCGGACAGCCAAAAGCAGAATTTTCTGCTCCAGCCAATGCTGTAACTGAAATCCCGGTTCAGGCTCTTGAAACATTCTTTCAGACAAGACAGGAAGAACCGAAAACTGAAACAAAACCAGCCTTTGAGGAAAAAACAGAAATTGAAGCTCCAAAACATGCAGAATCTGAGTTCACTTTTGTGAACAAAGCCGTTGATCAGGAAAGAATTGTGGAGAGAAGAAATAAATTAAAAGAATTCAATTCACGTTATCAAAGCTTTGACAGCACAAGCGAATTTGAATCTGTCCCGGCTTTCAAAAGAAAAAATATCTCTATTGATGGAACCAATGCCTCAGATCAGAACATCAACACGTACCTTTCTGACAACAATGGGAACATGCAGGTAAGAGAGAACAGATTTTTAAATAAAGACGTAGACTAAAATAATATAACAATGTAGAAATGTACCAATGTAACAATAATAACCATCATGGAAGCTTGTCGAACTATCGACGCATTCTCAATTGGTAAACCGTTACATTGATACATTGTTAAATTTCAAAAAATGAGTTTAGAAAATACAATAACCGAAGCTATTAAAACAGCGATGAGAGCGAAAGACAGAGTCGCTTTGGACTCTCTGAGAGCTGTAAAAGCTCAAATTTTAAATCTACACACTGAAGCGAGAGGAGTTGAAGTTTCTCCGGAGCAGGAAATTGCAATCCTTCAGAGAATGATTAAACAGCGTAAAGATTCTTTCGAGCAGTTTTCAGCACAGGGAAGAAATGACCTTGCAGAAGTTGAAGAGGCTCAGATGAAAGTAATCGAGCAGTTTCTTCCTAAACAATTAAGCCCGGAAGAACTGGAAGCAGAAATAAAAAATATTATTTCAGAAACTGGAGCTGAGTCTGTTAAAGACTTAGGTAAGGTGATGGGAGCTGCTTCAAAAGCATTAGCAGGAAAGTCAGATGGGAAAAGTATTTCCGAGATGGCTAAGAAGCTTCTTTCTTAAAACGGGATGCCTTGTAAGATCCGGGATATATAGCCGGAACACCAAATACAAGCCCTAAAAAACAGGATATCCAACCTTTGCATATCGATTTGATTAAAGAAGCCCTGAACATTAATGTTCAGGGCTTCATTTTTTGGATATTCAAATAATTAATCCAGTCATTGTGATTGAAAACTGAATAGGTTCTATTTAACTCATGTCGTGTTAAATAATTTGAATGCTCGAGGGAAAGCAGTAAATGGTTTTTTCATGGTCATTGTTTTTAGAATCATTTCAAATTTAATAAATATTTATCATTATTCATAGTTTTATTGTACATATTTCTTAATATTATTGAAACATTAATATTCTATTAATTTTATCTGACTAAGCCGCCGATAGTTTTTATATATTGAAGAAAAGCTAAGAAATGATTAACTTTGTATCGATAAAAAACAAAATATATGTATCCAACAGATTTAGTAATGCCTATGAAGGCAGAACTTACAGATAAAGGTTTCGAAGATTTAACATCTCCAGCACAGGTAGAAGCGGCTTTAAAGCAGTCTGGAACCACTTTATTGGTAATCAATTCCGTTTGTGGATGTGCAGCAGGTGCTGCAAGACCAGGAGTTGTATATTCTTTGACAGGAGATAAAAAGCCAGATCATTTAACAACTGTTTTCGCAGGATTTGACACAGAAGCTGTAGCAGAGGCAAGAAAGCACCTTGCTCCATTCCCTCCAAGCTCTCCATGTGTGGCTCTTTTCAAGGACGGTGAATTGGTCCACATGCTGGAAAGACACCACATCGAAGGAAACCCTGCAGGCGCTATTGCAGCAAACCTTCAGGCTGCTTTTGATGAGTATTGCTAATAAAATAATAAATCTCAATACTGAACCGTTACATTATTTGTAACGGTTTTTTTATTTAACACCATAAAAATTCTCTAAAAATCCAAATATTATTATATTTGTTGGAATGGCAACAAAGGCACTTTTTAATACTGTCGTCAACTGGTTTATCCGTCAAAGGATAGATCAGATACAGAATTTCATGGACCATCCTATTGAAACTCAGAAAGGTATACTCTTTTCGCAGCTGTTTCATGCTGAGGATACGGAATATGGCAAAACCTATGGCTTCAACTCTATTTCGAGCTATCAGGACTTTAAAAACAAGGTTCCGATCGTTTGTTATGAAGATTTTGAACCTTATATTGAAAAAGCAAGGCAGGGCTATAAGGACGTCTCCTGGCCTGGATATATCAAGCATTTTGCAAAGTCTTCAGGAACCACCAATGCCAAAAGTAAATTTATTCCAATTTCTACAGAAAGCCTGGAGTATTGCCATATGAAAGCAGGAAAAGATATGGTTTCCATTTATGCCAATAATCATCCTGAAAACCAGCTTTTCACCAATAAGAACCTTCGGCTTGGAGGAAGCTCTGAGCTCCATGCGGATTTTAATACGAAGTTTGGAGATCTTTCAGCCATTTTAATTGATAACCTTCCTTTCTGGGTAGAAATTACGACAACTCCCAGTAAAAAGGTCTCCCTGATGTCTGAATGGGAAAGCAAGCTTAAAGCAATTACTTCGGAAGTGAAGAATGAGGATGTGGGAAGTATCCTTGGCGTACCAAGCTGGATGCTAGTGCTGCTTCAAAGGGTAATTAAAGAAACCGGCAACAGCAGCATTTCTGAGCTTTGGCCTAATTTAGAGGTCTTTTTTCACGGTGGAATCAGTTTTAAGCCCTACAGGGAGCAGTACCGACAGATCATCGGAAAAAACATCAATTACTACGAAATTTACAATGCTTCTGAAGGCTTCTTCGGAATCCAGGACAGATCGAACAGTGATGAAATGCTTCTGATGCTGGATTACGGTATTTTTTATGAATTTATCCCAATGGATCAGTTTCACTTTTCCAATCCGAAAGTGGTCAGCCTGGAAGATGTAGAAGTGGGGAAAAACTATGCAATGGTCATTACGACCAATGGTGGATTGTGGAGATACCTTATCGGAGATACGGTAGTATTCACGTCAATAAATCCTTTCAGAATAAAAATTACGGGAAGAACCAAGCATTACATCAATGCATTCGGGGAAGAACTTATGATCACGAATGTAGAATCTGCCCTTTCAAAGGCTTGTGAACTTACGGGAGCAAGTGTTGCTGATTTTACAGGTGCTCCTGTTTTTATGAAGGAAAATGAAAGTGGTGCTCACGAATGGATTTTTGAATTCAACCATAAACCCGATGATCTGGATCGTTTTACTGACGCCTTTGATCAGCATTTAAAGAAAATAAATTCGGATTATGAAGCTAAAAGATATAACAATCTGACGCTGAAAAGGCCGATCGTTCATATTGCAAAACCTGATCTTTTTTATCAATGGCTTGAATCTAAAGGAAAACTGGGAGGCCAGAACAAAGTTCCGAGATTGAGCAACGACAGAGAGTATATAGATCCATTGCTTGAACTTAACGGAATATAAGAGGGAACTTCTTGCTGAAAGATGAAAGCTATTGAGCTCATAAACAATATCTAGTTTTAAAATCGGGATATTTGCTTTAAAAATATAAAAAAAACGCGGCCGAAATTTCGACTGCGTTTTTCTGTATTTTAGAATTGTTATTTCTTTAAATCCTCCTTCAGTTTTTTTGCTCCCTCTTCTACTTTGGCGGCTCCTTTTGCAGCGGCGTCTTTTACATCCTGTCCGACTTCTTTAGCTCCGGCTTTAATGTCTTTTCCCGCTTTATTAAGGTCTTCCTTCGTTTTCTGAGCTGCATTATCTATTTTGTTTCCGGCTTCGTCCATTTTAGATTTTACATCCTGTTTAGCCTTATCTACTTTGGCACTGTCTACAACATGAGAAGGTGTTTCTGACACTGTTGTAGTCGTGGTCGTTACAGACCCGTCAGCACTTTCGACTTGTTCTGTTTTTGTTGTAGATTTTGTACATGACACAGCAAATAATGCTACTGCAGCTGCTGCTAAGATTTGTTTTTTCATATTTTATATTTTTTTAAATGTTTTTCGTGTTTGAAAATTCTATTCGGATTTAGTTCCGGTAGCCGATGGTATCTCAGAGCTCTTTTGCTTTTTCTCTGTATCTGCCTTTTTCTTTTCGTCTTCCAGTTTCTTTTTATTCTCTTTTTCGAGTTCCTCTTTCAGTTTCTGTTCTTCTTTTTGAAGTTTGGCTGCCTGCTTTATAGAGTCCTGATAGTTCTGTGAAGACATTCTGATCTGGCGGACAATATCTATTGATGTAGCCCCTGATGAAAAGGAATCCACAGCTGCCGTATCATACTGCATCCTTACCTCCTGCTCTGCTGCAAAACCGGGAGTTTCTTTCTTGGAACAGGATATCAGTAACAGGGATACAATAAAAACCGCAGACAGTAAATTTTTCATGGAACTAATTTAGCAGAAATTCTGCAATTACAGGATAGTGATCCGATAATTTTACAGACTGATCTACTTTATAGCTTAAAGGAATAATGGATTTTGAACTGAAAATATAATCAATTCTCAAAGGAACTTTATAGTCGTGGAAACTGGAGGAAATGCCATTTCCAACGGTCAGAAAGGCATCCTGAAGATCTTTTCCAAGGTTATAATATTCATAAGAATTAGGTACAGAATTGAAATCGCCTGCCAGAATCACGGGATAAGGTGAAAAATCAATTACTTTTCTGATCTTTCTGATCTGGTCTTCGTGGGCTTTAAAGGTAGGAGTCATGTGAGAAAAAAGGGTGGCAATTTTTCCACCTTCTTTTGCAAAACCATCAAACTGAAGCATTGATTTATGCAACCTGAAAGGCTCCAGATATACATTAACCACTCTTATGATCTTCCCGTTGATATCTACATCTGCATAAAAAGAGTTTCCTCTTGCACTTTCTTCAATCAGCTTTTCCTGTCTTATAATTTTATGTTTTGTCTTCAGAATAACGGAAGGGTATTTTACCATATCCCGTCTGATCGCTCTATTGGTATCTTTTTCCTGAACTAAAATAATATCAGCGTCCTGGTCCTTGATGTATTTTTTGATTTTCTCCCATCCAAAATCTCCATACTTCACATTAAACGTAAGTACTTTGATATCTCTTACCGTCTTTAAATTTTCTGTTTTTGGAGAAAAATTTACCCATCTTCTTACAGGATTGTAAAAAAGAAAAGTTCCCAGTACAAAAGCAATGGCTATCTTTTTTCTTTTTATTACCCAAATCAAGGTGAGAAGAATATAGAGAATTATCAGGTAAGGAAAGCCTAGAGAAAGCACATTAAGACCTCCTAAAAGATTAGGTGGAATCCACGCATTACCTAATGTGCATAACAGCAAAACGGCGACAACGATATGAACAAAAAGTAATAACTGGCTCGGCTTCATGAAATAACAGTCTAGAGTACGCTTTTGTATTCATCAAAAATCCTACCAAGACTGTAAGCTTTAACTAATTTTATGATTATTAGTTATTTAATGAAAATGTTCCCACCACAGGATAATGATCTGAAAGATTTATACTTCGGTCTACCTGATACGTCACCGGATGTATGGTTTTTGAGGTGAAAATATAATCGATCCTAATGGGAAACTTATAGTCATGAAAGCTTGTGGCGCTGCCTTTTCCGGCTTTTACGAAAGCATCATCCAATCCATCGGAAAGGTGATAATATTCGTACGAATTGGGAACAGAATTAAGGTCTCCGGCAAGGATGACAGGATAGGGTGAGTTTCTGATGGCTTCTTTAATGCTATTTACCTGATCCTGGTGTTTTTTAAAAACAGGAATCAGTCTTTTAACGATGTTCTTCAGCTTTTGCTCATCTTCTTCCTTAACGCCATCTAACCTAATCATTCCCTTTTCAAATTTAAAAGGTTCCAGATAAAAATTAACAAAACGGTAAATTTTTCCTTTGATTTCAATATCTGTTTGGGAAGCATATGCATTATTATAGTCATAATCGCTCTTGATCAATTCTCGGGAGTCTATAATTTTATGTTTTGAAAAGATTTTTAATATCCCATTTCCTTTAGCTTCTTCCATTCCGTTAACCGAAATTTTGTTTCCGGATTCCTGGAGCATAATGATATCTGCATTGGCATTATTCAGGTATTTTTCAATACCGGAGGCACCTAATGTTCCGGCTTTAACATTAAAGGAAACCATTTTCAGGTCTGCAGCATCTTTTTTACCGGAAGAGAAATTCACCCATCTCTGTACAGGATTCATGAAGATAAGTCCTGCCAGCATAAACACAAAAGTTCTTTTTTTCCAGCTGAAAAGCCAGAAAATTGTAAATATACTATACAAAATAATAAGTACAGGAAATCCTAAGGAAAGCAAATTGAACCACGGGAATATTTTAGGCGGAACATAAGCGTTCATTAAAGTACCCAGCAGAAGGAAATAAAACTCCCAGGTGAAGGATCAGTATGATTAAACGGAAAACTTTCACAGAATTTTAATTGAATCTATAAAGATGTTTTTTCCAGATCCTTGCAAGAATCCAGCCAACCAAAGCTCCTCCTACGTGCGCCAGGTGGGCAATACCTCCCCCGTTTCCGGAAACTCCCAGATATATGGAAACTACAATAACAATAGGCATCAGGTATTTTACCTTCATAGGAACAGGAATAAACATCATCATAATCTTTGAATCAGGATAAAGTGTGGCAAAGGCTGCTACCACTCCGAAAATGGCTCCGGAAGCACCAACCATAGGGGTTGTCATAATTTTGCTTAAATTATCTAAAAGCTCTTTCTGTTGGATTATAGATTCCGCATTCCCTACATACTGTACTCTTGCCCCAGATAGATAAGCATTAACATTGAATCCCAGCTGTTGCAATTCATTGGTAACTTGCTGAACTTCAATGAAATTCCAGGCATTAAACAAAAAAAATGCACCTAAACCGCTTACAAAATAAAGGATCAAATATTTTTTTTCTCCAAGTGATTGCTCCAAAATAGGCCCAAAACTCCATAGTGTTAACATATTGAATAAAATATGCATAAATCCCCCCGTTTCTCTAAAAGAGGCATGCATAAACATATGAGTAATGATTTGCCAGGATTTAAAGTTCGGAGAAAAAGGATAAAATCCTGAAAGCATGTTGTATAAATAAGGGTACCAAAAAAAATTGGTTATTATACAAGCAATAATATTTATAATGATAATACTCCTTGTAATTGGCGGTATATTGTTAAACATTTTTAAAATTTGTTTTTAATATCATTAAACGGAACTTCATAAAAGCATCTTTTGCCATCCGGTAAAAATTCCGGGAAGCCTAACGCTGTAAAATCTTTGATGACCTGTTCCGCATCTTTCTTATAAATAAAATCGAACCTTGATTTCGAATGCATTTTGCTCCATTGATTGAGATAAAACTGCATAAATTCTTCTTCAGTTTTATACTCCAGGATCTCAAAAAGGTTCTCCAGGAATTTCATTGCCTGGGTTTCTTTCAGTCCTTCAGGAAGTGCATCTATTCTCAGCACGCTTTCATGAGCAATTTTCATGTCAAACCCGAGTTCCGGAAGAAATTTTTTGAAAGAATTATATTTATTCTTCTCAATTTCGTTCATATGATACTCCAGAGAAAAGAGAAGTGAATGACTATTCGGATTGGTATTGATGTTATTCTTCTTTGATGTTTTGTTGTTTTCTGAAACAATCAGCCTGTGCATTCTTCCAAGGTCCAACATCAGAGTCACATCTCCTTTATTGAACAGCCAGTAGCCGTTGGGCAACCTCATCAGATCTTCATCAAAATCTTCGTCTTCAAATAAATTGATCTTGGATGGTTCTGCCGTAATATTCTGGTGGTACATTTCCGTAAGATTCTGAATCTCTTCCGGACGTACATTTCTCTCTTCAATAAATGGGTTGTAGTCTTTGTCTACTATAATTTCAGGCATCTTGATCACGCCACCGTTGCTGTTTCCCTTGCTTGGAAAAGGCTTATTCATCATCGCATCCATTTCCGGATCTTTATCAAAATCAAGACTTGGAGAAACGTTGTAAATTCCCAGAGACCTTTTAATGGTGGAACGAAGAAGGGCAAAAATAAGATGCTCGTCTTCAAATTTCACCTCTGTTTTCTGAGGATGAATATTGACATCTATTTTTTCCGGATCCATTTCCAGATATAGGAAAAAAGTTGGAACATACCCTGGTAAAAGCAGTCCTTCAAAGGCTTCCTGAACCGCTTTATTGAAATACGGACTTCTGAAATATCTTCCGTTAACAAAAAGAAACTGCTCTCCTCTTGACTTTTTAGCACCTTCAGGTTTTGCAACAAATCCGTGAAGTTTACACCAGATAATATCTTCTTTGATAGGAATCAGCTGTGGCTGCAGTTTACGACCGAAAACATCTACAATACGCTGCATCTGGCTTCCTTTTCTCAGTCTGAAAACGGCTTCATCATCATGAAACAGGGAAAACTCCAGATTTTCATGCGCTAAAGCAACACGCTGAAATTCATCGATAACATGTCTGAATTCAACATTATTATTTTTAAGGAATTTTCTTCTGGCCGGAACATTATAAAAGAGATTCTTCACCAGGAAATTGGATCCGTCTGCAGTCTGTATAGGGTCCTGAAACTGAAATACCCCGCCTTCAATGTAGATATTGGTTCCGATCTTCGCATCATTCTGCTTTGTTCTCAGTTCAACCTGCGAAACAGCAGCGATAGAAGCCAGTGCCTCACCTCTGAAGCCTTTTGTTGAGATCTTAAAGATATCTTCCGTTCCTTTGATCTTTGACGTAGCATGTCTTTCAAATGCCATTCTGGCATCGGTCTCAGACATTCCCTTACCGTCGTCTACCACCTGGATCAGGTTTTTTCCTGCATCCCGGATAATCAACTCGATCTTGGAAGCTTCCGCATCAATAGCATTCTCCAAAAGTTCTTTCACAATGGACGCAGGTCGCTGCACCACTTCTCCTGCCGCAATTTGGTTAGCTACATGATCCGGTAAAAGCTGAATAATATCTGACATAAACGTTTAATCAACTTACAAAAATAGTCAATGGAAACGGGAATTAAAACAATAAAAACGGGAATTAAAATTTTATTATCAACATTTTAATCACAATATGCTGTCCTGTTCTATTTTTATCCCAGACAAAGGAAAAAAACATTGAAAAGAAATTTGTCTTTTTTAACGCAAAGTTTAATGATGAATTGCTTTAGTATTAAGGAAGGCAAAGAGATGTGGCTTCGCCACTGACTAAGCGACCGTTTTATCCGTACGCTTCATCGAATCAATTTTTGATTGATTCCTCCTCTGCAGACTTAGAAATAAAACGCTTTAATATCAACCTTTGCGTTAAACAAGAAAATAACGTTCTTTTAATCGAAGAAGAACACCCCTTCTCTACCATCGAAAAGGGGTGCTTCACAGCTAGTTTACACAAAAATAATAAATGATATTTATTTTTATTTCTTTGCTTAATCATCAAAGACAAGCGTTCTTTTTTCTCTTCTTTTCGGAATACCGTGGATCTTGTCGTATAAATAAGCCAATACATTAGGTTTCTTATAAATCCTGCTGTAGCGGTATTTTGTATTAAAGTGCCTGATATGAATTTTATAAGCATCATACCCGATGACAATCAAAAGACAGAAACTGATCACATAAAACACCCTGAATTCAAGATAATAATAGGTAAGTCCTGAGAATACAGCTCCTAAAACATAGGCTGCCATAATACTCGTCAGCAGTTTTGCCCTTGCAATCAGTTCACCGCTTTTTCTATATTTCTTTTTTGTAAACATGGAAAGCAGAATTCCAAGGTCGGTGGTGGTACCCGTAAGGTGGGTCGTTTTCACCGAGAAGTTAGAGATACTTGCGGTAAGCCCGTTCTGAAGTCCGGTTGCAAAAAGCATCAGTGCCACCAGATATTCCGTTTCTTCCAGTGTTTTCTGGTAATAGAACTGACCGTATATCCCTACAAACAATAAGCATATGATTTCCAGCACAATCGGCATGGAATGAGCAAAATACTTACTCTTTTTATTGAAATTGATGACGATGAAGTTGGACAGAAAGCTTCCGAAGAAGAACAGGAAGATCCATGCTCCTACCACAGCTACCTGTGTCCAGTTTCCTTTACTGATCTCTGCCGCCAATATGGCGTAGTGTCCTGTTACGTTGGATGTAAAAGAGAGAAAAATTAACAGAGAGGCAATGTTTATAGTCCCCGCAGTAAATGCAGTCAGCGTCCCCAATCTGATATTGTCTCCCAACGTTCGGCTGTTACTATAATTCCTTAGCATTTTTTATATTTTTAAATTGTGTTCTTTATTTTTTAGACCTCTACGAAAATCTCAGCCAGTCTTCCTCTTTCCGGAAGCCTCTCAGGCATTGAAACTTTGATTTCCTGAACCTGCAGATCTTTGCATTTTTTGATGTAAGGTGCAATGTCAAATTTTCCTTTACCTTTACTTTTAATAGATGGAGAATAGTAGGCTTCTTCAATATTCTCTGCCTTCACATAATTGTTGAAAGTCCTTTGAAAGCTTCCTGTGAAAATATCGCAGATGATCTTATTGACCAGGTGAGGGTATTTATTTCTGATGATTGTGTAGGCATCACAGAATTCCTGAGATCTGATTTTATTGAAAATGGTGCTTTTGGTATTAAAAAGAAGATCCCTGATAGAATCTCCGGTTTCATATCCTGAAACCAAAAGAACATTATACTGATTTTGATCTTCCGATGTTTCTTTCTCTTTCAGTACTTTTTTTAATATGTTCAGTGACTCAAGAGAGTAATCCGTGGCGATTAAAATTGTTTTGGTCATATCTTTTAGATTTTAGGTTTGTTATCATATTTTGATGATACAAAACTAAAGCGGCAAGATTAGAAGCCCTTTGGAATGGAATTAAAATGTGATTAAAGAGATTAGAATGAGATTAGAATATTGTTAATGGCCGTTAACATAAAGAAAAAAAGTGAATGGTGAATTTTGCTTCGCAAGTGAATGGTGAATTTCTTGCGTAAATAGGAAATTTCAGACACAAGATTTCAGATTTTTAGGGTAAGGCTAAGATTGAGAATGGTCAATGGTGAATTTTGCTTCGCAAGTGAATGGTGAAAGACTACCAACTCCAAGACCTCACGTTACAGAACTCAGAATTCATCTTTATAACTCATCACTTCCCGAAACTCTCAAACCCAAAACGCTCCGACTCTCAAACTCTCAAACTCGCACCTCAACTTTCCGGTCTTGTACTGTAGAAATTGGGAAAACGCATCTGAACGGTGGTTCCCTGGTTTTCATGGGAGCTTACAATCAGTTCTCCACGGTGCATTCTTACGATGTTTCTGGCCAACGGAAGTCCGATTCCGTAGCCTTCATAGTTTTTGGTATTGGAAGCCCTGAAGAATGGGTCGTAAATCTTGTTCATTTCTACCTCCGGAATCCCGATCCCGAAGTCTTTTACAATGATATAGACATCGGTATCTGTAGCACCCAACGAAACTTTTACCTGTTGGAAATTAGAATATTTGCATCCGTTACTGATGATATTGGCCACTGCAAGGTGCAACAGCTGTTCATTACCATAAACTTTCAGCTTTTTAGGATTCTCAGGTAGCATACTGATATCCAAGTAGATATTATTTCTTGAATCAATTTTTCTGAGTGTTTCTATGACATCCCAAAGCAGCTGATCAATCCTTACTTTATCCATTTTCTGAATTTTACCATCAAAACCGGTCTCCGCAATCATAAGTAATGCTTTGATCTTTTTATCCAGCTTTTCGGCTTCATCCAGGATGATTTGTAATGTATCTTTATATTCATCTGCCGTTCTGTTGATCGAAAGGGCAACATCCGCTTCACCCATGATCGACGTCAATGGCGTTCTCAGTTCATGAGAAACGTTTCCGATCAGGTGATTCTGGGTTTCAAATGAAGTTTCGATACGGTTTAGCATTCCGTTGAACGTATCTACCAGCTCATTCAGTTCTTTATTGTCAGGCTGAGCCTCCAGCCTCAGGTGAAGATTTTCAGAACTGATCTCTTTTACCTTCCCGGTAATTTTAAGAATCGGTCTGAATAAGGTTTTAGACAGATAAAAAGAAAAGATCATACTGAAGAACAGAGAAAGTACAATACAGGTGATCAGTGTTCTTTTTAAAAACCCGAGATAATAGATCACATAATGGTTTTTTGCAGAAGCAATGGCGATATAATCTTTATCATCATATTTAAAGGTCTGTCCGATATAGTAGAATTCTTTATCATTATAATTGGACTCCCCTTTCCTGACGATACTTTTGAAAAAATAATCCGGAATATGAACTTCCTGTGAAATTTTTTTGAAATTAGAATCTGTAGGAACTGCGAAAACATAATCTCTTTCCATGGGAAGTTCCTCATCATTCAGACTGTTGAGGATATAGTTTTCGGGAAGATCCAGATGGTCTTTGCTTTTCTCAATCTGAACAATCGTCGTTGTACGGATCTTAAGCAATTCATAAAACCTCTGATGTGAAAAGTTGACAATCGAAAAATAAACCAAACCACTGAAAAGCAGGATGATGGCGGTAAACACCAACATCAGGAGCACCATCGTTTTGGTTTGATTTGTAACGACTTTATTAAACATTCATTAAGGTTTTTTCAATACATATCCCATTCCTATCACGGTATGAATCAGTTTATTATCATCTTGCTGATCTAGTTTTTTTCTTAAATAGTTCACATATACATCTACCACATTGGTTCCCAGTTCATAATTAACACCCCAGACTGCATCCAGGATTTCAGCTCTGGAAATTACTTTTTCAGGATTATTCAGGAAATACAGCAAGAGTTTATATTCTGTAGATGTCAGTGAAATCTCATCTCCGGCGCGCGTCACTTTTTTTGTATAATCATTAACGATCAGGTCTGAAAACTGGAATACATGTTCATTATCCGGTTCCGGTTCAGCAATTTCCTGCGGGCTTATTCCGTTACTTCTTCTTAGCAGAGATTTTACTCTCGCCACCAGTTCGATAAACTTAAAAGGCTTAACCAGATAATCATCACCTCCGCTTTCCAGTCCAAGAACAATATTTTCAGAAGTTCCCAACGCCGTCAAAAAAAGAATCGGAACATGCTGGTTGGTTTTCCTGATCTCTTTGCAGACATCCAGACCATTCATTTCCGGCAGCATAATATCCAAAACTACCAGATCAAAGTCGTTCGCCTGTACAAGCTGTACACCGGTACGCCCGTCAAAAGCCACGGAAACTTCGTACCCGCTTTCCTGAAGGCCTTTCTTTATAAAAGAGACAACGCTGGTTTCGTCTTCTATGAGGATAATCTTTTTCATTGAAACAAGGAATTTCACAAAAATAGCGAAAAAGAGCGAATATGTGGAATCGGCTTCATCTACGACAAAATTTCAATAATAATTTCAATGATCGGAAGCTCTGAATTGGAAGCTGAAAGTTCCCGTTTTAGTTTTGGGCACAATAGTTTCACACTTCCTGACAATACTATAGCATTGGATTTATTCTTTTAATATCAGAACAAGGATATTTCCATCTGAGTTCCAATATTTTTTTTTGCTTAATCATTGAATGTCAATAGCATTTGGGTATCACAACGGTCATAGGCTGAATCTGAAACCGGCATATGTTTGAAGCCCAGCTTTTCGTAGAGTTTTATCGCAGGAACCAGCACGGAATTCGTTTCCAGGAAAACACTTTCTGCTTTTAGTTCTCTTGCTTTATCCACTAAAGCTTGTCCTACCAGATAGCCTATTTTCTTTCCCTGTGCTTTTGGGCTTACCGCCATCTTAGACAGTTCAAATTTAAGCGGCTCGTCGGACATTTTCACCAATGCGCAGGTTCCTACCACTTCATGATCCAAAATTGCAAAAACAATATGCCCTCCTTTATCTATAATCTGTTCTTCGGGATTTTCCAGCAGTTTATAGTCGCCGGCTTCCATGGTAAAGAATGTTTTGATCCATTCTTCATTTAATGTTTTAAAGGCTTCTTTGTATTGAGGCTCGTAGTTGATAATGGTTACTTCATTATTCATTTCATTCATCGCTATAGAGTTAATTGATCGTATTATTTATATTTTTGACAGATTCTTGGAATCATAATTCCTCTAAAAATCTCTGGTTTACTTTTATGGTTAATAATTTTGATTTTTCTAAACTTTAGTGCTCTTTGTATACTCAATGTATTGAACTTAAAATAACTAAAGTGTTTAAAAACTTTTGTGGTTGATTATGATTTGATTACCGAAAATTAAATTCTCTTTTTTACCATTTTTGCTAATTTCTCCAGATCGCTTTCCACTCTGTCTGTCCATTCCAGAGCATAATTCAGTCGCATACAGTTCTGATACTGGTTATATTGTGAAAACATTCTTCCCGGGGCAAAATTTATTTTCTGGCTCATTGCTTCATCAAACAAATCTTCTGTACAGATTTTTTTATCCAGTTCCAGCCACAGCATAAAGCCGCCTTTTGGTTCTGAGATTTTGGTATTGTCGGGAAAATATTCTGTCACTGACTTCTGGATCTGAAGATAATTCGCATATAATTTTTTTCTGAATGTTCTCAGGTGATGGTCATACCGGCCGTGTTCCAGGAAATCTGCAATGACATCCGGATATATGGACGGGCTGCATACCGTCTGTACCAGTTTCTGACGAATCACCTGCTCTTTAAATTTTCCCGGAGCTACCCATCCCACGCGATAACCCGGAGCCAGTGTTTTGGAAACTGATCCTATCCACATCACCAATCCAGCTTCATCATAGAATTTACAGGGTTTTGGTCTTTCAGCTCCAAAATACAGATTGCCGTAAATATCATCCTCAATAAGAGGAACGTTATATTCTGTGATGAGCCGTACCAGCTCTTTTTTATTATCATCAGGCATCTGAAAGCCTAACGGATTGTTGAAATTCGTTACAAAGCAACAGGCAGAAAGCGTAGGCAGAACTTTTTTCAAGGCAGCCAGATCAACTCCGTAAATAGGATGGGTGGGAATTTCCACGACTTTCAATCCTAATTGCTGAATGGCCTGAAGAACACCGAAATAAACAGGACTTTCCACGGCTACAGAATCTCCGGGTTTTGTTACTGCCATCAGACAGGTATACACTGCATTCATCGCACCGGAGGTAATCACCAGATCATCTTCTGAGATCTTCCCTTCCAGTACCAGAGCCCATTTGGCAGATTCTCTGCGCAGATATTCGTTTCCCTGCACCGGTTCGTAATCTGTTCCGCTGTCAGTCTTTCTGTTAATCACATTGATCATCGATTTCTTCAGCTTAGCCAAAGGAAGAAAGCTTTTCCCGGGAATCCCTAAAGCAAACTGGGTAACATCAGTCCGATCAATCGTTCCGAACACTTTATCGATCAGAACCTCGGCTGTATTTTCTTTCTCTGCCACTTTCATAGGGGATACAGATGGCAATGCCAACTTTCTTTGAGAGCTCTGGCTCACAAAATAGCCATATTTCGGACGTGATTCTACCAACGAACGGCTTTCAAGTTCCATATAGGCCTGCTTCACAGTATTGAGGCTGACATTATAAAGTTTCTGGGCACTTCTTAAGGAAGGCAATCTGTCGCCAAATTGAAGGGTGTCACTTTTAATCTGCTCGGTAACAGATTTTGCTATTTTAAGGTACAGAACATCTTTTGACATAGGAATTGTGCTTTTAAGTAAATGTACAACTTATTGCTGTTTTATCCGATATTCAGCCAGCTGACCATTCTCGAGATGCTGCTTTTGAGCTGTTCCGGATTTTTAAAATTAGCCGTATTATTCTTTTTAAAATAGTTTTCTGCACGAATAATAAAATCCTTTTTTTCTGACTCTGAAAATTGATTATTGTGAAATATCTTAAAGGTGATTTCTCCTTTTTCATTAATAATAAGACTCGCAAATGCTGCAATTTCATTCTTTTTTTTAACTAAAAGAAAAGGAACTCCAAAATTTCGGGGAAGTATTTTGATATTTTGTGACTGTAGAAAAATCTGTTTTAATGTCAGCATATCTGAAATATATACTTCAGCATATTGAAGCTGTTCGTGATATTGAGCGGTAGTTTCCATAATACTCTTCTTTAGTAAGACAAAATTATGGAGTATTCAATTAAGGACACAGATACAGAAGTTATTATTATCTTGGGTACAGACATTAAAAAGCTAAATCAGAGTTTACCTTAAACGCTTCTCTAAAAAACAAAAACTCTCTATTGAATTTCAATAGAGAGTTTTTTTCGCTTGGTGCGGATGAAGGGACTCGAACCCCCACGCCTCACGGCACCAGATCCTAAGTCTGGCGTGGCTACCAATTACACCACATCCGCTGGTTATTTATCCTTTACTAAGGCTTTGTCATTTATAATTACAAATATAAACATTTTGCCTTAAAACAGGACTAAAAAATACTCACAAACAATGAATAAATAAACAGGATTTTTTAAACCTTCTTAAAACTAAAAAACTCTCCGTTGAAACAACAGAGAGTTTAGTACCCCGGGCGGGACTTGAACCCGCACGTTCTTACGAACACAGGATTTTAAGTCCTGCGTGTCTACCAGTTCCACCACCAGGGCAGGTGTGGAGCGAAAAACGGGATTCGAACCCGCGACCCCAACCTTGGCAAGGTTGTGCTCTACCAGCTGAGCTATTTTCGCATAGTGCGGATGAAGGGACTCGAACCCCCACGCCTCACGGCACCAGATCCTAAGTCTGGCGTGGCTACCAATTACACCACATCCGCTGGTTTTTGTTTATTTTAAAGAGCTTGCTTCGTTTTTGTGAGTGCAAATATAGGACTTTTTCCTTTACCTCCAAACTTTTCAGAAAAAAAAATTAAAATTGACAGATTTTTTTCAGGGTGTTCTATTATTACATTTCATTTTCTTACTTTTACAGCGTTAACAATTATAATATGGAATTACAAGGAACGGTAAAGAAACTTTTTGACGCTCAGACATTTGCAAGCGGTTTTCAAAAAAGAGAAATGGTTATTTTAACCCAAGAACAGTATCCACAGCCGATAAACATAGAATTTTTGTCTGATAAAATCAGTTTATTAGATAATCTTAAAGAAGGTGAAAATGTAAAAGTGGGAATCAACATCAGAGGAAGAGAATGGGTTTCTCCACAAGGTGAGACTAAGTATTTCAACTCGATCACCGGATGGAAAATTGAGAAAGTAATGGATAACGGATCTGAGCCAACTCAGGCTTCTCCTTCTCAATCTGCATCACCGGTTTCCAATGAAAATCCTTTCGCTGGAGATGATGACGATGATTTACCTTTTTAATTAAAAGAATAAAATCAAATATAAATCCTGCTTTCTCAAGTGGGATTTTTTTTCCAGAAAAATGGTCCGACTAGACGAAAACGAGATTTCATTCCCTGATCCGGAGCTTTATGACGGGCAGGACGGATTGGTTGCTTTTGGTGGTGACTTGTCTGTAGAACGTATTTGGTTTGCTTATCAACTGGGTATTTTTCCATGGTATAATCCTGATGAGGAAATATTGTGGTGGTGCCCTGATCCTCGATTTGTTTTGTTTCCCGATGAGCTTAAAGTTTCAAAATCGATGCGAAAAATCCTGAACAGGAATATTTTCACTTTTTCAGAGAATAAAAGCTTCAGGGAAGTCATCAGAAATTGCCAGCAGACGAGCAGAAAGGGACAGACTGGCACCTGGCTCTCAGACGAACTGATGGAGTCTTTTATCAAGTTACATGAATATGGCCTGGCCAAAAGTATCGAGGTATGGCAGAATGAAGAATTGGTCGGAGGTTTTTACGGGCTTCAGATCGGCAATGTTTTCTGTGGGGAAAGTATGTTTGCTAAAGTGAGCAATGCTTCCAAAGCAGGATTTATCCATTTTGTAGAAAGCAATAAAGATGTTTTTGATCTGATTGACTGCCAGTCCCATACCGAGCATTTGGAAAGCCTTGGTGCAAAGATGATTCCTAAAAAAGAATTTTTAAAAATTTTACACACAAACAATGAACGCAGATAAAGAAAAATGGATCCTTCTGGTTATATTAACTGTTATCTGGGGATCATCCTTTATTTTAATTAAAAAATCTCTTGAGCATTTCAGTCCCTATCAGGTAGGTGCGTTGAGGGTTTTGATCGCAGGAATTATTTTAATGCCGATTGCAATCTCAAAATACAAGCTGTTTCCGAAAAAACATTTGAAATGGCTTATATTGGCCGCATTTACAGGAAATTTCATCCCGATGTTCCTGTTTCCTATCGCAGAAACGGAAGTGAGCAGCAGCATTGCAGGAATCATCAATTCTATGATGCCGATCTTTGTAATCATTGTGGGAGCACTGGTCTGGAAATTTGAGACCACAAAAAGGCAAATGGTAGGAACAATGATCAGTTTCGCCGGAGTCTGTTTACTGGCATTCGGTGGGGACGGGGAAGGCGGAAAATTTAAACTGATCCCAATATTACTGCTTCTGCTGGCTACATTATGCTATGCCTTAAGCACAACAACGGTAAAATCTAAACTGATGGATGTTTCTTCCACGATCTTATCAGCTTTTGTGTTCTCATTTGTTTTATTTTTCCCTTCTCTGATTGCTTTAACATTTACAGGATTCTTTTCAACGTTCAGTTTTAATGAAGATAACATGCTGGGGCTAATGTTTGTAGGGTTGTTGTCTATCTTCGGAACCGGACTGGCCATGACATTAAATTACAGACTACTGAAAGTATCTACTCCACTGTTTGCTTCGACGGTAACATTGCTCATGCCTATTGTTGCTATCATTTGGGGCTTTATAGATGGTGAAAAACTAAGTGTTTTACAATTTGTAGGCGCAGGGGTCATTATTGGCGGACTGATCTTTTTAAGGTCTAAACCGGGTGTTATTAAAAAATAAATATTTCCCTGATATCAACTAAAAAATCCTGCATTGCTGCAGGATTTATTTATTGAGTTATTCAATTAAATCTTTAAGAATTCTTCTTTTTCACTTTGGCTTTGACTTTCTTTACCTCATCTTTAATGAAGGGATATTTTTTCTGCATATCCTGAGC
This sequence comes from Chryseobacterium sp. W4I1, assembly GCF_030816115.1. Classification (NCBI taxonomy): domain Bacteria; kingdom Pseudomonadati; phylum Bacteroidota; class Flavobacteriia; order Flavobacteriales; family Weeksellaceae; genus Chryseobacterium; species Chryseobacterium sp. W4I1. The sequence continues at coordinate 3,855,136 of NZ_JAUSXQ010000001.1, forward strand.
CAGCGATGAATCTTTACTTAATGCTTTCTGAAGAGACTCTGCCCCTTTTTCCGGCTTTCTTAGGTTATAATAGCAGTTGCTGAGCTGATAATACAGTTCTGCCCTGTCATGAACTTTTACTGCTGTATCCAGAATGGTTACAGCTTCTTCATATTCGCCTAAAAGCATTAATACTTCCGAGTAGGCATACCAGTTATAAAACCTTGTAGGTTCAGCATCTACCAGTTTTTTAAGGCAGCCAAGGCTTTCCTCAAATTTACCGGAATCAATGAAAAGAAATGCTAATCTTTTCTGATAATCGAGATTGCCGTCATTCAGCATAGTTGCTTCTTTGGCAAAATGCAAAGCTTCTGTCATACCACCCATTTCTTCATACAGATAAGACTGTTCCATCATTGCCAGATAAAACTGAGGATCTTCTCTCAATGATTTCTGGAAAGCATTCAGGGCCATTATAGGCTGTTTCTCTGCCTTGTGGCATAATCCTATCTTATAAAAAGTAAAAGCTTTTGTATATTCCAGCTCGAGCATTTCCTCGTATACCGATACTGCTTTCTGATATTGTCCCAAAGCCTCATAGCAGGCTGCTTTATTGGCATAAACTCCCACAGAATTTGAATTAATAGCCAACAGGTAATCAAACCCTTTTATGGCTTCTTCAAAATTCTTTCTGTTGAAATAAAACTGTCCGTATTCAAACCATGCTACCTCAGAGTAGGCAAATTCATCTAAATATTCATTAAGAAAGGCAACAGCCTCCTCGCTCTTGTTCAGATCGCTGAAGCAGATCATAGCATTTTCAAGTGAATACTCGTCTGTAGGATCTTCTTTCAGCGCTTGTCTGTAATGTTTAAGAGCGTTAAAGGGGTCTCCAAGATTTACATATTCGTCTGCAATAAAGTTATGAAGGAAGTTTTCTTCTTCTTTCAGTTCTAGGGCTCTTTTGCAGATGTCAATGGCTTTTCTCGGATTTCCCAGGTTCGAATAATACTTCGCATAACAGACCAAGAAGTCTGTATTCTCCATTGAAGAACCTTTCAGCTCGTCAATAAGCTCTTTTGCGGTATTATAATCTTCCCATTCCAAAAGAATTTCAAGTCTTTTGATCTTGATATCTAATGAATTAGGGTGAAGCTTAAGGCCATAATTAACAGCATTATCTGCGTAATTAAAATCTCCCAGCTCCAAATAATAAACAATAATGTCTTCCAATTCTTCGGTATCGAAGTAGAATTCATCATTATTTTCCATCATTTCCTCGAACTTTTTTACAAGTTCATTTCCAAAATACTCTTCCAATAGTGTCCTCTTTGTCGGTCCGATGTCTGAATATGCTTACAAACCTCGGCAAACTTTATTAATTAATAATAACTTCTGAATCTGAAATTCAAATGTTTATGCAAAGTTGCAACTTTTTTTTGAATTTGCTTTGCTTATATTTCTATAATAAAGATAGTAAAAAAAGAAAATAGATAAAAGGATTGTGGATAAATAACGCAAATTGTGATTAAATAATTATAACTAGTCTTTTGCGGTGGTAATTTTTGTATTCCAAACAATTCTATGTATTATATCAATGGTCAGAAACCTGTTTGTAATGTTTTAAATATATGAATACGGAAAAAAGGAACGGAGCATTTATGCTCCGTTCCTTTTTTATTTTAAATTAAACTTTTAATCTTAGCAATGATATCATCTCCCAGCTTATCGGCTTCTTCCTGTGAATAGGCCTCTGTATAAATTCTGATAATGGGTTCCGTATTGGACTTTCTGAGATGAACCCAGTTGTTTTCAAAGTCGATCTTTACTCCATCAATGGTAGAAACCTGTTCGTTCTGGTATTCTTTTTCCATTTTAGCTAAAATATCATCTACGTTGATCTCGGGAGTCAGTTCTATTTTCTTTTTGCCCATAAAGTAGCTTGGATATCCGGCTCTTAATTCGGAAACGGTCTTGTTTTCTTTGGCTAAATGGGTTAAAAATAAGGCTGCCCCTACTAAAGAATCTCTCCCGTAATGAAGATCAGGATAGATAATTCCTCCGTTTCCTTCTCCGCCGATCACTGCATTTTTCTCTTTCATTAAATTCACAACATTCACTTCTCCTACTGCACTTGCAAAATATTCTGAATCGTGGCTTTGAGCAACATCCCTCAAGGCACGACTTGAAGAAAGATTGGAAACAGCAGTCCCTTTTTTATGTTTTAATAAATAATCTGCAACAGCAACCAGGGTATATTCTTCCCCGAACATTTCTCCTTTTTCATCGATCAAGGCTAATCTGTCTACATCCGGATCTACAACAATTCCCAGATCTGCATTTTCTTTTATGACAAGCTCACAGATATCTCCCAAATGCTCTTTTAAAGGCTCCGGATTGTGTGGAAACTGTCCGTTGGGTTCACAGTATAATTTTACCGTCTCACAGCCCAACTTATCTAGCAGCATTGGAATTGCAATTCCTCCTGTAGAGTTTACAGCATCCAGAACCACTTTGAAATTTTTGGCTTTAATAGCTTCAACATCTACCATCGGCAGGTCAAGGATCTGCTGGATATGAATATCAAAAGCATCATTTCTGGTTTCGTATGTTCCAAGGTCATCTACTTCAGCGTAGTTGAAATCTTCACTTTCAGCCAGGGCCAATACTTTTGCACCGTCATCTCCACTGATAAATTCTCCTTTGCCATTCAATAGCTTAAGTGCATTCCACTGTTTTGGATTGTGTGAAGCAGTAAGGATGATACCTCCGTCTGCATTCAGTTCGGGAACCATTATCTCTACAGTTGGTGTTGTAGAAAGACCTAAATCCACTACATTAATTCCCAATCCCTGTAAAGTTGCTGCTACAAGCGAAGAAACCATTTCTCCTGAAATTCTGGCATCTCTTCCTATGACAAGGGTCAAATTATTTTTATTCTGTGTATTCTGAAGCCAGGTTCCGAATGCTGAAGCAAATTTCACGACATCCAGAGGTGTCAGGTTATCATTTACTTTTCCGCCGATCGTTCCTCTGATCCCTGATATAGATTTTATTAACGACATTTCTACTTTATATTTTTAATTGGTTGTATTCTGGACAAAGATACTTAAAAGACTTCTAAGTTATAAAATGGGAATTTTTTTCTGCATTCTGTTATAATTCCTTTCCACCACTTTTGGCGGAGGAAAACGGTAGCCTATGTAAAGCAATCCGAATATATTATTATTCTGTACAGTCTGATTTTCAGTTTCGTTGTAAACATTAGCATTCACATTGAATTTCCCCCCGAAAAGGAAACGGTCTGTATTATATCCTATATGAAGTCCGGTAGTAAATTTAAAAGTGAAATATCCTGTGTTTTCCCTGTTTGCTTTCGAGCCGTCATCAAGAATATCCCAGCTGCTGGAAAACATGCCGCCTACACCCAGTGAAACATTGGGAGCAATATTCACTCTTTTTTTGGAGCCTAGTACCCAGTTGTAAAAATACCCCATGCTTCCTCCAAAACTATACTGGGTCTCTTTGCTTTTCTTACCGTCTATGACATCTCTGAATATGGAAAGGTCATAATCCATAAAAGGAACCCAGCTGCCACGACTTTCTTTTTGCCACTCTCCCTGGGTATAAATACTTTTTAAGGAAAAATCTTTCTTCATTACGTAAGCTGTAGATCCTCCAAAACTCTGAACTCTAAGGTTGGGAAACTGGAAATACGCATCTTTTCCTTCTTTCCAGTCGGGAAAAAAGTCTTTCATATTTTCCATATAAAATCCCGCTATATTTTTATAGTAAACGGTTTGGATAAATCTTTTAGGAAAGAAACGAAATCTAAAATCTGTATAGGAGCTGGTGCCCTTTAAGTTCATTGTCATTATTACCGGGCAGGAAACGGGGCGTAACGGACAAGGTTGCACTTATAATCCTGTAATCAACAGAAAAAGAAAGCCTGGTCTTATTATTGGTCATCAGGATTGTTTCCAGTGGCTTATCCTCCGGACCTTCGGTAAAGATGAATTGATCAATATTGGTATCCAGATTCACACGAACCATCACCTGGTCTGCATAAGACTTGATCCTGGTGGAATCTACCTGGGCTTTTGCCAGAAGTGTAACGAGAAATAATAAAAAGACAGCTGCTGATTTCGGGCTCAAATCAAAATATTTTAATATCAGGAAATGAAATTACTACAATTTTTTCAATTGCAAATATTAAAACAAATTCATGAACATCCGCAATCTTTGTCGCAGTTGGTTCTTTTGGAGCTGAATTTCTTCGGTGCAAAATTCTTTCTGAGTACTTTAAATAAAGAGTAACAGGCAAATGCAACGATCAGTACAATGATGACGTACTGAAAAATCAATGAGTTATCCATTATTTTAAAATCTGATATGCTATCAACGACACAAAATATGCCAAACCGGTCATCATTGCTACCTGAAGGCCGGTCCATTTCCAGCTTTTGGTTTCTCTGTAGACTACTGCAAGCGTAGAAACACACTGCATTGCAAACGCATAAAACAAGAGCACTGAAATCCCTGTGGCAAAGCTGAAAACTTTCTCTCCATTGGGTTTCACGTCTCTTCTCATTTTATCAATTACTTTCACTTCGGGAGCATCATCTTCAAGGCTGTACAAAGTAGACATGGTTCCTACGAAAACTTCTCTCGCCACAAAACTTGTCAGAATTCCTACACCCATTTTCCAGTCATAACCGAGAGGTTCAATAAGCGGTTCGATTCCTTTCCCCATTTTCGCAAGGTAGGAATGGTCCAGCTCAACATTAGTTGCCACAAATTGCTCAGGCTTCTGTTTAGGTCCGAAATAGCTCAGGAACCAAATAATGATACTGACGATAAAAATGATCTTTCCCGCACCTGTTATAAACTCCCAAACCTTACCTAAAACCATTTTAAAATCATATCCGAAAAGTGGTTTTTTATAGGCCGGAAGATCCATCACAAGATAGGTTTTGCCTTCATTTTTAATAAATCTTTTAAGGATTGCTGCTGAAAATAAGGCTACCAGAAAACCTAAAAGGTACATTCCCATCAGCACCAATGCTTTATACTTGATTCCAAGAAAAGAGCCTTCTGAGATAATCAACCCGATGATAATACTGTAGACCGGAAGTCTTGCAGAACAGGTCATAAAAGGTGTCACTAATATGGTTAAAAGTCTTTCTTTTACATTTTCAATATTTCTTGTGGAAATTACTGCCGGAATAGCACAGGCTGTTCCTGAAACGAGCGGCACAATACTTTTACCATTCAGTCCAAATGGTCGTAACATCCTGTCCATTAGAAACACAACTCTTGCCATATATCCTGAATCTTCCAGTAAATAAAGGAAATATAACAGAATCCCGATCTGTGGTGCAAATACCACAATTCCCCCGATTCCAGGAACAATTCCGTTTGAGATCAGTGAGTTGATAGGGCCATCCGGTAAATGTTCTGCTGTAAATGCAGCCAGCCATGAGAAGAAATCATCGATCCAGTTCATCGGATATTCTGCCAGGAAAAAAACACTTTGGAAAATGACCAATAGAATCATCAGAAAAACAATGTATCCCCAGAATTTGTGGACAAGAACTTTATCCAGCTTTTCAGTCAGAAGTTCTTTAAACTGGGCTTTTTTAGAGATAACATCTGCTAAAATTTTGTCAACATTCTGATATCTTCTTACTGTTTCCTGTACCTGAAGTCTTTTTGGCACCAGGCTTTTGGAATCCGGCTCATTGATAAGTTCTTTTATGGATTGTATCTTTCCAAGGCTCGACCCTGTAGAAAGGTTCATCCAAGCCTTATATTCATTGTTTATGCCACTGTTCGCAGCTATTTTCTGAATAAAATCTTTATGTTCATTGGGTATTTCGAAGGAGGCTGTATCTGTTTTTACAAACCCATTATTAAGTACAGCTTCTTTGATCTGGTCTATTCCCAACTGTTCTTTGGCGTTGGTCTGGATAATTTTAATACCCAAGGCATCAGAAAACTTCTGAATATCAATAGTGATGCCTCTTCTTTCTGCCTGGTCGATCTGATTAACCACCAATATCATCGGGATGCCTAAATCCTGTATCTGCTGAAATAGGAGAAGGCCTCTTTTTAAGCTTAATGCTTCAAGGATATAGATTACTCCTTCATAATTTTTTTGTTCGTCAATAAGAAATTTGGAAAAAATAGCTTCATCTTCGGAGCTTGGATATACACTGTACGAACCCGGTAAGTCGATCACCTCAACTTCCTCGTTTTTATAAGTGTAATTTCCGGAATGGCTCGCTACGGTAACTCCTGCATAATTTCCGGTTTTCTGCTTTTTGTTACAAAGTGCATTGAAAACCGTAGATTTCCCTACATTAGGATTCCCGACCAAAAGAATTTGTTTTTTCTTATTTTCCTGCATTAATTCAATTCTTCAACAATAATATAATTTCCTTCTTCTTCACGTAGGGCAATGCGGCTTTTTTCTTCTCCAAATTCTACATACATAGGTCCACTGAATGGTGCCTGATACAATATCCTAAAAATAGTTTCCGGCAAAAGCCCCATTTCTATGATCTTGTTTGGCATTTTCAGGTGATCATTATCATAACCTAAAATCTTCCCCATTTTGTTTTTAGGGAATCCGCTTAATTTATCTAAATTCATCTCTTTCAAGCCTGATTTTTTGTAAAGGCAAATATACGCTATTTAAATTTAATCTAAATAACGAATGACATGAAAGAAATCAACCCAAATACATTACTGTATCCGGGTTGATTCAAAAATATAATTTAGTTGATATGAATGCTTATTTTTTCTTTTTATCCAGGTTTTGTGATGAAATTTCTATAGGATTGTCATTCGCATTATAAAAATCTTTATACTGCTTTTCCTGTTTTTTTACCATATCTCCAACTGTCCCATCCATTCCAGGAACTGTCTTAGACATCATTTCCTGTGTCATCATAGGTCTTATAGAAGCAAAAGGATCTTTTTTGAAATCGTTAAATGTCTTCTCAAATTTTTCTCTTGTTAATTCATTTACTTTCCCTCCTTTTGCATTCATCAGGTTTTCAATATAAGAATATTCTGTATAGTCTTTAACCTTCTTATTTCCCTGAAGAATCCATGAATAATTTTTCTGATCATCTTCAATTTTAATTATCAAACCTGGAAGTCCCCAGAATTTATAGGGTCCGTCCTGAAATGGCAGATCTGTACTGAACCATGCTGTCCATTTTCTTCCTCCAAATTCAGTGGTCGCTTTTTGAGTGTTATACTCCCCTATTTTTTGTTTATCATTCAGAATATTCCAATTGAATTTCAAGTCTTCACTATATCCAATATTACTTGGTGTAAATCCACTTGCAATCTTATCCACATACTGCACTTTCATGTTTGGATAAGATTTATATATTCTTGCCGAAATTTTTGGGCTTTTAAGAGATTTTGAAAGATCTCTCATCATTCCTGATTTCTGCATCGCTTCCATTTCAATTTTCATAATAGAATCTTGTGCAATTACAGTATAATCTTGATAAATAGATCTGTTTTTATCAGTAATGTCTAAGATCGTTATTACCTTATCCATTTTTGTAGAATCTTTCTTCGGTTTAAAAGTCAGTTCATAGAAGAAACGGTTTGCAGTTTGTTTTGATTCTTTAGAGTCCTGAGCCCATGTAAAGGCAAAAAGAGTGATAAAGAATATTGAGATTAGTTTTTTCATTGTAATAATGTTTAGTAATTAGTTAGCCGTTACGACAATATGTTACAGTTTTTTTTCATTATTTTATTGCGGGTGCTGTAATTTATTCAGCATCAGGATGTATTAATATTTCAAAACTCTTTAATCCTGTATTTCTGCAGCTTTGTTGTTTATTATAATAAAAATTGTCTGTTGTCTGACAAATTATGATTTCTTTAAAACATTTTCTATTCTAAAAGTTTTATCTTTAATGTCCTAAAAAACAAAATATTATGGACACTTTATCACAATTTAAAGATGAGTTTGAAACTGAATATCAAACAACCAGAAAGTTTTTTGAAGTTTATCCTGAAAACAAAAATGAATACGCTCCTCATGAGAAAAGCATGAAAATGATGCCTCTTGCCACACATATTGCCGAAGTTTTCGGATGGCCAGATATTATGCTGAAAACCTCTGATCTGGATTTTGCGACCAGCGGATATCAGCCTAAGCAATTGTCTTCAAAAGAAGATCTTCTGCAGGTGCTTGATGAGAATTTTAAATCTGCTAAGGAGGCCCTTAACAATGCTAAAGAGGAAAACCTCAACGATACATGGGCATTGAAAAACGACGGGCATGAGCTGGCAAAATGGAGCAAATACGGCTCTATAAGACATGCTTTAAACCAAATCACGCATCACAGAGCACAATTGGGCGTTTATTACAGAATAAATGACATTCCTCTTCCAGGAAGCTATGGCCCTTCTGCAGATGATCAGAGTTTCTAGAAATCCAATATAATCCACAAACAAAAAACCAATCCTGCGGGATTGGTTTTTAATTTTTATTTGAAATTGAATTTTACGGTAAACATGACCTGGCTTGGGCGGAGCTGTACTCTTGTGTAAGCAACACTGTTTGTTATCTGGTTAATATTATACGTTTCAAATACTTTTCGGTTTGCAATATTCATCCATTTCAACTCAAAATCAATTTTCTTTTTAGACCAAGTAAACTGGTAAGACAAGTCATAGAAGGCATTATTATATTTATTCTGTCCGTCACTTGTATTCACCTGATCCCAGTTGAATCCTATCGTATGATTTTCTAGCGGATAGAAGAACGCTCCTAAGTTATGATTAAATCCTTTATTGATCCCTAATCTACCTCCTTTTTCATTTAACCCTACATTATCCTGCTTGTTTCTGGAAAGACTAAGGTTATAATCCAAGCTCATCCAGCTGAAATAAGTATTATTCAATTTAAATCCATAAGATTGAGTATTGTTTTTACTTAAGTACTGAATTTCATCCAAAAATGCATCTGATTTAGATAGTGTGTTGCTATAGCTTACGGAAGCGTTTGTTTTAAATTTTGGGAAGTATTTACCAACTTCTATACCCAGTCTGTTACTTTTTGCATGGTTTTCCTGTTCTCTATACTGCATCAAGGTAAATCCTGTTGTGATATCAAGTATTGGTGATGCAAGGAGATTTTTTTTGCTGTCGCTTAAAGAGTAATTTACATTGAAAAATAAATTATTAAGTGGATTTCTATATTCAATTCTTGAACCTGCACTTTTTGAATTCGTCTGTGGAATAGGATTATTTGGATCCATTACGCTGAATCCTCCAGGGCTCTGCAACATATATCCGGCATAAGCAGACTGAACATCTCCAAAGTTATTGCTTATATTTCCATTTAAACTTGCTTTCCAAAAAGAAGCAAAGGAATATTGAACGAATACATTAGGAGTAAACGTTGTCTTATTAAGGGATTTATGAACATTTCTAAGCCCGTCTTCAGCTTTAATACTATTGAAATTTACCGGTGCATTTGCGAATAGGCTCCATGCTTCAGATTTATAATTTATACCCAAAGATCCTGTAGGATTAAATTCTGTAAATTTCAGATCATTTTCATAAGCAGGCCCATTAAAAGTTGGAGCAACATCATTAGGAATTTGCGGATTAGGTATTGCAGTTCCATAGAAGCTGGTATTGAGATTTTTTGATGAAAAATCAAATCCTACTTGTGGGGTAAAAGTCCATCCTTTTTTTGAAAAACTGATGTTAGCAGAATGTGATGTTTCCAAAGTCTTTAATCTAAAATGCTGCATCACAGATGTTCCCGGAGCAAAATTAATTGCCGTGGCTGAATCTGCTATAGGATTTTTGTATAGAATCTGCAGATAATTAGCAGGGGCAACTTCAAGACTCTGTTTGTCATCCTGATAATTGATATAGGATTTAAAATTTACCATTTTCTCCTTCCAGGGAATGATTGTACTTAATGAATTCTGGAAGGAAGTTGTAGGTGATTCTACTGCCTCGTTTCCGATTCTTCCAACTCTTGTAGCAACAGCCCTGTCTGCATTCCAGAACTGGCTGAAACTTGTTGTATTTTTAAAGAAACCCTTCTTTGCATTTTTTGTAAATATCAGTTCTCCTTTTACTTTATCAGTATAAAAATTATTTCTTGTACTTGTTATAATTGTAGAACCAGGTTTATCATTTCTGGGACTATAGATCGTTTCTACAATATCTTCTCTTTCTACAGAATTGTTTGTATAATTGGCATTGGCCTTTAGCTCCCACTCTTTCTTTTTGTCAATATTTGTAAGATAATTGGCTGACAGGTAATGTACACTGTTCATTAAATATCTTTTTACAGGAAGGTTTGGAAGTACTGGCATTCTCCACGTTCAGCCAGTCATTTTGGGCTGCATTGATCCTTCTTCCCTCCCATGAACTTCCGAAAGCCAGAATATTTCCTTCATTTTCTACCTGCTCTCCCATATTGTTGGTTTTGTAATTGACTACCCACTGGCTTTTTTGCCCGAAGAACATTGGTGTCAATTTCACATTCCATAGCCATGGGTCTCCGAAACCTGTTCCCACTTCTCCTCTTCCGGTCATGGTTACAGAGTTTTTTAATTTGATATTGATGGCAGCCTGGTCTGACGGCACTTTATCCTGAAGGATCTTTACCGGCTGGTGGTTTTCAAGGACTTCGACTTTCTGTACAGCATCTTTTGGAAGCGAGTTGTTGATTGTTCCGTAACCTCCTTCCATCAGGTCTTTTCCGTTCACATAAAATTTATTGATGGCATTTCCCTGGTAAAGAATGGAACCGTCTTTATTGACTTCAATTCCCGGGATTTTTCTCATTACATCGGCAAGAGTTCTATCGCTTTTGCTGTCAAATGCCTTCAGATCGTAAGCAATGGTGTCTCCTCTTGCTGTGATCATCTTGGTTTTCAGCTGTACTTCTTTTATTTCTGTGGCTTCAGACTGCATTTTAAAAGTGAGCGCCTGGTCACTGTTGCCGATCTGTTTGGTAAGTGGCTTCTGATTGAATGCTTTTACCTTAAGATCTACATTGGGTTCTGCAGACGTGAATGTCACTTTGTATTCTCCTTTAGAATTGGTGATTCCGTAGGCCAGAATAGCATCCTTGCCTGGCTCTTCTACCGTAACGCTGGCACTGGGAATCGGTGATCCGTCTTCATCGGTAATTTTCCCTGACACTGTTTTCTGTGCAAAAGTAAGCACGGTAAAAAAAAGCATCAGCAATAAGGAAATCTTTCTTTTCATAATTTATTATTTGCCTAATTAGTTTGCAGCTTGTGTTTTTTGTTACACTTTTTATAAAGATGGATTTTATAGATAAAGGTTAAATGCCTTTAACACTATAAACTTAGTGATATTTTTTATATTCCTAATTATTTGGTAGAATGTTTTAATTTTTTTGCATTAGAAAATGCTTTTGTTTTTAAATAAGAAAAGTTAATGCATTTAAACAGCCATCTATCAATTTTGTAATTATAGTTCGTTTGGTATGCAAATTCTTTAAAATCTATTTGTAAATTGGTGTGTGATTAATTCATTTCTATTATCTTCGTTTAAGATTTTTCCTTTAAATATTGACTTATTACGAGGAAATGACTAAGATTTGCCGAAAGGAATAATTTTCTTATTTCTATTTAGTCTAATCGTTAAAGTTGATTTGAATCATAGATTAAAAAAAACTTAAACACTGATTCATATGTATTTATTTAATAATTTTGTAACATAAAATTTATATAATGGGAATTATTTTAAAGCCTATAGATGTTGTAGATGATATTACTCAGGAAGAGTTTATGGAAAAATATCTAAAGCCCAGAAGGCCCGTTGTCATTAAAAACATGGCAAAAAAATGGCCCGCCTATCAAAAATGGACGATGGATTATGTAAAGGAAGTGGTAGGTGATGTAGAAGTTCCTCTATATGATTCAAAAAAGGCCGATCCCGCAGCTCCCATCAATACGCCCACTACAAAAATGAAGTTCGGAGATTATATAGATCTTATCCAAAGAGAGCCTACCGATCTGAGAATTTTCTTTTTTGACCCGATAAAACACGCCGGTAAATTGATGGATGACTTTATTGCTCCAAAAGAACTTATGGGTGGTTTTCTTGATAAATATCCTTCCATGTTTTTTGGTGGGAAAAGTTCTGTGACTTTCCTTCACTTTGATATTGATATGGCGCATATTTTCCATACGCATTTCAACGGAAGAAAGCATGTGAAGCTGTTTGAATATAAATGGAAAGAAAGACTTTACAGGCTACCGTACGCAACATACGCGCTGGAAGACTATGACATTGATAATCCTGATTTTGAAAAATACCCTGCCCTGGACGGTGTAGAAGGAATTGAATGTTTCCTTGAGCACGGGGATACGCTTTTCATGCCTACCGGATGGTGGCACTGGATGAAATATCTGGACGGAAGTTTCTCTATTTCTCTCAGAGCATGGGACAAGTCCTGGGCAGTGAAAGCTCACTCTTTATGGAACCTGACTGTACAGCGTAAATTTGATGATATTATGAAGTCTAATTTTAAGACTAAATATATGGACTGGAAAGAAAAAGCAGCCGTTAAGACCGCAGAAATGGCCCTAAAAAGAGGCTTACCAAAATAAAGACAAAAAAGACGTTTCACATTGAAGCGTCTTTTTTATTGTTGGGTACTTACAAGAAGTTCTTCCATATTTCTCGTGACCTCATTACACGAAAAACAGGCTTCTTTTCCATCCTGGGAAAACCATCTGCACTGAGACCGGATCGGGCAAAAGAACAACTCTTTTTCCTTATGGGTGTCCAGATTCTGAACTTTTTGAGATAAGGAACATTTGGATTCTTTAGCGTTCCACTGTGCACAGCCTTTTTCTACGCACTTTCCGGTAAAACGGAATCTCTGTTCGAGACTGTTTTTATTCTGATTCTGATCCAGGAAATCTTCTGTGACAGTAAGAGGTGTTATGAACTGTACCTTCCCGTCTTTGCCGACTACCCCAAAAAGCTGTGCCCCAACTTTTCCTACATAACTGGGACACCTCTTTTTTGAAGAACGGGAATCAGCCTCCATAATTTTTTATTTGAGCCTGAATGTCTTTAACCTGGCTATGGATATCAATCCCCGGTTTGAAAATAATGATTCCCCAAGGAAACCAGTCTTTAATTTTCAGCGGTCTAATCAAACCTTTGAAATCCCGGTGAGCTCCAAAAGCCTGGGTATTGTCAATCTTTGATAGTTCGGAAAGAACAACGCTCTGAATTCCTCTGTCGATGTTTTTCAACTGCTCATCTGTAAGATCTACGCCTTCCAGTGAAACGAAAAATTGCTTTTTAGTGGCCATAACTATAGTTTTTATTGGTTTATAAAGCAAATTTCGGCAGAAGGAGACCAAAATACATAAGGAAAAACACCCATTGTTTACAGGTGAAAACACTTAAAATTAAATACTGAATATCAACAATTTAACTTATAAATTAAGGATTATAATATTCTGTAAACCGGATATTGTCTGAACGTTTTTTCTTCAAAGTAGGGAGAATTCCGGTAGATCCAGTCCAGCTGGGCGGTTCCATCGTTTTCAAATTTTTTATCTGATGCTTTTTTAGCCTCAAAAGACTCTTTTAATTTTTTATCGGTCTTCAATAATTCTGATGCCGTGTCTTCAAAAATATAGGCTGAATAATATTCTTTCTGAGCAAAAATTCCATCAAAAAAATTCCAGTTAAAAAATGAGTCTAAAGCCTCAGGTTCAAGTGTTTCAATGACATATTTTACACCAGGCTGATCCGTTGGAATTACATAATCTCCTGCTAAGAAAGTTTGATTTTTTTTGGCTGTTTCCACACTTGTATCGTAATGAAGATAATGTCCTTCGTAAGGGTTTTTAACGGTTTTAAAATCTTTGATCTTATAAGACTCAACGGTTGCCGTGCTGTCTTTTTTAAGAACAGTCATCCGGATTTTATTTCTTTGCAGTTCTTCAATGACACGATACTGGGACTGTGGAACCACGTAGTATTTAGGAATCGTGATATATCCAGTAGGAACGGCTGTCATAAACAGTTTGATCTTCCTGGTAAAAGGTTTGTTTCTGTCGTAATATAGCCTTGGTTTTCCGGAAATATCGCTTGGTTTATAACTTCCTTCATACCCTTTAAAATCCATGGTAGAGAACTTTGTAGAATCTATTTTCCAGCGGATTCCGTACTGCAATCCGGCCTTGTACTGCTTTAAGTTATCCAGACGTAGCTGTTTTACTTTTCTATAATCTTTGTCTAAATTCTGGAGGTTGACCAGCATATATTTGTAGGTAGCATCCACTCTTTTGTCATAAGGCTTCAGCATATGGGTTTCAGGAACCGTTCCCAAAGAATTAAAAAGAGAGGTATATCCTGTCGAATATCTTGGGGAATCTTCAAAAGCGGCAAATCCTTCATCAGGAACATCTCCATGAATATTTACATAAGGCGTGCTTTCATAACCTAACTTCTTCATCGCTTCAAGATTTTTGGCCTGATAATCATTGTAAAAGTAAGCGCCTAATGTATTTCCAAGACGTTCTTTAAAGGTAGAAATATAGGTGAAAGTATACTGATAATCAGCTCCATTACTCACATGGTTGTCTATAAAAACATCCGGCTGCAGCCACTGATAAATGGTCTGAAAACTTCTGGCATTCTTTGAATCTGCTTTAATGAAATCCCTGTTCAAGTCATAGTTTCTGGCATTTCCTCTGAAACCATACTGTTCCGGCCCACTTTGATTGGCTCGGGAGAAAGAGCCCCTGTTAAGCATTCCGCTCACATTATAGGCAGAAATGGCAGTCACAATAAAGTTTTGCGGCGTTTTTATCTTTCCTGTAGCAAGATCCCTCATAAGCATCATGGTGGCATCTATTCCGTCCGGCTCACCCGGGTGAATTCCGTTGTTTACAAATAAAACAGCTTTATCTTTTCTCAGTTTATCAAGATCTTTTTCAGGAAAAGGATTGTAAATAACGACATAAATAGGCTTTCCATTATCGTCTTCTCCTTTTTTAAGGTATTGAATGGTATTAAAACTTTTAGCCAGGTTCTGATAGTAGCTGTTCATTTCATCATAGGTCACCGTTTGGTTTCCGTTTCCTTTTTCAAAAGGAGTCTGAAATGAGTTTTGGGCTAAAAATAAGGATGTGCTTAGGAATATTAAGAGATATTTCAGTTTCATTGAAGCAGTTTTTGGACTTCAAAATTACTTAATATGATTTGGGTGGGAAAGGGAAATTACGGATTTGTTAGGCTCTGTCCCGTGAGGTTGAATTATCGCAAGGGCGAAAGGTTTTTGATCCTGATTATGTTTTTAAAAGGCGCAAGAAAACAGAAAATTTCCTTTGGATAATATGCTGTTTGAAAATATGCTTAATCTTTGGAAAACAGCTATTTATGTTGAGCTTTTTATGGATTAAAATCTTATAGGTTTTGGAAACCTATAAGGTTGGAGTATGTTGATAAGTTCTGATTTATTTTCATAAGGCTTTATTTCCTATGATGTCATTATTCCTGCCCTTTTCATCAGGGTACAGGGATGGAAGCGGATCACTCTGCCAGAATCCTTTGGTATTGACATCCATCATAGATAAAGCTCCCGTAAAAGCGGCTCCGGTATCCATATTCCATACGTTGGCTTTATGGGCAGGATGTTTAATTCCGATGTCTATTGTGGGCGTATGCCCGATAAATATCTCATTGTATAAAAGCAGCCTTTTCGGGTAGAGTTGTGAGTTTCTTTCCAATTTCTTGTCCATTGCGACTGCGGTTTCCCAAAGGGTTCTGTCCCAACGGTAATTGCTGGAATAGACTTCTTTTTCAGGGCCGTGCATGGAGGAATATCCTGCATGAATAAACAGACGGTTTTTATCATCTACATGATAGCTTTTCATCCGCTGGAAAAATTCAAGATGGAGTTCCAGATCTTCCAGTGAATAGTCATTGTAACTGTCAACCGTGCTTTTTCCGCCATTGAACAGCCATACATCAGGACCTTCTCCCAGTGACAGCCAGTCTTCACACCAGGTATCATGGTTTCCCTTGATGAAGATGCATTCCTGTTTTTTGGAAAGCTCCATCAAAAAACGGATGACCTGAGAAGATTCGCTCCACCCATCCACATAATCTCCCAGAAAAATAAACTGATCTTCTGCTGTAACTCCTGCCCGTTCAAAAACCTGCTGTAAGGCCTTAAAACCTCCGTGAATGTCCCCGATTACTAATGTTCTCCCCATTTTACTTTGAAATGTATTTTGCATCCACAAAATCTGTCAGCCAGACCTTGTTGGCCGAAAGATAGAAAAGAATTCCGTCTTCATGCATTTCTTTGGTTCTGATGGTCAGAATAACCGGTTTTCCGTGCCGCATTCCTACTTTGGTTGCTGTTTCTTTGTCTGCACTCAGATGAACATGCTGTCTGGCTCTTTTTTCGATTCCGCCGCCCAAAATAGAAGAAATATTCGATTCTGCGGTTCCGTGATACAGGAAATCAGGTGGCTGTGCAGCTTTCAAGGCCAGATCTATATCAATGGAATGTCCCTGACTGGCTCTGATCCTGGTTTTGTCTTCATTAAAAGCAAAGCGCTTTTTATTATTGGTTTCCACCACTTCTTCCAGCTCTTCGAAGCTGAAATGCATCCTGCCTTTTGCAGATTTTGTAATCAGTTCATTCACTTCTGCCCAACCGTTTTCATCCAGTGTCAGCTGAATAGTCTCGGGTTGATGTCTCAGAATAAGGCTTAGAAATTTGCTTATTCTTTTGTTTTCTATTTCGTTCATGGTTTTTTGTCTTTAATTCATTAATTTTTTCTGAAGCTTTTCACATAAAACTTCAATATCATCTTTTCTTACTAGTTCGGAAACCCATGCTTCCGGAATATTTTCAAATCCATAATAGATCCCTGCAAGTCCTCCGGTGATAGCTCCCGTGGTATCTGTATCTTCTCCTAAATTCACTGCCTTTAATACTGCTTCGGCATAGATTTCGGAGTTGAGAAAACACCAAAGAGAGGCTTCTAAACTGTGGAGGACGTAACCGGAAGAACTTATTTCCTCTTCCTGCAAAGTATATAATGGAGCTACGTCATATTCTCCTACTTTTAATTCTAAAATCCGGTGAAATTTATCCATTTCATTTTGGGAACAAATAGGATTATGATCTAAAAAGTTTCTAACTTTTTCCTGCATTGTTCTGTACGCCTCCCACTTATCTTTTCCTTTCAAAATTTCTACAGCCAATTCCAAATAAATAAAACAAGCCAAGGCAGAACGGATATGCCCGTGAGTAATAGAGGAAACATCCTTTGTAATATCAAACCGCTTCTCAATAGGGAAATCCCTAATATAAAATAATAATGGCATGATCCTCATTAAAGAACCGTTTCCATTATCGAACTCTGAATTTCCTCCACATAAAGTAGGCGATACCCCTTTACTAATTCTGTGAATGGCTTGTGAGGTAGCAATACCAATGTCAAAAACCCTTCCATGAGGAGTCCAGATTTCAGCATTGTACCATTGAAGGAATTTCAGAGCCATATCTTCCAAATTATATCCACTACAAAGACTATCTGCAAGACACAAAGTCAAAGAACCATCATCACTCCATGTTCCGGCTGGTTGATGATGTGTTCCTAAAGCTCTCATTTTTGTCACGGGTGAACGTTTTAATTGCTCTCTGCTCCTGAACTCTACAGGAACCCCGAGCGCATCACCGATGCACACTCCAAAAATTCCGGCTTTAACAATGTTTTCCATTATGCTAAATTGACAAGTTTCTCAAACAGCAATTTCATTCCTTTAGTTGCGGATTCTTTCATCACTACAGCTCTTTGTCCATACCCAAATCCGGTTTCGTTGGGATTGATGACTACCAGCAGGCTGTCGTCTTTGATCTCATGAATCAGCCCTGCCGCAGGATATACTTGCAGAGAAGTTCCGATTACCACAAGAATATCCGCTTCTTTTACCTTTTCCTGTGCTGTTTTGTACAAAGGAACATCTTCACCAAACCACACGATAAATGGTCTTAACTGAGCGCCATCTTCCGCTTTGTCACCAATCTTGATGTCTCCTTTTTCCTCATAGATCAGGTTTTTATTGTTGCACGAGCAAGACTTGAACAATTCTCCATGAATATGAAGAACATTCGTAGATCCCGCTCTTTCATGCAGGTCATCTATATTTTGGGTAATGATCTGAACATCAAAATATTTTTCCAGTTCTGCGACCAATCGATGAGCTTCATTAGGCTCGACTTCATGAAGCTGTCTTCTTCTCTGGTTGTAAAATTCCAGCACCAGCTCCCTGTCTTTTCGCCATCCTTCTGGACTGGCTACATCGGTTATATTATGATTTTCCCAAAGACCATCTCCGTCTCTGAATGTCTTTATTCCACTTTCGGCGCTGATTCCTGCACCGCTTAATATGGTTAGTTTTTTCATTTGTTTTAATCTAATAATTTTTTGTAAATTTTTTCATTGTCATCATCAAAGCAGACAAAAATAACTTTCTCAATGCTATCTGACTGAAAATTTTTTATTGTTTCTACGGCAATTTTTCCGGCCAGTTCTTTTGGAAACTTATAAATTCCCGTACTGATGTTGGGAAAAGCAATGGTTTTAATCCCCAAACTTTCCGCCAGTTGTAAGGAATTTCTATAAGAGTCTTCCAAAAGCTTTGAGCTTTTATCTTCTTCTCCGTTCCAAACAGGTCCTACCGTGTGAATCACATACTTTGCCGGAAGATTTCCCGCTGATGTAACCACAGCTTCTCCAGTTCTGCATTTTCCCTGCCTGTTCCTGATCTGGATACATTCTTCAAGAATCTGCTTTCCTCCAGCACGATGAATAGCTCCATCTACTCCACCGCCGCCTAGCAGTGATGAATTGGCTGCGTTGACGATAGCGTCTGCTTGGATTTTTGTGATGTCTCCTTTTATCAATTCAATTTTCATGGCAATTAGTTTTCATCTAATCTTAGCTTTTCATTTAAACTTTCCTGATCAAATAACAGCGGTTTTTCCTCAGGAATAATCAGATTGTCCAAATCATCCTTTAAAACAAACTTGTACTGCTCTTTTACAAAATCTGAAATATCTTCAATTAACAAAATGTCTTCCCTAGCAAAAGAACGTATAAATTCATTTCTTAAACCGATTTGTATGGCTCTTCTCTCCAGCTTATTCCCAAAAGGATCATGATCCGGGTCCCATTGTAATCGCACAGAAGATTCTTTCACCTGATCCTGCCATTCTTCACGGGAAACTTCTAATCTATCATTATAAGTAGAATAGACTGCATTCTCCAAATACCTTTTAAAAGCAGACATTTTTAGATGAATCGCCAAGACATATTCTTGGCCTTCTTTATTTCCCCATCCGTTTCGATACATCATCCAAAGGAAATTAGGTTTTATCCATGTCATTCTTTCCAGACTAAATTTTCCTCCAAAATATTGATTTTCAAACGCAAAAACTCCAATTTCCTTACGGTAAGACTGATAGACAATTATTTTATCTTCATCATATTGAGCCATGATGTGATAGCCTTTTTGAGGCCAATCCTGTAGTTGTTCTTTATATTTTTTTAATTTAATTTTCATGATATGGTTTCGAACAGCTTTAGCATCTCTTCATTTTTAGTCAAGACTGCAAAAACCACCCTTTTAAATTTATTTTTATATTATTCAAAGTCATAAACATATACCGGGATACTATTTCTGACTAATGTTTCTTCAATAATGGGTTCTATCTCGTCCCATTTTCCTCCTGCTAAGCCACAGCCAATTCTCGGCATATGTACTTCTGCATTAAGTTTTAAAGCGTCAAGAGCTAGTTTTTCCAAACATTTTTCTACAGCTTCGTATCTGATCGGTGGGATTCCGTTGGAGTTGGTTATAATTTTATGCTGACTAATCATATTGCAAACCCAAATATCCTTTTCAACCTGAACCATCTGGATTTCTCCAAGACCAAACCTCTCTCCGCTCTTAAACCATTCCCTATACTCTTTCTCTGGCTGTTTCCATCTTTTAGAAATCGCCATTACAAAACCTTTTCCCCAACCGCCAATATCATTACAGATATGGACGATAATCTTATTTCCTTCGGATTGAGGATTGGTCGCGTCTCCTTTTAAATAGTGTATCTCTTTCATTCGTTCTTTAGCTTTAAGTCAAGAGGTATTGTTTTCATAGTTTTTGTTTTTAAATAATCGCTCCTATTTTATGAGCCAGTTCAGCTGGCAATGGATACAATTTTTCAATGGGTAATAATTTTTTTGCTTTATCATATGCTCCTGATTTGGTAAAATTTAAGATTTTTTTGACCAAAGGCGTATAATCTTCAATTTTAACGATCCATTCATTATTAAATTCTTCAATCAGATACCGGCTGATGCCTACCTGAATGGAACGGTATTCCAGTTTATTCCCTTTAATATTCCTTTCCGGATCCCACTGTACATAAATCTCAGCCTTTTCAAAGTCTTTTTCCCAGTTTCCCGGATTGGGATATACCCTTTTTTCAGGAGAAGTTAAAATGGCTTTGCTTAGCGCTTTTTCCCACGCTTCTCTTTTGATATGGATGGCCAGCGTACATTCTTGCCCGGATTTTTGTCCGTAATTACTCCGTTCCATCATCCATAGAAAGGAAGGCTTGATCCACGTCATCCTGTTAAATGAAAAAGGAGCAGAAAACTTCTGATTCATCACGGCAGATTTTGCAATCTGCTCATTGTATGACTGGTATATCACAATCGTATCTCTGCTGTAATCTGCTCTTATTTCAAATTCTTTCATCATCGTATTGGTATTCGGCTCCTTTCTGCCATTAAATATAAAACCATTATTTGATTTAAAAAATTGGTTTAAAGTCTTTTGAAAACGGAGAATAGGATCCGTAGACTTTATTAAATTTTGTTTTTAATTTTTCTATTTTAAATTGCTCTTCGGTCTGATCAAGACACGTAACAACCAGGTTCTTTTGTGTGGCTGAACCATAAGCGCCATCCAAAAGAAGGGCATAATTCAGCAGATCATAATCCAGTTCTCCAAAACGGAGCTCTTTCTGATAATCATTAAAGACACAAGTTTCCTCTTCATTATTCTTCAGGAGTACTTCCTTTTCACCGCTCATCCAGCCACTTCCGTGACGGGTTGAGTAATTTCTGGTCACATAATACATCTCAATAACCTCTATTTTCAAAAGCCTGCAGATCTCAAAAGCATTTTTCGAAGTGGTATTCGCGTAAGTCACATTCGGAAATACGCCGTGATCCATATCCAGAAGAATTCCCTGGCTGCCTTCAAAAATGAGGTTTTCAAATGAATTCAGGTAGTTATAATCATCTATTTTCCAATCGATCTGATCTACCGCATTTAAGAAATCATGCATCGCTTCTTCCAGCTGATTTCCATCCATAAAGCCGTAGTAATAGGCTATTCCTTTCAATTTTTCGATCAGCATTGATCTTGGAGCTATTAAATCGGCTGCAAATAGTTTGTACGGGCTTTCATGTCTTTTCATCGTTGCTCCGATTCCTTTTCCACAAGTTCCGTGCTTCAGGATTTTTGCATTGGTCCTGTTTTGCCAGACATCAAACGGAGTGGTGACTTTCGCCAGCGGATGAATATGCAGTTCTGTATTTCCGTTTTTCTCCATTAATTCCTTTCTTTCATTGAATAAAAATACAGGATGAATGGTGCAATGTTCCGTAAAATAAGACGGCAACCCACGCAGGGCTCCACTCGCAAAACTGGAATGAATGTGCTTTTTACCATCAATCATTACCGTATGCGCTGCCTGCTGCCCTCCTGAAAACCTGATGACAACAGACTCAGGGTTTTGTTGCGCGAGAAAATCTGTAGTGATTCCCTTTCCTTCATCACCAAAACCCAAGCCTATTACTATTTGTGCCTTTTTCATGACTTAAAACATTTGAATATGATCCAATCCGCCTCCTTCTGCTGGTCTGAACGTTTCATTTTTAAACCGGTCACAGATGACTACTTTTATAACATTTGGAATGTCTCTGTGATCAACTATTGATAAACAGTTTTGTCCTAATAATTCCTTCCAGCCACTATTTGCTCTCATCGCCTGATCAGAATGCAGAACATTGATGTGATACACCTCGTATCGCTTTTTCGCTTCTTCCAGTAACTCAAAATGTGTGTAAGTATGCTGTCCCGCTCCCATAATTTCCCTGATCGCGGATGCCGGAAGTGTTTTTAAGCAAGGCTCATCACCTACCGTAAACAAAATCCCTTTCTGGTTTCTCTTTTCAAATGCATCGGTTCTCGTATGGAAAGCGGCAAAATACCACGCCAACAGATAACTTTCTCCTGCATTTCCACCACCACCGGATTCAATATAAGTACGGGTCAGCCACATATCCAGTTCCTCATCTCCTGATTCAAACTGCCCGACCTGCAAAGGAAAGGCGTCACATTCATGGTCTCCGATTCCTAAAAATAAAAGCGCCGGATCCGGAACACCTCCCTGGATAATTCCTCCCATTAACTTAGGAAGTCCTTCTTTAATAAGTTCGTGCGGAATATGTCCCATACTTCCCGTCACATCCAATCCTAAAATGATAGGAACAGAGTTCGGGTGTACGGAAGAATCTCTCGATTCTCTAAAAGAAATTCCGTTAGGGTTCATAGATTCATGAGCGCTTCTTTCTGCATTCTGAGTGAAAATTTCACCTGCGGATTTAGTTCCGTAACCTGCTTTTCTTGCTCTGTCAAAACGAGCATCCATATCGTATCTTGTACTTCCCATAACTAAAATGTTTTACCGAATAAATATTCAAATCTCTTTACGGCGACTTCCAGCTGAATATTTAAATTTCTGATTGTTAATGAATATTCTAAATCTTTCTGAACAAATGCTTCCGGCTGAAAATCAGCAAATGTCAAGCTGTTCCTGTCTAAAGGGCTGATATCGATGAGGCCTTCCTGCTCACGCTCCAGCCGCTTTATTTTCAGTTCAATGTCTTCCACCCTGCGCCTGTAGATCAATTCGGAATCTGCTCCAATGGTACGTGCACGGTCTTCTCTGATCTGGTCATTGTTTCTCTGTAATGACTCGATGAATCTCGGTTTTAGTTCTTCTTCCATTTTTATTGTTTTGTGTTGTTTTTACGCTAATTAAAAAAGGCATAGTTATGCTTATCCTTTTAAAGATTACTACTCATTGGAATACATCACATCCGTTCTCAAAACGTATTTATTTCCGCTCATCAGGGTTTTCCCTTCATGTCTTACCGGATGATAAAAAACCAATGCTGATCCTTTTTTAGGAGCTACGGTGAACAGGTTTTCAAATTCAGTTTCTCCGCCTTCAAAATCGTCATTCAGATAGATCATGAACGTATAGAAACTTTTTTCATTTTCATTCCGGATATAGCTTCCGTCCCTGTGCATTTTGAACCGCTGTCCGGGAGAATATTTATAAACCCTCAACATTTCATTAAAATTCTGAAGTTTATAGTTCTCATGTTCCTGAGGAAGAAATTCTGCTGCTTTTTTGAAAAGATCTTCTGCTAACTCGTTATCAAAAACCATCAGTCGATCATTGTTCCGAATCCCTTTGCTCATCATCTGGCGGCCATTCATATTGATCTTCGCTTCTTCAAATACCTTTTCCTGAGCCATTGCGATATATTCATCACAGGCAGCGGAAGTCAGAAAATCTTCGATCAGAAAGATCTGTGGGTGAAGTTCTATCTTTTCCATAATACTATTTTGTGTTTAGTGGCTGTGTTTTTACCTTCTCAATTCGTCTCTTACTTCCATTAAAGCAAATCCCAGCAGATTTTCACCATCCCAAAGTTTTGGATCAAGAGCTCTGGTATCTGTTTCCAGCATTCCGATTCCCCAGATTTTGTCATAAGGACTGGCTTCTACTAAAATCTTATCATCAGTTGCCAACAGAAAATTCTGAAACTTTAGATTTTGTGAGAATTTCAAAAGATTGGCGCTCTTTACGATTTCATATTTATGTTCGTCCCAAAGTTTCGGGTCAAAATTCTTCACTTTTCTTCCTAAGCTTTTAGCTTCATTAGGCGTTTCGGATTTTAAAACTTTCCGTAAGATTTCCTGATCATTAAACAGTTTTGCTTTTCCGGCCATCATATAATGTTCGGCAGTTTTATAAAAAGTTCCGTTTTCTTCAAACTGAATAGGAAACCATTGACTGAAGCATGATTTGGTGATCTCATGTTTTACAGTGTGCCCCCAGAAGAATAGAAATTCAAGTTTCTCTTTTCTCTGAAATTTTTCAATAATATTTGGTAAGGTGTATTTCATGATTGTGTTATTATTACGCAAATGTAAAACAATATCATATTACAGCCAAATTATATTTGCGTTATTTTAACACTAAATATTTAAAACATTGATTATCAATATTAAAATTTAATTGTTTTGATTGTTTTTTTAAACACAAATGACACTAATGTTTTCACAAATAACACCAATATACAACAAACTAAAATTTTAGTTATGTTGTTTTAAATGATAAAAAGGGAGGTTTTTGATGTAAATCTAAACTTGATTCGGTTTGAGTAAAGATTATTTGATTTCGAAATAGAAGCCTTCTTTTTCCAGTTCTTCATATTTCTCCTGATTGAATGTGAACAGTTTTCCGGGTCTTCCGCTGCCTTCTTTTTTAACGTTGTTGGTTTCATTAAGCAGGCCATAGCTCATGATTTTTTTACGGAAATTTCTTCGGTCTATTTCACGTCCGACGATGGTTCTGTACAAATTTTCAAGGTCTGAAAAAGGAAATTCTTCATTGAGAAGATTAAAGCCGATTGGCTGGTATTGGATCTTGGTACGAAGTCTTTTTAACGCAATATCAATAATACTCTGATGATCAAAAGCCAGTTTGGGAAGTTTATTTACACTGAACCACTGTGCGTCTTCGGCATCAGAATCGGCAAAGAGTTCATGATAGGAAGGGTTCACAAGGCCCAAATAAGCCACGGAAACCACTCTGTTTCTCGGATCGCGGCCTACGTTGCCAAAAGTATAGAGTTGTTCCAGAAAATCGGGCTTTATGCCTGCTTCTTCGTGCAATTCTCTTTTAACCGCATCATCCAGGTTTTCATCATCCAGAACGAGACCGCCGGGAAGCGCCCAGCCTCCTTTGAAGGGCTCTATCTTTCTTTTGATTAATAGGAGCTGAAGATCCTGCTTATCAAAGTACCCGAAAATGACGGCGTCTACCGCAACTTTTATTGCCTGCATAGTTAATTTGCGTTATGAATACACAAAGGTACAATTTATAAATGACATCAAAAAAACAATTGACTGCATAATAAAACTAACTAACTTTATTTCACATTAACTCATTTAAAATTAACTAATTATGAAAAATCTATTGTTATTATTTTCAATTGTTTTTCTTCTTACTGCCTGTGAGAAAGGAAAACCCGTGACAGAAAAAAGTTCCTCAAAAATGGATTCAACCGAATGGAAACCTGTAGATTCTGCTGCTGCCATGAAAGCGTGGATGGACTACGCTACCCCCGGAGAGCTTCACAAAATGCTGGCAAAATATGACGGAAACTGGACAGGATCTTCAACCATATGGATGGAATCGGATGGAAAACCCGCGACCAGTCAGGCTGAATGTACCAATAAAATGATCTTCGGAGGACGTTATCAGCAAAGCAATTACAAAGGAAGTTTTATGGGAATGCCTTTTGAAGGAATGAGCCTGATAGGCTATGATAATGCAAAGAAAAAGTTTGTAAGCACCTGGATAGATAATATGGGAACGGGTATTATGCATGCAGAGGGTGACTGGGATGCTGCTAAAAAGTCCCTTGAATTCAAAGGAAAAATGGCTGATCCTGCAAGACCCGGAAAAGAATGTGATTTCAGAGAAGTATACCTATTTACTGACGATAATAACCACACCATGGAAATGTACGGCCCCGACTCTAAAACAGGAAAAGAACACAAAAGCATAGAAATAAAATTCACGAGAAATAAATAAAAACCGGAGAAATCCCTTGTTTGAAACAGTGATTTTCCTTATAGATTTGAAGGCAGATATGCTCAACTTTGGTATAGAAAATAAAAATTTATACCATCATGAAAACATTATTAAGAGCCTTTATCGTGGTCATTATTATCATAGGAGGAGTTTTGATCATCGTTGTCGGGAAAAAGCCTTTCCCGGAACCTGAATGTCTCGTATGCGGGATCAATCTTATTAGAACATTAGGCATTGCCGAAGTGATTCTTGGCCTCGGTGCATTGGTGATACAAGCCAATCTCACGGAGAAACAACGAACTTTCTGAAAAATAAAAGACCGGTAGAAATTACCGGTCTTTTTTATATTAATCGTTTAGTTTTAATACAGCCATGAACGCTGATTGCGGTACTTCTACTCTACCAATCTGCTTCATTTTCTTTTTACCTTCTTTCTGCTTTTCAAGAAGTTTACGTTTTCTGGAGATATCTCCACCGTAACATTTTGCGGTAACGTCTTTTCTTAAGGCTTTGATGGTTTCTCTGGCGATCACTTTCGCTCCCAGTGCTGCCTGAACTGCAATATCAAACTGCTGTCTCGGGATCAGTTCACGAAGTTTCTCACACATCTTTTTACCGATATAGTAAGCATTACTGTCGTGAATCAGTGAAGAAAGGGCATCTACCATGTCTCCGTTGATCAGGATATCCATTTTAACCAATTTGGAAGAACGCATTCCTATCGGAGAATAATCGAATGACGCATATCCTTTGGAAATAGATTTCAGACGGTCATAAAAGTCGAAAACAACTTCTGCCAAAGGCATATTGAATGTTAATTCTACCCTGTCTGCCGTTAAATAACTCTGGTTAACAATCTCTCCTCTTTTTTCAATACAAAGTGTCATTACTGGACCTACAAAATCTGACTTAGTAATGATAGAAGCTTTAATAAAAGGCTCTTCTACTCTATCTAAAATACTTGGGTCCATCATTTCTGACGGGTTATTGATCAAAATTGGAGTGTCAGGTTCTTTTTTAGAATATCCATGGTATGAAACGTTGGGTACTGTGGTAATAACGTTCATATCAAACTCTCTGTCAAGACGCTCTTGAACAATTTCCATGTGAAGCATTCCTAGGAATCCGCAACGGAAACCAAAGCCAAGTGCGGCAGAACTTTCCGGCTCGAAAACCAGTGAAGCATCATTCAGTCTTAATTTTTCAAGTGAGAATCTTAATTCTTCAAAATCTTCAGATTCAATAGGATAAATTCCCGCAAATACCATTGGTTTTACTTCTTCAAAACCATCGATTGCCGAATCAGCAGGATTTACAAAAGAGGTAATGGTATCCCCTACTTTTACTTCTCTTGCGTCTTTAATTCCTGAAATAATATAGCCTACATCACCACATTCAATGGTCTTTTTCGGAACCTGTTTCAGTTTCAAAGTTCCTACTTCATCAGCGCCATATTCTTTTCCTGTAGCGAAAAATTTTATTTTCTCGTTTTTAGAAATACTTCCGTTGACTACTTTGAAATACGCTTCAATTCCTCTGAACGGGTTGTAAACTGAGTCAAAAATAAGGGCCTGCAGTGGTGCTTTAGGATCTCCAACCGGAGCAGGAATTCTGTTGACAATCTGCTCAAGCAAATCATGAACTCCCTCCCCTGTTTTTCCTGAAACTCTAAGAACATCTTCATATTTGCATCCTAAAAGTCCCATAATTTCGTCGGTAACTTCTTCTGGATTTGCAGATGGAAGATCTATTTTATTAAGAATTGGAATAATTTCCAAGTCATTTTCTAATGCTAAATAAAGATTACTGATGGTCTGTGCCTGGATACTCTGTGCTGCATCTACAATAAGAAGTGCTCCTTCACAAGCAGCAATAGAACGGGAAACTTCGTAAGAGAAGTCTACGTGTCCCGGGGTATCGATAAGGTTTAAGATATATTTTTCTCCTTTATACTCATAATCCATCTGGATCGCGTGAGACTTGATGGTAATCCCACGTTCTTTCTCCAAATCCATATCATCCAAGGTCTGAGACTGCAGTTCTCTCTGAGTAACCGTATTGGTGTACTCTAAAAGACGGTCTGCCAAAGTACTTTTACCGTGGTCAATATGAGCGATTATGCAAAAATTTCGTATGTTTTTCATTTAAGAACGTTGTAATTTGCAAAGATAAAAAAATGCAGGAGATTATCTCTCTTTAATTTTCCGTGTGAAATTTATTTTTCGAAGACGTAAGCGCCTGTTAAAGAATCTATATATACCTTCGAAGATGTTGTCGTCTTTGCACCGGTTATTGCCGCCGTGTGAGATGTTCCCGGATCAAGAGCCCCTCCGACAAGTGCTCCGACTACACCGCCGGCGAGTGCTCCTACCATCATTCCTCCCGTCATCTTTTGAACGGAAAGCTGTGCTCTTGATGAAATGATATAAAATCCTTTATTTCCTTTTACCATTTCTACAAATCCTGAAGGTATACCGCGGTATGCTTTTCCGGAATCTACATAACAGAAAACTTCACTGAGCGGAACTGAAAGATCTTTGTATTTCACATTCATCAGTCTTCCTTTTTTATTTTTAACAATAGAATAACCTGGCTCCGGCTTCTGATCGTAGAAACTTTTAAAATTTTTATAAACACCATCTGCCAGTTGAGGCTCATTATAAGCTTTAAAATTTTTATTGAGATAAGGACTGTAATTGCCCAATTCATTTTCAGGAATCATAACCCCTAAAACAGTCCCGGAATAAGAGCCTTTAATAAATTCTGAGAACACCTCGGAGATCTGCTGAGCTAAAAATTTCGGCATATCCCCTGTCTTTTTCGGATCTGAAACGATCACATTTTCAAAACGGGTGATAAAGTAATATCTATCATTTCTTTTCAGAAAGCTTGATATTTTAATCCTTACTTTTCCAAAGGCTTCTTGTTGCCCCGGATCCTGCTCGTTATAAGCCTTCAGATCTTCCAGAATTAAAGTAATATCATTATTCCCTTTTACTGTATTATCCTTTGAAAACCAGGTTTCGAATTGATTTTTTAAATCTCCATCAGCAAAATTTATGTCTGATGTGCCTTTTTTACCGGTAATAGTCCCAATAGTTTTATCATTCCGGTTATCTATGAAAGTTAAGGATTTGGTAAGGCCTTTTTTATCTTTAATATTCTGATTAAGTTCAATAATTTCTTTTTTTTGGGCAGATAAAGCCATTGAAAATAACAGGAAGAATACTATTTTTCTCATTTTGTTTTTTGTTTTATTTGTAAAGATAAAAAAGAGAGACATTCTATCTCTCTTCATATCAAAATTACATTCAATATATTTTTATTCTTCAGAAAAGTCATAAATCAGAAGTTTCAAAACCACATCAGAGCGTTTATCGCTATGTCTTATCTAGGTTTAACGAAATTTTCGGGTAAAATATATTCTCCCGTAAGTTTATCAATTCCTATTCTGTAATACGCTTCATTCTTTTTGCGGATTTTTGCAGCAGCAATATCTATTACTACAGCAGCAACCAAACCTCCAATAACACCGGCAGCACCTGCTCCTACAATAACAGGAGTACTGTTATACTGTGGAAAAATTTCTTCCTGAGATGCCATTATGAAAATTCCGTCATTATCTTTTTCAATTTCGATAATACTTACGGGTGTTTTTTTATAAGCAATTCCGTTATCAATAATTGCATAAACATCTTTACCAAGATTATCGTAACCATCGACTCTTTTCACGCCTCTAATTACACCATCTTTATTCTTTTTTACTGCAAATTCTTTATCCGGTTTTTGTTCAGCAAATGATTTATAATCTTTATAAACACCGTCCGTAAAAGTTTCAGAACTATAAACTGATAAGTTTTCAGGTATTATTTTTTCATAATTTCCAAGATCGGTTTCTAAAATAGGACTATTGAGTCCGGTTTCAGTGTATGAATCTTTGATAATATTGGCTAATTCTGATGATATTCTAGCCGCTATAGCTCTTGTAATATAGGCATGATCTTTCTGTGGATAATCTTTTGAAATGGTCCGTTTTTTCAAAAAATAATAATGATCATTTCTTTTTAAAAAGGTAGAGATTTTCAATTCAAGATGTCCCATAACGGATCTTTCAGTTGGTATATCATTAACTTTTAAATTTTCCAGCACAAGATAATATTGAATATTTCCCTGTACCTTATTATCTTCTACAAACCAATCAGAAAATAATTTTTCCAAATCATCTTTTTCAAACTTTACTTCAAAAGGTTCTTTTCTGTGAGAAACTATTCCTATGTTTTTATCTTCCCTCCTGTCTAGCAAAGTAAGAGATTTTGCAAAATGTTTTTTATCTTTTATGTTCTGTCTCAGGTCTATAAACTGCTCTTTTTGAGCAAAAATAAAGTTAGAGAATAATAGAAATAATAATTTTTTTTTCATTTGTTTTTTTTAATTCGTCCGTAAAAATATGAATTTGCTTTAAAACTAAACGGCTCTCACAAACAATTGTCTGTAAGAGCCGTCCAACATTAAAAAAATAAACTATTATGGGTTTTGTTTGGGCCTTGCCGTGTTATCATGCCCGCTGTGAGGTTTTCTTTCATTCATTTTATCTCTCATCATACCCTCTGACTGGAACAGTTTTAATACTTTCTGGCAGGGAATTACCTGCTGCATTTTATCAGCATACCTCTTTCTATTATCTAACAGCTTTTGCCCTACTTCAAAGCTCTGCTGGAGCTTTGCCTTGGCTTCATCATCCGATAAAGTTTCAGGATTAAAATGAGGATCAAACTGACCTTTTATCTGTTTCTGATTTTCAAGATATTCATTATATAGCTGTGTAAATTCTGTTTTATCATTGGCATCAATTTCAAGACTTTCCAACACCATATTATTTCTGAATTTCTTGAGAAGCTCTTTTCTTTCTTCCGGAGAAAGATTGTTGATTACCTCTTTTCTTTGTTTAGGGTCCATCTTTTTCCAGTCATAATCTGTAGTCTGGGCATTTTGTGCATTCAGACCAAAACCATAAATAATAAAAAACGTAAATAATATCTTTTTCATCTTTCTTAATTATATAAATCTAAATAAACGTCCTGGGTAGAATTGCTTGCCAGTTCTGATATTTCAGAGTTAGAAAAGGAATCCAGATATTCATTCATTTTAGTATCTTCTTTTTTAGAGGTTGCTTTCACAGGCTTTCGTTCCGTTACATTTTCATTTCCTTTCTCTGGAGTATATGAAACCGGTTTAGTCGACTGATTTGCAACTGTTTGATTATTATTTTCAACAGAAGTTAAATCTGCTTCCAGCGTTTCATAAGCACGTTCACTTTCTGTTTTAGGCTTCTGCATATTGGAAGCATATGACTGAGGATTCAACATGTCTTTTGCCGGATCGTTGTCAGAATTAAAAACATACGTTGCCCCGAATATCAAAACCAGTGATGCCGCTGCGGCATACATCCAGTTAAGCTTGAAAACAGGTACTTTTTTCTCTGTTTTCACTTCGTTCATTACGTTGTCCTGGATGTTTTGAAACAAATCATCCGGAACTTTGTAAATATTCTTTCGTTCTAGTTTTTCTATGTCGAACTCTTTCATCTTGGGTGGGTCAAAAATTATTTTTCGTAATTTTCTTTAATAAATTCTTCTATTTTCTGTTTGGCATAATGATAATTCGTCTTTAAAGTCCCTACAGACATATCTACAATTTTAGATATCTCTTCATAAGGCAGATCATCATAATACCGCATCATAAATACCAGTTTCTGCTTTTCAGGCAGGCTTTGTATAGCGTTTTGGAGCAGCAGCTGTATTTCTTCAGCATCTCCTGCTGTATTGTCTGCTACCAGATTCTGCATATAATACTCCGGATCTTCATCCGTCTTCTGCATTTTCTTCATCTTGTTGACCTGCTGTAATGCCTCGTTGGTGGCAATCCTGTAAAGCCAGGTATACAGCTGGCTGTCATTTTTGAACTGGTGAAAATTCTGATAAGCTTTAATAAATGTCTCCTGCAGCGTATCCTGGGCAAGATCTCCATCTACAATAATTCTTCTGATATGCCAGTACAACCTGCTCTGATAAGCATCCATCAAGGCACGTACCCCTTTTTCCTGGGTCCGTGGATTCTGCATCAACGAAATAATTTCCGCGTCCTTAATCTTCATAAGATGCTTTCACTGTTTTGGATTACAAAAATAACCGAAAGTTAAATTACTTATTCAATTTTCAGTCCAAATATTTAAAATAATATCAGATGTTTATGCTGTGAGCCTTAAGCAGTAGGGAATAGGGGGCT
Organism: Chryseobacterium sp. W4I1; assembly: GCF_030816115.1. Classification (NCBI taxonomy): domain Bacteria; kingdom Pseudomonadati; phylum Bacteroidota; class Flavobacteriia; order Flavobacteriales; family Weeksellaceae; genus Chryseobacterium; species Chryseobacterium sp. W4I1. The sequence goes on from NZ_JAUSXQ010000001.1 coordinate 3,887,453, forward strand.
GCTTATAAACTTCAGGCTTCTTTCTTCCATCTTCCTTTAAAATCTTATCTTTGTTAGATGCAAATTGTAATCATAGGTTCCGGAAATGTGGCCTACCATATGGCAAAAGCTTTCAGTCTTAAAAAAATTCCATTGCTGCAGATTTTTGGCAGAAATGGAGAAGAACTGAAGAAAATCTCTCAAGAACTGGATGTCCCATATTCTACGGAACATCTGGAGGATGCGGATCTGTACATCATCTGTGTAAGTGATGCTTCTGTGGAAAATGTATCTAAGGTTATCACCAAAAAGGACGCACTGGTTGCCCACACTTCAGGATCTCTTCCCAAAGAAATTCTATCGGGGGAATACAGAAAATCAAGCTTTTATCCTTTGCAGACTTTTTCAAAATCGAAAGAGCTTGATTACGAAAAGATCCCATTTTTCATAGAAACTGAAAATGAAAGGGATAAGGAGATTCTTTTTGATCTTGCTTCCAAAATTTCACAAAATGTAATGGAAAGCAACCACGAAAAGAGAAAATATATTCATCTTACAGCTGTTTTTGCCTGCAATTTCGTTAATCATCTTTTTGCAAGAGCCAAAGAGATTTCTGATTCGCAGGAAATTCCTTTTAGTTATTTTCTGCCTCTTATTGATGAAACAGTGAAGAAAATTCATGAAATTGAACCTAAGGATGCCCAAACAGGACCGGCAGTAAGAAATGATGTAAGAGTGCTGGAATTACATGAGCAGTTATTAAAAGACGAAAGTCTTGAAATTTATAAGACAATGAATCATTCTATTCAGAAAATGTATGAGTTATAAAGAGAAATTAAAAGATATTAAAGCGTTTGTGTTTGATGTAGACGGAGTATTTACGGATGGAAGTGTGTATCTGATGCCCGGAGGAAATATGTGCAGGGTAATGAATGTCCTGGACGGATACGCTGTTGTTAAAGCATTAAAAAACAATTATTTAATAGGTGTCATTACGGGCGGAAATGATGATATGGTGAAACACAGAATCAATTATCTCGGAATAGATGATTATTATCCAAAATCCCACAATAAGATGGCTGATTTTGAAGATTTTAAAAAGAAATATAATCTTAAAAATGAAGAGATCCTTACGATGGGTGATGATCTTCCGGATATCCATATTATGGAAAACTCTGCAATTGCTGCGTGCCCCGAAAATGCCGTTCCTGAAGTGAAAGGCATATCGAATTACATTTCTACCAAAAAAGGCGGAAGCGGTGCGGTACGTGACGTCATAGAGCAGGTAATGAAGGTTCAGGGGAACTGGCATGATGATAATACCCAATCTGTATAAACTCTTTTTATGAAATTACTTTTAGCATCCCAGTCACCGAGGAGAAAAGAACTGCTTACTAACTTAGGCTTTGATTTTGAAGTGGTGAAAATAGACTGTGAAGAAATTCTTCCTGAGCATATCAAAATAGGAGAAGCCGCAGCCTATCTTTCTGAACTAAAGGCAAGGGCATTCAGAGAATTAACTGCTGATGAAGTTTTATTGACTGCTGATACTGTCGTGGCAGCAGATGGACAAATCCTTGGAAAGCCAAAAGATGAGAAGGATGCCAGACAGATGCTCCGAATGCTTTCCGGGAAAACGCATCAGGTGTACACCGGAATCAGTATAAAAACCACTGATAAAACCATTACAGAAACCGATGTGGCAGATGTAGAATTTGATGAAATTACCGATGATGAAATAGATTATTATGTTCAGAATTATAAACCTTTTGATAAAGCAGGAAGCTATGGCATTCAGGAATGGCTGGGTATGGCAAAGATCAGAAAGCTGAGCGGAAGCTTTTATACAATCATGGGGCTTCCTACCCATTTGGTTTACAAAATTTTGAAGGAAATATAAATCTTATTCATTACAAAATTTTGTTATTTTTACAAAATCATCAACTGCTGATAATAAAAAGCAGATAAGAGAGTTATATTGAATAATGAAAAAGAATATTTTATTTCTTCTAATCATGTGTCTCGTTGCTTCCTGTGCTACTAAGATCAAAAAGCCGGAACAGCGTTCAAAATTCATGAAAGGATTCAACACCTACTATAATACCCTTTTTAATGCTAAAGACGCGTTAAACAGTGAGTTCACGAGTAGAGATAAGGGACATAAAGACAATTTTTATGCACCTTACATTCCTATTCTTACTTTTGAAGACCAGCCTCTGGGAAGTGATCTGGGGCAATCTGCTGCTTTCGCCGAAAATTCTATGAAAATGGCTGAAGTAAACGCTCCATCTTCAGGAAGGGGAATGCCCGGAATGCCACCAGGTAAGCCTGCTAATGGAAATTCTCCCGAAAATCCAGATGACCTACAGAACAAGGGGGCAACTACTTTAGAAATTGCTGAAGCAAAAGCTCAAAAAGCAATCACCAAATATTCCGTTATCAGAAGCGGCGAAGAAAAAAATAAGAAAATTTTCGATGCTTACATGATCCTTGTACAGTCGAGAATCTACCAAAATAAAGCGGTACAGGCTCTTGATGCACTGAATTATGTTTTCACTCACATGAAGGATGATAAAAGACTTCCTTTGGCAAGAATTTACCAGGGCGTTGCTTATGCGAAGATTGAAGATTATCATAAAGCCCATGAAACTTTTGCCAAGCTGAAAGGGGAGGATATTAATAAAAGCTATGCAAAACTATTGAGCATTTATTATGCTGAATCTCTTCTGGATGCAGGAAAAAAAGAGGAAGCAGCTACTGAACTTGACCGGGCTTTTGAACTGAATTCTGACCGTAAACTAAAGAGCAGAATTGCTTATCTAAGAGGTCAGGTTTCTGAAAACCTGGGCCAAAATGACAAAGCCCGTGAAAGCTTTACACAGGCTTATAAATATGCCAACGATTTTGAATTTGAAGTAAAATCCCAAATTGCTATTGCCAAGACTTTCAATGGGAAAGGAGATTATAACGGGGCGAAAAATTATCTTGAAGGGATCAGTAAAAAAGGAACTTACGGCTCCAGAAAGAATGAATTTTATTATGCTTTAGGTTTAATGGCCAATAAGGCAGGCAAGCAGGATGAAGCTCAGCAGTTTTTCAGGAAATCATTATTTGAGAAAGTTTCTGATCCCCAGGTGAGAGGCCTTACTTATTACGAAATAGGGAAGAGCTATCTTGAAAAAAACGACTACATCGGCGCCGGAACTTATTATGATTCTGCGCTTGCGGTGATGACCTATGAACCTTCAAAAATTCTTTTAAAGGATCAATCCGGATATATCAAGAAGATCTCCAAAAACTATTATCTGATCAAGAAGAATGACAGTATTCTTTCTTTAGCGAAGATGAGTGAACCTCAGAAAACTGACTTTTTCACAAAATATATCGCTAAACTGAAAGCGAAGGAAGAAAGAGAAGAGCAGGAGAGAAGACGGGCAGAAAGAAGCAAAGGTTTTGATGGTGGAGATTACAGTGCCAATTCTATATTTGCCAATAATGCCAATTCTTTTGAAGATTTCGGGGTTACCACGAAAGGCTTTTATTTCAGTAATACGGGAACGATTAGTAAAGGAACTTCTTCGTTTAAACAGATTTGGGGAGACAGGGCACTGTCTGACAACTGGCGTTATTCTAAAAAAATGGCCACTATTGAAGACATGAAAAATGAAGCTCTGGGAGTAACTTCTGCTCCTAACCCGAGACGTTTTGAAGCAACCTACTATATTGAGCAAATCCCTACTGATCAGGAAAAATTGGGGCAATTAAAGAAAGACAGGGATACCGCTTCTCTTGGCTTGGGCGTGATGTACCAGAACTATTTTACGAATACTCCTTTAGCCACAAAAACTTTATATGATCTTGTTGATGTAAAACCTGAGGAAAAAGTAATGCTTCAGGCTCTCTATGAAATATTTGCCATGAATTATCAGAAGAATCCGCAGGCGTCAGAAAGAGCGAAACAGATTCTTTTGGCGGATTATCCTTATACTTCTTATGCAGAATTTGCAAGAAATCCTAAAAATAACTCATTTGTAAAGTCTTCTGCAGATGTTGAAAATGAGTATAAAAAAGCATACGCTCTATATGAATCTGAGAAATTTGCTGATAGCCGGGATATTATAGACCAGACTATACAAAAGTATCCCAAAGATGCCCTAATCCCAAAATTTCAGCTATTAAATGCTTTTAATACAGGTAAAATGAGCGGAAAAGAAGTCATGATCCTACAGCTTGAACAAATAGCTTTAAATTATTCCAAAACACCGGAAGGTATAAAGGCTAAGGAAATGCTGAATTATCTGAAAAGTGAACTTTCTTTTCAGGCTACAGACAATAAGGGAAATACTCTTCCACAACAGCCGGGAGCCCCCGTACAGCCTGTACAGAATAAAAATAACGGTATTCCACAGAATCCACCCGGAAATGATCTGAACAGCCAGCTTCAGCAGTCTGTACAAAATATAGAGGTTGATCCTAAAAAATCAAACCAAAAATCAAAAAGGCCCAAGAATAGTATTCCTGATGGCCCTCCTGAGATGTCAAAATAAAAAAGAAAAGCGAAGATTAATCTTCGCTTTTCTTTTTCTTTACCCCATGGAAATCTTTGAGATAGAACGGTTCAAAATAGGCTATATCTTCAAAGTCTTTTTGATTTATCTTTTCGATGGTCTTTTTGATCAGGTATTGTGCGGAAGGATATAAATCATCTCTGAAATCTGCCTGAGGAAGATCCAGGATTTCTTTCGCTTTCTTTGCGCCGTCACCTACAAAAACCACTTTTTTATCTTTAAATTCTTCGAACGAAGTTTCATCTAAAATCTTCGCTTCGGTCCGGGACAATTCTTTTCCAGTATTGCCATCATAAACGCCCGTATAGACCTCCATCCTCCTTGCATCGATCAATGGCACTATATAATCATAGTTTTCACTTAAAAAAGGCTCTATCATGCTTTCTAACGAATTTACAGCTATCAGCGGAACTTTCAGTCCATAACAGAAACCTTTTGCTGAAGCTGCTCCAATTCTCAATCCGGTATAAGAACCCGGTCCTTTACCCAGCGAAACAGCCTCAATATCTTTCATGGTGAGCCCCGCACCCTCCAGTGCCCATTCTACATAAGTATGAAGGCTCTCAGACTGCTTATAGTTTTCCGAAACTTCTTCGCAGAGACATAAGAGATTTTCATCATCTGAAATAGCTACAGAACAGTTTTTGGAAGAGGTTTCCAGATATAGGATTTTCATTTCTTTAATTTTAAGCTAAAAGGTAAAATGGCAAAAGACAAAATTACCCTGAATATTCTGCAAATTTATGCCTTTATTTTGAGACTATTTTCTGTAAATGGTTCTCGGTTCACTCTGTGCACTTGGATAAATAGTCATATATGAAACCATAACATGTTTTGGAGCATTTACGCAGTAAGCAATGGCATCAGCAATATCTTCAGCTTTTAATGCTTCATATCCCGCATATACGGTAGACGCCCTTTCACTATCTCCTTTAAACCTTACCAGAGAAAAATCTGTTTCCACAGCTCCCGGCTGAATGTTGGTCACTTTGATCCCGAATTCTGTAAGCTCCAAACGCATTCCATCAGAAATTACATCAACTGCTTTTTTAGTTGCGCAGTATACCGTACCATTAGCATAGGTCTGTCTTGCTGCTACTGAACTAATGTTTACAATATGCCCTGTATTCCGCTCTTTCATGGAAGGAATAATCATTTTGGAAACATATAGAAGTCCTTTTACATTCCCATCGATCATGGAATCCCAATCCGCTGTATTTCCGGAAGAAAGAGGCTCTAAACCGTGAGCATTTCCAGCATTATTGATCAAAACATCAATAGCTTTCCATTCTTCAGGAAGCGAATTGATTGCTTTTTCAACTTCTTCCAGATTCCTTACATCAAATAATAAACTAAATATTTCGGTGTACTGGGAAAGTTCAGCTTTTACTGATTCTAAAACTTCATTTCTCCTGCCACAGATAATCATTCTGTTTCCCTGTTTTGCCAGTAGCTCGGCAGTTGATTTTCCTATTCCGGAGGTAGCTCCGGTGATGAGTATTGTTTTCATAATTTCTTTTTTAATGTAGCAATGTATCAGTTTATCAATGTAACAATGGCAGATCGTGGATTTGACTATTGTTACACTGGTACATTATCAGATTGTTAAATTATTATAATCAGTTGGCATCAAATGCTTCAAAAGCATCAGTTATATGTTCAATGGTCAGTTTCTTTTTTTTATCAGGAAGCACGGAAATAATATCAAATCTCACTTCATTACTCCTGTTAAATTCTTCAAGATAATGGTTAGCCGCTGTTACAATAGACTTAATTTTAGACTTTGTGACTGCTTCCTGAGGCAGCATAAAAGCATCAGTAGAACGGGCCTTTACTTCTACAATAATAATCAGGTCCTCTTTTTCAGCAATGATATCAATTTCAGCTTTTTGAAACCGAAAATTCCTGGTAATCACTTTGTAGCCGTTCTTCTGCAGATATTCAGCTGCAAGATCTTCTGCTATTTTACCGAAATCGTTGTGAGTTGCCATCTTTCAAGTTTGAGAGTAGAAGCGTTTATGGAAATTGTTCTTTTTTAAAACTCAATCTTAACTTTATCCTTAACCTGTAATTTCACATTTCCACCAATAATCAGAGGTCTGTTATCTTTAATATGTCCGTTTGGAAATCCGAAAACAACAGGAAATTTATATTTTGAAATTCTCTCTGAGATCAGTTTATAGGCAAATTCATCGAAGCTTTCTTCATAGCTTTTATTTTCTTTTTCATCACCCATATTGGTCATTCCACCAATAATTAATCCTTTTATTTTAGTGAAAACTCCGGCTAATTCCAGGCTCATGATCATTCGATCCAAGGCATAGAAATTCTCTCCTATATCTTCAATGAATAAAATTTTGTCCTTAAAGTCAAAAGAATATTTCGTTCCTAAAAGAGCATAGATTAAGGCTAAATTACCTCCAACCAGCTCTCCTTCAATATTCCCTGCTTTATTAAATTGATTTGATTTTAAAGCGTATTTAGGACTTTTTCCTTTTAAAATATCAAAGATCAGATCATAAGCTTTATCTGTCACTCCAAAGCTGGATGTTTTGATGGTCTGTCCGTGAATAGATGCGAAACCTTTTTTCAATAAATAGCTTTGTATAACAGTATTATCAGAATATCCTATGTACCATTTTGGATTTTCTGTAAAACTTTTCAGATTCAAATGCTGAATGAGATGCTGGCATCCGTAGCCTCCTCTGGAAGCCCAGATTGCAGAAATATCCTGATCGTTTAAAGCCCAGTTGATATCTTTTATTCTTTCCTGCTCTGTTCCTCCATAATTATACCCATTTGAAAACTTTGCATACAGATGCTCACCTAAAACAGGCTCAAAACCTCTGCTTTTAATCATTTCTATTCCTTTTTCAAGTTGGGTAGCATCTACAGCTCCGGCAGGGGAAATAACCGCTATTTTGGCTCCTTTTTTAAGGGCTTTTGGAAAGATTATCTTTTTCATTGTGTTTTTTGATACTTGATTTCTTTTTTTTCAGCTTCTTCTAAACGTCTGTCGAACTGATTGAATTTCTTAAAGCTCTGCAGAAATATAAAGAAACTGAAAACAATAAGAATCCCACCTACAATCCTTCTGATTTTGTTGGCGAGTTTCTGGGTAAGTTTATCGTGAAATTGTTTTGCTAAAAATATTTTGGCCAGGTCAATACACAGATAAGTGCCAATGACTATGCTTACATAAAGAATAAAACTGCTGGTATCAGGATATTGGTTTCTTACGGAAATCACCGTAACAAGCCAGAAAAGGATAACACCAACGTTCAAGAGATTGAAGAAAAAACCATTGAAAAACGTTTTAAAATAGTTCTGGCCAATGATTCTTTCTTCACCGGACATATGCATTTTGGTCTTGGTGACTATCATGACGATTCCGTACACAAATATAAGTATAGATGTGATCCTGTAAAATCCGGGATGTTTATCTATTAAAGTAACAATATCTGCACTTGCATAATAAGCAGCAACAATGCATAATATATCTGCCGTAATAACTCCGAGGTCCAGTGCCAGAGCGTGTCTTGGTCCTCTGGAAAAACTGGTTTCAATTAACAGGAAAAAAATAGGTCCTATAAAAACCAGGCTTAGCATAAATCCTAAGACAACGGCAGAAAGTACAAGTTCAAACATTCAATAGTATTTTAAATGAAAAAAATTTCATCCCTTTTATACAAAGTTATACTTTATGATTTAATTAATCAACAATCTTAAAGTCCAACTGTTTCTGAATAAGGTTTGCTTTTACTACTTTGATCTGAACTTCATTTCCTAACTGATACTTTTTACCGGTTTTATGGCCGTATACCGCATGGGTTTTGGCATCATAAGAATAGGAATCATCTACAAGGTCTCTTAATTTGATTAAACCTTCGGCGCCATTTTCAGGAATTTCTACCCAGAATCCGAATTCTGCAACGCCTGAGATTACTCCTGTAAAGGTTTCTCCAAGGTGTTTTTCCATAAACTTCACCTGCATAAACTTGATAGAATCTCTTTCTGCATCAGCAGCCAATCTTTCCATAGCACTGCAATGCTTTGCTTTGTCTTCAAGCTCCTGTTTGCTCGGAGATTTACCTCCATCAAGATAATGTTGTAAAAGACGGTGGGCAAGTAGGTCGGGATAACGACGGATAGGAGAGGTAAAGTGGCTGTAATATTCGAAACCTAAACCATAGTGACCGATAGGTTCTGTAGAATATACAGCTTTGCTCATACTCCTCATAGCCAGTGTTTCAATCATATTTTCTTCTCCTTTTCCTTTGACATCAGCAAGAAGTTTATTTAGAGATTCGGCAACCTTCTTAGTATTGTCAAGGTTCATTTTATAGCCGAAAGTGGAAACAAAATCCCTTAATGCTTCCAGCTTTGTAGGATTCGGATCATCGTGGACTCTGTAAATAAAGGTATTGTTTGAAACATTTCCTTTACTGTTCAATGAAACAAATTCGGATACTTTTTTATTGGCTAAAAGCATGAATTCTTCAATCAGGTGATTGGAATCCTTGCTAACTTTAAAGTACACTCCAATCGGCGAATTATTTTCATCCAGATTAAATCTTACTTCACTTCTGTCGAATGTAATGGCACCATTTCTTACACGCTCATCACGCATAATTTTGGCCAATTTATCTAAGGTATTGACTTCTTCTGCAAGATCTCCCTGACCCGTCTCTATACGTTCCTGAGCTTCTTCGTAAGTAAATCTTCTATCTGAGTGAATGACCGTTCTTCCGAACCACTGTTTCTGAATTTCTGCTTTATCATTCAGCTGAAAAACTGCGGAGAAAGTATATTTATCTTCATTGGGACGAAGTGAGCAAACATCATTACTCAAAACTTCGGGAAGCATAGGAACCACACGGTCTACAAGGTATACGGAAGTGGCTCTTTTGTAAGCTTCATCATCCAGTATAGTTCCCGGAACTACGTAATGAGATACATCTGCAATATGCACCCCGATTTCCCAGTTTCCGTTTTCTAATTTTCTTATGGAAAGTGCATCATCAAAATCTTTTGCATCTTTAGGGTCGATGGTGAATGTACAGATATCACGCATATCCCAACGTTTTGCAGCTTCTTCATCTGTAATTCTTCTGTCGATCTTATCAGCATCACGCTCTACTTCCTCTGGAAATTCATACGGAAGACCATATTCTGCAAGAATAGAGTGAATCTCTGTTTCATGTTCACCCGGAGCACCCAATACCTGGATAATTTCTCCCTGAGGATTTTTGTCTCCCGGTCTCCATTCTGTCATTTTTACAACTACTTTGTCCCCATTTTCAGCGCCTCCGAAATTGGCTCTTGAAATAAAAATATCAGTATTGATTGTTTTTTTATCACACACTACAAATCCAAAATCTTTGTGAGCCACAAGCTGAAATGTACCCACAAATTCAGTTCTTGCTCTTTCAAGAACCTCCAGCACGGAACCTTCAAGTTTCTTTCCTTTGAAGTGATATGTTATAATAAGAACTTTATCTCCTTGAAGGGCATCTTTCACATTTTTGGAATGAATAAAGATATCATCATCCACACCCTCTACATCAACATAAGCATTTCCAGACTGGTTGAAATCGATGATTCCGGTCAAAGTTCCTGCAATCTTAAGATTAACGATGTATTTTCCTTTTTCCACCTCTTTTATTTTCTCAGAACCCTGAAGTTTATGAAGGGCCTGGATGGCCAGTTCTCTCTGGCGGGGATTTTTATAATCTATTCCGTCTGCAATCTGTTTATAATTATAGATCTTGGACGAATTCGTATTCATGAAACGCAGGATCAGTCTTCCGATCTCTATGAGTTTCTGTTCGTTTTTATGGCTTATATATTTACCTTTTCTTGGCATTTTTTAATGTTATTTAATTGTTATTATTGTAATAATCTGTTTTTGAAATCTCCGTATTAGGAGACATTTGAATAAAATCACTTTCAGGAATTATTACTTCTTTATTGGTTATTGTTTTATATTTCTTTTATAATCCAAAGCATCAATTTTCCTTCCAAATACTTTTTAATGGAAACTTTAGCTTGTATAAAATTACTATAAATCTGGAGAAGAGGGGAGAAACCTTTGAATAAATATCTCTTAAAATATTTCAGGTTGTGTATGGAAATAATAGACTGGTAAGTTCTATTGATTACTGCAAAGATATAAAATAAAAAATAAATAAGGCCTGTAATTTGATTTACAAGCCTTTATATTTTAACAAACAGCAATTTTATCTACTCTGTTCTGGTGTCTTCCACCTTCGAAATCTGTAGATAGAAATTTATCGGCAATTTCCATAGCCACTTCCTTAGAAATAAATCTCGCAGGCATGGAAATCATATTAGCATCATTATGCTGTCTGGCAAGTACAGCAATCTCGGGCATCCAGCAAAGAGCACATCTTATCTTCTGATGTTTGTTTGCTGTGATCTGTACACCGTTTCCACTTCCGCAGATCAAAATTCCCAATTCATTCTCACCATTTTCCACAGAGGTTGCGGCAGGATGTACAAAGTCCGGATAATCCACACTGTCTGTGGAGAACGTTCCAAAATCCTGAACTTCAAATCGTTCTGAAAGAAAGTTCTTAACAATCTCTTTGTATTCATAGCCTGCATGGTCTGCAGCAATAGCTATTTTTCTTTTCATAATACCTGTATTAAGTCTTTTTAGATTTTATTTCATGACAAAGGTAAGAATAATAACAAAGTCTGTTAGTTAATCGGGAGTAATTTGTGAAAAGGTCTGTTAATAAGTGTGGAAAACTTTTGTCAACTTTCTGTTTTTAAAGAAGAATTTATTTCGTAATGGGAAATGTATTCGGAAATTTTAGTCACAACTTTCAAATTGTTTTCTTCAGTTAATCCGAACTTTTTCCATAATTAAATTACTAATAATTGTTTTGTGGGGAAGTTATTCACATCTGTTAATAAGTCTGTGAAAAAGCAGATTTACAATATATTACAATGTGAATTAAATATGAATTGAATAAAAATTATTTGTTACCAATTATTTTGATAAAACTTATCCCCGAAACTAACAACACTCAACAACAACTACATTATTCTTTTCTTTAAAGAGAAAAAAATTGTTGATTAGTGGGTGATTGGGTTGGGGGAAAGTTTTCAAAAAGTTTTGTTTTTTCGGATCTGTTGAAAAAGTTTAAAAGCTTACATTTGTGAAACGAAAATTCAACGATATTTATGAAAACAATCAATGATTTCAATTTTAAAGACAAGAAGGCTCTGGTAAGAGTGGACTTTAATGTTCCGCAGGATGATCAGTTAAAAGTGACAGACAATACAAGAATTGCAGCTGTGAAACCTACAGTTGAAAAAATTCTCAATGATGGAGGTTCTGTGATCTTAATGACCCATCTGGGAAGACCGAAAGGCGAAGTGAAAGACGAATTTTCTCTTAAATATATCGTAGATGAAGTTTCTGCCGTTCTTGGAAAAGAAGTGAAGTTTGTGGATGAATGTATCGGAGAAAAGGCTGAAAAGGCTGCTTCTGAGCTTCAGCCGGGAGAGATCTTATTGTTAGAGAATCTGCGTTTTCACAATGAAGAGGAGAAAGGTGATGCAGGATTTGCTGAAAAGCTTTCAAAACTTGGAGATGCTTTTGTAAATGACGCATTCGGTACCGCCCACAGAGCACACGCTTCTACAGCTGTTATCGCTCAATATTTTGAATCAACTAAATTTTTCGGTTTATTGATGAATAAAGAGCTTCAGGCTATTGATAAAGTTTTAAGAAAAGGAGAAAGACCTGTAACTGCCATATTAGGAGGCTCTAAGGTTTCAACTAAAATTACCATTATAGAAAATATACTTCCTGCAATAGATAATCTGATCATTGGAGGAGGCATGGCATTTACTTTTATTAAAGCTTTAGGCGGAAAAATCGGAAACTCATTGGTAGAAGAGGATAAACTTCCTTTGGCTCTTGAAATTTTAGGAAAGGCTAAAGAAAATAAAGTTAAAGTGTATCTTCCTTCTGATGTTATTATTGCGGAAGCTTTCAATAATGATGCAGAAAGAAAAGATGCGGATATTTATGCAATTCCTGAAGGATGGATGGGGCTTGATGCCGGTCACAAATCGAGAGACCAGTTCAATGATGTTCTTTTAAATTCCAGAACTATTCTTTGGAATGGACCGATCGGAGTTTTTGAAATGTCAAACTTTGCAGGAGGGACTATTGCTCTTGGTGACAGTATTGCTGAAGCTACAAAATTAGGTGCGTTCTCTTTAGTAGGTGGTGGTGACAGTGTTGCTTTTGTAAAGCAGTTCGGTTATGACGACAAAGTAAGTTATGTTTCTACGGGTGGAGGAGCGATGTTGGAAAGTCTGGAAGGTTTGGAACTCCCGGGAGTTGCTGCTATCAATAAATAGAATTTTATTTTTTATATATAGGAGACCGTCATGAATGACGGTTTTTTTTTGTGGAAGAATGAATTTATTGAATTTTAAATTTTTCCCTTCAAATTTTGAAAGTAGAGTGAGTTATTGTTGATTTTCCAAAATCAGTGCTAAATTTCCTATTTTGTTAAAAAGATGTGGATATCTGCGGTTTTACTGAAAATTTAATTTTTCGGATAAAATATGGGTCTAAAGGAAAATTTTGCGAAGAATTATTTTTTTCATGTGATTAGCTTTTTATGTTCAATTTACTTTTTTTGAAAAGATAAGACTATAGTTTCTATTTTATTTTACAACCCAATTTTTTATGTCGTGGATTTTCATTTGAAAATTGAAATTGTCAATTTTATTTTTCAGCAATATTGAACTGACTATAAATTAGTGCGCTCTCCAATTTTTTTCTATTATTTTTGAAAGGAATGGAGTAGGGGAGTTTTCATTTTTCCTTTTTCGAGTTTCCGATCTTATATAAATCCAAAAAAGAAACCCGGAAAATTCTACAGGTTTTTGTTTTTTAAGTCGAAATAGGTGAAAATTGACCTTCAGAAATGGCTCAAAAATCGATTTTCTATCTTTTTTCGATAATGTATATCAAACTTGAAAATTCGCTTGAAAAAAGTGCCTTTACGTTAGAAATCGTTCCGTAGATGACCGCTTTTAGCCAAAAAAGCGATGATTTTTTGTATTTTTCGCTCAACATAGAGATGTAAAAGGAGTCAAGGACCAGCGGTTTGATTTTTCTCATTTTCCAATCCGGTTTTTTGGCAATTAGATTTTCCATACCATTTTTAGAGAAATGATAAATATGTCTCGGTACATCATAAGCGGCCCAATATTCTTTGTAATGTTTTGCATCATAGGAAGTAGGATTGGGAACAGCAATAATGAGGAGTCCCTTATCTTTTAATTTCCCGTGAAATATTTCAAGCATTTCATCCTGGTTTTCTATATGTTCAAATACATGCCATAAGGTAATTGCATCTAAACTTTTATCAGGAATTATTTGAAGTGTATCAATAATTGATGCTTTGGAAATTTTATTAATTGCAGCTTTTCTTGCATCCGCATCAGGTTCAAAACCAAAAGTTTCAAAATCATTTTCTATATACTTGACAAATTCTCCCGCACCGCAACCGTAATCCAAAACTTTAGACCCTTTTTTTATTCTATCTGCAAGAATATTTTTCTTGTATTTAAGATTAAAAGACTGTAAGAATTTGTATAACTTTTCTTTTAAACTCCCGGAGTCCTGGTGATGGGAAATATAATCTTCGCTTTCGTAATATTTAGAAATATTGGACGGAGTAGGGGTGGTTTTGAAAACCCCTTTTGTTTCTGTTTCTTTTATTTCAAATATTTCCTGTGAAAGAAAATGATCCTTTATTCTCATTGATCTTAATATCTTGATATTTTAAAATTAAGGTATTTATGACTTATATTTAAAAGGACATAAACACCTTAATTTTTGCTTTTAATTTATAAATGTTTCACGTGAAACATTTTCGATTTAACGTCCTAAATACACCAGTAAAACGTTTATATCGGCTGGTGAAACACCACTGATCCTGCCTGCCTGTGCAATAGTTTTAGGTCTTACATTGGACATTTTCTGTTTTGCTTCCAAAGAAAGGCTGGAAATACTTTTATAGTCGAAATCTTCAGGAATTTTTATGTTTTCTAAACGGTTTAGCTTGGCAACATTTTCTTTTTCCTTTTCAATATATCCTTTATATTTAATATTGATTTCTGCCTGTTCTCTTACTTCATCATCAAACTGGGAAGAAAATTCTTTAATACTATCAATTGCATCAAGCTTTTCTAGTGTAATATTTGGTCTTGTAAGAAACTGTGATGCTCTGTAAGCTTGGTCTACAGGATTACTTTCAATGCTTTCGAGAATAGGATTGATGATTCCAGGCTTTAAAGAAGTTTCTCTTAAAAAGTCTTCAAGTTTCTGACTTTCAGATACTTTGATTTCAACTTTTCTTAATCTGTCTTCTTTTGCAAGTCCTAACTGATAAGCTTTTTCAGTCAATTCTGATATCTGCGTTATCCTGTCTTAATAAAAGCCGGTATTCTGCACGTGATGTGAACATTCTGTAAGGTTCTTCTGTTCCTTTAGTAATCAAATCATCAATAAGTACACCAATATAAGCTTCATCTCTGTTCAGGATGAAATCTTCTTTTTCATGTACTTTATTATGAGCATTAATACCCGCTATTAAACCTTGGCCGGCTGCTTCTTCATATCCTGTAGTACCGTTAATTTGTCCTGCAAAATATAAATTGTCAATCAATTTTGTTTCTAAAGTATGTTTTAATTGGGTGGGAGGGAAGTAGTCATACTCGATAGCATAACCAGGACGGAAAACTTTTACATTTTCAAAACCTGGAATATGCTTCATTGCTTTAATCTGTACATCCTCAGGAAGAGAAGAGCTGAATCCGTTGACATAGATTTCTACAGTTTTCCATCCTTCCGGTTCTACGAAAAGTTGATGTCTTGTTCTTTCTGCAAAACGGTTGATTTTATCTTCGATACTCGGACAATATCTTGGTCCTAAGCTCTGAATAGTGCCATTAAACATTGGGCTTCTATCAAATCCCTCACGTAAAATATCATGTACCGTTTCATTCGTATAAACGATATGGCAGCTTAACTGTTTTGTTAATTTTGGAGTATCTGTGTAGCTGAACTTCTGAGGATTTTCATCTCCTTTCTGTTCCTCCATTTTAGAATAATCCAGACTTCTTCCATCTACACGGGGAGGAGTTCCTGTTTTCATTCTTCCGGCTTCAAAACCTAAGCTTACCAATTGCTCTGTAATTCCAAATGCTCTCGGTTCACCCATTCTTCCTCCGCCTAATTGTTTATCGCCAACATGAATTAATCCGTTAAGAAATGTTCCGTTAGTAAGAACAACTGATTTGCTTTTTATCTCTATTCCTAAAGAAGTAACAACTCCGGTTACCTTATTATTTTCTACAATAAGCTGTTTCACCATATCCTGAAAAAAATCAAGATTGGGTGTATTTTCTAATGCAAGTCTCCACTCTTCTGCAAAAAGCATTCTGTCATTTTGAGTTCTTGGAGACCACATCGCAGGGCCCTTGGAAAGATTCAGCATTTTGAACTGGATGGCAGATTTGTCTGCTATAATTCCGGAGTATCCTCCCATAGCATCAATTTCTCTTACGATCTGTCCTTTTGCGATTCCTCCCATTGCGGGGTTGCAACTCATCTGTCCGATGGTCTGCATATTCATTGTAACAAGTAGGGTTTTTGAACCAAGATTGGCGGCTGCAGCTGCAGCTTCACAACCTGCATGTCCGGCACCTACTACTATTACATCATACGTTTCTGAAATCATTTTATATTGCTATTTAAAGCTTTAATTTAATCTTTTTCTATCGATGTTTCACGTGAAACATTTTTGGAAAATGCGCTCTAGATGATTGTTAATTGTATCTATCTTATAGTACTTTACGGATTGTTCCTTAAGTAATTCTTTAATTATTCAAGATCTAAATCCCTGAATTTAACCAGATAAAGATCTTCCATTCTGCGCATCTCTTTTTCTTCTTCTTCAGTCTTATCCTTATAACCTGCGAGGTGAAGAATACCATGGGCAAGAACCCTTTTTAATTCTTCTTCGTAATCTCTGGATAGAGTAGAAGCATTGTCTGAAATTCGCTGCAAAGATACGAAAATCTCGCCGCTTATTGTTTTGCCTTTTACATAATCAAAAGTGATGATATCAGTATAATAATCGTGTTGCAGATAATCCTGATTGATCTTGAGCAAATACTCATCATCACAGAAAATATAGTTGATTTCGCCTATTTTTTTTCCTTCTGAAAGAATAATATCTTCCAACCATTGTTGATAATCTGTATTGACAGATTCCTGTAAGTTTTCGTAAAAGAATTGTATCATTGTATTAAAACCAGTGTCCTAAAATAACACTGAATATGCCTTTTTGATTGTTTTTAAGTGAATGGCTAAAATTGATTTTAATCTGCCCGAAAGGAGATTTATAGCCGGCAGTAAGTCCTACAGAACTGTAATTTACTTTAACTGCATCTTCAAAATTGATATCATCCGAAAGATTAGCAAAACTGAAATTCCCGCTGATAAAATAATTTTTATTAAATTTAAACTGAAGGTCATTTGAGATAAGAACAACATTATTAGTGTTCAACTGAGCAAAATAAAAGCCACCAAAGCTTTTAAAATTAATCAGATTCTGCTCAAATATCCCACCCAGTCTGTACTGGTAAAACTCCGGAAGATTGTCTCCAATTGTGATTCCTCCATAGAGATTAAGACGGTAAGTAAACTGTTTGGATAGGGGAACGTTAATCCTTACATCAGCTTTTACCTGAATGATTCTTTTTTCTACTTCAGATTTCAAGAGATCAATTACCTTACCTTCTGCAGCAATATATACTCCTCTGGAAGGAAAGTCTTTGTCATTCTGAGTATCACTTTTTAAGAATACATATGGGTTTAAAAAACGCATATATCTCTCATGTTCGCCGTTTATTTCGGCTCCGAAATAATCGTGACTTATCCCACCGCCAACAGCAAATTTATCCCTCCATACCGATTGAATGTATGCTTCATTCCTGAACCATTCCCATTTATCAATTACATTATTGTCTACATTTTTGATCCCGAAGCTCATTCCTGAGGAGTAAATACCAAAACCTGGAATATAGCCGTTATCGATAAAATAATTAAGGTAATACCTTGGCTGATCTCCCACGATAACATCAAGAGAAAGATTTGAATTTTTAAATAAAAGACGTTTTCCCGAATAATTAAGTAAAAGCCCTGTTTTGAAAACTTCGTCGTAATGCAGTCCAACTTTTACAAAGTGACGGGCTTCATCTTCTGTAACATAGAGTTTAAGATAATTGGCATCATTCTCCGGGATAATATCATAATTGATAAAACGATAATTATTGGTAGCAACAAGCTTATCGATCTTCTTATTAATGCTGCCGTAAGTCTGCATAGAAGGCAGTCTGAGCGCCATTTTCCCCAGAACGTAGTTTTTACCGTATATTTTGCCGCCATCCAGCGAAATGCTGTCAATCTTATATACATTGGAATATATTGGATTTACGCGTTCTCTAAGGCGGTCAAACTGACGTTTGGGAAGCTGATCCAATATGTTGGTGTATTTCATACCTTCTACATAGCCGCTGTCAAGGATTTTTTTCTTGTCATCATAGCTGGTTGCTGACATTCCCTTCAGGTTTGGCTTAATATTGATATCTGTGTATTTGTACTGTTTTCTGGTATCTCTTTTAATCCCGAAATCGATAACCTGGTTAAGGATGGAAATAATGTTGCTTAAATCCTCTCTCGTCGATAAATCCTGATTAAGGTCCACACCGATAACGATATCGATTCCTTTGTCTTTTAATGGCTTTGAAGGATAATTAACCGTCATCGCTCCATCAATATAAATACTGTCACCGATTTTTACCGGATCCATAAGAGAAGGAAAGGCTGAGCTTGCCATAATGGACTGTACCAGATCTCCTTTTTCGAAAATTTGCATATTACCACTTTCCAGATTGGTAGCAACACACATAAAAGGAATGGGAAGTGTAGAAAAGTCGTCAATATTAGAAACGTTTTTAAAAAGTTCTTTGAGAAGATAGACATTACGCTGTCCTGAACTAATAGAAGAGGGAAGGGTTATTTTTCCGTTCTTTAAAGGAATTGATAAAAGATATTTATCTACAGACTTATTAAAGAAAGAAGTTTCCTGCCTGGATTTAGGATCCATGATCAGAGAATAGAAATCCGTATCCATTACGATCTTTTCTATTTCTTTTCCGGAATACCCCGAAGCATACAGACCGCCCACGATTGCCCCCATACTGGTCCCGGAGATATAATCTACTTTTACTCCAAGTGAATCCAATACTTTCAGTACTCCGACGTGAGAAAAACCTTTGGCACCGCCTCCCGCAAGGGAAAGTCCTATTCTGGGGTTTTTGGGAATGACCAGATCCTTTTTCACTTGGGAATGGATCATTAGGAGTGGGAATATGAAAAGGAGGATCAGGAGTTTTTTCATAACTAGTCTTTTATGTAAATCCGTTTCACCCGTGGTGAGATGGATGTTAATACTTCGTAAGTGATTGTTTTGCAGTAATCTGCGAATTCTTTTAAACTTGGTTTTGCATTAAATACGGTGACGGTATCACCTTCCTTTACATTGGGAATATGATCTACATTGATCATCATCATATCCATACAGAGATTCCCGACAATGGGAGCCAGAATTTTATTTACCCCTACATTTCCCACCTGGTTGCCTATCAATCTAGGAATTCCATCTGCATAGCCAACAGGAAGGGTAGCAATCTTTGCCGCATGGTTAGGTTTATATTTTCTGCTGTAGCCTACAGATTCTCCCGTATCAACTGTTGAGATCTGTGAAATTACAGTTTTAAAACTTACTACAGACTGAAGTTGTTTTTGTATTTCACTACATGGTGATTCCCCAATCATTCCTATCCCTATTCTTACCATATCATACTGATGATCAGTATAGGTTGTTATTCCAGAAGAATTCAGAATATGGCGTAAAGGTGTATAGCCTAGTTTTTCAATGAGATAGCTGGAGTTTTTTTCAAAAACTTCAAATTGCTTGAGTGTAAAATCTTTTTCTTCAGGCATGTCAGAAGAAGATAAATGACTGAACATGCTTTGAATCTTTACATTTTTATGGCTTAAAGTTTGGCTTAGCTGATCCAGTTCAAAATCTTTAAAGCCAAGGCGGTGCATTCCTGTCTCAAGCTTTATATGAATAGGATATTTTTTATCGTACCCGGATTTCTGTACGGCTTCATAAAATAGATCCAATACTCTGAAGCTGTAAATTTCAGGTTCCAGATTATATTCTATGATTGCTTCGTAGCTGTGCTGTTCAGGATTCATGACGATGATAGGAGTAGTAATCCCTTTTTTGCGTAGCTCTATTCCTTCATCAGCGTAAGCAACGCCCAGGTAATCGATATGATGATGCTGAAGGAATTCGGAAATCTCATAACTGCCCAGTCCGTAAGCATTAGCTTTTACCATAGCCATCATTTTCGTTCCCGGTTTAAGGAGCGATTTGTGATAGTTGATATTATGGAGTATTGCATTCAGGTTGATCTCCAGAACTGTATCATGTTTTCTCAGTTCTAGAATATCTTTAAGCTTCTCGATTTCAAATTTTCTTGCCCCTTTGAGCAGAATGATCTGATTTTCAATTTCAGTAAGACGTTTACTGTCAATTAGCTCCTTGGTATCTACAAAAGTAGAAGTTTTAGATTTAAAAAAATCGCTGAACTTAGATATTTCTTCACCAACTAAGAATACAGAATCAAATTTCTGTTCATTCACAAGTTCAGAAACTTCCTCATACAATTCTTTAGAATTAGAATTTACTCCTACGATATCTGTTAAGACAAGAGACTTTTTAGATTTATTATATTCATTCAGAAACTGAAGAGCCGTTTTCAAAGAATCAAGATCCAGATTAAAAGAATCATTAATGATGATATTATTTTTAATTCCTTCAATTGCTTCCAGTCGCATTTCCACTGCTTTTAAAGCATTGACTTTTTCGACGATCTTTTGATTATCTATATTCAATTCTTTTAAAACCGTAATCAAAGCCAAAGCATTCGTTAAAGTAGCTTCGTCTCTCTGGTGAACAGGAAAGGATATTTCTTCGTCAAAGTAAACAACCGTAATATTTCCATCTCTGGAAATACCTTCTTTAATGAAAACCTGGTTATCCGTCTGAATCCCGTAAGAAATTAATTTTCTACCTGAATATAATTCCTTTATTTTATTGCTGACTAATTCATTATCACCATTATAAATAATAACTTCAGAGTCTTTAAAAAGTTTTATTTTTTCATCAATAAGCTCTTCTTCAGATTTAAAATTAGCAGCGTGGGCATTTCCAATATGGGTAAGCAGACCGATCTGGGGATGGAATATATTCTCCAGCTTCTCCATTTCGTGAGGCTTTGAAATTCCTACTTCAAAAATTCCCAACTCATAAGAGTTGTTGATTTGTAGCAAGGAGAGTGGAAGGCCGATCTGAGAATTGAAACTTTTTGGACTTTTTACCGTCGGGAGTTCATTCCACAAACATTGGTATAACCATTCTTTTAAGATAGTTTTTCCGTTGCTTCCGGTAATTCCAATAGATTTAAGATGAGAATTTCCAAAATGATATTTCGCTAATTTCTGGAGAAAATCTACAGAATTTTCTACAATAATCCATGTTACATTTTCAAACTGCGGATACTGATGCTCAGAAATGATCACACTGATACCGCGATCAATGGCAGATTCAATGAATTTTTCACCGGAATTCTTATGCGTATTGATCGCTATAAATGCCGTATTTTTCGTTGAATAAATAATCCTGCTGTCAAACGCTATATTTTTGATCAATATACCTTCTTCACCAATAATCTGTGCATTGGTGATCTCTGCAATTTGTTTTACTGTATAGTTCATTGGTACCCTTTCTACTTTATTTTGAGCTCATTAGTCACAGGATAAATAGTGACTAATTGATTATTTTTGAATATAGTGTTTTTGTGATGGCCAACCTGCTGTGTATTTTATTATTTACCTCTGCAAATTGGTTTTCTCTATTTTTTCTTTTTTAAAAGGACTTCGTCAATAAAAACACGGCGGCTTACGGCTTCATAGCTTTCTGTTTCACCCAGTTCTACCAGATTATTTCCCTGAGAAATTCTCATAGAATAATTCGCCAGATTGCCCGTTCTTTTGCAGATCGCATGTACTTTTGTAACATACTCTGCGGTAGCCATAAGATTAGGCATTGGCCCGAACGGACGTCCCAGGAAATCCATATCAAGCCCTGCCACTACGACTCTTGTACCGCTGTTGGCAAGCTGGTTGGCGATATCTACAATGCTTTCATCGAAAAACTGTGCTTCATCTATCCCCACCACATCGCAGTTAGAGGCCAGCAAGAGAATTTCATTGGGATTATCTACTGCTGTACTGCGGATTTTATTCTGATTATGAGAAACGACGTCCTCGTCAGAATATCGTGTATCCAGTCTCGGTTTGAAAATTTCCACGTTCTGTCCCGCCATTTCTGCTCTTCGCAATCTTCGGATCAGCTCTTCGGTTTTTCCCGAAAACATAGAGCCACAAATAACTTCCATCCAACCACTTTGTTTGGAATGATTAATTGTATTTTCTAAAAACATTTGTTAAATTAGCCGTATATTTTTAAGATCAAAAGTAAGCAATTTTAATAAGATTCTTATTATGCAGAACATCCAAGATTTAAAGGAAAAAATTTTTTTTGAATCCAAGAATATCATTGATATTCTGGAGAAAATAAACAACGTAGACGAATTACTTTCCAAGCAGGATCTTGTAGATGAGCTTGCGAACAGGATCTCTTTTTTAAGGTTGTTGGAAAAAAATATTGAGTATTTTATTACTGATAGCCAGCAAAATTCAGAAAGCCAATATATTTCTTCTATCTCAGAGGACGGACATGAGTCCAGCCATGAAGTAACGGAGGAAGAAGCGATTTTCAACAATGAGTTCAATGAAATTGACGAGAATGAAGGCGAGAATTATTCAGATACTTCTATTGATGAAGAGGAAAAATTCAGTCATCAGCTTGATGAGATCGTAGAAAATGAATTTCATGAAAACATGGTCAGCTTTTCGGAAGAAAACTATGAAAAGGATGCTGTAGAAGGAATTCAGGAAAAAGTTTCTCCTCATGATATTACAGAAGAAGAGGCAGTTTTCAATAACCAACTGAATGAAATTGATGAAAATGAAGCTTTTAATGCTAATGAGAAAGTTTTCAGCTTCGTGGATGAAGAAAGAATTCTTGCTGATGCCAAACCGGATAATGACGAAGATCTGAATGAAGATTTGTTCGTCACTGAAACTACAGAAGAAGAGGTGACTTTCAACAATCAGCTAAACGAAATTGATGAAAATGAAGATAATGTTTCACATGAAACACATCCTTCAACTGATCTTGAAAAAGAAAATTCAGACCACAACGCTACAGATAAAGCGATCCATCAGACAGAAAGAATTCCAAGCATTTTTGATACGGAAATGCTGGAGGACGAAATACTGATCGAAGAAAACGAAGAGCAGTTTGTGACTTCTAATGCAACGATAGAGCAGGGAGAAATGCTTACAGAAACTTCCAACGTTGAAAGTATTTTGAGCGATATAAAAAATGATTTTCCTTTAGAAGAAAAGGAAGAAACCATTCTTGCAGAAGTATATGACAGAAGGAAAATTGTAGACATAGACAAACCTTTTCCTGAATCAGAAAAAGAAAAATTAGCTTCTGATGAAAGCTTTGAAGATTTAGAGTCATATCATCAGGAGAAAAAAATAAAATTGTCCAATATCAAAGGATTGAAGGCTGTTCAGACTCTTTTTGATGACGATCCGCTGGAAAGGGAAATACCAAAGGAAAAGCCTGCCTCTGAAGTAAAAGAAGGTTCCGGAAGTATACTGAAATCCAACATTCCTACCCAATTCATGGAAGCTGAAAAGCTTAAGCCTGAATTCAAGCTGGATCTGAATGACAGGATTGCCTTTTCAAAAATGCTCTTTAACGGAAGCCAAATGGATCTGAATGATACGGTGGCCCACCTGAACGGATTCAAAAACCTTGAAGAAGCAAAAGAGTATCTTAGCGACCTTTATTATGAAAGGAAGTGGAGTAAAGTAGATGAATATGCCCAGAGACTCTGGATATTGGTAGAAAATAAATTCTTATAATTTTGAGCGGAATCTTATATTTTGTTCCTACACCAGTTGGGAACTTAGAAGATATGACCTTCAGGGCTGTGAAAGTCCTTAAGGAAGTTGACTATATTTTATGTGAAGACACAAGGACATCGGGAATACTTTTAAAGCATTACGAGATCTCAAAACCTTTAAAATCATATCACCTTCATAATGAGCATCAGGCTACAGAAAAAGTGATTGGTGACCTTAAAAACGGGCAGAATATTGCCATTATTACTGATGCCGGGACACCGGGAATTTCAGATCCGGGTTATCTGCTGGCAAGAGCAGGCTCAGACAATGATATTGAAATGATTTGTCTTCCGGGGGCAACTGCTTTAATTCCGGCACTTGTAGTTTCAGGACTTCCTAATAATGAATTTCTATTCGCAGGATTTTTGCCTCAAAAGAAAGGCAGACAGACTAAGCTGAAACAGCTGGCTGAAGAGAAAAAAACCATTGTTTTATATGAAAGCCCACATAAGATCAATACCACTCTGGAACAGATCAGAGAATTCTTTGGTGAAGAAACAAAAGCCAGTTTGAGCAGGGAAATTTCCAAAAAATTTGAAGAAACAAAACGTGGAACAATCAATGAATTAATTGAATTTTCCAAAAGCAAAACTTTAAAAGGAGAGATCGTTCTTATTGTCAATAATTCTATTTAAATTTCATTGAAAAACTTAGTTTTCGCACTGTGCTCATCAGTGTGTATGGCCCAGACCAATCAGTATACCAAAATTCTTTTATCAAAAAAGACAGGAAAGGAGGTGACTTCCTATTCCGGAGGTTACGGAACCGTATATGATTCTAAAACGAAGACCAGAAGCATTGTAGATTCTTTAGGAAATATAACCTTTGAATCGCCTCACAGCATTTCGCATATCTTTAAAAACAGGTTTATTCTTACCGCCGAAGAATCCAATTACAAGACAAAATCTGCAGTTATTGATGAAAAAGGAAACCAGCTGCTTCCTTTGGATAACCAGAGTTTTAACACGCCATGGCTCAGCGAAAAATGCATTATTTCTACTAAAGACGGGGAAGAAGCTGTTTACGATTATAATGGAAAAGAAATTATTCCTTATGCTGAAAGAATTCAGTTTGCAGGAGAAGACCGTTTTTTTGTTTTAAAAGATAAAAAGTGGTTTTTATACAATTTGAACGGAAAACAGATCAGTAACCGTGAATTTAGAGAAGATTATCACTTTGAAAATGGCAAGGCGCTCATTATTAATGAAGACAATCAGAGCGAAATCATCAGTAAAAACGGAGAGACACTGCATACATTTTCAACACAGATCTACAGTTTAGCGTCGTATCCTTATCTGATCACAAAAAACAGAATAACAGGGAAGTACGGTTTGGTGGATGCCGAAGAAAATGTCCTTGCAGAAGAAATTTATGATGATATTTCGCCGGAATATTTTGGGGCTAAACAGTATATTTACCTTAGGAAAAAAGGAAAAACTACCGTTTTTAACAAAAAGGACAAAAAGCTTTATCCTGGAAATTTCAAATATTTAACGCCATTATTCAATGATCTTTTTACTGTATATAGTGATAAATCAAAGAAATACGGGATAGTAAATCTGAATGGAGAAATTATTACTCCTCAGGAATATGATTTTATACAGAGCTTCGACATTTCCGGAAAAGACTTTATATACCTTAAAAATGAAAAGGAAGAAAAATTCCTGGATAAAGATTTAAAAAATATTCTGGAGGAAAATACACAGGCCATTGCTTTCTATCCTGACCAGCTCATCATTAAAAAGCGGGACATTTACTATCAGTTTTTTGTACTGGACAGATCGGTTTCTATTCTGAAAGACATTACTTTCATTAAAGAACAGGAGCCGGATTTCTTTAATATTTTCAATCTGTATTCAAAGCCGGTGGTCTGCAAAAACAGCAGCAATTTATATGGAATAATCAACGAAAAAGGGAAGGAGATTGTTCCTTTTATCTACGATGATATTATTGCCTTTGAAAATTCTGAAAATGAGTTTGTCGTGAAAAAGCAGGATAAATACGGCGTGGTGAACTTTCAGAATGAGCCTTTAAAGGATATTATTTATGATAAATATTACTGGCAGAAGGAAGTTCTGAAGCTGGATAAAGATAAAAAAACGGATATTCTTTATTTTACAAGATTTAAAAATACAGGAAGCCGTCTTTAAAATATGATATAAAACAGCGAAAAATCTTCACTAATTTGATGATTTGGAATGTATTGAATAACAATTTGTAATATCTTTGCGCACTGTTTAATCCGTATAAAATTAAATATGCTAAATTGCCGTTTTTTCAAAGACGGAAGTATTTACTAAGAATATAATTATCAAGAGATATGATGAAACTATTAGAAGGAAAGGTAGCACTAATTACCGGAGCTACAAGAGGAATCGGAAAGAAAATTGCGGAAATGTACGCTGAACAGGGTGCAAAAGTAGCATTTACCTATGCCGGCTCTGTAGAAAAAGCTCAAGCATTAGAGGCGGCTTTAAGTTCTGTAACCCAGATCAAAGGATATCAGTCTGACGCATCAGATTACGATGCTGCTCAAAAGTTGATCGATGATGTGATGGAAGAGTTTGGAAAGATCGATATTCTGATCAACAATGCAGGAATTACAAGAGATAACCTGCTGTTGAGAATGTCTAAAGAAGACTGGGATCAGGTAATGAGAATCAATCTGGATTCGGTATTTAATCTTACAAAAGCGGTAATCAAGCCGATGATGAAGGCTAAATCAGGATCTATTATCAATATGACCTCTGTGGTTGGAATCAGCGGAAACGCAGGACAATCCAATTATGCAGCTTCTAAAGCCGGAGTGATAGGATTTACTAAATCCATTGCACTGGAATTAGGATCAAGAAATATCAGATGTAATGCAGTTGCTCCCGGATTTACTGAAACTGAAATGACAGCAGATCTGGATGAAAAAACCCTTCAGGCATGGAGAGAAAGAATTCCAATGAAGAGAGCGGGACAAACAACAGACGTTGCTAATGCCTGCATATTCTTAGGAAGTGAAATGTCTTCTTATATCACAGGACAAACCCTGAACGTAGACGGCGGAATGCTGACTTAATAATAAAAACAAAACCGGCTATTCATCACTTGTATAGCCGGTTTTTATTTCTACTAAAAAATAAGAGAATCTGCTCGATCTGCGAGAGCATAATTTTAGTCTTTAAATATCTGGTTCTCCTGCTCCTGAACCCTGATAAAAGTAGTTCTCTTAGACAATTCTTTCAGTTTGGAAGCTCCTACATAGGTACATGTAGAACGTACTCCGCCCAAAATATCTTTCACTGTTTCGGAAACAGGACCTTTATAAGCTACCTTCACTGTTTTTCCTTCTGAGGCACGGTATTCTGCGACACCTCCCGAATGTTTATCCATTGCTGTTTTGGAACTCATCCCATAGAACAAACGGTATTTCTTACCATTTTCCTCAATCATCTCGCCACCGCTTTCATCATGTCCGGCAAACATACCTCCAAGCATTACAAAATCTGCGCCTCCTCCGAAAGCTTTGGCCACATCTCCCGGAACTTTACAGCCTCCGTCTGCGATGATATGTCCTCCCAGGCCATGTGCCGCATCAGAACATTCAATAATAGCAGAAAGTTGCGGATATCCAACACCTGTTTTTACTCTCGTCGTACATACAGAGCCTGGTCCGATTCCTACTTTGATGATATCTGCGCCTACTAAGAGAAGTTCTTCTACCATTTCGCCGGTCACTACATTACCTGCCATGATAATCTTATCAGGAAAATTAGCCCTTGCTTTCTTCACAAATCCAACGAAATGTTCAGAGTAACCATTCGCTACATCAATGCACAGAAACTCAATTTTTGGATGCTTTTCGAGGATTACCCTTAGCTTTTCTTCATCCGCTTTTCCGGTTCCGGTACTTAAAGCAATATATTGATGGATGCTTTCAGGCTGGCTGTCCAGAAACTGGCTCCATTCCTCAGGAGTATAATGCTTATGAACGGCCGTAATGATTTTATCTTTGGCCAGTTCTACTGCCATTTCAAAAGTTCCTACCGTATCCATATTAGCAGCAATTAGCGGAACTCCTCTCCATTTCTTTTTCGTGTGTTTGAAGGTAAATTCTCTTTCCAGATCCACTTCTGAGCGGGATTTTAAAGTAGAACGTTTGGGTCTGAACATAACGTCTTTAAAACCTAGCTTTATATCATTTTCTATTCGCATTTTGGTGAATTTATTTATTGTTTAAAAATTAAAATTAGTAATTTAACTTAAATATACTACTTTTGAAAGGATGGATTTTCCTGTTACTTTTTATATTTTCGGTAAAACAGTTCTTGCACATCCTGTATTTGAAACACTGGGTATTTTTCTTGGGATGCGTTTTTATTTTTTTTTAAAAAGAAAATCGACCGAAAAATTGTCTTTTAACACTTCCGCAGCAGTACTTATAGGGGCAACGGCAGGAGCTTTACTCGGTTCAAAACTCATCGGAAATCTTGAAAATCCCTATGTTTTATTCGAAAATTTCAGCTTTAAAAGATTTTGGACCAATAATACCATTGTTGGCGGTTTAGCATTTGGGCTGATCGGTGTTGAATGGGCAAAAAAGATAGTCGGCCACAAAGAAAGTACCGGAGATCTCATTGTGTATCCTTTAATTTTAGCCATAATCATCGGTAGAATCGGCTGTTTTCTAACAGGAATTCATGAAGAAACTTACGGCTTACCTACCGATTCAATGTTCGGAATGCATCTCGGTGATGAATATCTGAGACATCCTGTTGCATTGTATGAGATTGGTTTTCTGATTCTTTTGTGGATTAGTTTAAAAATGGTTGAGAAAAAAAAGAAATATCCATCAGGCTTTATTTTTCAGGTATTTATGCTGAGCTATTTTACATTCAGATTCTTTTTAGACTTTATTAAACCAAGAATTGAAATCGTTGGAAATTTAGGGACGATTCAACTGGTCTGTCTTTCAGTAATTATTTATTACATTTATAAGATTAAAAACACCAATACAATTGAATTATGAAAATGCTGACCCTTCTCGAAGTTGGTAATCTCGGCGGCGTTGTCGTCATGATTATAGGAATAATCATAGTAGTTGCCTTAGTGGTTTCACTGGTTGTCACCTTAATAGCAAAGGTTATTTATGAGTGGAATAATGACAAGAAAATTTACCAAAAAACAGTTTTGGCAGACGATGCTTATTTCTTTGTTGATTTGTGGACTGATCAGCGGTTTTATTTGTGGAGGAATGTAAAAATTAAAATTATGCCGGTAAGAAATTATACCTATTACGATTATACCATCAGTCTCTGTCCCGAATGCCTGAAAAGGGTAGGAGCCAAGATCATTATTGAAGATGAAGCGGTTTTTATGACCAAAAGATGTCCTGATCATGGCTTTTTTAAGACCATGATTGCTTCAGATGTTCAGTACTATAAAAATATCAGAAATTACAATAAGGCCTCAGAAATGCCTGTTCATTTCGGAACTGATGTGGAATATGGATGCCCGTACGATTGCGGTTTATGCGTGGATCATGAGCAGCACAGCTGTCTTTCAATCGTAGAAGTTACCGACCGGTGTAACCTGACGTGTCCGACCTGCTATGCGATGTCGTCCCCACATTATGGAAGTCACAGGACCTTAGAGCAGATTGAAGCCATGTTTGATACCATTGTTAAAAACGAGGGCGAACCGGATGTCGTGCAGATCAGTGGCGGCGAACCGACGATTCACCCTGAGTTTTTTAAAATTATGGATATCGCCAAATCGAAGCCAATTAAACATCTGATGCTGAATACCAACGGAATCCGCATTGCGAATGATCCCGGTTTTGCAGAAAAATTGGCGACTTACGCTCCGGAATTTGAAATTTATCTTCAGTTTGATTCTTTTAAACCTGAAGTTTTGGAAGATTTCAGGGGAAAAGATTTGACGAGTGTCCGTATGAAAGCTTTGGAAAAATTAAATGAATTAAATCTTTCCACCACTCTGGTTATCGTTCTTCAGAAAGGAAAAAATATTGACGAGATTGGAAAATTAATTGATTTTGCCTTAAAACAGAAATGCGTTCGCGGGATTACCTTCCAGCCTGTAGAAGTGGCCGGAAGAAACAGGGAGGATTCTGCACACGAAAAAATTACGCTGACGGAAGTAAGGCAGGAAATTTTAAACCAGTTTCCGCTTCTGAACGGTGATGATATTATTCCCGTTCCGTGTAATCCTGATGCCTTGGCGATGGGCTATATTCTTAAACTTGAAGGGGAAACCATTCCTCTTACACGATATATCAATCCTGCTGATTTGCTGAATAATGAAACGAAAAATACCATTGTTTATGAACAGGATGCGGGCTTGCAGATGCAGCTTTTGGATATTTTCAGCACCGGAATTTCTGTAGATAAAGTTCAGCCTAAAGTAAACCAATTATTATGCTGTCTTCCGGAAGTTTCAGCCCCGAATTTAGACTATGACAATCTCTTCAGAATTATCATTATGAATTTTATGGATGCCCATGATTTTGACGTGCGTGCTATCAAAAAATCCTGTGTTCACATTGTCAATAAAGATTTAAAAATGATTCCTTTCGAGACGATGAATTTATTTTACAGGGATGATAAAATTAAATATCTTGAGGAATTGAGAAAAGAGGATAAGGTTCTTTTTTAAATAATTTTCCGGCAGATTATCACATTCTTGTATTAAGAGAGCTCTGAAGCTTTTACAATAAAAAGGGCGGGAAATTATCTTTTCACGCCCCATAAGTTTATTTTTCCTCTATGCATAAAACCAAGCTTTTCATAGAGCATTTTAGCTCCGGTATTGCTTTCTGCGACATGCAGAAAAGGAATTTTATTATCCTCAAAGATCTTTGCTGACACAAAAGTTACAAGCTGTTTAGCTAATCCTTTTCCCAGATAATCTATATCGGTGATTACGGCGCTTACCTCCGTCATATCATTCATCTGCATCCTTTCGCCTGTTACGGCAGCTAATTTACCTTCCTTAAAGATTCCGAAATAACGGCCTAATTCAGGAGTTCTTGCCTTAAAATAATAAGGATAGAACTTCATCACAAATGCCAGAAGCTCCTCATGGTTTTCTTCTTTCAGTTCAACGATTTCCTCAGTCAAATCACTCTGAATGGGATTTTCCAGAACATACTGATCACATACAAGTTGCGATAGATTTATTTTTAAACTTCCCAGATCAGGGCGAGTCCCGAAAATCAGAAAATCATCACAGATCTTTCCATACTCTGTAATGTCTTCTGCTGTTGAAATCTCTGCAGCGCCACCAAAGGAGGCTACTTCAGGGTTGTAAAATTTGGTGTCCCCGAAATTTAAGCAGAACTTTTCATGATATTCATTAAGTGAATGATAAACAGGATTGTCCAGCTTTCCGTACATTAGTCAAAATTCATTACTTCTTCCAGTGTTTTCATATATTCATAAGCCGTAAGGTCGAACTTTACAGGAACAATTGAAATATATCCGTTAGCCAACGCCGTTTCATCAGCATCTTCAGAATCATCCATATTGTTAAAATATCCCGTTAGCCAGTAATATTTCTTTCCGTGAGGATTCACCCTTTCGTCAAAGCTCTCTTCCCATTTTGCATTCGCCTGTTTACAGACTTTCACCCCTTTGATTTCTTCAGCAGTAAGCTTAGGGATATTCACATTCAGAACAATTCCTTTAGGCATAGGATTTTCCAAGGTTCTTTTTACAATATTCTGGATATATTCTTTTGCCTGTGAAAAATCAGCCTCCCAGCTAAAGTCCATTAAAGAAAACCCAATCGCAGGAATGCCCTCTACACCAGCTTCTACAGCGGCAGACATGGTTCCGGAATAGATTACATTGATTGAAGAATTAGCTCCATGATTGATCCCGGAAACTACGATATCCGGCCTTCTTGTAAGGATTTTATCAAGAGCCATTTTCACACAGTCTACAGGTGTCCCGCTGCACGAGAAATCGGTCTGCGGTCCATCAAGCGTTACTTCTTCGTAGCTCAGGGTAGAATTAATGGTAATAGCGTGGCCTTTTCCACTTTGAGGAGAGTTCGGTGCTACCACAACTACTTCTCCTATTTCGTTCATGAAATTGATAAGGTTTCTGATACCAGGCGCTGTGATTCCGTCATCATTAGTTACCAGAATAAGTGGTCTTTCCATAAAATATTTTAATTTTAACAAAAATACTTAAAACTATCCGATAATTATAAATAAGGTATTAAATTTGATAGTTTGTAACAGCGAATTAATTGCTGCTACTAATTGCAGTATATATTTAAAATAAAATCAATTAATAAAGACAGTTTATGTGGAAAAATTTCAAACTGAATAAATTTTTACTCCTAATTCCATTGACAAGTCTAATGTTTTGTTTCAACTCGCCAAAGAATGACGATGAAAAGATGCAGACGATCATGGTGAGCGTTAAGAATACACTTTCTTATTTACATTACAGCCCGAAACCAATCAATGATGCCTATTCCAAGGACGTTTATAAACATTATTTCGAACTGGTAGATCCCGCAAAAAGATATTTTCTGCAATCGGATATGGACGAATTCGGCAAGCATGAAACAAAACTTGATGATTATCTCAGCCAGGGTGATTTGACATTCTATAAACTTACCATCGACAGGCTTTATCAGAGAGTAGATGAGATCGACAAGATTACTCAGGATATTTTCAGCAAGCCGATCAATCTGCAAGAGGATGAAGCCCTTACTCTTGAGCCGAAGCTTAAAAAAGTACCTGTCAACAAACAGGAACAATACAACGAGTGGAGAAAATATATTAAATATAATATTCTTCAGGAGGTGGAGTCTATGAACAGCAAAGAAGAAGCTCAGAAAGAGAAAAAAGACTCTGTTCAGAAGTACAAGCTGAAAGATACAATCAAGTATCAGCCGCTTACGCAGGATCAGAAAATCAAAAAGGCAACGGATGAAGTGAAAGATCTTGTAAAAGATACTTTCACAAGATTCAAAAAGAGAAAGAAAATGGATTGGTTTACCGTGTATATGAATGCATATACCGAAGTATTTGATCCTCATACGAACTATTATTCTCCAAAGGATAAGGAAGATTTTGATACCCAGTTCACCGGAAAAGTAATTGGTATCGGAGCTATTATTCAGGAGAAAAAGGGAAATCTTTATCTGGGAGCTTTAACGATCGGGGCACCGGCATGGAAATCTAAGCAGCTTTCTGAAGGTGATAAGATCTTAAAAGTCAGATCCAAACCGAAAGATGATGCCGTAAATGTAGTGGGAATGCTCTCTGACGAAGCCGTAAGACTGATCAGAGGAGAAAAAGGAACACCGGTAACACTTACCGTTCAGAAAAAAGACGGAACGATTAAAGATGTAACGATGATCCGTGAAGAAGTTGCTATTGAAGATACATTTGCAAGAAGTATTGTAGTAAATTCTCCAAACGGAAAGAAATACGGATTTATAAACCTGCCAAGCTTTAATGCTGATTTTGAAGATGCTAAAGGAAGAAATGCTTCTGATGACATCAAAAATGAAATCATTAAACTTAAGGAGCAGAATATTGAAGGAATCGTTCTTGACCTTAGAAATAACGGAGGAGGATCGCTTACAGAAGTAGGTGATATCATGGGACTTTTCATGGATGCAGGACCTTATGTTCAGGTAAAAGACGGAAACGGAAAAATCCAGACCCTAAAAAATAAAAATGAAACGCCGATCTGGACAGGTCCGTTGGTAATCATGCAGAACGAGCTTTCAGCCTCTGCTTCTGAGATTTTAGCGGGTGCAATGCAAGATACAGGAAGAGCAATGATCATTGGTTCTCCGCAATCATTTGGAAAAGGAACCGTACAGACCTTTGTAGATCTGAACAGATTCCTGAATACGGAAGATGATTTCGGATCACTAAAACTGACGATTCAGAAATTCTACAGAATCACAGGAGAATCTACGCAGAGAAAAGGAATTGTTTCCGATATCCAGATGAAAGATTTCTTTACGTATGCAGAAGTAGGAGAGCGTTATGATGATTATGCCTTGGCTTGGGATAAAATTCCAGGAACAAATTTCCAGAAACTGAACTATTTCAATATTCAGGCTCTTGAGAAAGCAAGCGCAGACAGAATGGCTAAAAACAGCAATTACCAGCTTCTGCTTGAATCTGCCCAGTGGAGAGAAAAGCTGGATAAAGAAGAAACCATTACGCTGAACATCAATAAATTCAATGAGCTAATGAAGCAAAGAAAGGCTCAGATCGAGAAATTCAAAGCGCTTAGTAAATTTGAGAATGGTCTTAAGTTCATGATGTACCCGAAAGAAATTGAAAGAGAGAAAAAAGATGAAGCTTTCAAGAAGAAATCTGAAATGTGGATCAAAAATCTTAAGAAAGATCCATATCTACAAGAAGCAATGAACATCGTTTCCGATATGGGAGCTAAATCATAAAAACAAAAAACCGCTGATGAAAATCAGCGGTTTTTTATTAAGCTATTAACTATGTAAAAAATAATTAATAGTTTCCATATTTGGAAACTTATTTGTATATTTGATAAAAACATAAATGAAATATTTTGAAACAATATTTTTAGAAGATGTTGTAGATTTCTTATCTAGTTTGGATAAAAAGTCAGCTGCTAAGATAATTTATAATATTGACCTGGCTGGACAGACTAATGATCCAAGACTCTTCAAAAAACTAAGTGGAGAAATATGGGAATTCAGAACAAGATATTTAGATAAACAGTATAGGTTATTGGCATTTTGGGATAAAAGAGATAATGAAAATACGCTAGTTATTGGAACTCATGGATTTATTAAAAAAGATAGCAAAGTCCCTAAAAAAGAGATAAAGAAAGCAGAAAAAATAAGAGAAAATTATTTTAAATAGTTATGGCAAAGAGAGAAATAAAAAAGTATACTCTTGCAGATATAAAAGATCGTTACATCGGCAAAGAAGGAAGTGAAGAAAGACATCAATACGAGTATGAACTTAAAATGGACGTATTGGGACATCTTATTAAAGCGGCCCGCAAAGAAAGAAAGCTCACCCAATTAGAGCTGGGAAAATTGATAGGTGTGCAAAAAGCACAGATTTCTAAAATTGAAAATAATATAACAAATTCCACAATAGCAACCGTATTAAAGGTTTTTGATGCACTGGATGCAGATGTGAAATTTAATGTGAAGCTGGAAGGAAAAAATCTAGAGGTAGAATTAACATAATAAAGAGG
Source organism: Chryseobacterium sp. W4I1 (assembly GCF_030816115.1). NCBI lineage: Bacteria > Pseudomonadati > Bacteroidota > Flavobacteriia > Flavobacteriales > Weeksellaceae > Chryseobacterium > Chryseobacterium sp. W4I1. Next base: position 3,922,543 of record NZ_JAUSXQ010000001.1, read on the forward strand.
AGATCTTAATCAAGATCTCCTCTTTATTTTGATGTCAGCCTTAAGAATTATTTAATTTCTACACAACCCACTCTTCCGCCTGCATTTCCTGTAGGCTGAGTATGGAAGTCATCTGCTGCTGCATGCACTATAAGGCCTTTTCCGATGATATTTTTAGATTCATCCGTACAGCCAAGGCACCATTTATTTGTTTTAAAAGTAAGCACTGCTTTTCCGGTTTGGTCAGCTGTTAAGTTGCCAATGTCTCCCATGTGGAAGTGATCTGCGCCCCATTTTCCGTGATCGTCTTTAGCAGGATTCCAGTGTCCGCCTGTAGAAGTTCCGTCGGCTGCAGAACAGTCACCTTTTTCGTGGATATGTACCGCATGAATGCCGGGAGTAAGATTGGTTACTTCAAGTTTCATGGTTACCTCTTCTCCTTTTTGGGTAAACTTGGCTGTTCCGCCCGTCTGTGTTCCGCTCTTGGCATTTACGGCATACGTTTTTGTCGTGCAGCATGAAGCTGCTAAAAATGCACACCCTGCCAGTAATGCTAATGTTTGTCCTTTCATTTCTAAAATGATTTAAAGTGATTTTAACGTTAAATTTAGAAAAGATTTTCCGAAACAGTTTATGATTCCGGTTCTTTTTTTAAACAGCAATATAGGACAACTCAAATTCTGTGTATCTTAATACCTTTGTTTATCAGCACTTTTTAAAATGGAAGAACACAGGAAAAGGATCATCAAAGCGATCAGATATATTGATAATAACCTTGAAACCGCCCTTAATTTGGAAAAAATTGCCGAGGTCGGCATGTATTCCCCTTACCATTTCCATAGGATATTTAAGCTCATTACAGGCGAAACGCTCCAGAGTTATATCATCAGAAAGAAGATAGAAAAAAGCGCTTTTTACCTTGCTGTAAAGAAGGATATTGGGATAAAAGATATTTATCTTGAACTTGGATTTTTAGATCATTCTGTTTTCAATAAGACTTTTAAAAAATATTACGGAGTAGCTCCGTCTGTATTTAGGAAATCTGCGCCCGAAACTTTTCACAAGATTGTACAGACAGAAAGCAAGAATGGTCAAGTAGGTGCCGTTTTCAGCCAGTACATTTGCCTTGTCGAAAATCTTTTAAACTGGACAAAAATGAATTTAAAAATCGAAGTAAAAGAATGGCCGGAAATGAATCTGGCTTCTGTAATGAGCTTAGGAATTGTCAATGTGGAGCCTTCCTTTAATGTCCTCATAGAATGGGCAAAAAAGAGACAACTGTTTCCCCGAGAAAATCTAAAAATGATCTCTGTGTACCATGACAGTTTTAAAGTTACCCCGGCTGATAAGGTGAGAATTCATGCGTGCATGCTTCTTGATAAGAGACTGGAAGAGCAGAATGGAATCGTCTTTCCGGAAACCATTGATGCAGGAAAATTTATCGTAGGAAGTGGAGAGTTTACGCTTGATGATTTTGAACAATGCTGGGTTTCCCTGTTTTTATGGATGAATGAGCATCATTATTCCATGAGAAAAGCATTTCCGTTCGAGATTTATCATTCTAATTTCAAAGAACATCCGGAAGGCAAAATGATCGTGGATTTCTGTATACCTATTCACTAATTTCCCATTCAGCAGCCAAAGTATGCCTTTCAGTAAAATTTATTTTAAAGAAAGGCCTATTGCTTCCTATTTTTGATCCGAAAATTAACCCCATGAAAACATACGGACAAAAACTCCTGCTTCTAACTACCTTTCTATTCTTTATCGCAGGATATTCCCAGGTGAAGATCTCAGGAAAGGTCACTTTTAAAAGCAAAGGAGCCAATGAAATCAATATTACCCTCAAAGACACCTACGATGGTGCTACCACCGATGCGCAAGGAAATTTCTCTTTTGAGACCTCAGAAAAAGGAAATCATATTCTCACCTTTACCCATCCAAAATACCAGGATGTTGAAAAAACAATTACGATTGGTGACCACGATATATTGGTAAATGCGGAATTGAAAGAACAGATCAGCGAGATCGATGCGGTAGTGGTTTCTGCAGGTTCCATTGAAGCCAGTGATAAAAAAAGAGCGACCGCCTTACTGACTCCTATTGATATTTACACCACGGCAGGGGCGGACGGGCAAATCTCTTCTGCTTTAAACTACCTTCCGGGTGTGCAGAAAGTAGGAGAAACAGAGGGATTATTTATCCGTGGAGGTACAGGAACAGAGTCTAAAATTTTCATGGATGGAAGTTTGATCAACAATTATTTCTCCAATTCAGTTCCCGGGATTGCAGGAAGAGATCGCTTCAATACTTCATTATTTAAAGGGAATATCTTTTCCAGTGGCGGATATTCTGCATTATATGGACAGGCTCTTTCCGGAGCCTTGATGCTGGAAAGTGTAGATCTTCCTGATCAGAGTTCCTATGATTTTGGTATTTCGCCTATCTTCTTAAGTGCAGGATTTCAGAAACTTAGTGAGGATAAGAATCATTCTTTTGGAGCGACTTTAGGTTATTCTCTTCTAAGCGTAATGCAGAAGGTCTTTAATTTTAATACTGATTTTATTGATGCTCCCCAAGGTTTAAACGGTGATTTTAATTTCAGAATAAAAACAAAATCGGGAGGAATTTTCAAGTATTACGGAATGTACGATTCCAATAAAATGGGAGTGAGAACGGAAAGCCAGGAGCCGGAATATGATTTCGCACTGGTAAGACTGAAAGGGAAAAATACCTACCATAACCTTTCTTTTAAGCAAAAGTTCGGAAAATACCTTCTGAATGCCGGAACTTCATACTCATACAATAGATCTGATCTTAATTTTTCTACGGAAACTAACGATAATGAATCAGATAGGTCTAAGCTGCTGACTGTAGGAAATTATATCAATTTTAAAGCGGTAATTGAGAGAAGAATCAACAAAATAAGTGCAGTAAGAGCTGGATTTGAACTGAATGACACTGATGAAAAGCTGAATTTTGAGCCGATACAGAAGCATTATAAAGACCTGATATCTTCAGTTTTTGTAGAAACGGATCTTGGTTTTAGCAATGCCTTATCTGCTAAAATAGGAGTGAGAGCAGAGAATTCATCTTTTTTAGGTAAAAATAATGTGGCTCCGCGTTTTGCACTGGCCTACCGCCTGGCCAAAGATTGGACAACTTCCTTTGCTTATGGACTATTTTATCAGAATCCGGAAAGTAAATACATCAATGGACCCTCAAACCTTGATTTTCAGAAATCACAGCATTATATTTTCCAGGTGCAGAGAGCATCGGAAGGAAGAAGCCTGCGTTTTGAAGCTTTTTATAAAAAATATGACCAATTGATCAAAACATTTAATGTTACGCCGGATAAAGACCAGAATCAGCAGGTACAGACGGCTTTAAATAATAACGGGTATGGCTTTGCCAAAGGATTGGAAGTATTCTGGCGAGACAAAAAGACGTTTGAAAACATCGATTACTGGATCAGTTATTCATTTCTGGATTCACAACGGGATTTCATCAATTATCCGGTGAGTCTAAAACCTAACTTTGCCTCCTCACATACACTTTCTGCCGTGGCTAAAAGATTTATTCCGGAATGGAAGCTTGGTGTTAATTTATCCTATACTTATGCAAAAGGCCGTCCTTATTACGACATCGCAACAAAAACGGGAAATGGCAATATGGTGAATTATATCAGAAATGAAGGACAGCTGAAAGATTATAATGCCTTAAACCTGAGCTTTAATTATCTGCCGAACCTGGGCAAAAAAGATGCAAAAGCCTTCACTGTTTTTGTCCTAAGTATTTCCAATGTTTTAGGATCTAAAAATGTGTACGGCTACAATTTCTCTCAGGACGGAACCAGAAGCTCATCCGTTGTCCCGCCAGTCAATACCTTTGTATTTATAGGAGCTTTCATCAGTTTGGGAGCAGATAAAACCCAGGATGCCATTAATAATAATTTATAAAATAACAGCGGCTCATATCACAGTCACTACAAAATACATAACTTCGGATACGCAAATTAACTAACTTAAAAAATGATATTATGAAAAAATACCTATTAAGCTTTGCTTTAGCTTTCATCAGTTTAACTGCTTTTGCACAGGCTGATTATGAAAAAGTAATGACAGAAAAGATCGCCAAGATTGAAGCCTGTAAATCAACAGAAGAGTTTCAGACGCTCGCCAACGATTTCCAGAGAATTGGAAGCAAAGAAAGTTCAAAATGGCTTCCGCCTTACTATGCTGCATTTGCCCATATTCAAAAAGGAAGGCTGATGATGAGAAATGGAGATATGTCCGGGCTGGATGAGACAGCAGGACAGGCAGATAAATATCTTTCAACAGCACAAAATCTTGCAGGTGCTGATAATGCAGAAATACACTTGCTTAGAAAAATGGCAGCTTCCCTAAGAATGATGGTCAATCCGGCCCAGCGGTATATGACGGACGGAGCCAAGGCAACGGAGGAACTTGGCATTGCAGAAAAACTGGATCCCAGCAATCCCAGAATAGCTCTTATTAAAGCAGAAGATACCTATTTTACTCCTGAGCAGTATGGAGGAAGCAAAACTAAAGGATTGGAGATGTTCAAAGAAGCATTGGCGAAATTCGGGACGTACAAACCGAAAACAGCCTTAGATCCTAATTGGGGTAAAGCAGAAGCTGAATATTTTATCAGTATGCCGGCACAATAACAATGAAATTCGGCCTTCCTTACACGGAAGGCTTTTTTTATTCCATTCAGAAAGGAAAATATGCCCTTCGGTAAAAAATAATTTTCGATACCTTTATTAAAAACTAATTTTGAGCCAAGAAAACGGATCATGAAACGAAAAGGATTTATAATTTTACTTTGGGTATCGTTGGGAACAGCGTTATTTTTCTTCTTATTTTTTACAAAAGAGAAGACCTTTCACAATTTTTTAATTACACTGCTCATCTCTACCTTGTATTCCTTTGTTTTGGGTTTTGGAAATACTTTTATTAATGATTTCCTTAACAAAAAGTTTCCCTGGTCTGAAACAACCGGGATAAGAGCCGCCTTAAGTGTAGTTTCTATCATTGCTGGAAATTTTATTCTGGTCTATTTCTGCAATTATATCAATTATGTCGAGATTCAGAAAGTGGCCACAACGGAAACATTTTTTTCTAAAGAATATGCCACGACAAACTGGTTCATGATCAATATAGCGCTTCTGATTTCAGCATTTCTGCATGCGAAAAGCTTTATGGAAGAGATGAAAAAAAATTCTCGGAAAGAAGTGGTAGAGCAGAAGCTGATTGCCAAGTCTGCTAACGCACAGTTTGAAAGCTTAAAAAACCAGCTGGATCCCCATTTTCTTTTCAATTCTTTAAATGTTTTAAGCGCATTGATTGATGAGAATCCCAACCAGGCTCAGAAGTTTACTGCTTCAATGTCAAAGATTTACCGTTATGTACTTGAGCAGAAAGACAAGGAACTGGTAACGGTGGAAGATGAGATTGAATTTGCAAAAACGTATTGTAATCTTTTAAAAACCAGGTTTGAAGACAGTGTTGACTTTATTTTTGATGTTAAAAAAGAAGAATACAGGAGATATGTTGTGCCGCTTTCGCTGCAGCTGCTTTTGGAAAACTGCATCAAACATAATTTTGCGACCTCTTCAAAACCTCTTGTCATTAAAATATTTTCGGATAATGACACACTTTGTATTGAAAACAATCTTCAGGCGAGAGAGCAGATGAAGGAAAGTTCCGGAATAGGACTGGCCAATATTGTTCAGCGGTATGCCCTGCTTACTAAAAAGAATGTTTTCATTGAAAAATCTGAAGATTATTTTAAAGTAAAAGTTCCGATACTTTCCACTAAGCCAAACTCTATCAGTATAAAAACAGAAGATGATAACGGATCTTATGAAAAGGCAAGAAAAAGAGTAAAAGAGCTGAAAAGTTTCTATCGAAATCTTATTTCTTACTGTACAGTTATTCCGTTTCTCATCATTATAAATCTGATGACTTCCCCAAATGATCTCTGGTTTTATTTTCCGATGTTGGGTTGGGGAATTGGGGTTGCCTCTCATGCATTTCGGGTTTTTGGGGTTGGAGAATCCTGGAAAGAAAAGAAGATCCGGGAAATTATGGATAAACAAAAAAACAGAAAATAATGGAAACTTATGATGAAGACAGTATCCGTTACCAGCAAGCTAAAAGAAAGGTTGAACGATTAAGTGGATTTTACAGACACTTATTCTTCTATATTGCTGTCAATGCAATAATCGTTCTCTATAACTACAAACATTTAGAAGCTGGAGAAAGCTACTTTCATTTCAAAAACTTCTTTACGGCAACATTTTGGGGAATAGGGATTATGGCTCATGCGGGCGTGGTTCTTTTACCCAATCTAGGATTTATGAAAGACTGGGAAGAAAAGAAAATCAGGAGGCTGATGGATAAAAATAAAAAGGAATAACTTGAATTTGATTTAATTTTTAAGGATAAACTATACATGATGAACACACTCCAAATCCTGTTTTCCATCTCGATGGCCGCCTGGCTTATCACCGAGATCCTTTATAAAAATATGCTCAAATCCGGCAAAGAGGACAAGAAAGATAAAGACAAGTCTACTCTGAATATTTTATGGATGGCTATTCCGTTTTCTATTGCTGCTTCGGTGTCAACATCTTATATGACCCAGTTTCCTATTACAGAAGATACCTGGATTTTATATCTGGGAGAAGCTTTTATATGGATTGGAATTATTTTCAGGTTTATAATCATTAAGTCTTTAGGGAAATATTTTACTGTTGATGTGACGATAAAAGAGAATCATCAGATCAAAAAAGAAGGGTTCTATAAATACTTGAGACATCCTTCTTACTCATTTTCCCTGCTGACATCTTTAGGCTTAGGTCTTTATCTGAATAACTGGCTGTCACTTATCCTTGCTTTCTTACCGCCTTTTTTTGCGTTTTTATACAGGATAAAAATTGAAGAACAGGCTTTGATGGAGCAGTTTGGAGATGAATATCTGGAATACAGGAAAAAGACCAAAAAACTGATTCCTTTTATCTACTGATCTATTATTCGAAATAAATATCTGCTCAATCATTAAGATCTGCGAGAGATCAATAAACTTTAGAAGCACAAATCCTATTCATATATCTCCAATAACTTGCTGAAAATCTTTGATTTTCTTGCGCCTTACATTATTCTCAATTTTAGGAAAGTCTTGCACCTTTGCGCTATCCAAAAACAAGTAAACCAATCTTTTTACGATTCAGAAAGCTTATTCTACGACTCAGTCATATAAAGTTGATTCAAGCCTCCTTTCTGCCCTACCTTTGATTCAACAAAAATGACAAACTAACTTTTTAAAAATAATAATTATGGAAACATTAGGATACACAAAAGAGACATTAGCTTACGAGAAAGCAGCTAAAAGAGTAAAAGAACTGAAAGGATTCTATGGAAATCTTACCTCTTACTGCCTGGTCATTCCTTTCCTGGCTGTACTGAATCTTCTGACAGCTCCGGATCACTTATGGTTCTTATGGCCAATGCTGGGATGGGGAATAGGAATTGCAACCCATGCTGTGAACGTTTTCGGGATCGGAAAAGACTGGGAAGAAAAAAAAATGAAGGAACTGATGGATCAGGATACTAAAAAGATTAAAACATTATAATTAATCATAAAGCTTTAACGATCATGGATTACAATAGCGCACAAGAAAGAGTACATCAGCTGAAAAAATTTTACAAAAGCCTTCTTTGGTTTGGAATAGTTGCCGGAATTATATTTTTAGATGATATTTTTGAAACCGGGAAAATCAATTTTTCTTTATTTGATGGATCTGTTATTCTGTTGATTTGGGGGATTTTCTTAACGGTAAAGGCTGTAAAGCTCTTCCTTTTAGATGCAGAATGGGAAAATAATATTATTGAAAAAGAAATAAAAAAAGGTAAAAAGAGAATAGATTTTTAAATCTGTCTCTTTTTTATCTAATTTTATTCCCTGTTAAAACTAAAACCACGAACTCAATGATCAAGACTGTCATTATCGAAGATGAAAAACCGGCTTCAAGGAAATTAGAAAGAATGCTGAGTAATTTTCCTGAAATAGAAATAGTGGGAAAAATAGAATCAGTAGAAGAAGGCGTTGCCTGGTTTTCTGAAAATGAACATCCGCAGCTGATTTTTTCCGACATTGTTCTTGGAGATGGCCTTTCTTTTGATATTTTTGAGAAAATACCTACCAAAGGCTTTATCATTTATACCACAGCTTTTGATCAGTATACGCTGAAAGCTTTCAAACTGAACAGCATCGATTATCTTTTAAAGCCAATCCTGGAGGAAGATCTTTCGGGAGCAGTGGAAAAGTTCAAATCCTTTATCCCTTCCAATAATACAACAGGGTCTGAGGATATCAAACAACTCATCAGAAAAGAAAAATCTACACTTTCCAGGGTTTTGGTGAAGATAGGATATAACCTGAAAATTGTTCAGACCCCGGAAATAAGCTGCTTCTTCAGTGAAAATAAAATTGTCTATCTCCAGACGGAAGATAGAATCTATCCCTCAGATTTCACACTGGATGAGCTGGAAGATGTTCTTGAAGAAAAAAAGTTTTTCCGGGTCAACAGACAGTTTATCATCAATTCAGATTTTATAAAAAATATCCACACATCACCGAATTACAAGGTAGATCTGACATTTCAGCCGCAGGAAGAGATTACCGTGAGCCGTGACCGGGTGAAAGATTTTAAAGACTGGCTGGTGGGATGACTTATAGAATCAAGAGCCAAGAGCCAAGAATCAAGAAAAAAGATTTCAGATGTAAGATATCAGACTTCAGACTTTAATTACGTGAGGTGTTTTACAGGAGATCAACGCTTATAACATGAATTTGGCTTGCGTACCCAAGCTTTTTTACTCTAAAACTCTCAAACCCGAAATTACCTGTAATCGATCCTGTTAGACTCAGTGTCTTCAAGCTGTTTTATGATAGATTGAGGGATCTCATCACTGTCGATAGGAAAGCTGATAGAATCTGAAATAAAGGTCTTTCGGTCTGCTTTCTGAAAGATCTCGAACAGAGCAATAGGCTCTTGATTAAAACTGATACACGTACTTATAAAATGCACTTCATGGAGCTTGTATTCTGGATTTTTAAGCTTTTCCTTGATATCTTTTATCCTTGAGATAAAATGTCGCTGACGGATGAATGTATTGCTGTTCATAATGATGAACACGTAATCTGAATAAGCGGTCACTTTTCCGAAATATTTGTGATGGTCGCCACCGCTTCTTTCGATGAAATATTCGCCGGTGGTTTCAGATTTATAGATTTCCATTGCCGAACGCCATATCCGCTCTTCCTGAGCCTGAACGGGCTTCTCCGGGAGATTTCTGTTGTAAGAGTACCAGCAACCTACCAAACGGTCTAAAAGCGCTGTATTCTGCTTTACATTATTCATATCGATCCTGAGATCATTAAAGTTGAATGATTCTGTATTGGAATTAATGAAATCTATATAACTCGAGTATCCCAAAATTTTGACGATCTGGCTTAGTTTGGCTAGATTTGGTTTGCTTAAAACAGCATTTTCATTCTGACGGTATTTCTTTAATTTATTGATGATCAGGTGTTCGTACAAATAATTTAAGCCTAAAAGATCCGGATCTTTTTTTATTTCCTTTTCCGCATGATCATTAATGATGAGGTCATTAAGCTCTGCGCTGATGTATGACCATTCTGTTTTCGTTACGTCTTCCCAGGCATTCTTCTTTAAAAAATGCTGGCTCAGGAAATTCATCAATTTCTCAAGATGCAGAATATCTTCTTTTTTCATCAGTATATTAAATTTTATAAGACTAATATAAGATTTTTATACATCCAAATAAGATTTACGAAAGACTTTTATATTTTAAAATCAAATGATATTTGAGTAGAAAAATAAAAGTTAACACAATGGAAACAACAATCTTATTAAAAGACGAAATCCTTTGGAATCGAATTCAAAGCTTTTCATTAGATGCTTCAGATGCTGATTTTCCTTTTTCTAAAAAGCTGGCCAAAGAAGAAGGCTGGACTTTAGATTTTACCATGAAAGCTATTCAGGAGTACAAAAAATTTGTTTATCTCTGCTGCACGCTTCCCAACGGTGCCTCTCCAAGCGAAACAGTAGATAAAGTATGGCATATGCATCTTATTTATACCCAGAATTACTGGGAAGAATTCTGTCCCAATATCCTGAAAAGAAAGCTTCATCACCATCCTTCAAAAGGAGGTTTTAAAGAAAAAGACAAACACCAGACCTGGTTTTCAGACACTCTGAAAAGTTACCGGGAGATCTTCCAAGAAGAAGCGCCAAAAGACATTTGGCACGAAAAAGAGCCTCCAAAAATAAGTAAGATTTGGTTGAAAAAAATTAGGATTATTCCATTATTACTGGTTTTATTTATGCTGTCATCCTGTCTCGGCGAAGTTTTAAGCACTATAGGAACAATTGTTCTGTCCTTCGCAGGCATTATAGTTTTTGCTCTATTCCTTTCCTTATTCGGGAGTGCTAACGTGGAGGTTAACGGGAAAAAGAAAGATGACGGAAGCATAGGAAACAGCAGCGATGGCGGAGGCTCCAGTTGCAGTGGAGGAGGAAGCGGATGTGGAAGTGGCTGCGGCGGAGGTTGTGGCGGTTGCGGAGGGGGATGTGGCGGTTAAAAAATCAGAAGCTATGAAAAAGATACTATTATACTCAGTACCGCTAATGGGAAGCATGATCTGGCTAGTTCTTACACATCATCTTTATAATCCCATTTCTATGAAAGGGCCGGAATTTCTAAAATTTTACTTAATTCTTCTCATTAGTTTCTATACTTTTATCATAATCCTGAAATCTTTTAAAGAAGGAAATTCAAAAATTGCTTCTTATTTTATGATTTTCATTTTAATAATAGGAACCGTGAAACTGATAAAAGGATTAACGCTGGGAAAACCGGTCGGATATCTCATCGTGCTGCTGATCATACAAGGCATTGTGATTGTATGTCAGCCTGGTCCAAAAGCAAATACTAAAAAGCAAATCTGAAAGGGATGGTAAAAAGCAACATCATGACCAGAAAATTTACAGAAAAGGAGAAAAATATTCTATATAAAGATATTCCTATACAAAAGCAGGACTATGAAGTGAATTGGGAAACGTATCTCTTTATTATTTTGAACATTATGTTTTCTGTACTCATTTTTAAAGCATTAATATTTGATTATAATCCCTTTTTAAAAGAAGAGGGCTTTTCCCTTTGGATTGCAATAATTTACGTTTTAATAGTGATTATCCTGGTTTTCATCGTTCCTTATTTGCTGACAGTTTTTATGTTGAATTTAATAAGGAATATAATAGTTTATTCAAGGTATGGGAAATATGCTGAAGAGAATGCACTTGAAACTACAGAAATAGAGGTTTTTCAGGGAGATAAGGATGAAGACTTTATCATACAGGTTTTCAATGCAAAAGAAGAAAAAATAGAAATTAAGATAGCGCTGAAAATATCAGTAGAATACTCGGTAAAAGAAGATTTCCTGAAAGAAATTGGAAATTACGGACCAAAGGGCTCAGAAAAAATTGATGTCCCTCTTCAGGATATTTTGAAGATTTTTAATGCTAAAATCTTTACTAAAAAAGCCGGATTAATATTAAAGGATTATTCTACGACCGTAAAACTGGATTCAAGTGAGAAAATATACTATTTCCGTGATTTTCTGAAAACAAAATATAATCTGGTGTATGCTAAGAAAATAAATGAAGTACTTTTCGTCAATTTCTATGGAGATGATATGGCAAAAGACATAGATATACTGGTGAAAGATGTGGAAAGCAAGGTTGAATATTATTATAATGAAGATCGGCTATTGTAAATATAACCGGCAGTTATTCCAGACCTATTATCCTTTTCTATATTGACTGACTTCAGTTATAAAATGAAGAAGTGAATGATACAAAAAGAAACCCGAAACAAATATGCTTCGGGATTTATAGATATCAGCTTAGCTGATTTGATTATTTTTTTTCTTTATGAAATAACTCCGCTTCCGATCAGCTCCTCATCCAGATACCACGCAGCAAACTGACCTTCAGCAATAGCGGACTGCGGCTCTTCAAATTCAATATAGGCAGCATTTTCAAACTGATAAAGAACAGCTTTTTGCAGCGCCTGCCTGTATCTGAATCTCGCCATCCCTTCCATAGATCCTCCATTTTCAAGCTTCATATCCTCGCGAACCCAGTGAAGTTCTGAATTATCAATTTTCAGTGCTTTTTTGTGCAGTCCCGGAGAACTATGGCCTTCACCCACAAAAATAATATTGTTTTCCATGTCTCTGGAGATGATAAAACAGCTCTCTTTATGGCCGCCTATACCAAGGCCCTTGCTTTGTCCGATCGTGAAAAACTGCGCGCCCTGATGTTTTCCGATCACCTTTCCGTCAGATTTTTTATAATCGATTTTTCGGGATAAAAATTCCAGCTCTTCTTCTTTCGAAGAAAATTCAGGTTTTTCCATAAAAAATAATGGTGAATCTTTAAAAATTTCTACAATTTCACCCTCTTTAGGAACCAATTGCTGCTGTAAAAACTGCGGAAGACTTACTTTTCCGATAAAACATAAGCCCTGAGAATCTTTTTTATCGGCCGTAACTAATCCTATCTCTTTTGCAATCTCCCTTACTTGAGGTTTTGTCAGTTCTCCAATAGGAAACAATGCTTTTGACAGTTGATCCTGGCTCAGCTGACATAGAAAATAAGACTGGTCTTTATTATTGTCTTTTCCTGCTAAAAGATGGAAAATCTCCTTTCCGTTTTCATCAAAACTTGAATTCACCTGAGCATAATGTCCTGTGGCTACTTTATCGGCACCCAGAGACATCGCGGTCTTCATAAAAACATCAAATTTTACTTCTCTGTTGCAGAGAACATCAGGATTCGGAGTTCTTCCTTTCTGATATTCATCAAACATATAATCTACGATGCGCTCCTTATAAAGCTCACTCATATCAATCACCTGAAACGGAATTCCCAGCTTCTGGGCAACCATCAGGGCATCATTGCTGTCCTCAATCCAGGGACATTCATCCTCCAGCGTTACCGAAGCATCATTCCAGTTTCTCATAAACAAGGCTACTACCTCGTGTCCCTGCTGCTGCAGAAGATATGCTGTAACACTGGAATCTACACCTCCGGATAATCCTACTACTACTTTCATTTTATTTCAATTTTACGAAACTCTTAACGGGAGTTCTTAGTTTGACGGGGCAAAAATACAACTAAATAAATTCGTAAAAAAACCATAATTTTAAACATTGATAAAAACGATATTAATATGAAAAAATTTATTATTCCTTTACTGCTAATGATTTCAGTATCTGTTTCTTCCCAGATTACAACAGGAACACCTACATCTGAAGTTAATCGCTGGACCTTTGGTGGCGGGATCGGGCTTGGATTTGGCAGCAACAGTGCTTTTTATCTGCAGGCTTCCCCGAGAGTTGGATATAGGCTAACCGATGATCTTGAAGCAGGGGTAGTGGGAAGTGTTTCCTGGCAAACTTCTGATTATTACAAATCCACCATGTTTGGGGTAGGACCATTTGCCAATTACTATTTTGCAAGATCATTTTACGTAGGCGCGAACCTTCAGCAGTATTTTATCAATTATAAAGACAAACTGTATGATTATAAATCCAATGAGCAGGAAACGGCTCTATATCTCGGAGGCGGCTATATGCAGAGGATAGGAGGAAACTCTTTTATGCAGTTGGGATTAATGTATAATGTACTTTGGAAAGAAAATTCAAGTATATTCTCAAGCGGCCTTGTCCCGAATATTGGCTTTGTGGTAGGACTGTGATTTTTCTGGGGACAGAATTTTCTAACCACAGATTTCATAGATTGACACAGATCTTTGTGCTTTACTTATGAGAATTTTTATTTCAATGGTATGGTACTAAAATTATTAACGAGAAATACGGTTCATTAACCATAGTCATCTGTGTCAATCTGTGAAATCCGTGGTTAAAATAAAAATATAATGGGATGGTCTTGGGCCAAAACCTAAGAAAACAAAAAAGCACCGGAACATTCCGGTGCTTTTCATTATGATGATATTATTTGCTTACGATTGAGAAGATTTTTCAGTCGTCTTTTTTGCTTTTGGCGCCTTTCCGATTAATGCGTCTTTGGTATCATTAAGATCCAGGATCACTGTTTCTCCTTCAGATAATTGCTTGTTTACCAGCATTTCTGCCAATAAGTCTTCAATATATTTCTGGATAGCACGTTTTAACGGTCTTGCACCAAAATCTTTATCCCATCCTTTTTCAGAGATAAAGTCTTTTGCTTCATCAGTTAATTCCACTTTATAGCCTAATTTTTCAAGTCTGCCGTAAAGTTTGCTTAGTTCAATATCAATAATTTTCTTGATATCATCCTGTACAAGAGAGTTGAAGATCACAATGTCATCAATTCTGTTTAAGAATTCCGGTGCAAATGCTTTCTTAAGGGCATTTTCAATCGTGCTTCTCGCTCTTGTGTCTGTACTGGTCTTTTTCGCTGAAGTTCCGAATCCTACACCGTCTCCGAAATCTTTAAGATCTCTTGTTCCGATGTTTGAAGTAAGGATGATGATTGTATTTCTAAAATCAATTTTTCTTCCTAAACTATCTGTAACGTGGCCTTCATCTAAAATTTGCAACAGGATATTGAATACATCAGGGTGAGCTTTTTCAATCTCATCAAGAAGAACCACAGCATAAGGTTTTCTTCTCACAGCTTCTGTTAGCTGACCACCTTCTTCATATCCTACGTATCCCGGAGGCGCTCCCACTAATCTTGAAACTGCAAATTTCTCCATGTATTCACTCATGTCAATTCGGATCAGAGATTCATCAGATTCGAAAAGCTCTCGTGCCATTACTTTAGCCAGCTCGGTTTTACCAACCCCGGTTGTCCCAAGGAAGATGAATGTGCCGATCGGACGGTTTGGATCTTTAAGACCTGCTCTGTTTCTTTGAATAGCCTTAACGACTTTCTTCACAGCATCCTCCTGACCGATTACTTTTCCGTTCAGTTTATCATCCATCTGAGCGAGTTTATCAAGCTCATTCTTACCAACTTTTGTTACCGGAACACCGCTCATCATAGAAACTACTTCCGCTACATTTTCCTCTGTTACAGTTTCTTTTTTCTCCTTAACATCCTTATCCCACTTCTCCTGAGCAGAATTAAGCTCCATTTGAAGACGTTCCTCTTCGTCCTTAAGCTTTCTTGCCTCAAGATAATCCTGGGCTTTTACAGCTTTCTGCTTCATTTCTTTGATATCTTCGATTTTCTTTTCAAAATCAATAATCTCAGTAGGAACTTTCATGTTTTTAATATAAACACGTGAACCTGCTTCATCCATAGCATCAATCGCTTTGTCCGGTAAGAAACGGTCTGTAATATATCTTGATGTCAAATTGACACACGCCAGAATCGCCTCAGGAGTATACACTACATTATGGTGCTCCTCATATTTATCTTTAATCTGATTCAGGATCTGAATGGTTTCTTCAATATTGGTAGGCTCTACCATCACTTTCTGGAATCTTCTTTCCAAAGCGCCGTCTTTTTCAATGTACTGACGGTACTCATCAAGAGTAGTTGCCCCGATGCATTGAATTTCGCCCCTTGCCAAAGCGGGTTTGAACATATTGGATGCATCTAAGCTTCCTGTAGAACTTCCTGCACCAACAATGGTGTGAAGCTCATCAATGAATAAGATTACATCACGGTTCTTTTCCAGCTCGGTCATGATCGCCTTCATTCTTTCTTCAAACTGTCCACGGTATTTCGTTCCCGCAACTAAACTTGCAAGATCCAAAGTAATGACACGTTTTCCGTAAAGAACTCTTGACACTTTCTTCTGCTGAATTCTTAAAGCCAGACCTTCTGCAATTGCAGATTTACCAACTCCAGGCTCACCGATAAGTAAAGGGTTGTTCTTTTTTCTTCGTGATAAGATCTGAGAAACTCGCTCAATTTCTTTTTCACGGCCAATCACAGGGTCCAGTTTTCCATCTCTTGCCAAAGAAGTTAAATCTCTACCAAAGTTATCCAGTGTTGGCGTTTTACTTTTAGCAGATCCTAAATTTCCTGATGGCTTTCTCATCTGCTCAAAATCCTCTCTTTCATCATCATCGTCATAAGCACTCATCTGTGGTGCCTGCCCGGAATTTTTAAGCATGGTCTGGTACTCCCTTGAAACTCCTTCATAGTCGATGTCATAAGCACCCAAAATATTTGAAGTAGGATCCTCATATTTATAAAGAATACCTAAAAGCAGATGAACGGTATTAATTTCATTGCTTTTATATTGCCGGCATTCCAGCTCTGCACGTTTGATTGCATGATCTGCCATCTTGGTGAAAGAAATATTGGTAACCTCTTCAGAAATAGGATTTAGACTTGTTGTATTTAAAGTTTCAATTTTTCTTCTGATTTGTGTTAAATCCGCATTAAGGTTTTGTAGGATTTCTTTTGCAGAGTTTTCCGTCTTTATAATACCTAAAAGTAGGTGTTCTGTATTAAGAAATTCACTTTTCAGCCTTTTAGCTTCGCTCTTGCTTTGTTTGAACACCTGGCTCAAACCTTGTGAAAACTTATAATCCATAATATATCTCATTAGAATAATGGCAGCGGTGCCATTTATTCATTATCTAAATTACAAATATTTTACCAAAAATCAATTAATGACTTTATGGCAGAAAAAATTTTATTATCTTATTGAAAATGATTAAGTTTGTTATCCTTTAAAAATTCTCCATGAATCCCGAACTTACTACTTATATCGGTTATTCCGCATCAATTTTCATTGTACTGAGTTTCATACTGAAAGATGTAAGAAAAATTAGAATTGTAAATATGATCGGCTGTATTTGCTTTGTCATTTATGGTATTTTCAACGGAATGCTCTGGCCTGTTATTATTCCGAATGGCCTTATCTGTTTTATTCAGGTTTATCATTTGCTGGCCGGAAAGAAGGAAGGATGAAAAAAAAGGTAATTACTTCTGCCTTCAGTAATTTATATACGGATCAGCGTATCGAAAAGGTATGCAGGACTCTCCATGAAAACGGCTACCAGATTGAACTAATCGGAAACGATTGGAAGGGAGCAGAGCAGATGGAACGTCCTTACCGGTTTTCACGTATTCATTTGTCTTCTGCAAGTTTAAAAACTGCTTATTTTGAATTCAATTGGAAACTATACCATCAGCTAAAGAAAAAGGCGGATCAAAATACCATTCTTCACGCTAATGATCTGGATGCCCTGCTTCCGAATTATCTTCTTGCGAAAAAGCTGAATATTCCTTTGGTTTTTGACAGTCATGAAATTTTTTCAGAAATGCCTGCAATTCAGGGCAAAATGTCACAAAAAATATGGCGTTATTTAGAAAAAGAGATCATTCCTAAGCTTACCTTTATGATCACAGCAAGCGGAAGTTATGCAGAATGGTTCCGTAAAAAGTATGGTGCAGATCCTGTTGTGATTCAGAATGCTCCCAAAAAGCTAGATTTTACAATGGAAATTCCAAATAATGATCCTAAAGTATTTTTATATCAGGGAGCAATTAATCCTTTTCGGGGAATTGATAAAGCAATTCTTGCGATGCATCATCTTGATGGGGTAGTATTCAAAATAGCCGGCGATGGACCGAGAAAAAAAGAGTACGAGGATTTGGTGCTTAAAGAAAAACTTCAGGACAAAGTTCAGTTTTTGGGTAAATTAAAGCCGGAAAATCTTAGAAATATAACAGTAACTGCCGATGTTGGAATGAGTATCGAAGAGAATGGGGGAGAAAGCTACCTTTACTCACTTCCGAATAAGGTTTTAGACTGTATTCAGTCAAGAGTACCGCTGGTGCTCGCCAATCTTCCTGAAATGCAGAATATTAAAAGCCGGTTTGATGTAGGAGAAATTATTAAAGATCATACACCGGAAAATATTGCAGCAGCAGTGAAAAAAGTTCTCCATAAAGGAAGGAAAAACTATCTTCCGGAACTGGATAAAGCATCAGATAGCCTGTGCTGGGAAAATGAAGAAATAAAACTACTGGAAGTTTTTGAAAACGCATCAAAATAAATTATCTTTATAAAAATGGTTATCTTTGCTAAAAATTTGTTAAAAAGATGACCATTAAAGAAAAACAGCAAGAGATAATTGACGAATTTGCGTTTCTTGATGACTGGGAGCAGAAATATGAATATATTATTGATCTTGGAAAAGAGCTGAAGGGGCTTTCGGAAGATAAGAAAACAGATGATAACCTGATCAAAGGCTGCCAGAGTAAGGTATGGATTGATGCTGAATTCAAAGATGGGAAACTCTTTTTTGATGCCGATTCAGATGGGATCCTTCCAAAAGGAATTGTTTCTCTGTTGGTCAGTATTTATAGCGGTCATTCAACGCAGGAGATTTTAGATTCTGATTTTGAATTCATTTCGGAAATCGGACTTCAGGAATTTCTTTCGCCATCCAGAGCGAACGGATTAATGGCAATGACCAAACAGATCAAATTTTACGCAGTCGCTTATCAGCTGAAATCATAGCCTGTGACCAGAATTTTAGCATATCGTTTTTCCGCTTTTGGTGATGTCGCGATGACAGCGCCCGTTTTCAGGGAGTTTCTGGAGCAGAATCCGGATGTGGAAATTGTTATGGTTTCCAGAAAGAATTTTGAAAGCCTGTTTACGGATATTCCGAATGTGACCTTTAAAGGAATTAATCTTGATGATTATAAAGGGTTCTTTGGTCTGAACAGACTGGCAAATGAACTTGTAAAAGAATTTAACCCTGATTTTATAGCCAATCTTCATGATGTGATCAGAACCAAAGTTCTGGATAAGATTTACAGAAGAAAAGGTTTAAAAGTATTTAAAATAAACAAAGGCAAAGAGGAAAAAGAAGAACTTACAGATGTTTGGAATTTAAATAAGGTTCAGCTAAAAAGAACAGTTGAACGTTATGCAGATGTTTTCCGCCAAATGGGTTTCAAAGTTGAGCTTTCCAATAAGCTTAGACCAACACCGGGACAGAAATCAGGAATAGGCTTTGCGCCTTTCGCCCAGCATAAAGGAAAAATGCTTCCTCTGGAAAAATCGTTTGAACTGGCCAGAATCCTGGCTCAAAAACATACGATATATTTCTTTGGAGGTGGGAAAAAAGAAACCGAAACCCTTGAAAAATGGGAAACTGAAATCCCAAATACCAAAAGCCTTTCAGGAAAACTTAGCCTTTCAGAAGAACTTCAAAAAATCTCTGAACTTGAATTGATGATCTCAATGGATTCTGCCAATATGCACCTTGCCAGCCTTATGGGAACAAGATGTGTCTCGATATGGGGAGCAACACATCCTTATGCGGGGTTTTTAGGCTTCGGACAGAGCGAAGACGATGTGGTTCAGATGACAGACCTTACCTGTAGACCTTGTTCTGTTTTTGGGGACAAAGAGTGCTACCGGGGAGACTGGGCCTGTCTTGAGGAACTTAATATTCAGAAAATCGTAAAGGCAGTTAATCTTTAAAAATAATTTTAGCCATTTTTTTAGCCTTAGCATCATCAGAGTAGTTCTTCTCAAGGACTTCACTTCTGTACTCATTTCCATTATAGTCTTTTTTTTCTGTCTCAATAATTAGTTTTCGGATCTCATTCATATCAGATCCGAAAAGGCATAAATCCATTAAAGCATGATCGTCTGTGATATTCTGATTAATGATCACAAACCGGCTATTGTATAATGCATTAAACAGTTTAACCTTCGTGCCGGAATTTTGGTAGGAGAGAAGAATATTAGCATGAGCATTTTCAAAAAGACAGTGAAGATTTTCAGTTGTTTCGATGGGCACCAGATCAATGTTCACAATATTGCTGATCTTTTTCTTGATGTCATTATCAGCCCGGTCAGAAGCTACAACAAGTTGATATTGTGGCAGATTTTTAAAAAGATTAATCGTTTCATCCAGTGCCTTTTTGTTGTCCGATATACTCAGATCTCCATGGAAAAAGAAATAATTTCCTTTTTTGCCCAAGATTTTCACAAACCTGTTGCCATGGAAAATGTGGATTAACTCTGCATTTTTGGAATATGAATTAACTTCGTTATATTCTTTTTCAGAGAGACAGAAAACGGTTTCAAATTCTTTTAAAACTTTTTTTTGGTAGCCTGAATACTTTAAAGACTCAATCTTGTAAATGATCTTTTTAAAGATGTTTTTTTCCGATGAAGAAAGCCCTTTATAATATTCTGTTTCGTTATTGTGATGGCGCAGATAGAGCTTGAACCCTTTATTTTTTAGCTGACTGATGATTTGAGTGGTCTGAAGTCCTTCAAATAACACGGGAGCTTTGATCTCCATTAGATTCTCAAAAAGGCTGTTAGAAATTTCTCATCGCAGCAGCAAAAGGAACAGTAGAAAAATAAGAGAAAGGATTTTTCTTTTTTCTGTAAAAGAAAACATTCTCTGTAATGTTTTTAATCTCTGCATCAAGACTTTCAGGAATATTATTTACAAAGCAGTGAAGGTGGATCTTTATACCCAGATCAGATAATGCTTTAATCTTATAATAAACATCAATAATACCACCGTAGGAGGGAGGATAAGGATAATTGAATGATATAAAGTGAAGTTCTTTCAAAAAAACAGAGTGTTTAAGCTGTAAAGGTAAGAATATCCTGAATTTTTTAAACAAAAAAATCTCCCAGTTTCCTGAGAGATTTTGTGGGCCCTGAGGGATTCGAACCCCCGACCCTCTGGGTGTAAACCAGATGCTCTGAACCAACTGAGCTAAGAGCCCTGAAATTTTTTGAAAGGCTTCAGTATCCTTTGTGTGGGCCCTGAGGGATTCGAACCCCCGACCCTCTGGGTGTAAACCAGATGCTCTGAACCAACTGAGCTAAGAGCCCCTATAACTTGTTTCCTCGTTTAGAGTGGTGCAAATATACGACTTATTCAGAAATCTCCAAATTTTTTTCTAAAAATTCTCCAACTACAAAGTTACTGCCTCCTATAAAAATCATTTCTTCATTTGTACATCGCTCTTTTGCAGAAAGATATGCTTCCTGTACTGAGTCGAAAATTTTATAAGAAATTTTTGCTTCCTGAAGCAGATTTTCATAATCTTCCGGATGTCTTCCCCTGTTAATAGACGGTTTCGCAAAATAAAATTCTGAATTTTCGGGAAGAAGAGCCATTACTTCATCGATATTTTTATCATTCACAAAACCCAGAATAACATGTTTGTGACGATTAATAGAATTCAATTGTGAAAATACATACTCAAGACCTGCTTGATTGTGTCCGGTATCACAAATGGTAAGCGGATCTTTTGAAAACTCAAACCAGCGTCCGATAAATCCGGTGTTTTGATGCACGTGGAGCAGTCCTTTTTCTATATTTTCTGCAGAAACATGGATGCTTATTTTCTTCAGCTCTTCAATCATAGCCACAACAACACGGATGTTTTTCTGCTGATAATTTCCTTTAAGATCTGAAGTAAGGTCAGACTTTATTGCAGTGGCGTCTATAAATGGTGCATTTTCCTGGTTGGCCTTCTGCCGGATAATATTTTTTACGGTATCATTGTCATCTCCGGAAATAATTGGAATGTGATACTTGATAATTCCTGCTTTTTCTGCTGCAATTTCCTCAATTGTGTCTCCTAAGATATTCTGATGATCCAGCTGTACATTGGTGATTGTAGAAATCAAAGGTGTAATGATATTGGTTGAATCCAGTCTTCCCCCAAGACCCACTTCAATAACGGCAAAATCTACTCCCTGCTGATAAAAATATTCAAAAGCCATGATGGTTGTAAATTCAAAAAAGGAGGGAAGTATGTCTTCAGGGAGGGTTTTCAGTTTTTGAATAAACTCAAAGACAAATTTTTTATCGCAGTTTTTTCCGTTGACTTTGATGCGTTCCGTAAAATCTATAAGATGAGGAGAATTATACAGACCAACTTTATAGCCTTCTTCTTGAAGAACTGATGCCAGCATATTGCTTGAAGATCCTTTACCGTTTGTGCCTCCGATATGGATGCATCTTATCTTCTCCTGAGGGTTTCCAAAGAAGGTGCATAGCCTTGTAATGTTTTCTAATCCAGGTTTGTAAGCCTTTTGTCCGTCTGTCTGATAATTCGGAGCCTGAATGAAAAGCCAGTCTACCGCTTCTTGGTATTGTTCGATTGTCATGTTACAAAATTCTCAAAAGTTTTATTAAAATGAAACAATAATTTTTTTAAACTGTAACTTTTTTATATTTGGCTCGTCTAATATGGAAAATTATTAATATGAAAAAAGGTTGGATTATCGTTTTTGGATTAAGCTGTCTGGGGCTAAGCGCTCAGAAGAAATGGTCCTTAAGAGAATGTGTAGACTATGCCGTGGAACATAATCTTCAGGTTATCCAAAATCAATATTCTAAACAGATCCAGGATTCTAATCTTCAAATAGCAAGAAATCAGTATCTGCCTTCGGTGTCCGGAAGCATGTCTAACAGTGTAAGTTTTGGGCAGACTTCATTTGGAACAGGAAGTTTAAGGAATGACCGATTCAGTAACAGTGCTAATTTAGGAGCAGATATTTTACTGTATAATAACGGAAGACTGGAGAAAACGATCAGGAAAACTCAGTTTGATGTAGAAGCCAGCCAATATGATGTAGAAACGATTAAAAATGATATTTCCCTGCAGATTGCACAGCAATATCTTACAACACTGCTGAATAAAGAAATTGTAAAAATATCGGAAAGTGCCGTTGAAAATGCACAAAAACAATACGACAGGGCAAAAATAACAACGCAGGTCGGAACTACCGCTCAAACTATTCTGGCGGAAGCAGAAGCAGCATTGGCGAGAGAGAAGCAAAATAAGAAAACAGCTGAAATTAATGTTGGCAGAAGTCTTTTTGCCATGGCACAGCTCTTACAGCTTCCTGACTATAAGGATTTTGATATTGAATATGTAGAAGTGCCGGATCAATTGGAACCCCAGTTAAAATCGGTGGACGAAGTTCTTACTACAGCTTTTGAAAATCAGCCTCAGGTAAAAGCGGCAGAAAGCAGGATTAATTCTGCAATAGCGCAAACAGAAGTGAGCAAGACTGCTTTTTGGCCTACACTTACGGGAAGTGTGGGAATAGGAAGTTTTTATAATAATCTTCTAACTACAAACATAACGGGAGTGGATGAGGCAGGTAATCTTGTAATGGAAAGAAATTTATTCGGTCAGTATAAAGATAATTTTGGACAGCAGGCCAGTATTTCACTTAATGTTCCTATTTTCAATAAGGGAATTACCAAGCTGCAGGTAGAGCAGGCTAAAATCAATGAAAGTGTAGCTAAGATTACTCTTGAGCAGCAGAAACAGACCGTAAGACAGAATGTACAGAAGGCGCAGTTTGATGTAGATGCCAATTATGAAACCTTTCTTTCTGCGGCAGAAACAGAAAAAAGTACAAAGCTGGCCCTGGATTTTGCTGATAAGAGCTATGCGGCAGGAAGAAGCACCATTTATGACGTCAATGTAGCAAGAAATAATTACGCCAATGCTCAGGGTTCAGTAGCTCAGGCAAAATATAATTATCTTTTTAGCCTTAAACTGCTGAACTTCTATTCGGGAATTCCATTAACTTTGTAGGATGTCTATCAAGTCATTAGAAAAATATTTACCTCAAAATACCCATAAATACCTAAGAATCTGGTTTGCGGATCACTTTATTCATATAAAAGTCACACGCGGTAGAAATTCTAAGCTGGGAGATTACAGAAAACTGCCTGATCACTCCCACGAAATTACCGTCAATTCAACCCTGACGCCTCCGCTTTTTTTCTTTGTGCTTACGCATGAGCTGGCTCATCTTATTGCTTTTGAAAAATATGGACGAAGAATATCACCGCACGGGAATGAGTGGAAGGAGACGTTCAGGAATATGCTTCTTGAAAGTCTTGAGGTGTATGATGAGGATCTGAGGCCCATCATCATTCGGTTTTCGAAATCGCCAAAAGCCAATTTCATGGCAAGTCCGGATCTTGTAAGATATTTTCATACTGAAAAACAGGATGATAGCCTATATTTCATTGAAGAGCTTGAAAAAGGAGAATTTTTTATATATCGAAACGAAAAGTATTTATTAGAAGGACTGATTAAAAAAAACTATCTTTGTAAGAATCTGGCTACAGGAAGAAAGTATTCTTTCAAGCCTTTGGCTAGGGTTGAAAAATGTAGGCAAGAATGTTAAAATCAGATAGATACTGTGTCATCATGGCGGGCGGAATCGGGAGCCGGTTCTGGCCAATGAGTACACAAAAATTTCCAAAACAGTTTCAGGATATTTTAGGAACAGGGCGTACCATGATTCAGCAGACTTATGACAGAATCAGCCGTATCATTCCTAAAGAACAGATATTCGTAATCACGAATAAAGAATATGTTGCGCTTTCCCACCAGCAGCTTCCGGAAATTCCTGAAGAAAATATTGTCGGCGAGCCTCTGATGAAAAATACAGCTGCCTGCAATCTGTATATGGCCAACAAGATTGCAGAAATTAATCCGGATGCAACGATGATTGTACTTCCGGCAGATCATCTGATTTTAAAGGAAGATGTATTTCTGGAGAAAGTAGAACTGGCTTTTGATCTTGCAGCAAAACAGGACTATCTGGTAACTCTCGGAATTACGCCTACAAGACCTGATACGGGCTACGGATATATTCAGTTTGTAGAAAAGAAAGGATCGGATTATTTTAAAGTAAAAACCTTTACAGAAAAGCCTATTCTTGAAATTGCCCAGAGCTTTTTGGAAAGCGGGGACTTCCTGTGGAATGCAGGGATTTTTATTTGGAATGTAAAAAGTATCCATCACGCTTTTGAACTTTATCTTCCTGAGATGATGCAGCATTTCATGGCTTGTGAGTATAATTCTGATAAGGAAAACAGCTGTATTGAAACCATTTATCCTAAAGTTCAGAAAATTTCTATTGATAACGGGATTCTGGAAAAAGCAAAAAATGTATATGTAATTCCTTCCGATCTCGGATGGAGTGACTTAGGAACCTGGACATCCGTCTATGAAAATACTGAAAAAGATAAAAATGATAATGCTGTAAAACTAAAGCATTTTCTTAATTATAATTCCAATGGAAATCTTATCCGACTGAAAAATAATAACAAAGCTGTCATTATAGACGGCCTTAAAGATTTTATTATTGTCGACACTGATAAAGCCCTGCTGATATGCCCTCGGGACAACGATCAGCTGATTAAAGACTATGTTCTTGACCTGAAAAGTTTCAAGAAAGGAGATAAATTCATGTAAATATTGGTATCTTTCTGCTGATTTTGAGTTATGAAAAAAAACGCCATCCGATCAACAGTTTTTATATTTCTACTTTTGGGATTCTTTGGATACTCCCAAAACAAGAAAAACTTTTCCAATATTCCGAATATTTTGCAGCAGATCATTCCCAATGAAAGGATTGATTCCTGGGTGCTGGTATACAACAGTTACGGGAAAAACCAGGATCTTAAGACTTCCGGCGGAAAAATAGAATATACCCCGCAGTTTTCCGGATTTAATTTATTTCCCGAGGAAGACAGCTTTTATTATATTGCTTATTCTGCAGGCGGAAAGATAAATTATATAACAGATCTGGAAGCTCTGAAAAAGTTCACCGGAAAAATTGATAATGCGGAAGAAGCAGCCATTATACTTACCACTGACGGATATATGGTGGATGAAGAATTTAAAGATGTTGCCGGCAATTATTATGAAGATTCCACCAATTATTATTTGGATATCGGCAAGCTTACTTCAAAAGAATGCCCTTACCAGAAAACGCATTATACACTGACGGTCAATAAGTCTTCAGGAGTCGTTTCCAATGTGAAAGATAATGGAACTTATATTGAACTTTACAATAAAAAGTGCGCCAATAACCCGAGACTTTTAAAAATTCAAAAAAAAGAAGAACCAAAAGATGAGCCTAAAAAATCACCCAAACGGAAGTAAGGTCTACGAAACGGAACGACTGATCCTTCAGCCTATGTCTGTGGATGACAAAGAGTTTATTTTTGAGCTGTATAACAGGCCTAAATTCATCAGATACATTGGCGAACGGGGTATAAAAACACTTTCCGATGCAGAAAACTATATTCTGAACAGGTTTCTTCCGCAATTCGATAAATTGGGATATGGTAACTATTTAGTTGTTACAAAAGATAAAGGAGACAAAATAGGGGGCGTAGGAATCTTTGAAAGGGAAGGACTGGATGTTGTGGATATAGGATTTTCCCTGCTGGAAGAATTTGAAGGTAAAGGATATGCTTATGAAGCAGCACAGAAAGTAAAATCTATCGGAATGGATGATTTCGGTTTAAAAAAGATCTCTGCCATTACTTCAAAAGATAATTTCTCCTCACAGAAACTGATTGAAAAACTAGGCCTGAAGTTTAAGAACTATGTTACCCTTCCTAACGAAGATGAGGAGTTGATGTATTATGAAACAGAATAACTGTTTTAACTTCTAATTTCTACTTTTAGTTAAAATCTAATTCAATTAACCTTAATAATCTTATAATTAAGACTTTCAATAGTAAAAATACAATTATTAAGGTTAAAAATATATTGATCTTACTCTTACTCTAATATCTGCTCTGCAGCAGTCTTTGAAGTAACTTTTTCTATCACTCTTGAACAAATTCCGTTCTCATCAAAAATAAACGTTGTTCTTACAATTCCCATATAGGTTTTTCCGAAAGTCTTTTTCTCCTGCCAAACACCGAATTTTTCAATGATATTGTGGCTTTCATCAGCAATAAGATCGTAAGGGAATTCAAATTTGCTGTGGAAATTTTTCTGCTTTTTTATAGTGTCTCCACTTACTCCCAGCAGCTGAAATCCAGCTTTCTTAAGCTTTGAATAATTATCGCTCAGGTTGCATGCCTCCACGGTACAGGTAGGTGTATTGGCCTGCGGGTAAAAGAAAATAACCAATTTCTTCCCGATCAATTTTGATGAGGTAATGATTTCCCCGTCCTGATTTGTTCCTTCAAATTCAGGTAATTTATCTCCAACTTTCAGCATAATGAATTAATTTTGTTCAAATTTAATGGTTACATGACAAAAAAGCAAAGGGCGGAGCTCGTTCAGACTGAATTAGAGAAACTATATCCTACAACACCTATTCCGTTAGATCATACAGATCCTTATACCCTGATGGTTGCTGTAGCACTTTCTGCACAGACAACGGATAAAAAAGTAAACCAGGTAACTCCCGACCTTTTTGCAGTGGCAGGAACACCACAGAGAATGGCCAGACTGGAGGAATATGAAATAAAGGAACTGATCAAAGAGATTGGATTATCCAATACGAAAGCCAAAAACCTTAAAAGGATGGCCGAACTTTTACTGGAAAGGCACAACGGGATCGTTCCCCAAACATATGAAGAACTGGAAGCGCTTCCCGGAGTAGGGCATAAAACAGCTTCAGTGGTCATGAGCCAGGCTTTCGGGTTTCCTGCCTTTCCGGTAGATACTCATATTCACAGGCTGATGACGCAATGGAAGCTTACTTCAGGAAAAAACGTTGTAGAAACGGAAAAAGATGCTAAAGCCATATTTCCGAAAGAAGTATGGAATAAACTTCACCTTCAGATTATTTATTACGGAAGAGAATATTCTCCGGCCAGAGGAAAAGGTGAGAAAGATATTATCACAAAAATGATGTTTGAAAAGTAAACATTTTATTACGTAAACTGATTCCACTTCCATAAAAAGGTGGAATTTTTACGGCAAACAACGGTTTAGTTAATAAATATCCAGCAGCCTTCTGTGATAATTGATTTGTCCAAGATGATAATCCAGGTGTGTAATCAGGTGAATTAAAAAATATCCTGTTGTCATTTTTTCTTCAAAAATAATGAGAGGATATTCCTTTTCAAGATCTTCAGAAGTTAATTGGCTAAGGACATCATCTACCATAATTATGGTTGCCGATATCTTTTCAATAAGTTCTGCTCGTGGAATATCTTTTAGTGAAAATTCAAGTTCTCGATGTCTGATATAGCCGGTTTTTCCTAGTTCTGCACCAAAATAAGTATTAAGGTTTCCAACCAAATGAAGGCAGAGATTTCCTGCGGAATTGGAAATATTTTTATCGGTTTTCCAGATTACGTCTTCATTCTGGTAAGACTCTATCTCTGTTTTTAACTTATTTAAATCCCTGTTGTAAAGAGATCTCAGGCTTTCTATAATCATATTTTTATATTTTGTGTATTGGTGGGTTTTCACATAAATTACGGTAATGAATCATATTACAAAACAAAAGACGAAGCAATTTACTAAACTGCTTCGTCAAAATGATCGATTTTATATTTTTTAGAGAAAATTACTTCTGCTTCGTGGCCCAAAGCTCCATTTTTCTGTTCAGAACATCAAGAGGAAGGCATCCCTGGCTTAAAACTTCATCATGGAAGCTGGCTAAATTAAATTTACTTCCAAGCTCTTTCTGGTATTTCTCTCTAAGCTCACGGATACGTAGAGAACCAATTTTATAGCCCAAAGCCTGTCCCGGCATTGCCATATATCTTTCCACTTCTGCAGTGGCGCCGGCTTCATCATAAGAGATATTGCCCAGGAAATATTTAATGGCTTCTTCTCTGCTCATCGTTCCCGTATGGATTCCTGTATCTACTACCAGCCTTACTGCTCTCAGCATCTGATCACTCAGGTAACCCATTTTCTGGTAAGGATCTGTATATAACCCGAATTCCGGGCCTAAAGTTTCGCAATAATGGGCCCAGCCTTCACCATAAGCACCAAACCATCCGAATCTCATGAATTTAGGAAGCTTAGTATTTTCCTGCTGAAGCGAAACCTGATAATGGTGCCCCGGAATGGCTTCATGGAGGAAAAGAGATTCCATTCCCGAAGTTACATTGAATTTGGAAGGATCAGGAAGAGGAATGTAAAATATCCCCGGTCTTTTTCCGTCAGGTGTTCCCTGAATATATTCTGCGCTGGCACTTGCTTCTCTGAATTTTTCCGTCTGCCTGATCTCAAACTTTGTCTTTGGTGTTACATTGAACATGGTCTTCAGTTTAGGAGTGATTTTCGCTAAAATGCCATTAAATCCGTTCAGAACCTCTTTAGAAGTTTTATATGGCATTGCCTTAGGATCTGTTTTTACGAAGTTAATAAACTCTTCCAGTGTTCCTGAAAAACCAACCTGCTGCTTTACCTTTTCCATTTCTGCACGAAGCATAGCTACCTGCTGAAGGCCTATTTTATTGATCTCTTCAGGTGTTTTCTTTGTGGTTGTCCAGCTCTTTGCGTAATATCTGTAAATCTCATTTCCGTTTGGAAGGCTGTTGTATCCGTCGGTGTCTCTTGCTTTCGGCAGGTATTCCTTCTCAAGGAAAGCACCCATTTTGGTATAAGCAGGAATAATCTTTTTGGTAATGGCTTCTGCATAAAGAGCAGAAAATTTATCCTTTTGGGCTTTTGTAAAATCTTTCGGGAACTTTCTAATCGGTCCGTAGAAAATATTTTTATCCATGTCGGTTGTGGTGATCTCTTCTGATCTCATCTGTGGGATCATTTTGATAACCAGTTTTTTAGGAAGGACAAATTTATTATTGATCCCTTCACGGAAATTTTCAGCAGCGGCGTCCATCCAGGCTGGAAATTTTTCCATTCTTTTCAGCCAGTCGCTGTAGTCCTTTTCAGTTTTGAAAGGCTGGCTTCCTTCTGCGCTTCCATATAGGGGGAAGCTTAGGGGAAGTCCTCCAAACTGTGTGAAAGGAATATATTCCGGGTGATAGGCATACGCTTCAATTTTATCCTTTAAAGTATAATCCAGCACATCATATACGACTTTGTCTTCATCTGAAAGAGCTTTATAATCAACGCTTTCCAGTTCTTTCTGGACAGAATTATAAAAAGCAACCTCTCCGGAAATAAAATCCCGGTCGATATTGATGGGAAGCTGATCATTGTATCTCGTATCTCCCTGGGAAGTAGCGTCTAACGGATATAATTTAAGATACTGCTCGTAATAGTTAGATGCAATAGAATCCATATTCGTAGGAGTTACCTTGGTCAGCGGAGAATCAGATTTCCTGCATGAGGCAAGGCTGATTACCAGTCCCAATCCTAAAATAACTTTTGATAAAATGTTTTTCATTATCATGAATCTTTATGAAAGCAAAAGTAAGTATTATTGGCATATACAGAATAATCAATCATAATGATTTAAAAAAATAATTTTCAAAACATTTTCAACTTTGAATCAATTTTTTATCTTTGTCTAAAACATTTAACAATCATATTATTACAGCTCTTTTTTAAGAAATAATGAAAGGGATTTTAAAAATTTACCATCCGGAGGAGACCTTAAAATACAATATTAGAAACACTTATTGTAAAGCGGTCTACAGCAACCAACAGCATTTATTAGAGGTTGAAATTATAACGGATGACAGCCTGGATCATGTAGATGATGATTCATTACAGTACAACTTTCCGCAACTTTCACTTGAAATTTTTGATTTCCCCATCGAATCGGCGGAGATAGAAGGAAAAGTGATCAGTATTAATGATTCTGAGGAAGATACTTACACCGAAGTGGATTTATTTGATGACGAAGATGCTTTTATCTATGATAATGAGCTTGCGTTTGACAAAAATGAAGAAGGTGAGCTTCAGGTTATCTGGAAAGGGACTATTGACGATTTCTATACGGGATCTGACACGCCGATCCCATTCCGTTTAAAATGCGAATTTAAGCAGGATGCTATTGTTGTAGACGAGGACTAATCGTTTTCTCATCCTTTTTATATCAAATTTCTTTTCAAAATTTCTTTTGGAAAGAAATTTGCTGTCTCTCAATCATAACAAATTTTAAGTTGTTTTTAAGCAATTTTTAAGAGAGCAATTCATAATATTCCACTACATTTGTCGTTAAAATTTTATAAAAATTCACATTAATGCTGTTAACGGAACTTACTCAGATTTTATTTGCACAGATTACTGCTCCTGCAGTTGCAACAGACGATTTAGAATTTTCATTTTGGAAGATCATGTTCCATGGAGGGGCTTTCGCTAAAATAGTGATGTTCGTCGTTTTGGCTTTAGGAGTTTTTTCAGTATATCTGTTCTTTGAACGCTTTTTCTTTATTAAAAGACTGACTTCTAAGACGGATGCCAATTTCATGGACAATATTGAAGATTTTATCAAAGAAGGAAAGATAGAGGCAGCAGCAGATTATGCTAAAAAGCAGAATTCTCCGGAAGGAAGAATTTTAGAAAAGGGAATTTCAAGGCTGGGACGTCCCGTTTCTGATATCGTAAGTGCCATGGAATCCCAGGCCCAGGTAGAAGTTGCCAATATGGAGAAGAATCTTAACCTTTTAGCAGTGGTACCTAGTATTGCCCCGATGTTAGGACTTTTGGGAACAGTTATCGGGATGATCATTGCGTTCTTCAATCTTTCGCATGCTACCGGTTCTTTCTCGCCGAAAACACTTTCTGAAGGTATTTATACTGCATTAGGGCAGACGGCAGTAGGTCTTGCGGTAGCAATTCCGGCTAACTTTTTCTACAATATCCTTTTAACAAGAATAGATAAGTTTGTATTGAAAGCACAGAATATGTCCGGTGAATTTTTAGACCTTATCAACAAACCTTTATAAATCTATGAAAATTCAGAGAAGAAATAAAGCGAATCCCGAATTCAGTTTGGCTGCGATGACCGATGTTATCTTGCTGATGCTGATATTCTTTATGATCACTTCATCAGCTGCCAACCAGAGTGCGATTGATGTGAAGTTACCTAAAGCGGGAGCAGTTGAAGATAATATTCCCAATCCATTGACGGTAAGCATTAAGCCTGACGGGTCTTATTTTGTAGATGACACTCCCGTAACCAGAGATCAGCTGGAACCATTGATTGTTAGTAAATTAACAGGTCAGACCAATAAATCTTTCACCATCCGTGCAGATGAAAATACCATGCATAAAGATGTGGTTTTTGCCATGGAAATTGCGGAGAAAAATAAATTTAATATTGCCATTGCAACAGTTAAAGATAAATAATGGATCCGGGAAATCCGGAAAAGAATCATTTTAAGATGAAAAGCTATACAGTAGACAAAAACGAGCAAAACAGAGACAGGATAAAGAGTGCAGTACTTTCTATCCTTATTTGGTCTGCGATCCTGCTTTTTGTTTTTCTTTATAAATTAAAGCCAGAGCTTGATAAGCAGCCGGATGAAGTAATAACAACAATGCTTGTAAATTTCGGGGACAACAGAAATGGAAATGGTGTAGAAGAACCAGCCGATCAGCCCGGAAGTCTTGCTGCAGCTACAGAAGTAACACCCGAACCAGCTGAAACACCTGTTCCGGAAACTAAAACCGTAATAAAACCGGAACCTGCACCTGAGCCAAAGAAAACGGAGGCAAAAGAAAAGATAATCACGGGAAATAATTCAAAAGTGAGCGTTCCTAAGAAAGAAGAATCTAAAAAAACAGATAAGAAGACAGCAACAAGTGCAAGTGCTTCAAAAAATACTAAGAAAGCCGGAGCAACAACTGCCAATTCTAAAACCGGAAATGGTGACGGAAAAGGAAATGCAGCCATCGGAAACCTGATCAGAGGAAGAGGAACAAAAGCCGGAAGCCAGGGGACGGGCACTGGTATTGGAAATGCAGGAGATCCTTTGGGAGGAGACGGAAACGGAGATAGTAAAGTAGGAATTGACAGAAAATTAATTGGATATATCCCTGGAACCATGGGAAGAGGCGGAGCACAGCCTAGTAACAGCTGCACGGCAAGTGGAACCATTACAATTGCCTACACGGTTGATAAAGCAGGTAATGTTGTTTCTGCAAGAAGAGCAGGAGGAACATCAGATCCCTGTATTTCTTCTACAGGTGTATCCTGGGTCAAGAAGTATGTAAAAGCCGAAAAGGCGGCCACATCCTCTACAGGAACGTATAAAATCACATTCTAAAATACAAAAGCACTTTATTCAAGTGCTTTTTTTATTTCATTAATTCTGTTGATCACCGGAAGTGCAAAAATACCGCTCGTCTGGAGATAAAGTTCATAAAACGTTTTTGATTTATCCAAAAAGTCTTTATTATTTTGCTGTTTGCCTGTATAATAGAAAAGATTGCCCAGCATTTCGTAATAATCTTTATGGTCTCTTTCCTGTCTTTCATTAACAATGGCAATAATTTCCTCTTTTGATTTAGCAGAAATTTCCTTGAAATCTATTTTGAAAATATCCTTCATTAAAGAATCAAAATCTAGTTCCTTCTGCATCATACTTTCTTCCGGTTTATCTAAAATCAGTTTTTCTAAGGCTTGAGTTAACTGACGTATTAACCTTAATGTAAATTCTTTATCTGTGATCATACTTGATTTTTTTGCTAGTTGCTAGTTGCTAGTTGCTAGTTGCTAGTTGCTGTTTGTATAATTATGTTCGCCAATTTAATTGGACATATTTTATAAAATTATTCATTTTTCCTTTTAGATCCGGAAGTAAACCTACAACCAGTAACTGGCAACAAACAACCATTGGTTGAAAGTTAAGCAAAGAAAAGATAAGCCAATGCAATTGCAGTAATAACTCCAACCAGATCTGCCAGAAGCATGGCAATTACCGTATATCTTGTGTTCTTTACGGCTACTGCACCAAAGTAAACTGCAATGACATAAAACGTTGTATCTGAACTTCCCTGAAGAACTGCGGCAAGCTTTCCTTGGAAACTGTCGGCTCCGAAGGTAGCCATAGTATCCACCATCATTCCTCTGGCTCCTGATCCGGATAAAGGCTTGATAAGTGCTGTCGGAAGCCCATCCACAAATCTAGGGTCAAAACCTACCGTATAAGCAACCCACTTCATTCCGTCAATAATTACATCAAAAACGCCTGAAGTTCTCAACAGAGAAATAGCGATCAGCATTCCAACCAAATAAGGAATGATCTTGACGCAGGTGGTAAAACCTTCTTTGGCGCCCTCAATAAAGGCATCAAAAACATTGATCTTTTTATATACAGCTCCCAGTACAATAGCAAGGAAAATAAACAGAATAAGGCCATTGCTTAATACTTTACTGAAATCATCAAGCTGATCTTTGCTTAGCTGAACCAGATAGACCACCAGAAGTGCAATAACTGCTGAAATTCCTCCTACATATGCAATGACTACAGGACGAAGCAGGTTGATCTTCTGATACAGCGATACAATGATCATGGCGGCTAATGTGGCTGCAAATGTAGCAATCATGCAAGGAAGGAAAATATCCGTTGGGGTTTTGGAACCCATCGAAGCCCGGATTGCAATAATAGAAACCGGGATAAGTGTCATTCCTCCGGCATGAAGACACAGAAACATGATCTGTGAATTGCTGGCGGTATCTTTATTTGGATTTAAAGTCTGCAGGCTTTCCATAGCCTTCAAACCGAATGGAGTAGCGGCATTGTCCAAACCCAGAAGATTGGCGCTGAAATTCATCAGCATATGCCCGAAAGCGGGATGGTTTTTTGGGATCTCAGGAAATAGTTTAGAGAAGAATGGCTGTATAAATCGGCTTAAAAGATTGATTCCACCTGCTTTTTCAGCAATACTCATGAATCCCATGAATAAAGTCATGATCCCGATCAGGCCGATGCAGATCTTTACAGCGGTTTCGGAGGTTCCGATCACGCCGTCTGCTTCCTGAATTCTGTAAACTTTTACATTCTGCTTTATAGAGTCTGTTTTGTAATGAATCCTGCTGTCTGCAAAATCATTTTTTTTCATCAGGCTGTCTCTGACAATCGGGGTAAGCATGTTCATTGGCTGTGAAGCGATCTGAACCGTGTCACCGCCTTTACCTACGACCATATCATTGAAAATGGTTTTGTAGTGGCCTGACGAAACGTATTTAATGCTGGCAATGGCAATGGCAATAATAATAAAAGCCGACCAAATTCTGCTGAGAACCATTCTAGTTTATTTTGGTCTTAAATGTAGTGAAAATTTGAGAAAAATGATGACCCATGAATATTTTATGCGGGATCGCTTTCAGTGCTATGTAGTATGCTTTAGTGTGTTTTTTCGAAATTATAACCCCTGCTCAGTTCCCGATCGCATGGCTGCTTCAAGGATGCCAATATTGATGTCTTTCAGTGTTTTGAACTTAATGCAATATCCGCTTACGCTTGCTTTACCTATTGTTTTTCCATAGGTCTCAGGCAAGTATTTTTTATCTTTTATGCCCATGATATAAATGGATATACCCGCTGTGTTGGCGCTCATACCAATCTGATAAAACTCTTTACTGGTTCCGTTTGAATATCTAATTGTGTATGATCCGTATCCTATATTAGGGTTTGCAATAATTTGATTTTCAGCATTTTTGCCGTCCATGAACCATACTTTACATTCCGGTAATACCTGAAGTATAATTTTGTGAAGGTTCTGCATATCGCTGCTTTTGGGTTCAGGCTGACCGGTAATATAAGTATTGATTTGTTCCTGTATGTTCATGTCAAATATTTTCCGGTGATATACTTAATCTTCAAGGTAAACCAAATAGCCTTCAAAATTATCATCCAGGTTTTTCAAAACCTTTGCATCATCCATTTTTTTGGCCAGACTGTCTATAAAAAAGTTCTTCTCAAAAAACTGCCGGTGAATTCCGGGAAGCAGTTCCATAAAATAATCCATACCGATCTTATTGTTATGAAGATCCATTTTGGTTTCTAAAGGCTGATTTGGAAACAGTTCTTCATGCATATCGGTGATTCTTTTACAGAAGTCCAGTGCTTTTTCCGGGGAAGATACTTTACAGCAGTACATCATGATAAAACAGCACCACAGCGCATGCCTGAAAGCATTTCCAATACCATTATTGGAGGCCGTTTTGGGAAACTTTTTCTGTGCAATAGCGAAAGCCTGTACGGTGGCATAGAAACTCAATAATGCAAAAAGAGGATGGGGGAGAAGCAGTGATAATAAACGCATGATCTTTTTCAGGCTCATGCTTCGGATGGTATTAAAAAATATCTTGAAAGTCCTCATAAATAAAAATCTCTCCCTAATTAGAGAGAGATTGTATAGTGTTTGTTACAGACTTATGCGTTTACAGCTAATAAATTCACTGTTTTAGCTACTGTATCTTTAATTTCAGTTCTCTTTACAATAAAATCCACGAATCCTTTTTCCTGCAGGAATTCAGAGGTCTGGAAACCTTCCGGAAGGTCTCTTCCGATAGTTTCACGGATTACTCTTGGACCGGCAAAACCGATCAATGCGCCCGGTTCGGCCATGATAATATCTGCGGTCATAGCAAAAGAAGCGGTGATTCCTCCAAAAGTAGGGTCACAAAGATAAGCAATGTATAAAAGCCCTGCCTCAGACAGTTGGGCAAGCTTAGCTTGTACTTTAGCTAACTGCATCAGTGAATAAGTCGCCTCCTGCATTCTCGCTCCTCCGGATTGACAGATGATCATATACGGAAGTTTATTGGCGATACAGTAATCTACTGCTCTTCTGATTTTTTCACCCATTACAGAGCCTAAAGATCCCCCGATAAAAGCAAAATCCATACATGAAACCACCATTTCAGTTCCTTTTACGGTTCCTACTGCGTTTCTGATAGAGTCTGTAAGTTTTGTCTTCGCTTTTACTTCTTTTAAACGGTCTTTATAAGGTTTTGTATCCTTGAAATTCAAGATATCAATACTTTCAACATTGGCATCCAGTTCAGTGAATTTACCTTCGTCAAAAAGGATCTCAAAAAATTCTGCACTTCCAATTCTTACGTGAAATCCGTCTTCAGGAGAAACGTAGCTGTTTCTTCTCAATTCATCATGCTCCACTATTTTTCCTGATGGAGTCTGATGCCAAAGACCTTTGGGAACATCCTTTTTTTCATCAGTAGAGGTGGTAATGTTTTTTGCTTTTCTTTTAAACCAGTCGAATGCCATTTTGATTGTATTAGGGTATAAATGTAAAATGTATTAATGTAAAATGCACTCATCATGAATACTTTTTACATTAATACAAGTTTACACAGTTCTTATTTTAAAGTATTTACGTTATTTAAGTCTTCAAACGCTTTTACCAGTCTTGTAGAGAAAGTTTCCTCACCTTTTCTTACCCAAACTCTTGGATCGTAGAATTTCTTGTTCGGTTTCTCTTCTCCTTCAGGGTTTCCGATTTGAGCTCTTAAATAATCAATATTGTTAACCATATAGTCTCTAACTCCTTCCGTGTAAGCGAATTGAAGGTCTGTATCAATA
Source organism: Chryseobacterium sp. W4I1 (assembly GCF_030816115.1). NCBI lineage: Bacteria > Pseudomonadati > Bacteroidota > Flavobacteriia > Flavobacteriales > Weeksellaceae > Chryseobacterium > Chryseobacterium sp. W4I1. The sequence goes on from NZ_JAUSXQ010000001.1 coordinate 3,959,881, forward strand.
TTCATTTTGATAACTCCGTAGTCGATAGCCTCTCTGATCTCTTCTAAAGTAGATCCTGAACCTCCATGGAATACAAAATTAACAGGCTTTTCAGCTGTTCCGAATTTTTCCTGAACATATTTCTGTGAGTTATCAAGGATTTTTGGGGTAAGAACCACGTTTCCTGGCTTGTAAACTCCGTGTACGTTACCAAATGCAGCTGCAATCGTAAAGTTATCAGAAATAGCCTTTAATTTTTCGTAAGTATAGGCGATATCTTCAGGCTGAGTGTATAATTTAGAGTTGTCAACATCAGAATTGTCAACACCGTCTTCTTCACCTCCTGTAACACCGATTTCAACTTCCAAAGTCATCTGCATTTTAGCCATTCTTTCGAAATATTTAGTTGAAATCTCAAGATTTTCTTCTAAAGATTCTTCAGAAAGATCCAGCATGTGAGAAGAATAAAGAGACTTTCCTGTCTGTTTGTAATGCTCTTCACTGGCATCTAATAATCCGTCGATCCAAGGCAATAATTTCTTTGCACAGTGGTCAGTATGTAAAATAACAGTCGCTCCGTAAGCTTCTGCAAGTGTATGAATATGTTTGGCTCCCGCAATAGATCCTAAAATTGCTGCTTTCTGACCATCATTGCTTAATCCTTTTCCTGCATTAAAAGCAGCTCCGCCATTTGAAAACTGGATAATGACAGGAGAGTTTAATTTCGCTGCAGTTTCCATAACAGCATTTACATTGCTTGAACCAATTACATTGACTGCTGGCAGTGCAAATTTGTTTTCTTTAGCATACTGAAAAATATCGGTAACTAATTGACCTGTGGCAACTCCTGCCGGAAAAATTCTGCTCATGTTTTACTTTTTATTTTAAATTATTAGGCGTTTTTAAAATTCCTGTAAAGGTAATCATTTTTGAGGAATTACTAATTTCTTTTATCCCTGCCCCAAAGCAGCTTCTGACGGATCGTTTCGTAGAAACTTAAATGATTGGGCTGTACCAGAAGAAGCTGGAAACTTGCCTTTTTGATGATGATTTCTTTGTCTGTTTCTATATGGACCAGTCTGGAGTCCAGAGAAAGAGAATACTGGGGTACCCTGCTTTCCACTTTAAATTTTATTTCCACTCTGTCATTCACAACCAACGGCCTCACATTCAGATTGTGGGGTGCAATGGGAGTAATGACAAAATTTTCGTTGTTCGGTGAGATGATGGGGCCGCCACAGCTTAATGAATAAGCCGTCGATCCTGTAGGGGTAGAGACAATAACTCCGTCTCCCCAGAAAACGTTTAAAAACTCATCATTAATATAAGAGTCTACCGTGATCATGGACGTAGTTTCTTTCCTGGATACCGTAACATCGTTCAGGGCATAAGGAAAAAAATCGCTGGATCTTGGCGAAACAACTTCTATTACTGCTCTCCGGCTGGTTTTTACATCCCCTTTTAAGATCGCATCCAATTCTTTGAAAGCTTCTTCTTTGGTAAAGCTGGCCAGGAAACCGAGTCTTCCGGTATTTACCCCAACAACAGGAATCTCAAGGTCTTCTATAAAGGTTAGGGAATTTACGATAGTTCCATCTCCCCCGAAGGTAAAGAAGAGATCTACTTCCTTATCCAGAAGGTCCTGTTTGCTGTTGAATGTTTCAAATATCTTTGAAAACTGAAGCGCTTCAGCCATTTCATCGTACAGAACAGATTTTATGCCCCTTGTTTCAAGTTCTGAAATAAACTTGCTTAAATATAAAAAAGTATCGAGGTCTTTTTTCTGAGAATATATGGCTGCCTTCATGTTATATTTCTATGAATTTTTGAAAAAATCCGAACCGGTCCTTAAACAGATCTGATTTCTCATCAGAATAATATTTTTCTACAATTCTGTAATCATACCGGTCAAAAGTAGCATCTATCGAGGAAAGGTTTTCATTACTTATCTTAATGGTCACCTGGATCACTTCATCAGACATCAGGGTGATAAATCCGCCATAGAATTTCGAGTTGTTGCTCTCCACAATATTGGCGATCTCCGTCATCGAATATTTTCTTGCCGCTGTTTCTACGGTAAGAATAGCTCCGGTTTCTGAAAACAGGGGATAACGTGAAAGATTCTGAAAGATATCCTCACACGTGATATAGCCCAGGTATTTTTCATTTTTGTTGATCACCGGAATTACATTGGCACTGAAGGTATAGAACAGGCGGATGCTGTCCATGATATTATTGTCTTCCAGAATGGCAAAGCGCTCGATCTGGTGTTCAAGATCCTTCAGGATTCCATCTCCTTCATACAGAAAGTCTTCAGCAATGGCTCCGTAAAAGTGGTGGGATTTTTTAATGAAAACATGGGAATATCCGAAATCCTCTAACATGTTCCTTGCTGATTCTATTGAGTCAGTCAGGCTAAAACACGGAAAGTCTTTTGAGATATAATCCTTGATAAACATTGTGCTAATTTATAAAAAATTAAATGAAACTTTTTCTCAAAACACCACTTTTTTTCGGCGAAAATAAAAAAGATGATGTTAAAATTTGTTTGTAAATAAAAAAAAAGTATCTTTGTCGCCTTTCATTTTTACTTTTTATTAGATTTATTTCAAACTGCACTGTCTTTTAAGGACATATGCAGTTTTTTTATTTTAGGGCTTTTGCGAACTCCCACATTACAATTCCACCGCATACACTCACGTTCAGAGAGTGCTTGGTTCCCAACTGAGGAATTTCAAGAAACGTGTCAATGTTCGGCAGTGCTTCATCACTTATGCCTTCCACTTCATTTCCCAGAATCAACGCATATTTTTTAGATTGATCAATGCTAAAGTCTGTTATCATAACGCTGTCTGTCGTCTGTTCAATCCCAATGATCTCATAGCCCCGGCTTTTATAATCGCTGATCGCTGTGTTGATATCACTTTCATGGGCCCAATCTACACTTTCTGTCGCTCCAAGTGCAGCTTTATGGATCTCCCGGTGTGGCGGCTGCGGTGTAATACCACAAAGAATGATTTTTTCAATCAGAAAAGCATCTGCCGTCCTGAAAGAAGCACCTACATTATGCATACTTCTGAGATTGTCTAAAATAATGACCAATGGAATTTTCTCAACCTTCTTGAATGTTTCTACATCGATTCTGTTAAGTTCTTCCAGTTTTAATTTCTGTACCAATTGTTTTATTTTGTTGAGATTAATTTTCCGTCCTTGTAGATCTCGGTCTTTTCTACGCTACCGTCTTCACGGTAATGAACCCTGCTTCCGTTCCATTTATCATTGGCAAATTCTGTTTCACGCTGTACTTTCCCTGACGGATAAAGTGCCTTCCACTTTCCTACGGCCAGCCCGTTTTCATACTGACCGATCTGTTTTACCGATTTTCCGTTCTCATAGAATAATTTGGATTCACCGTGTAATTTAGCGAATTTATAATTGGAAATTTCACTTACTACACCAGAAGGAGTATAAAAAGTAGCGGTAAAGCTGTTATCATAGATATTTTTGTCTCCGTTTCTGAAAACTTCTTTTGAGGTAAGGGCTCCATTTTTATCATAATAAGTCCATTCTTTTACTTTAAAGTCCTTTTTATATTCGCCTTTAGCCTGAATTTTTCCATTCTCATGATAATAAATAGCATCGCCATCCACCTTTCCTTTTTTCCATTCAAGAATCTGTTTTGTCTGCCCGTTATCATAGAATGCTTTACATGATCCTTCCTGGAGTCCGTCTTTAAATCCGCACGGTTTTTGTGCTATTGCCCACGATGATGCAGAAATTAATAGCAGAAAAATGTATTTCATAGATATTTTTACTTCAAAAATAGCAAAATACTTATATTTGATTTAAAATATTAACATGAAAAAAATATCTACTTTACTGCTGTTGGTATTCGCTTTTATATTTTCACAGGCACAGAATACCTACTATCCGCAGGCATTTTTTGATAAAAAGATGGCCAGGGAGATGCTCAGCTTCGGAAATTCCTCTATTGAGGGAGTGGCTTCCACAAAGCAGAAAGGAAAGTTTGGGATTAAACCGCTACTCGGCGAAAAACACTATGCACCAAAAGGAACGGTGGTCATGCTTTTTCCTGTAACGCCTTATTTTGATGAATTTTACAGCATGAGACGGAAATATGAGAGCAAAAAAACGACCGTATACATGTCAGAAGATGCTTTTAAATACAGACTGGAAGCTTTGACGGATGATTATGGAAGATTTAAATTTGAAAAATTAAAACCGGGAAAATACTACCTGGAAACCATCATCAACTTTACGGCAACCGGTAGTTATCAGGAGCAAACCGGAAGATCAGATGCTTACAATGCGTATGGAGGTTATCTGTATTCATCACCGATATACCAAACGTTTTTCTATGGTTACTCTGCCGCCAACCGGGAAAGTAAATTTGTTGAAATAAAAGAGGACGGAGAGCTTAAAGAAATCAGCCTATAGGTTGATTTTTACTTTTTCAAACCCATAATCTGGTGAACATTCTTTTCAATATTCTGTGCCAATGCCTCCATAGGAATATCGTTTTCATCATTATTAAAAGGATCTTCAATTTCTTCTGCAATCAGCTCAAGGCTCATTAGAACGTAATATACAAATACGGTCAGCGGAATCATCAGAAGCCCGATGGTAATCACATATGCCACCGGAAGTGCCAGTACATATAAGATGATAAATTTCTTCACAAACGACGAATAAGAGTAAGGAATAGGCGTGTTTTTAATTCTTTCGCAACCGCCACATACATCCAGAAACCCGGAAACCTGAGTATCCAGATACAGCATTTCAATATCTGAGATCTTACCTTCCTTTTTCAACTGGTTCAGTTTATGCGTTAAAAGAATAACAATTTCACTGGGACCGTGATGTTTCAGCGATTTTTCAATTTCAGAATAATCCTCGTCCAAAGCCAGTCTTGTAGATTCTTTAGAAAGATGTTTAGCCAGAAAATGAGGAAAATACTTTAAATACCTTGCAATTTGCTCTGCATCCTGGCGGTCTTCTCCTAAAATAGCATTGATCTTTATGGCAAAATTTCGGGTGTCATTCACCAGTTTTCCCCAAAGTTTTCTGCCTTCCCACCATCTGTCATACGCTGTATTCGTTCTGAAAACCAGCAGTAATGAAAGTACAAAACCCAATAAAGAATGAATCATTCCTACATTACTGACCCCTGACTTTGTGGTAAGATGAAGATATTCCACTTCCAGATACTGGATTCCCCAGGAGTAAAGTCCCACTAGGATCATTGTTGGAAAAAGAATCTTCATGGTATCGCTTTTGTGCATACTGAGAAGAATCTTCAGAAAATGTTTGGTATTGTAGGCTCTCATAAACTGACGTGTCTCACAAAGATAATTTTTTCATTTGAGCTCAGCTTTATCAACAGCTTAAAATTAAGTTTAAAATGAAAATTTGACAGTTCATCTCTGTTTTTTAATTTTCACAGATTTCAAAAAAACACTATTTTTATTTCGTACTAAATAACAATATAAGATGATCCTCGAAAACGTAGATACAGTTAACGATATCAGTAAAGAAGATTTTCAGAAAAATTATTTCAAAAAGCACAAGCCGCTTCTGATCAAAAATTTTGCGGCCAGATGGGATGCTTTTGACCAATGGAATCTCGCCTATATCCGTGAAAAAGCCGGAGACCAGGATGTTCCGCTGTATGATAACAAGCCTGCAGATGCTTCTAAAAGCTCAGATGCACCGGTGACGAATATGAAAATGAAGGATTATATCGACAGGATAAAAAGTGGACCTTCAGATTTACGTATCTTTTTCTATATCATTACAGACAGGCTTCCTGAACTGCTGAAAAACTTTACCTATCCTGACTTGGGAATAAAATTTTTTAAGAGGCTCCCAACTCTTTTCTTTGGGGGAAGTGAGGCCCATGTCTTGATGCATTACGATGTGGATCTTGGAGACTTTTTACATATTCATTTCGAGGGAAAAAAGAGAATCCTTTTATTTGATCAGAAACAGTCTGCCTTCTTATATAAAGTACCGCTTTCCGTTCATACCGTTTATGATATAGACTATGAAAATCCGGATTATGAAAAGTTTCCGGCCCTACAATATGCTAAAGGATATGAGATTTTTATGGAACATGGAGATGCTCTTTTCATTCCCGGGGCATTCTGGCATTTTAACAGGTATCTGGAACCGGGGTTTTCTATGTCGCTTAGAGCACTTCCTAACAAGCCGGGTGTTTTTGCCAATATGATGTACCATGTTTTTATCATGAGATATACGGACAAACTTCTTCGTAAGTTGTTTAAGGCTAACTGGGTGAATTACAAGCAGAAATGGGCGTATGAAAAAGGGACCGAAGCTTTTGAAAAGAAAAGGAAATAGTCTGGAAGGCTGAAGAGGGAAGCTGGAAGTTACTGTTTCCCTAATACTTCTTGCTATGATTGTAATTCAAGAAGATCAATGCTAAAAAAATTAATTAAAAAAATATTCAGTCGTTTTGTAGAACTTTGGAAACTTCCATCTTCTGGCATCCATCTCCCATCTTTATTCATTAATAAGTCCAAAAATTTTAGCATCTACAAACTTTCCTTTTTCAAAAAAATAATCACGGAGTGTTCCCTCATCCTTAAAATTTAAAGATTGTAAAAGCTTCTCAGAAGAAATATTTGAAGGATCTATAAACGCATCAACCCTATGAAGCCGCATGCTTTCAAAACCGAATATCAGAATGGGAAGAATAGCTTCTTTCATGTAAGAGTTTCTCCAGAATTTCGGATTCAGCTCATATCCGATCTCTGCCCGGAAATGCTCACGGGACCAATTGTGGTAGCCACAGGTTCCTATCACCTTCTTTTCAGATTTTAATTCCAGAGCCCAACGAAATCCTTTACCTTTTTCAAACTCGCCATTAAAGTGGTTGATAATATTTTGGGCGTCTTCCAGTGTTTTAAAGATTTCCAGGTCATAATATTCCATCACTTTATCCTGGGAAAAATATTCAAAGAGGTCTGCTGAATCAGTAGATGTCAGCTGTCTTAGTAAGAGTCTTTCTGTTTCCAGAACAGGATAAATCATAGAAATTTTTTTACTTAAAAATACAATAAATATTTTGTTCAGAACATATAAGTGTCGTTTTTGGTCTCCATATTGAGAATAATTTCATCACATATCACAACCCTGCCTATATTTTATTTAAATTTGGGGCTCATTTTTTATTATGGCAAAAGCAACGAAGAAAGAAACCCCGTTAATGACGCAGTACAATACCATAAAGGCGAAATATCCTGATGCGCTTTTGTTATTCAGAGTAGGAGACTTTTATGAAACCTTCGGGCAGGATGCTGTAAGAACATCCCAGATCCTTGGAATTGTTCTTACCAAAAGAGCCAATGGGGATGGGCATATAGAGCTGGCGGGATTCCCGCATCATTCCGTAGATTCCTATTTGCCAAAACTGGTGAGAGCCGGAATGAGAGTTGCCATCTGTGATCAATTGGAAGATCCGAAAATGGTCAAAGGAATAGTTAAGAGAGGTGTTACGGAGCTTGTAACCCCCGGAGTTACTTTCAACGACCAGGTTTTAAATTCAAAAAAGAACAATTTCTTGCTTTCCCTTCACAAAGAAAAAGAAAAGTACGGGATTGCCATGGTGGATGTTTCTACCGGTGAATTTTTGGTTAGTGAGGGGAATTTAGACAAAATTCTTCATATCGTTAATACTTTTGATCCCAGTGAAATCGTATTTCAGAGAAGCGTTCAATTGCCGGAACAGCTTAAAAATAAAAGTGCCTTTAAGCTTGAAGACTGGGCGTTCCAGTATAATTTTGCTTATGAAAAACTAACCTCTCATTTTAAAACCAATTCTTTAAAAGGTTTTGGAGTCGAAAACTTCCCGCTTGCCATAACCGCAGCAGGAGCTATTTTCGCTTACTTAGTGGAAGATACCCACCACAACCTTCTTGCGCATATTACAAAGCTTCAGATCATTCCGCAGGAAGATTACCTGATGATGGATAATTTTACATTAAGAAACCTTGAAATTGTATATCCAAGCAATCCGCAGGGGAAATCGCTGCTGGATATTATAGATAAAACATCTACCCCAATGGGTGGAAGGCTCTTGAGAAGAAGAATTATTCTTCCTTTAAAATCTGTAGACGAGATTATGAGAAGGCTTTCCCTAATTGATTTCCTGAATGAAAATGATCATTTAAAATACGAGATCTGCCAACTGTTGAAATCTATCTCGGATCTGGACAGGCTGATGGGGAAACTCGCTGCTGAAAAGATTTGTCCAAAAGAGCTGGGATATCTGCGTCAGAGTCTGATCAATATTCACCAGATTAAAGCATTGCTTCATCCTCATGCCGATGTTATGGCTTGGTTAGAGCCATTATTTGATATGGAAGAACTGATCAAATTTTTACAGAATCATTTGAACGAAGAGCTTCCGGTTAATCTTTCAAAAGGAAATACCATTAAAGCCAGTGTTTCCGAAGAGCTGGACCATTTGAGAAGCCTTCAAAGCAAAGGCCGTGGTTTTCTGGATGAAATGTGCCAGAGAGAAATCGAAAGAACGGGAATTTCAAGCCTTAAAATTGATTTTAATAATGTTTTCGGGTATTATATAGAAGTAAGGAATGCTCATAAAGATAAGGTTCCAGGTGATTGGCTGAGAAAGCAGACCCTCGTGAATGCAGAACGCTATATTACAGAAGAGCTGAAAGAATATGAAAGCCAGATCCTGGGAGCAGAAGAAAAGATAAGTGTACTGGAAAATGAGCTGTACAGAAATGTATGTGCTGAAACTATGGTCTATATGGATCAGATCCAGGGAAATTCCAATATTATTGCGCAGCTTGATGTAGCTGCAGGATTATCGGAACTGGCTGTTTCTGAAAGTTATACAAAACCGGTGCTTAATCAAGGGTATGCTATTGATCTTAAAGAAGCAAGGCATCCCATCATTGAAAATGCTCTTCCTTTAGGCGAAAAATATATCCCGAATGACATCTTTTTAGATAAAGATTCGCAGCAGATCATTATGGTGACAGGGCCCAATATGGCGGGTAAATCTGCCATTCTGCGGCAGACAGCTATTGTATGTCTTTTAGCTCAGATAGGAAGTTTTGTTCCTGCAAAACATGCCGAGATCGGAGTTTTGGATAAAATCTTTACAAGGGTAGGCGCTACGGATAATATTTCTGCAGGAGAATCTACCTTCATGGTGGAAATGAACGAAGCGGCTAATATCCTCAATAATATTTCAGAACGCAGCCTGATCCTATTGGACGAGATTGGAAGAGGAACATCCACTTATGATGGGGTTTCTATTGCATGGGCAATTGCAGAATACCTTCACCAGCATCCTACACAGGCAAAAACACTGTTTGCAACGCATTATCATGAGCTGAATGAAATGACGGTGAATTTTGAAAGAGTAAAGAATTTCCACGTTTCCATACAGGAGAACAAAGGGAATATTATCTTTTTAAGAAAACTGATTCCCGGGGGAAGTGAGCATAGTTTCGGTATTCATGTAGCGAAACTGGCGGGAATGCCTGCAAAGGTGGTAAACAGAGCCAATGAAATTCTGAAAACCCTGGAAGCTAGCCGTTCGCAGACCACCAGTACTTCTGAAAGTATTAAAAGAGTAACAGAGGAAAATATGCAGCTTTCTTTTTTCCAGCTTGACGATCCTGTTTTGGAGAACATCCGCGAAGAGCTGACGAAAATAGATATCAATACTTTGACACCTATTGAAGCTTTAATGAAGCTGAATTCGATAAAAAAAATGATTGGAGGTTAGCTCCAATCATTTTTTTTATTTTAACAGCAATATCCGTCTCTGCCTTTCGGTCCGACAATCATAAAATGACTGCTTACCCCTCTGAGTTTGCATAGATCTCCTGAACATGAAGCAGCGCCTCCGTTGATTTCTTTCAGCTCTTTTTTCGTGAGCTTTCTGTTTTGGATGTTTGAATTTTTCATATGATTCTGATTTAATTAAATACTTAACAGCAATACCCGTCCTGAACGCCATAAACACCATACAATTCCTCTCCGGTTGCCGGATCAATACAGCTTACGACTCTTGGACAGACAGGTCTTTTTCCACCACTGATTTCTTTCAGTTCATTTTTTGAAAGCTTTCTTTTTTGAAAATCTGATTTTTTCATAATAATTTTAATTTGGTTGAAGCTAATTTACAAATTTTCATTCAATTCAATGTGCGGTGATTAATAAAATAATGTTAAAGTTGCTGATAAAGTAATAGTTAGTGAAATGAGAAGTAATATCAAATAATTTCTTACGGCAACATTTTTGTATACTTTTCATTCCTTCATCAAAACGGATAATAAATGTAAGGCAGTTATTTTCAATGACAATTAATCACTATTTTTGAATCATGAAAAATGTATTAACCCTATTGGCTGTATTTCTATGCTTTACGGCTTCTATTGCCCAGCAGGCAGAAGTATCTTCCTTGAAATATGAAGATCTTGAAAAGCGCATTCAAAAAGAGAATGATAAAATTCTGGTTGTCAATTTCTGGGCAACTACCTGTGCGCCATGTGTAAAAGAGCTTCCACATTTTATGGAACTCAACAATAAGTACAAGGATAACCCGAAATTTAAAATGATCCTCGTTTCACTGGACAGACAGATTGATAAGGACAGAGTGGTGAAGTTCATCAAAAATAAAAACCTTACTGCAGAAGTGGTGCTGCTGGATGACAATAAAAGGATGAATACCTGGATCCCCAGATTTGAAAAAAACTGGGATGGAAATATTCCTGTCACCATCTTCTATAAAAAAGGAGAAAAAGTATATTTCAATGACGGCGAAATGAACAAAGAAGACCTGGAAAAGACAATCAACGATAATTTACAATAAAAATAATATGAAAAACCTGAAATTTTTAATGTTGGCATTTATTGCCGGAATCGGGCTGCTGAGCTTTACTTCATCAGGCCTTGATAAAGATTCGGTACGGAAAGAAAATACTTCCGGTTCGAAAGGGTACGAAGTCGGAGATGAAGCAGCTGATTTTAAACTGAAAAATACCGACGGAAAAATGGTTTCCTTAAGTGATTTTAAAAGTGCAAAAGGATTTATTGTCGTTTTCACCTGCAATCACTGTCCCTATGCTAAAAAATATGAAGATAGAATTGTTGAGCTAGATAAAAAATTTAAAAACCAGGGTTATCCGGTTATTGCCGTTAATCCGAACGATCCTACTATACAGCCTGAAGACGGTTACCAGCAAATGATTGAGAGAGCCAAACAGAAAGGTTTTACGTTTCCTTATCTGGTGGATGAAGGACAGAAGATCTATCCTTTGTACGGAGCCACAAAAACACCCCACGTCTTTGTTCTGCAGAAAGAAAACGGAAAGAATATTGTAAAATACATCGGTGCTATCGACAATAACTACGATAACCCGAATGATGTATCAGAATATTACGTTCAGGATGCTGTAAACGCCCTGATCAAAAATGAGCCTGTAAAAATGACAAAAACAGTAGCCATAGGATGTACAATTAAAGTAAAGAAATAATATATTTGCCTTAGGTGTTATAAGATCGGTATTCTGTGAATGCCGATTTTTTATGAGCAAAAAAAAAAATTGCCTTATCAAATTGAGGAGTGGGTTTTAGCCTGCTTAACAATAATCAGCCTCTACAAGGTTTTAGCCAAATTAAAAAAAACAAGATGAAATTCAGATTCAGTTTAAAGTATTTTCTTCTCACCATCTTCATTTTCCTAACCGAAGTTTTAATTGCCACAAAACTGGCCAATATTTTCTTTGTAAGAGCCTATTTTGGTGATGTTATCGTTGTAATCCTGCTTTATACCTTTGTCAAAAGCTTTGTGAAGATGAACGATAAAAAGCTTATTCTTGGGATTTTAGTTTTTTCCTGCCTTGTAGAATTTGCGCAATACTTCCATATTGCAGAAAAACTAGGCTTCCGTCCTGGAAGCCTGATGTATATTGTTATTGGAAACTCTTTCTCATGGATTGATATCCTTTGCTATGCTGTGGGATGTATGCTTCTTTTCCTTTGGCTGAGACTTAATAATTTGAAAAAAAAGGAGGTTATTGCAGATTGAATATCAAAGGCTGTCTCATGATGCTTCTGATTTTTTTGCCATTCTGTTCAGCAGGAATCCATAAGGTTTTTACCATTTTAAGTGTTCTCAGAAATTCATTCTTTACCATTGGATGTTCATAGGATTCTATTTTGATACCCACCATTTTTCCTTCCGTATCCACAATAAAAGTAGCAACCACTTTTGCACTCATGATTCCCGCTTTTACCAATGGAGCCGTTTTAAAATTCTTTAAAATCTCATTGACAAATGCCCGGTGTCCTCCCGGAAACTCTGCAGTTTTGGTTGGCTGGGATACTGCTTCTACATTTGATTTTACACCCGGAACTACTGTTGAGTCCTTTTGAGCAGCAATTGAAACGGTCCAAAATAATAAAATAAAAAACAGATACTTTCTCATTACTTCACTATTATCTTCCGAAACTGTCGTATTTATCCTCTGCATATTTGATGAAACGGTTCAGCAATGCCACATTGTCTTTTTCAATTAAGGAAAGCTCTTTGTCTACATTGCTAGAAACAGGAATGTACCAATCTGTCTGCTCAAAGAAATGTCTGTAAGTTTCCTTTTTAAAAGAATAGCCATGTCTTGCAAAAACAGCATTTTTGATGATCTCAAGATCTATTTTGCGTAAATTTTTCAGGTCTTTTTCGGTAAGTTTCTGCTTAGAGGCATTCAGTTTAAAGATCGCTTCAGAAGCCACTCTGTTTTTAGAAGTCGTATAGCTTTCAGTCTTTCCGGTTTCTTCATCCGTATATTTTTCTACAAAATCCTTCGGATTTGACCAATCTACTAAGTCAGAATCCTTATCCAGCATGAAATTCGGATTATAAACAAATTCTTTCTTAGATATTTTAATCGTTTTTAAGGGGGATTTTACAGCTGTTTTATTAAATGCATTCCATTTTCCCGTAATACTGTCTCCGCTTAATTTCACTTCAAATCTTCCGTCTGTTTTGTCATTTCCGGGCTCATCCAAAACAAAAGATTTAGTACTTTCATTAAATATCCCTCTGAAAGGGCGCTGATTTCCATTCACGATGCTTTGTCCGTAAACACTGTCTTTGGTAATTCTATTGATCTTCAGAGAAATTCTCTTATTGACAAAATCCTCATATTCCTCGCCATCTTCAGAAGTAATCATTTCTTTTCCGGCGAAATCGCCCATATAAATTCCGTAATATTCTTTATAGATCTCAGGAACTACAGCAGAATCCTTTTTTGCGATTACGGAATCCTTTCCTGTTTCAGTAATTTTTCCATCTTTCTTACAGCTTAGCAAAGAAACCGCGAGTAAAGAGGCAAGAGTGTAATTTAAAATTTTCATAGATGTTTTTTTGTGATTAAATATTCAATTAAAAAGATATTCGGAATCCAGCCCAGCCATGCAATGATTTGATAAACATCCATAGGATTGGGGTGGAATAAATATACAATAATTACTTTCCAGATTCTTAAACTAAGAGCAGATAAAGTGAGTGCAAAACTACGCCACATCCACTGCTTGTGTTCTTTAAACTTTTTTTGTCTTGCAGATTGATAGGCTTTGTAGGTAGTAAACCACCACAGAGAACCTAAAATAATGAAGGAAACCTTAGAAAGAAAACCTCCATTGGCAAAAATTCCCATATAAATTCCTGACGGTGCAGCCAGGATCAGAATTAAAAATATATAGACCTTACCAATATTCCTGTGAAAGCTTTTTAATCCGAAATCTTTTCTCAGGATCGCCAGAAATCCGGAAAACAGTACAAAAATACTGGTGTAAACATGTGTATAAAAAAACGTAAGATATTCCGGTCTGTCTATTACTTCCGTTTGTTTAATCATCAGAAAACTCACATTGGGATTAAATGGAATATATTCTAGTGTAATTTTAAGCATGAGCCAAAAAAAATATCCAAACCCCATAATTAAAAGAGCTCTAAAAAAGGGAGAAGTATGTTTTTGGAACGTAGACATTTTATTTAATCGAAATTAAGTATAAAAGGCAGATTATACCAGGTCAGCACCTGATACCCTTTGTATTCTGCAGGAGTCCATTTTGTTTTCACAGATGTAATGGCTCTTTCCACCTCTCTATTAAATTCTACGTTTTCGCCTGTTACTGTAATTTTTTCAATATCACCATTAATATTAACTGCGAATCGTGCATTAGAATGTATTTTTCCTTTTACTCCTTTTATGCGGTTTGCTTTTATTTTTGATGCTACCGTATTGCTGAATGCAGCAATGCCTCCGGGATATTCTGCTGGTTTAGCATCTTCCGGAACATACTTAGAACGGTCTTCCGGTGAAGTTTTTACAGTTTCCTGTGTTTGCGAAAATACAGTTGCCGAAATTAATAATAAACTGAATAAAATTATTTTTTTCATCATGATAAGCTATTTAAATGTTGTGCAATTAGCCATCCTTCACTCCAGCATGCCTGGAAATTGAAACCTCCCGTCACCGCATCAATGTTCAGAACTTCTCCGGCAATGTGGAAATTCGGTAGAAGTTTAGAGGACATGTTTTTGAAGTTAATTTCCTTTAAATCAATGCCTCCAGCGGTTACAAACTCGTCTTTAAAAGTTGATTTTCCTGTGACCTTCAGTTTTTTCCTGCAAAGATTTTCAAGGATCTTCTGCATTTCTTTTCCTGAAATATTGGACATCTGCTTATTCAGGTCAACCTTTGAAACTTCTAATATTTTCTGCCAGAACCTGTTGGTGATATCAAATATTTTAGATTGGCCGATTGTCTTTTTCGGGTTGGACTGTTTGAAGTTGTGGAAACTTTCTTCTGCTTCATCCAAAGTAGTTGAAATAAAATTCACTTCAATTTCAAAATTATATTTCAATCTCGCCAGGCTTAAGGCTTCCCATGCTGAAATTTTTAAAACGGCAGGTCCCGAAAGCCCCCAATGGGTGATCAGTAAAGGACCGCTTTCTTCTGTTTTAAGGGAAGGAATTGAAATTTCTGCATTTTCAAAGCTCGTTCCGGGAAGATCTTTAAGTAAGTCATCCTTAATATTGAATGTAAAAAGTGATGGAACAAGAGGAATAATCTTATGGCCCAGATTTTCAACAATCTTTAGTGATTTTGGGGAACTTCCTGTTGTATAAACGATATAATCCGCTTCAAAATCACCTAAACTTGTTTTAACAAGATATTTGTCGTCCTGTTTTTCAATATCTTTTACAGAGCATTTTGTTTTGACCTCTGCTTTTTTATTCTGAATTTCATGCAGGAAAGTATTGATAATCGTCTGTGAGGAATTGCTTTCCGGAAATGTTCTGTTATCATTTTCAATTTTCAAAGAAACATTACGCTGATCGAACCACTCCATAGTATCTCCCGGCTGAAATTTTGTGAAAACACTAAGTAATTCCTTATTGCCACGGGGGTAAAACTGAACCAATTCTTTTGGGTCGAAACACGCATGCGTCACATTGCAGCGGCCACCGCCTGAAATCTTTACCTTCTGAAGCACATCCGAGTTCTGTTCCAGGATGATGATTTTGTATTTTTTTTCGTCAAGATTCGATGCGCAGAAAAAGCCTGCGGCACCGCCTCCGATAATAATGATCTGTTTCATGTAATGGTAATCCTATGCTGAAGATTATATTTTTCAAAAGTACAATTTTTATAAACCATCTTATTTGAGTAATTTTGAAGAATATAATTTAATCATACTAAAAACGACTTTTACATGATTTTTTACCATAAATTCGAAGTACGCTGGAGTGATCTTGATGCGAACAAGCACTTAGCCAATTCATCATATGTACAGTATTGTGCACAGTCCAGAATGGCCTTTATGACCAAAGAAAAAATGGGCGTTACCCAATTGAGCCGATGGGGGATCGGTCCGGTGATCATGCATGAAAGATATTCTTTCTTCAAAGAGATCTATGCAGACCAGACGGTTATTGTAAGTCTTGAGATTGACGGATGTTCAGAAGATTCTTCCATCTACAGGTTTGTTCATAAATTCTATACCCCAGATGGAATACACTGCGCAACTGCTGAAGCTACGGGCGTATGGATCGATATGATGCTGAGAAAAATGACAACCCCGCCGGATGATGTGGTAGAAGCAATGAATAAATATAAAAGCCCGGAAACGGTTGTAATGACCAGAGAAGACTTTAAAAAACTTCCTTTCCGTCCGGATAATGTAGATCCCGCAGAATTTACTAAATAAGGTTCAAAGTTCAGTGTTTGATCGTCAATACATTGAACATTTTACAAAAAAGAAAAAATTATGTTTGAAGATAAATCACAGGAACTGACTCCAATCTCTAAATTAGGAGAATTCGGGCTTATAAAGCACCTTACCCAGCACTTTCCGATTTCCAACGAGTCTTCGGAACTGGGAGTGGGAGACGATGCCGCCGTTATTAATCCCGGGAATAAAAAGGTAGTTCTTACCACAGATGTTCTTGCAGAAGGCGTTCACTTTAATTTAGGCTATGTTCCTTTAAAACATTTAGGATACAAGGCTGTTGTAGTGAATCTGAGTGATATTGCCGCAATGAATGCTGTGCCGACACAGATTTTGGTTTCAATGGCCGTCTCCAACCGTTTTCCGGTAGAAGCTTTAGAAGAAATCTACTCAGGAATCCAGGCTGCCTGTGCAAGATATAAGGTAGATCTGATAGGTGGAGATACCACAAGCTCCAATTCAGGCTTAGTGATGAGTATTACTGCCGTAGGAATCGAGAATGATGAAAATATTGTAAAAAGAAGTGGAGCTAAACCCAATGATCTGCTGGTAGTAAGCGGTGATCTTGGTGGTGCTTATATGGGACTTCAGATTCTTGAGAGGGAACACGCTGTTTTCCTTGCAGATCCCAATATGCAGCCTGAAATGGAAGGTTATGATTACATTCTGGAAAGACAGCTTAAACCTGAAGCAAGAACTGATGTGAAAACAATCCTGGAAGAATTGGACATTAAACCCACTTCTATGATCGATATTTCTGACGGTCTGGCTTCTGAGATCCTTCATCTTTCTGACCAGTCCAAAACAGGATTCAGACTGTATGAGGAGAAAATCCCAATGGACAGTCTTACCATTTCCACGGCAGATGAAATGAATCTTAATCCCGTAATGACAGCATTAAGTGGGGGCGAAGATTATGAGCTTCTGTTCACCATTTCTCCGAATGATTTTGATAAAATTAAAAACCACCCGGATTTTACTATTATCGGGCATGCTGTTGAAAATGAAGAAGGTAATTATATGGTGGCAAGAGGATCCAATCAATTGGTTCCCCTTACGGCACAAGGCTGGGATGCTTTTTTAAATAACCAGCAAAACGGATAGGCTTATAATTAATTTTGAATATTGTAAAAAACCACAGCACTTTTGCTGTGGTTTTTGTTTATTTGATGAGGTAAAAATTTGTGATATGAAATATATAAAATTCATCTTACTGTTTCTTGTTTTTATTGGATCCATCCTGTATATAACTAAAAAAGGGGCAAAAGAATACACCGATACCAATGCCGTTTTAAAAAATGGAGTTGTCTTTGAAGGGACTGTTACGGATATAAAAAGATCTCATAATCATGGTTTTGGAGTATTGTCTGTCAATGTTTCTAACTCAAATGTAAACGAATTTTCAAAAGAATTAAAACACGGAATATATCCTTACCGCATCAAAGGTAAAAAAGCGGAAATTTATTTGCCGATCTATATTGAAAGAGAAATTGGTGACCGTATTAAATTAATTTCTGACCGGGAAATTATTTACTATAAAGGGAAAAAATCCGAAGATAAAGGAGAAGTTTATATTATTACAAATCCTTCAGATATAAATTTCGCTAAAGAAAATGCAATATTTAATAAGGAATAAAAAATGAATCCATCAGAAAAAAATATCCCTGTCCATCACCTCACTTCTGAACAGTTTCAGCTGATGACACTTGATACTGGGCACCCGGAGAATTTTAATGATATTCATAGGCACAATTTCTTTGAGATCATCTGGTTTAATGAGGTAAAAGAAGACAGCAGTCTGGAACTGGATTTTGAAAAGCACCCTCTTAGGAATAACCAAATTTGTATCATTGCACCTGGACAGGTATTCAATATGAAACTGAGAGGTGAAAAAGGCTATGTTCTTGCGGTAAGCAGAGAGATTTTTAAAGAAGCCTGCGATATAGAAACAATTCTCACGGGCGGAACAGCACCTTTTACCTTAGATTTACAAAGCGGAAAAACCTGTAACACGATTATAAGACTAATGGAAGAAGAATATCATACTACTTCCAGAATCAATCTGCTAAAAACCTATCTGAAGGCTTTCTGCATCGTTATTACAGAACAGATCAGCCTTCAGGACCCTATGATTCATGACAGACAACGGATTCAGGAGCTGATCAAGCTAATAGAGGAACATTATATTGCTCAGAGAGAGACTCCTTTCTATGCAGATCAGTTAAAGATCAGCACTCACTATCTCAATGATATTGTCCGTTTTTCCAGAGGAACGACTGTGAAAAAAATGATCGCACAGCGGCTGTTGCTTGAAGCGAAAAGAGAGCTTAGTTTTGGGGCGTTAACTGTTAAAGAAATTGCTTTTAAACTGGGATTTGGGGATGCTTCCTATTTCTCCCGTTTTTTCAAAAAGCATAGTGGACAAAATCCTGAGGCTTTCAAATGTAAAAAAGATTAATCTTCAAAATGTTCAGTTTAAAGGTTTTAAAATAGACAATATTTTAAAGAATAAAAAAATAATCTTCACTTTGTGCTGGTATCCCTTCAGTTATTGTATTGAAAGATATTGCTTTTTAAAAGACTTTTGCAGGCAGAAAAATCGCTTATGCGGTTAAGTTCTGATTTTACCCTGTTTTATGAAAAATTTAAACATCGTAGTGTTTATCCTGGCACTGCTCAACACTTTGGAATCACTGAGTATAGACCTTTACCTGCCCGCATTCCCCAATATGGCACAGATCTTTCAAACTGATATCGGACATATTCAGATCTCAATTTCTGTGTTTTTTGCAGGATTTGCCTTCGGACAGTTACTTTGGGGACCATTATCTGACAGAACGGGACGTAAACCAATGCTGTATTGTGGCCTTTTACTTTTCATTGTTGGAGCTGCAGCCATATTTTTTACAGAAAACATTTATGTATTGTGGGCAATGCGTTTTCTGCAAGCATTCGGAGGAAGCGCAGGCATTGTGATAGGCCGTGCCATTGTAATTGATCTTTATGATAAGAAAAGATCCGTTGCCATTTTCTCTCAGCAATCACAGATCAGTGGTATTGCTCCAATCATTGCTCCTTTACTGGGAAGTGTCTTCCTCAAATTCTGGGGATGGAACAGTTCCTTTGCTTTTCTCGGGATATTAGGACTCATCACCTTTTTTATGGTTTATAAATATGTCCCTGAAACCAATTCAAGAGCTTCTTTGCCTGATACCAGTGAAGATGAAAAAAGGTTAAAGGATCATCTTAGAATGATTATTTCCAATAAAGAATTTATTAGCAGCACAATGATCGGAAGTATAGCATTTGCCTCTCTGATCATCTACATATCCAATGCTCCGTTTTTGTTTATGAAACTTCACGGATTTTCGAGTGGCACTTTTAGTTTGATTTTTGGTTTTAATTCATTGGCCTTAATAACGGCGGCCTATCTTACTCCTAAATTAATAAAAAGAATAAGAGCGACACTAAGCTTTTATTGGCAGCTACATTCTTACTGCTGGCGGCATGCGGGCTTCATATCATTATATCAGCTACAGATCTTTCCGTTGTCCTCGAAATTATAATGCTTTATCTCTCATTGCTGGCTATAGGAATTCTGTTTCCTATTACTTCAGCTCATGCCTTGTCTCCTTTTAAAGAAGGGCGCGGGACAGCGGCAGCTGTAATGGGATTTATGCAACTGATGGTTACTTTTGTACTTTCAGGAATCGCAGGACTTTTAGAAGCAGATTCTATTATGCCGATGGTTATGATACGGGCAAGTATTGCAGTGATATCGGTCTGGTTTGCTTACCACTCATTTAAAAGTAAGCAACCTTCTACAGAATCCTTGGGAGAGGAAAGTCCGCAAGAGGCTATTTAAACTAAAAAAACAGAATGCAGTCTTATTAGATTATCCTTCTATTTTTCCGCTTGGTCATACTATTTATACACTTAATCAAGTAATTTTTGCGAGCAGGCCTCAAAGGTCTCTCTTTGCATAAAATTTAAATTATGAAGAGAAATCTTTTGGCAGCAGCCTATTGCCTGGTGGGATATTGGGCGAGTGCCCAGTCGGGAATAACTGCCGAACTTAAAACAGAATATATTCCTTTTTCCAGTTATATACGTCCGGAAGACAGTGTGAAAACCAATTCCAAAAGTAACTTTAAAAGAGCAGATCTTAACCTCAGCATTCCATTGTCAATGAAAAAAGACAGTAGTGGAAGAATAAAAGCCTGGTCACTTCTGCTGAGTGGGTCTTATGCAAAAATGGCGCATAAAGATTACGAAAGACAGCTTTTTCCTGATCAGATGCTGAATGCACAAGCCGGAATCCAGCACATGAGACCCTTAGGAAAAAAATGGAGCATGATGATGACCGCATCCGTAGGAGTTTATACTGATATGGAGCAAATAAGTTCTGACGATATTCTTGGACAGGGTGGAGTTTTATTTATCAGACATTTTAATCCCAATTTAGCGCTGGGAGGAGGTCCGGTATTGACAACCGCTTTCGGGGTTCCGATGATTCTTCCGTGGATTTATTTCGACTGGAAAACAAACGGAAAAATTAAATTTAACATCAACTTCCCGGAAGGAATGGAAGCCGGATATCTGTTCTCAGAGAAATTTGCTTTAAAAGCCGTCGTAAACCTGAGCGGAATGACGGTAGAAAGAAATAAAGACGGAAAATCCATGCTATTGGGTTACCAACAGATTACAGCAGGAATCCGTCCGGAATTAAAGCTTAATGATAAACTCAGCCTTCGGCTTACAGGGGGAACCGCATTATTGAGAAGTTTCAGTGAAAACGACAGGAAGATCAAAAGTATTTTCAAAGACAAAAAAATAGATGATCCCAAATTTGCCACTACATTTTATGCAGCCGTATCGTTAAGATGGAATTTACCTTAAGGGATTAAGATGGAAGATGGGGGCGGGGAGATGGAAGTTAATATCCAGCGACTATTTACTTCTAGATTTGATTATTTACATCCTTGTAGATTCAAATGAAAAAGGCAATCATTTAATTTCGACTGCAATAGCTTCCCTCTTCCAGCTTCCTTCTTCCTTTCTATTTACTAATAAGCTTCTTATACACCACCTGATTGAGCAACTCCTCTTTTCGGGTACGGGAAATAGGAAGCTCCGTTTTATTGATGAACAGACGGCCGCCTGAAATCATATCAATGTGGATAATGTTGATAAGGAAAGATTTATGGATCCTGAAAAAATGCTCCGATGGCAGAGATTCTTCAATCGCCTTCATCGTTTGATGGATCACCAGGGATTTATCTTTAAAATGAAGTTTCGTATAATTCTGCATACTTTCAATGTATAAAATATCAACCCAGGAAACTTTGATGAAGCTGTCAGACTGCCTTACATAAAGAAAAGGATCATCATAAGGAGAATTCTTCTTCAGCTTTTCGGAGACAATAAACTGCTGCTGAGCCTTATTGACAGCCTGGTAAAAACGGTTAAAAGCAATCGGTTTCAGAAGGTAATCTACAACCTGCAAACGGTATCCTTCCAACGCATATTCCGAATAAGCGGTTGTCAGAATGCACAAAGGCGGATTTTCCAGCTGTTCCAGGAATTCAAGCCCCGTCAGATAAGGCATATTGATATCAAGAAATAAAAGATCAATTTCTTTTTCCTTTACGATGGTATCTGCTTCCAATGCGGTGGCACAGGTTCCTTCAACTGATAAAAAATCAATCTGGTCTGCCAGTTCTTTAAGGTGGAATCTTGCCAATGGTTCATCATCAATGATCAGGCATTTCATTTTTGGAGTATTATTGTTCATTGCTGTCAGATAATTGTAAGGTTAAATTGACTTTGTACACATCGTTTCCTGATTCAATTTTGAGATTATGGCGATCCGGATATTGCAGTTTCAGACGTTTTTGTACATTCTGAAGACCAATTCCGCCTGAACCTTCCTTCTTTTTATAGCCCGCAATATCAGAGTAGGAATTTTCGGCACAGAATAATAGGAAACCGTCTTTTTCAGTACATGATATCCGCACATAACCTTTGTGCCCCGGCAGCCGGCAGACATATTTAAAAGCATTCTCAATGAAAGGAACCAATAGGAGTGGAGCAATAAATGATGCTGTATTTTCGGTTTTCCAATCCGATTGTACTTCCAGCTCATTTCCCCATCTTAATTTTTCTACTTCAACGAGGTTTTGCAGGTGTTCAATATCCTTATTCATCGGGACAAGGTTTTGGTTACAGTGGTAAAGCTGGTAACGCAGAATATCCGAAAATTTAAGTAAGAGATAATCTGCAAGCTGAATATCTGTCCTCATCAGGATATGAATATGGTTCAGAATATTGAAGACCACGTGTGGATTGATCTGGTCCTGCAACAGTTTGAGCTGATTTTCCAGATGAGCCTGCTGAAGAAGGATATGATCACGTTCTATCCTTCCGTGTTCCTGATAAAATTTGATTCCGCAGGTAGATCCGTTGATAAGAAATGAAGCGGGGAGTGCCAGATAAAATCCCTGCCATAAAAAGGGAAGATGATCAATAAAGTGATCAGGGAGCTGATTTTTGGAGTTAATTTCAATATAAGTGAAAATTAAAGAATATATAAAACTCAGTAAAAGAATAACTCCTGTAGCCTGGAGCAGAAACAGCTTCATTCTTTTTTGGCGTAACGCTTTTGGGAGAAGTTTTACAGTAAGAAAATGAGTAAACACAACTGAGGTAATAACCAAGGCAATGGTTTGTAACACAGAGGAGATTATATCAGAATTAGCCTGAAAATTAATATATACAGCCGCTGCAAATACAAGCCAGAAAATGGTGACAAAAATATATTCTCTTAAAATAAATGGTTTGGTCATGGAGAAAGTAAAGTAGATTTATAAAAAATTAGAAACTGCAGGGGCACAGTTTCTAATAAGTAAAGATAATTTAAGTTTTTAGAATAGGAAATAGCCTATTCCCAATGTAAAACTGTGGGGTTTCGATTTAAATTCTTTACTAATGCTTGAAAGTCCGGTTTCATACCTAAGATCTACAGTGAAGTTTTTGTAATCCGCTCCAATGCCTCCTGTAATCCCGATATTCGATTTATCAAAACTTTTGAAGCCTTCCTGAAGAGCTTTGGATGTAGATATATTGTTTTTAAAGGCATAGCTGTAAACTCCACCCGCAAAGGCTCTTACATTGAAGTCTTTGTTGTTGATCAGTTTATAACCGATTACTACCGGAATGTCAACAGAACTCCATGCCAGCTTTGGAGAACTGCCATCCTTGGTATCAAATGAGGTCTTTCTTTTGTTGAATAAAGCTTCCCCCTGTACATAAAGGCTTCCGATATCCATTCTCGTCATAATTCCTCCCTGATAGCCTAAGCCATATTTTCCTTCCAGTGTGGAAGATGCTGTTGAGGTTTTTGTAAAGCTTGTTCCTGCCTTGATCCCGATGTGGAATGCCGGAGTTTGTTGTGCCTTTGTTTCAACCGAACAAGTGATACATAATAAAAGTGAGCTTAGCGCTAAAATCTGCTGTTTCATAAATTGTTGTAATAATTTGATGCAAAACAACAACTATCGAAAGCGGATTAAAACTTTATTTGATGAACCGCATAAATACTTTGACAAGTATCTGTTTTCAGCAGAAAATAAAAAATCGGAAGACTTTGCTTCCGATAAGTGTTATTTAAAAAGGTTCCTCTTCACAAATGGTTGGAGGAATACATCCGCCGGGACCACCACCAGTATTGCCTCCTCCTACAGAAATACATTTCCCCGGACTTCCATCATCATACATTTCACAGGCTCTTCCATAATTACAGTCACAGTCTGTCCAGCAGTAGGCAGATTCACCGTTCATGTGGCAGCCACTTCCTCCTGCACCAAGGATCGTGGAAAGGTCTTTTCTCAAAAGTTTTTTCATTTTTCTCATAATAATTCGATTGTTAAAAAGTTAATGGTTTGATGTATAAGTAAATATACTAAAAAAACAGAACCGTTCCATCAAAGAGAAAATACAGAAAAAAAACAAGTAAACTATTCGGGAAATAAACAGATAATGCTGAAATTTTCCACGGCACTAATCCACCCGCTTAATCAAATCAATCAACGATTGATTCAGCCTTTGCTTTCTTAAAATCAACGCCATCATTATCAATCTTTGCGTTAAAAAAATCAATATCTGAATCAAATGACAAGAAAAACCGCTGCTTAAGCAACGGTTTATTTATTATTTACTGAAATTTAATTGTAAAGGAAGACTCACTATGGTAAGAACAGGTCTCTCATTGGATTCTGCCGGCTTCCATTTGCCCTTATCCCGGATGCGGTAAAAAGCAGCTTCAATAAACGCATTCACAGCTTCGTTGTTACCTTTTACCTTGGGTTCATAAACATTCCCTTTAGAGTCTACAATAAACTTTAAGGTGATCTTATAAGGATTGACTGCAAAATTCAGGAAAGAAAGATCAACTGCTTCATTTAAAAGCTTTTGAAAAGCTACCTTTCCACTTACATATTCTGCTTCTTTAGTGATCTTTGGAGCCATTGGTGGTGGGACATCCGTTATTGCTTTTTTATCTTCCTCAGAAATTTTCACCAAAGCATTTTTGTATGCTGCTATTTTTTCTTCCGTAAGAATCCACTCCTGCTTAGTTCTTTCATCATTGGGCTTAGGATATTTATTATACAGAGCCTTTAATTTCCTTTCATAGCGGGAATCGGCCTTCTCGAAACCGGAAATCTGCGCGCTGCTGAAAGCAAACATCAGGATGAATGCTAATGCTGAAAGTTTTTTCATCGCAGTTTAGGCTTTTACAATATTAATGATCACTTCAGTAGCTTTTTCCATGCTTTCTAAAGCAACATATTCGTAAGGTCCGTGGAAATTCATTCCTCCTGCAAAAATATTAGGGCAAGGAAGTCCCATGTAAGACAGCTGTGCGCCATCTGTTCCGCCTCTGATTGCTTTTATTTTCGGTTCAATACCGGCTTCCTTCATTGCTTTTGCGGCAAGATCAATGATGTGCATTTTACCTTCAAACTGCTGCTTCATATTTCTGTACTGTTCCTTGATCTCCACTTCTGCAGTTCCTGCACCATGTTTTTCATTGAATTCAGCAACTTTTTCTTCTAAGTATTTCTTTCTGGCTTCAAATTTTTCTTCATCATGATCACGAATGATATATTGAAGTTTAGCCTCAGAAATATCAGCTGTAACATCCATTAAATGATAGAACCCATCAAAGCCTTTAGTCGTAGCCGGAGTTTCATTTGCAGGAAGTAAGTGTATAAATTCAGCTGCCAGAAGTGCTGCATTGATCATTTTTCCGTAAGCATAGCCTGGATGAACGCTCAGTCCATGGATTTTCACCACAGCGCCTGCGGCATTGAAGTTTTCATACTCCAATTCTCCCACTTCGCTTCCGTCCATTGTGTAAGCCCATTCAGCACCGAATTTAGCCACATCAAATTTATGCGCTCCTCTTCCGATCTCTTCATCCGGTGTAAACCCTACGGCAATTCTTCCGTGCTTAATTTCCGGGTGGGCAATAAGATATTCCGCAGCCGTTACAATTTCTGCACATCCTGCTTTGTCATCTGCACCAAGAAGCGTGTTCCCATCTGTAGTGATCAGCGTTTGTCCGATATATTGTTTTAAACTTTCAAATTTTGAAGGAGACAGGGTGAATCCTGTCGTCTGGTTCAGAACAAGATCACTACCATCATAATTTTTCCAAACCTGAGGTTTTACATTCTCTCCGCTGAAATCCGGTGAAGTATCATAATGCGAAATAAAACCAATGGTTGGTCTGTCATCATTATCCAAGTTGGAAGGTACATATCCCATAATATAACCATGTTCATCTATCGATACATCTGCTAAACCTATTGTTCTAAGTTCTTCTGCAATATGATTGGCAATGTCCCACTGTCTTGGGGTAGAAGGCGTTGCTTCGCTTTCCGCATCGCTGGTTGAATATATCTTTACATAAGTGAGAAAACGGTTCATTAGTTTCTCTTTCCACAATGGGTTGAATTCTATTGTACTCATCAATCTTAAATTTCCAACAAATATACAATGTAAATTATTCAAATCAGGATTTTAACGCATCTTTCTGGTGTGGTTCAGCCTGCAATTGGGATTGATTTCTTTTATCTCAGATACCAATTTCTATAATCAAATAAATTATCATAACTTGCGTGGATTATGATGTCCAAACGTTGCAAATATGCTTTGAAAGCAATGGTTAGATTGGCAAGAAACTACAATCAGGGATTTTTGTCAACCACTATTATTGCACAGGATGAGAACATCCCCAAAAAATTTCTGGAGCAGATTCTTCTTGAGCTTAAAAGAGCCAAACTGGTCAACAGTAAACAGGGTACAGCAGGCGGTTATTACCTGCTCAAATCTCCCGATGATGTATCGCTGGCCGATATCTATCGCATTTTTGAAGGCCCAATTGCTCTAACGCCTTGCATATCAATTAATTTTTACGAACCTTGTGACGACTGTGTTGATGAAGCAACCTGCTATCTCAGAAATGAGCTCATCATTGTAAGAGAGAAAACCCGCAAAAGTATGATGGAAGCTACACTGACTTCCTTTATAAAAAACGGATAAAAAATTTTTTTAATTTTAAATCCTACTAATTTGGTAGAATTACTAGGATTTATATATATTTGCACCAGTTAATATCAAATTAGAATGGAAAATAATCTGAAAACAGACTTCGATAAACTTCTGAATGAGGCTTCTGCAGGCACATTCGATGCAGAATTTTTACGGGTTCTGGCAGACCGGTTTTCTGGAGAAGTGATCTTTTCTACCAGCTTCAGTTATGAAGATCAGGTAGTTACTCACCTCATCAAAAACCTGAATATTGATGTTTTTACTTTAGATACTGGACGACTTTTTGAACAGACGTATGAAACCTGGACCTCATCCCGGGCTTTCTTCAAAAAAAATATAAAAGCCTATTACCCGGATCCGGAAGTCCTGCAGCAATTTGTTTCAGAAAATGGGCCGGATTCTTTTTATCAGTCTGTAGAAAAAAGAAAGGCCTGCTGTAATATCAGGAAGGTGATTCCTCTGAAAAAAGCCCTTCTGGGATATAAAGTTTGGATCACCGGTTTGCGGTCTGAACATTCTGCAGGCAGAGGGCAAATGCCACAACTGGAATGGGATCCGGATCATCAGATCATCAAATTCCATCCTATCCTTCACTGGACCACACAACAAGTGACAGATTATGTACAGAAATATCATTTGCCTTATAATCACCTCCACAAAAAAGGATTTGTAAGCATCGGATGTGAACCTTGCACCAGAGCCATCAAAGAAGGTGAAGATTTCAGGGCCGGCCGGTGGTGGTGGGAAGATGCCGATAAGAAAGAATGCGGCTTACATGTTCATCAATAAAAAATATACTATGTCATTATATCAGTTAAATTATTTAGATCAGCTAGAGTCAGAGTCCATTTATATCCTCAGAGAGGTTGCAGGACAGTTTGAGCGTCCGGCTTTGCTATTCAGTGGTGGAAAAGACAGTATTGTTCTTGCACATCTGGCAGCAAAAGCATTTCCCTACGGTAAAATTCCTTTCAAGTTTGTTCATGTAGATACAGGACACAATTTTCAGGAAGTTTTAAGCTTTAGAGATCAACTGGCAAAAGAACTGAATGTAGATCTGGTAGTCCGAAAAGTAGAAGATACCATCAATAAAAGAAAACTGACAGAGCCGAAAGGAAAGTTCCCAAGTAGAAACTGGCTGCAGACCTTCACATTACTGGATACTATTGAAGAATTTGAATTCGATGCATGCATTGGCGGAGCCAGAAGAGATGAAGAAAAAGCCCGCGCAAAAGAAAGAATTTTTTCTGTTCGTGATGAATTCGGACAGTGGGATCCAAAGCTTCAACGACCTGAATTGTGGAATATTTTCAACGGAAAAATTCAGAAAGGAGAAAATGTAAGAGTCTTCCCTATAAGCAACTGGACTGAGCTTGATATCTGGAATTATATCCGCAGGGAAAATATAAGCCTGCCATCTATTTATTTCTCGCACGAAAGGGAAGTGGTAGATCTTAACGGTCATTGGATCGCCAATTCAGAGTTCGCCGTTCTTGAAGATCATGATATTGTAAAAACAAAAAGGATCCGTTACCGCACCGTAGGAGATATGACGTGTACCGCGGCCGTAGAGTCCGAAGCTTCCACGGTAGACCGGGTTATTGAAGAAATTGTGGCCACCAGAATTTCAGAGAGAGGAGAAACCAGAATAGATGACAAAGTCACCGAAGCGGCAATGGAAGACCGTAAAAAAGGGGGCTATTTTTAATGGGTAATGAACAATGAGTAATAAGCAATATATAATGCACAAAAATAATCAATCGGGAATATATTACTCATTACCAATCACTCATTACTCATCATTGATTATCAATCATTTATAATTAAACAATCGTGGATATATTAAGATTTATAACAGCAGGAAGTGTAGATGACGGGAAAAGTACCCTCATCGGAAGACTGCTTTACGATAGCAAAAGTATCTTGCAGGATCAGCTGGAAGTACTGGAGAAACACTCCAAAAACAAAAATGAAGATGGTGTGGATCTGGCTTTGCTAACTGATGGTTTGCGGGCAGAAAGAGAGCAGGGAATCACCATAGATGTTGCTTACCGCTACTTTTCCACCTCAAAAAGGAAATTTATCATTGCAGATGCGCCCGGACATGTTCAATATACCAGAAACATGATCACCGGAGCATCCAATTCCGACCTGATGGTTATTCTGATCGATGCCCGGAAAGGAGTAATTGAACAAACCAGAAGACATTCCATTATTGCTTCTTTGCTTAAACTGAAAAAGGTAGCTGTTGCGATCAACAAAATGGATATGGTAGACTATTCAGAAGATATTTTTGAATCCATAAAAGCAGACTATGCAAAAATTGCAGAAGGTCTTGGCCTAAATGACGTTACCTACTTCCCTATCTCAGCTTTGAAAGGAGACAATATCGTTTCCCTGTCGTCCAGTACGGATTGGTACCAGGGCAGCTCGCTTCTCGATTATCTGGAAGAAGTACAGCTGGATCAGGAACAGAACAGCGGAAGCCGTTTTCAGGTACAATATGTCATTCGTCCGCAGATTGAGGAACTCCATGATTTCCGTGGCTATGCAGGACAGATTATTAGCGGAAGCTTTAAGAAAGGAGATAAAATAGCGATACTTCCGGCGGGTATTATTACTGAGATTGCAATGATAGAAGTCAATGGTAGTGAGGTTCAGGAAGCCTTTGCAGGGCAACCCGCATTATTACAGATCACGGAAGATATAGACATCAGCAGGGGAGACCTTTTTGCATCAGCAGAAGAACTTCCCCATGTTGAAAAAGAAGTGGAAGTATTACTGTGCTGGCTGGATCATAAAGCTCTGCAACCAGGCAATAAATATCTGATTCAGCATCACAGCAGACAGTTAAAAGCAGTGGTGAAGCAGGTGGATTATAAAATCAACGTTAATACACTGGAACAGGAAGCAGCAGAAGGAGAAATAAAGCTTAACGAAATTGCCAAAGTCACCATAAAAACAGCACAGCCTTTAGTATTTGATGATTTTATAAGCAATAAAAAAACAGGATCGGCCATTTTAGTGGATGAAACGTCTAATGCAACCGTTGCAGCCTGCATAATTCAATAAAAATGAAAATTTCAGATCAGTTTATTCATAAGATACTCGAAAAAAAGCAGATCAGTTCCCATGGGTTTTTTGACAAAACCGATATGGAAACATGGGTAAGAGAATTGTACAATGTCCTTTTTCTTCCACAGCAAATTAATAGCGGTGATCAACTGAAAACAGGATTTGAAGAACTGCAGAAAGGTCTCTTTGATTTGATTAAAAGTATGAAAAATGATGAGGTTTTTGCTCAAAATGAGTCCAATAACTTCTTCCTGGCTTTGCCGGAGATCTATGATAAATTAATTCTTGATGCTGAATCTATTTTAGAATTTGATCCTGCTACAGGGTCTTTAGAAGAGATTCTACTTTCGTATCCGGGCTTTTTTGCAACCTATGTGTATAGAATTTCGCATCAGCTCTGGATTCAGGAAATAAAAATATTGCCGCGTGTCATTTCAGAATATGCACACAGCAGAACAGGAATAGATATTCATCCCGGTGCGATCATTGGAAAGCATTTCTTTATTGATCACGGAACAGGAATCGTGATCGGAGAAACGACAGAGATAGGCAATCATGTGAAAATATACCAGGGAGTGACGCTTGGAGCGCTCAATGTTTCAAAAGATAAAGCCAATAAGAAAAGACATCCCAATATTGAAGACTATGTTATCATCTATTCCGGTGCAACGATTTTAGGAGGCGAAACAACGATAGGCAGAGACAGTATCATTGGAGGAAATGTATGGATCACACAAAATGTCCCTTCCAATTCCCTGGTTTATAATAAAAGTGAAATAAAAATAAAAGATAACGGACCGCTTCCAGAATCTTTAACATTTGTGATTTAAAACAAAAAACAAAATAAAATTGAGTCGGTATGAAGTTCCAAAACACATTAGAAACCATCGGAAATACCCCGGTTGTCAAAATTAACAAACTTTTCGGTCCTGAAAATGAAGTCTGGATCAAACTGGAAAAAGCCAATCCCGGCGGAAGCATTAAAGACAGAATTGCTTTATCAATGATTGAAGATGCTGAAGCAAAAGGACTTTTGAATAAAGACAGTGTTATCATAGAGCCTACCAGTGGAAATACAGGTATAGGTCTTGCTTTGGTAGCAGCCGTGAAAAACTATAAACTTATTCTTGTGATGCCGGAAAGCATGAGTTTGGAACGCCGCAAAATTATGGAATCCTATGGAGCAGAATTCGTACTCACTCCAAGAGAAAAAGGAATGAAAGGAGCCATTGAAAAGGCTGAAGAACTGGCCAAAGAAACCCCGAATTCGTGGATCCCGAGACAGTTTGACAATCCTGCCAATGTAAAAGTACACACTGAAACGACCGCCCAGGAAATACTGAAAGACTTTCCCGAAGGTCTTGATTACCTCATTACCGGAGTAGGAACAGGAGGTCACATCACAGGAATTGCCCAGGTTCTGAAACAGAAATTTCCCAATATCAAAGTGATTGCTGTAGAACCGGAATTATCTCCCGTTCTTAGCGGAGGTTCGCCCGCACCACATCCTTTGCAGGGTCTGGGGGCTGGATTTATTCCTTCCATTCTGGATACTGCAATTCTGGATGAAATTGTAAAGATCGGGAAAGATGAAGCCTTTGAATTCACTAAAGAAGCTGCCAAAAAAGAAGGCCTTTTCGTAGGAATTTCTACCGGAGCAGCTTTAGCGGCAGTCGCAAAAAAACTTTCTGAAATTCCCGCCGGATCTACTATACTGACTATCAATTATGACACAGGCGAAAGATATCTGTCCATAGAAGGACTGTTCTAGTCACCCTAAAATAAGAAGATTAAAATGAAACAAAATACCCATTCACCACAGGTCTACCTGGTAGGTGCAGGACCCGGCGATCCTGATCTCATCACTGTAAAAGCCGTAAAAGCTATTGCATCAGCCGATATCATCTTATGTGACCGCCTTGTAAGTCCGGAAATACTAAGCCGTTATGCCAATAAAAAAAGCGAGATTATTTATGTTGGCAAAGAATGCAGCAAAAATGCTTCTACACCCCAGTCCCACATCAATACACTCATCATAGACTTTGCCTCTCAGGGGAAAACGGTAGTACGACTTAAAGGAGGAGATATATCCTTCTTCTCCAATGTTCTGGACGAATTGAAAGTATTGAAAGAACATCATATTCCATTTGAAATTATACCCGGAATTACCGCTGCTTCAGGAGCCGCAGCGTACGCAGGAATGCCATTGACAGCCAGAGGATATGCCACATCTGTACGTTTTCTGACCTATTATAAAACAGAAATCCTCAGTGAAGAATACTGGAAAGAACTTAGAACCTCAGAGGATACCCTTGTTTTTTATATGTCAAAAGGAAACCTGAACGGTCTGGTTGAAAAATTTTTAGCAGTAGGAAATACTGATGATAAAAAGATTGCAATAATCGAACAGGCCACCACTCCTTATCAGAAAGTGTATACCTCATCACTGGAAGAATTTCAGGAAAAGCTTGGAAATAAAACATTTGTATCTCCTTCATTGGTTATTGTAGGAAAAGTGGTGAATCTTCACGAAGAATTTTCATGGCTGGAATCAGATAAACAGGAAGGGATTTATTTTAAATCTGTAACTAACGGAAGCTTAGTGTCAAATACCCAAAATCTATTCGAATATGCTGTCTGAAACTAAATTAAATGCCCTAAAAGAAATATCCGGTGATTTTTCGAGGGACGAAGCAGTCTGGGCAAGCGGTTTTCTCGCTGGCCTTGCAGGATTTTCCAATGCCGTGCAGCCAACTTTTTCTGAAGAGAATCAGGCAGAGATCATTTCTCCAAAGAAAATCACCCTTGCTTACGGTACGGAAACCGGTAACAGTAAAAAACTGGCCGTAGAACTTGCAGGAACAATAAAGAAAAAAGGAGTGCAGGTAAAGCTGGCGGATCTTTCCCAATATAAACCTAAAGATCTTGCCAAAGAAGACCTTTTCTTCGTTATCATCAGCACACAAGGTGAAGGCGAACCGCCACTTCTGGCTAAGAAATTTTATGATCACCTTCATGAAAAT
The DNA here is from genome assembly GCF_030816115.1 of Chryseobacterium sp. W4I1. Lineage (NCBI taxonomy): Bacteria > Pseudomonadati > Bacteroidota > Flavobacteriia > Flavobacteriales > Weeksellaceae > Chryseobacterium > Chryseobacterium sp. W4I1. The sequence continues at coordinate 3,992,898 of NZ_JAUSXQ010000001.1, forward strand.
GATCTTAATCTCAATCACCTGAAATTTGGAATCCTTGCGCTTGGAGACAGCAGCTATCCACTGTTTTGCAAAACCGGGGAAGATGTTGACTTCCGTTTCGAAATATTGGGCGCACAGCGAATCATTCCTTTGAAAAAATGCGATATTGATTATGAGCAGGAGGCCCATAACTGGGCAGAACATATCCTGGATGTTGTCGGTAAAAAGGCAGAAAGCAGCCAGAAAAGTACATCTGTTCCAAAAATTTCAACAGGAAGAAAACATTACCGGGGAAAAGTTTCAACTATTATCAATCTGAATGATATAGACTCCGAAAAGCAAACCTTTCATATAGAAATTGAAACAGAAGAACCTTTGATTTATAACCCCGGCGATGCATTGGGAGTAATTGCTTTCAATTCTAAATCTGAAGTAGATGAGATCATCAGCCTCACCGGAATTGATCCTCAGAAGCAAATTAAAACAGCAAAAATTACAGCCAGTGCAGAAGAGTTGTTGTACAAACACCTTAATATCAGTTATCTGCTCAAAACTACAGTAGCCCAATATGCACAGATTACAGGACACTCTATTCCCGATGTAAGGTTAAGCCTTCTTGACCTGCTGCGGATCTATCCGGTAAACAATGCCGGTGAATTTGTGGAAGTCATTGCTGCTCTCACGGGTCAGTCACCACGTTTGTATTCAATTTCTTCCTCGCTGCAGGCACATGGTGATACCGAAATTCATATTACAGTAGCGAAATCTGAATTTTTCATCAATGATAAAAAGCAAAACGGTTTGTGTAGTGGTTTTCTGGCTGAATTTAAAGAAGAACAGGAGTTGGAGTTTTATATTCAGGAAGCCAAACATTTCAGACTTCCCAAGCCTGAAAAAGATATTATTATGATCGGTCCGGGAACGGGTATTGCTCCTTTCAGGTCCTTTCTCTACGAACGGGATGCGTTGGGGGCAGAAGGCCGAAACTGGCTCTTTTTCGGTGACCGGACTTTTGTTTCAGACTTTCTCTATCAGGCAGAGCTGCAGGATTTCCTCAAAACAGGAGCATTAACCCATCTTGATCTTGCCTTTTCCAGAGACACTACAGAAAAAATATATGTGCAGCACAGGCTGGAGCAAAAAGCACAGGAAGTATATCACTGGCTGGAAGGCGGAGCATCACTTTACGTTTGTGGTGCCAGAGAACCCATGAGTAAAGATGTTGAAAAAACCATTCTGAACATTATTCAGGAGAAAGGAAAGCGTAGTCCTGAAGACGCTCAGATCTATCTTGAAGAACTGGAGCTCAGCGGAAGATATGTTAAAGATGTGTATTAAATGATAAACGGATAATATAATGACAGATAAAAATAATCTTTCACCGGTAGAAAAAATAAAAACCGGCAGCAACGGCCTCAGGGGAACCTTAAAGGAAAGCCTTTTAGATGATTTTACCGGAGCCATCAGAGAAGATGACCAAACCCTCATCAAATTTCATGGGATGTACCAGCAGGATGACAGGGACAGACGCGAGGAAAGAGTCGCCAAGAAACTGGAATGGCTGTATTCCTACATGATCCGTCTCAGGCTTCCCGGAGGATTTTTAACATCGGAACAATGGGTTGGCCTCAATAATATTGCAGAAGATCATTCCACGGGCGTCATCAAAATTACCACACGTCAGACCATTCAGCTGCATGGGATTTTAAAATCTCATGTAAAACCTACCATCCAGAGCTTCAATCTGCAACATCTGGATTCCATAGCAGCATGTGGAGATGTCAACAGAAACGTAACCTGTACCTCAAATCCTTCAGAATCCTCCTTACACCAGCAGGCTTATGAACTGGCAGGAAAGATTAGTGAAATGTGTCTTCCGAAAACAAAGTCTTATTATGATCTCTGGATCGATGATGAAATGGTCATTGACAGAAAATCAGAGGAAGATCCTCTTTATCAGGACAGATATCTTCCTAGAAAACTGAAAATTGGAATTGCAGTTCCTCCCAATAATGACGTTGATGTTTTTATCAATGATATAGCGCTGATTGCGATTATTGAGGATCACAAAATTGTAGGCTACAATATTGCCGCAGGAGGAGGACTCGGTGCCACTCACGGGAATGATGCCACTTATGCACGTCTTGCCTCTGTTTTAGGGTTTGTAGCCACAGAAGAAAAAGTATTGCAGGCGGTTTATGAAATTATTACTGTACAGCGTGATTTCGGGAACAGAAGTGACCGGAAATTATCAAGGTTAAAATATACTATAGACAAGCTTGGAATTGAAGGCTACAGGAATGAAGTAGAAAAACGATGCGGTTTTAGTTTTGAACCTGCCAGAGAATTCAAGTTTGAACAGAGAAAAGACCGTTACGGATGGGTGCAGAATCATGAAGGGAAGTGGTTTTATACTTTATTTGTAGAACACGGAAGAGTTTTGAATACAGAAGATTATCCTCTAAAATCAGGGTTATTAAAAATTGCAGAAACAGGAAAAGTCAATTTTAGGTTTACCTGTAATCAAAACCTGATCCTTTCTGATATTCTGGAAGAAGATAAAGCTGAAATTGAAGACCTTCTGAAAGAATCCGGAATTTTCGGTTACACCAGAGATGCCAGTGCACTACGTAAAAATTCTGTGGCCTGTGTAGCGCTCAATACCTGCTCACTCGCTTTGGCTGAAGGTCAGCGTTACCTGCCTGCTTTAGTGACAAAAATAGAACCCGTTCTTGAAAAATACGGACTTCAGAATGAAGACATCACGATCAGAATGACCGGCTGTCCCAACGGATGCGGAAGATCGCCGAATGCAGAGATTGGCTTTGTGGGTACGGCCTATGGTAAATACAATCTTCATATCGGGGGCGACAGACTGGGAATGCGCCTCAATACAAAGTTTAAAGAAAACATCGGGGAAGAAGAGATCCTTGAAACCCTTGATGAACTTTTCGGAATTTACTCAGAAAACAGGCAGGAAGAAGAAACCTTTGGTGATTTCTCTTATCGCTATTTACAAACCATAAAATAAAATATATGATCAACGTTCCTTACCGGCAAAAAAATGCCGGAAAACATTACCATTATCTTTTAGGGATCCGAATGTGTATATGCTGTTCATTAATTGACGACGCATAAACCATTCATCAACCCTAAAATTTTATACAAGTGAAATCCATACACCCACAATATTTTCAGAAGAAAATCAGTCCTATTATCCTCATATTATTCTTTGCCGGCTTTGTACAGGCACAACAGCAGATTGAAGTAAGCGGAATTATAAAACAAACAGATACCCATAATGGGATTGCCGGAGTGCAGATCCAGGTAGAAAATACGCAGGATAAGGCAATTACCGATCAGGAAGGAAATTTTAATTTGATAACAAGGGTCAAAATACCCTTCAGAATTGTGATCAGGAAAGAGGGGTTTACAGAACAAACCGCTGAAATTCTTTCACTATCCAGTAAAATAGCTGTAGAATTAAATCCTCAGAACACTATTATCAATGAAGTAGTGATTTCTGCCTCACGGCTTCCCGAAAAATTACTCAGATCACCGATTGCTATTGAAAAGATTGATATTAGAACAATCCGGGAAAGCCCTGCTGCTTCATTTTATGAAACCCTGGAAAACGTAAAAGGCTTACAGCTTTTAACCTCAAGCCTTACATTAAAAGTTCCCAACGCCAGAGGATTCAATTCTCCGAATAACTTCCGCTTTATGCAGTTAGTAGATGGGGTAGATGTACAGTCTGCCACTTTGGGAGTTCCATTGGGAAATGCAATAGGGCCAACAGAACTGGACATCCAGTCTATGGAAATTACACCCGGAGCCGCTTCCGCTTTATACGGAATGAATGCCATCAATGGTTTGGCGAGCCTTCAGACCAAAGATCCATTTACCTCGGAAGGCGTAAGTCTTTATTTCAGAGGCGGCGTGAACCATGTGGACAATGTGAACCACAAAACAGCTGCGTTGGGAGAAAGTGCATTCAGGATCGCAAAAGTTCTGAACAACAATCTCGCAATAAAAATCAACGGTTCCTATTTCAGCGGTGTCGATTGGATCTCGGACAACCGGACAGACCAGAATCCCGGCTCACTGATTACTGCCAACCCAAACTTTTCTCTCACCAACAATCCGGCAGAAGATCTTTGGAACAAATACGGAGACGAAAGGAATAACCGTACCTCTGTAAAAGTGAATTATAATGGAAAACCTACAACCTTCAACGTTTCGAGAACAGGCTATTATGAAAAAGATCTCATCAGTCCTGAAGTAAAAAATATAAAATTTGATGCAGGATTGTACTACCGTTTTGGAGACCAGTGGAAAACATCCTACGTGTACCGTTATGGCTTGCTGGATGGAACTTTTCAGCGAGGAAACAAGATCCGGCTTCAGAACGCAACGGTTCAGAATCATAAAGTAGAACTTACCGGGAAAGAGTTGACATTCAGGGCGTATATGTCCATAGAAAACACCGGGGATTCTTACAATCTTAAGCCTTTAGCTGATAATCTGGATCTTACCAATTTGTCTAATGCCAACTGGAAAAATATTTTTCAGACAACGCTGCAGGACAGACTGAATTCAGGGATAAACCTGAACGATGCCTTTATTCTCGCAAGACAGGAAGCAGATAAAAACAGAGTGATTCCGGGAACGGCTGCCTTTCAGCAGTTAAAAAATACGATTATCGGGATCAATAATTGGGATTCCGCCAATTCAGGAATTGCAGGAGCACCTGCTACCGGAGGAGCAAAGCTTGAACAGAAATCCAGGTTTTATCAGGGAGAAATTACGTATGACCTGACCAGATTCGTCAAAGTATTCAGTCTTTTGGCAGGAGCAGATTACCGTCTTTACAGCATCACGCCTGACGGAAATAATTTTGTTGATTTTGAAAGACCGGTTAATGAAAGAAATATTGCCTTATCAGACGGTACGTTCGGTAACAATGTAATTTATCAGAAATACGGAGCATTTGCCCAGGCTACCAAGCTTTTTTTTAATGATAAATTAAAACTGAATCTTGCGCTTCGGGTTGACAGGAATCCGGAGTTTGAAGCTAAATTCAATCCAAGGATAAGTGTGGTTTATTCTCCTGTTAATCAGCATAATTTCAGAGTTTCTTTCCAGAATGGGTACCGTTTTCCTTCATTATTTGAAGCCCTGTCATTTGTTAATAACGGAAATGTGAGAAGAGTAGGCGGTCTTGCAAAAGCAAATGATGGTTTAGGCTATCTTGAAAACTCTTATACACTGGCATCTATTGATCAATTCACTGCTGCGGTCAATAAAGATGTGGATGGCGGAATGGGCCAGAGCCAGGCCGCATTGAAAAACAGAAACCTTTTAACTGCCGCCAATCTTCCAAAATTACAGCCTGAAAAGGTGAACTCCTTTGAAGTAGGTTACAAAACCGTTTTATTCAACAGCAGACTGGTCATCGATTGGGATTTTTATTATAATGTTTATGAAGGTTTTCTCGGACAGGTAGAAGTTGCCGTACCCAAGAATGAAACTGTAGGAAGCGATAATGCTGTTCTGGCGATGACGGACCGAAGCAAGCAGGACAGATATAGGGTTTATACCAACAGCAACAGTATTTACAAAAGTCTGGGAACATCTTTGGGGGTCCGTTATAATATCGTGAAAAATTATAATGTGAACGTCAATGTTTCTTATAATGATCTTGTTTCCTCCAATACTTCCGATCTCTTTATTACAGCCTTCAATACGCCAAAATGGGCAATCAATTTAAGCGTAGGAAACAGGGAAATCGTTAAAAATATAGGATTTACGGTTGCGGCAAGATGGCAGGACAGTTTCTTGTGGGAAAGCCCACTGGCTTCAGGAAATATTCCTGCATACTACACCATTGATGCACAGGCCACATGGAGGATTCCTGAAATTAAAGCCAATGTGAAAATAGGGGCTACCAATCTGCTGAACCGCAGGTATCTTCAGTATGCGGCAGGACCCGAGATTGGCGGACTGTATTATATTGCTTTTACTTATGATCTAAAACTTTAAATTACAATGAGTAACTCTTTATATCCCATATTCTTAAAGCTTGAAGAATTATCACTTCTGATCATCGGTGGCGGAAACATCGCTTTGGAAAAATTGCAGTCCGTTCTGGTGAACTCTCCTGAGGCACGTATTAAACTTGTAGCAAAAGAAATTAGTGATCAGGTCAGAGCGCTTAAGCAAAACTATCCCAATTTGACCCTGCATGAAAGATCTTACACTGATAATGATTTCAACAGTGCAGATCTCGCCATTGTAGCTGTTAATGATATCTCTCTCGCTGAACGGATCCGTATCAGAGCCCATCAGCATAATATACTTGTTAATATTGCGGATAAACCAAGTCTGTGTGATTTTTATCTGGGCTCAATTGTAAGAAAGGGAGATCTTAAAATTGCAGTCTCTACCAATGGAAAGTCTCCCACAGTAGCCAAAAGACTGCGCGAAGTTTTGACAGAAACCATTCCGGACGAAGAAATGGAAGGCCTGCTGGATAATATGCAGCATATCCGGAACCAGCTGAAAGGTGATTTTACCTACAAAGTAAAAGAGCTGAACCGGTTGACAACAAGCTATCTTGATGAAAAAAACAATCAGCCCACTGAAACAAAACTGGAGATTGAAAAACTCATCAACATCACCAAAACGGTCCAGAGAAGAGCCAATATCTATCTGGGAATCATCGGAGTTTTGGTCCTTATCGGAGTATTGGCCCTGATTATTTTCCAGTTCAATCTGTCAGGGGATATTCAGACCTTTCTCAGCAAAGATGGACATATTTTTTACTGGATGCTGCTGGCGGGTTTTCTGGCAGAAATCGTTGCCGGGTCTATGGGCATGGGATACGGAGTAATCTGTACGACCATTCTTTTGCTTCTGAATGTTCCGCCTCCGGTAGTGAGTGCCAGTATTCACTCTGCAGAATCTTTTACTTCGGCAGCCGGAAGCATCAGCCATTACAAATTAGGAAATGTGAATAAAAAAATGGTGTGGATTTTATTTCCTGTGGCAGCAGTAGGCGCTTTTATCGGAGCATTTGCGTTGTCTCATTTCGGAGAACAGTATGCTCATATTGTAAAGCCGGTCATTGCCTGCTATACCCTTTATCTGGGAATTAATATCCTTAGAAATGCTTTTAAAGGGAAAAATAATAGATCAGGAAATAGCAGGCCAAAAAAGAGAACGAATCTCAGAATTCTTGGCTTAGCTGGAGGATTTATAGATTCTTTTGCCGGAGGAGGCTGGGGACCTCTGGTTACCGGAACACTGATCAAGGAGGGTAGAACACCACGATATGTGGTAGGTAGCTCAACGATGGCTAAGTTTTTATTGACTGTAATAAGTGCTTTGACCTTTATTTTTACTATCGGGATCCATCACTGGAACATTGTGCTCGGACTTCTTTTAGGCGGCGTTTTTACCGCTCCTTTTTCTGCGATGTTTGCATCACGGCTTCCGGCAAAAAAGATGTTTGCTGTCGTGGGTGTTGTGGTGATTATCATGAGTCTTATTACCATTATAAAATCATTAATATAAATGCTTTTGAAGGGAAAGTTCCTGTGGGAAATAATATATTTGATTTCTTGGATCGCTTATCAGGGACTGCATATCAGTTATTGAAATTTTGAATCGGATATAAATATTTGAAAATCAAAATAATGTTAGATTTGTATGTACCGTATATAAACTTGTTTAGTTTTATTATATTTGAGAAAATCAAAAAGTAAAAATGTTTCTTACTGAATGTCCTAGAGATGCCATGCAGGGTTGGGGAGAATTTATCCCTACCGGCAAAAAAATAGATTACATCAACTCTCTGATGGAAGTTGGCTTTGATGTTTTGGACTGTCTGAGCTTTGTTTCTCCGAAAGCAATTCCTCAAATGGCTGATTCTGATGAGGTGGCCGAAAACATCGATAAATCCCTATCCCATACTAAAGTCTCTGCAATCATCGGAAACTATAGAGGTGCCGAAAAAGCATTAAAACATCAGACTGTAGATATTTTAGGCTTTCCGTTTTCTATTTCGGAAACGTTTCAGCACAGGAATACCAATAAAAACCAGGAAGAGGCTTTTGAAGAGGTCATCAGAATGCTTGAACTGACCAAAAGTGAAGGAAAGCAGCTGAATATCTATTTTTCTATGGCTTTTGGAAACCCTTACGGAGAAATGTGGAAATGGGAAGATGTAGATTTCTGGGCAAAAAGATTTTCAGAGATCGGAATTACCGATGTTCTGCTTTCTGATACCACAGGTGTTGCTACTCCTGAGACAATTGCGCTTTTATTCGAAAAAATTCCGTCAAAATACCCTGAGATTAACTTCGGAGGACATTTTCATAACCGTTACGAAGACTCATATTCAAAACTGAAAGCTGCTTACGACAAAGGCTGCAGAAGGTTTGATAGTGCAATTAAAGGAATCGGAGGTTGCCCCATGGCCAAAGATGATCTGGTAGGAAATATGCCCACAGAACAGGTCATCAATTTTATGAGCGTAGAAAAAGCAGAACACAAACTAAACCTGCTGAATTTTGAAAGTTCATATAATAAGGCAAAGGATATTTTTCATTTTTAATTAAAGATTCTTCTTTCGCAGATTTTACAGATAAAGCAGATAGAATTGCTTTAAAAATATAAGAAAATCTGCGTAATCTGTCAAATCTGCGAGACAAAATAAATCAACAGAAGCGGGTTTTAGCCCGCTTTCGTATTTAAAAATCAGCCAAAACCTATAATTTAATCCCAAAACCAACAAAATGTCACCCATCATTTCACCATCAGAATTAAAAAAGAATCTATCAGAAAACCTCATCATTCTTGATGCCAGAGTAGGAAAAGAGATCTATCAGAACTACCTTGAGAAACATATCAAAGGAGCCCGTTTTATAGATATGGATAAAGATCTGGCTGAGATTGGTGAAAATGCTGCTTTTGGAGGACGACATCCGCTTCCGGGTGTTGAAAAATTTGCTGAAACGCTTGCGAATCTTGGCGTTTTAGAAGATTCCCATGTGGTGATTTATGATGATAAAAGCGGAGCTAATGCAGCAGCAAGAGCCTGGTGGATGCTAAGATCTTTCGGATTACAAAATGTACAGGTTTTAGATGGCGGAATTCAGTCTGCCGAAAAAGAAGGTATAGAATTTTCCTCGGGCGTAGAAACATTTGAAACATCTCCAGTAATAAAAAAAGAAGATTGGCTTCTTCCATTAAAACGTTTGGAAGATGTTGAAAATGAATTAATAAACCATTCATCGACTGTAATAGATGTAAGAGATGCTTACCGTTATAAAGGCGAGTCTGAACCTATTGATTTAGTGGCCGGACATATACCCGGAGCCATCAATATCCCGTTCTCGGAAAACCTGGATCAAAATGGTAATTTCCTTAAACCAGAAGTTTTAAAAGAAAAATACACGAAACTTTTAAATGATAAACCTCAGCACCTCATCATCCATTGCGGATCTGGTGTTACGGCATGTCATACTATTTTAGCTTTGAATTATGCCGGTTTCCCTATCCCAGATCTTTATGTGGGTTCATGGAGCGAATGGAGCCGTAGAGAAGGAAAGGAGATAGCTAAGGAAGAGTAAGGCTGGAAAATGGAAGAGGAGACTGAAGTTACTGTAGCCTTAATAATTTCTTCTTCAAACTCATCATATTGAAAATTGAATGTTAAAGAGAAAAACCCGGAAAATTTCCGGGTTTGTATTGTATTTGATGTAGCAAAGAAGTTATATGGGAAGAGAGTGATTTTATGAGCTCCAAAAGCTTCCATCCTCGTGCTTCTATCTTCCTTGCTTTAATCTTTAAAGCATTCCCAATTCAAACTTTGCTTCTTCGCTCATCATATCCTTATTCCAGCTTGGCTCGAATGTAAGTTCTAAGTCTACGCTTTTCACACCTTCCACTTCTCCTACCTTATCTTTCACTTCCTGCGGCAGCGTTTCTGCAACCGGGCAGTTCGGGGTAGTAAGGGTCATTATAATTTTTACATCGCCATCCTCGGAGATCTGTACATCATATATCAGCCCTAATTCGTAGATATCTACCGGAATTTCCGGGTCGTATACGGATTTTAAGACCTTGATGATTTCCTCACCAATGTCAGCAATTTGATCGTCTGTAAATTTCATTTTTTAATCTAGATTGATATTCCTTTTCAACAAATCTTCCTGACGCATTCGCCGGAAAACATTTGCCAAAGTTAAGACATCTTTTTCACAATAGTCCACAATTCGCTGCAAGTCTTTCTCTATGTAGTAGATTGATGAAACCATTGAGCCGTCTATATCATCTTTTGGGGTAGGAATTCCAAAAACGTGAGCCAGTAATTCCAATGAAACGAAGCTTTTATAATCTCCGAATTTCCAAAGCTCCATCGTATCGATATGCGGAATTTCCCATGGCTTTTTTCCAAACATCTGAAAAGGGATCGGGGGCTGGATTCCATTAATCAGGTATCGTCTTGCAATCCAGGGAAAATCAAATTCTTTTCCGTTGTGGGCACAAAGGATCACATTATTCAGTCTCGGGCTGTTAAAAATTTCCCCAAACTCCTGAAGCATTTTCTTTTCATCGTGGCCTGAAAAGCTTTTGATTTTTAAAGTATCATTCTTTTCCACCATTCCGATCGTAATGCAGATGATCTTTCCGAACTCGGCCATAATTCCTGCCCGGTCGTAGAATTCAGCAGCGGTGACCTCTTCTTTTCTCTGAAACCTGGTTTTCTTCTCCCAAAGTTTCTGTTCGGTTTCAGGCAATACTTCCCATGATTCTGATCCCGGAACGGTCTCAATATCAAGGAATAAAATCTTTTCTAATGGAATGTGTTGTATCATATGTGTTGATGTTTTTTATCCGATCGGCATTCCGTTTTTTACAGGTAATGAAGGCGTTAAAAGCGTGACATCACTTTTGTTTTCTCCATATACTCCCATGACAAGACATTCGCTGAAGAAATTAGCGATCTGTTTTTTAGGAAAATTGACGACAGCCATTACCTGTTTTCCTATAAGCTCTTCTTTTTGGTAGAGGGAAGTGATCTGTGCAGATGATTTTTTAATGCCAAGATCTCCGAAATCAATTTCCAGTTGGTAAGAAGGATTTCTGGCTTTCTCAAAATCGGTAACTGAAATTATCGTTCCGCATCGCATATCTATTTTTTCAAAGTCTGTCCAGGATATTTCCGGTTTTATAGTCATGATAATGAATTGATTAAGTGTTCTATTTCTATTTTTTCTATAGCATATTTCTGTTGCAGTTCTGATCCTTCACCCATTCTTTTATAATATTCAAGAGCTTTACCTCCAAAAAACTTTTTATGAAAATCTGAGAACTCAGGAACCTGCGGAAAGACCTTGTGAAAAAGCATTTCATAGTATGCCTGGAATTCCCGTTCGTTTTTATCTTCGATAACTTGACCGGGAGCTTTCTGCCGTACATGAAGCATTTCATGGGCTACCATATTCAGAACAAGATTCAGATCAAAATCAAATAAATTCTTAGGGATCATTACTTTCTGAGGTCCTCCCAATTCTCCCTCTGCAGTTAAAAGCATGGACGTGGGAGACCGTTCCTCCCTGAAGCCGAAACCTGCAAAATTTTCATGTTCCAGATCAAAAGAATGGATTAAAAATTGAGCGGCATCCAGAATCTGGTCGTGTTCTTTGTAAGCCTCAAGGTGTAAGTTGATCTGCTCGAAATTCATTCAGAATATGTTTAAACAAATGTATTAAAATATTGGTTTTGATAATCTCATAAATTTACTTTGTTCTATTTTTAATATCATCAGAAGCATTATTAAAATTACGTACTTTTTCAATTTTTTTGTTTCCGAAGTTATAAGAGATAGAAATATTTAATTGGCGTGGATAATTATAAATATTCACATAATTATAATTTCCATTTTGTTGAGGATCATTAATTATAACTCTATTTGTGTTTAAAACATCATCAACGCTTCCTGTAAATGTCCAATCTTTCCATATTTTTTTGAGCCCTATTTCCAGACTTCCTAATGGTTTTAGCTGTCCCAATTCTATTTGGTAATTGCCAACATACCAATAATTAATGCTTGCAAACCAGGTTTTAGCGTGATCAAGTCTTATATTATTGTTAACTGCAACCGTAATTCCATTTGATTTTTTGGTATTAATATAAGCCGGAAATTTTTCACCGGTTAATGGATCTGTATCGATGGTTCCATTATTAATGTTATGCTGTATTCCCAGACTCACATTGGTATTCCAATATTGTTTAAAAAAAGATTTTTGAAAACCGATTGTAAAATTTAATTCCTGGCGGTCACCAAAATTTGTTCTTATATACCTCAGTACATTTACAGGATTACCATTCATATTAATTTGTCCCTGTAAAGGTATTTGTAAGATAACGTCTTTATAATATTTATGGCTTATAATGAAGAAATATGAATTTTTGAACATATAGTTGAGCTCCTGTGAATAGACTGCGGATGCTTTCATAAATGGATTATTCTGAACATAATTAGTTTCTGTTAAGTATGTTCTTACTGGATTCACTTCCCAAAAGGAAGGTCTCTTCATACGACCTGAAAAAGAATAGGAAAGGTTGTTGTCTTTATTAATTGAATAATTCAGATTTAAGTAAGGCAAAATATTACTGTAGCTTCTCTTAAGGTTGCTTAAATTTTCATTCTGAGCATTATTAGAATTACCTTTATTTTGTGTTAATTCATATCGGATTCCAGCTTTTGCTGAGAGTTTATCACTTACTTTCTTTTCTAGAGTTAAATATCCTCCGTAAATATTCTCCAGATAAAAAAAGTGATTAGGATTCCTAATGGTGCTATTGGTGGCAAACTGATACAGACTTGTTTCTGTGTCATTATCTGTTTTGGTATAGCTGTAATTTCCGCCCAATGATAAGATGATATCATTTTTAAATTTCTTAATGTAATCTATTGTAGTAGAAAAACTATTAATAATCTGTGGAGTTTCCTGAGTAATCCGGCTTATACTTTCTCCTGTATTCCCATTGGAATCTGCTGCTAATGTTGTATTGATACTTTGCTGTTTTTTTCTAAAATTTAAGTATGCCGCATTTATATTGAGTTTACTGCCCAGTGAATCTGTTTTTAATTCATAATTTAAATTAACAGAATTATTGTACGATTGTGTATTTTCATAGTTTATACTTCGGTTATAGTCAGTTTTCCAAGTATTACCATTGCGCGTGTTTACGGTATTAAATAAGTTAGTCATAGAGTTGGCGCTTTTATTATACCAAATATTATAGCTCAATGCAAGACTACTTTTATTATTTAAAGTATAATCTATATTTACATAACCACCATAATCTTTGTTCGGAATAGAAACGGTTCCTTCCGACTGATTTGATGCTATATTATTACCATTTTCTAATATATAATATTGCCGTTTGGTGTTTTCTCCACTATTAAAATTTGAATTAATTCCGAGCTTATTTTTTCTATAATTAATAGAGGCTCCCATTCCCTGGTTATTATAGTATCCTTGATTATTATTCATTCTTATACTCCCATTTAGCCCATTTTCTGTTACCTTTTTTAGAATAATATTAATAACTCCATCTGAGGATTCCACTTGAAATTCACTGCCGGGCATTGTAATAATCTCTATTTTTTGTATACTTTCGGATGGCATACTTTTTAAAAAGGTTGCCAGAGCATCAGAATCCATCTGAGATTTTTTCCCATTGATGTATATTACCGCGTTTGATTTTCCGGCAATTCGTAACGTTTTATCATCCATTGATGAGATGAGAGGAGTTTCTTTTAAAAGACTAAAAGCTGTACTTCCTTTTGCTGAAGGGGATGCTCCTATATCATATACAAATCTGTCATTTTTTCTCTGGAATTTATTTTTTGTTAATATAATTTCATTGATTGTTTTTGTAGCTATTGTATCTTTTTTTTCTTGTGCAGTTATCATGATACTGTTCAAAACTAAGATTAAGAAGATTTGATATTTCATATATTTTGTGTTTTTTAAATTTAATGTATTACAATGTAGCTTGCTATGCATAATAAATAGGTGTAATTATTACTTTAATTATAAATCTCTCATTATAAAACAATTGTAATATGTCAAATATTACATCATGAACTCGATTATGTTTTGATCTACTCTAAAAAACTGTTGATTGTGTATTATTTTATTAGATATTTATAAATTTTCAAACTAAATTATTTAGTCTGATACAACGAAAAGAGCCTGACTTGTAGCCAGGCTCTTCAGTAAACAAATAAATTGGTTAAGGATGCTCGTTTCTAGCTCTTATCACAAGATTCACAAGATCTGAACCGCCACTCGCAAAATTGTCGCTTGGATTATGGGCACTTTGTGTAGCTACTGCGTAGGGAGCGCCATCCCAGTATCCCCAGAACGGGCCGCCGCTTTGTCCAGGCCAGATATCTGCTTTGTGGGTCATGCTTTCATTATCATCCGCACTCCAGAAATCTCCGTCTAAAGCGATTCCTGTCTGATATGTTGGTCTTTGGGTTCCTGTTAAATCTCCCGGATACCCTGCATGTGTCCAGTAGGCTCCGCCATCCCACGAATCGGAATATGATTTTGAGCCCAGCCAGCCTGTGCTGTTTCCGATAGGTCTGTCGAGAACAATGACCACGTAATCATATTGGATTTCTGTAGAATCAATAGTTGGTCCTGCTACCTTGTATTTATAATAAGTCAGGGTACCCCAGGCACTTCCGTAAGGAGCACTTCCATTATAATACATGGGAGTGAATTTTAACCAGCCCGTAGTGTTATTAGGCTGCCAGTCTACAATATGGGCACAGGTCAGTAGATGTCTCGGGCCAATCATTACCCCGCTTCCTGAGCCTAAAGCGCTTTCTACTTTTCCCACGCATCGCCACGGATACGCAGTAGAATTGTATACTTTTCTCTGATCCGGACCGAATATAGTTTTTACCCCTTCTGCGGATAAGAAAGATTCTCTGTCAATGAATTTTGGTTTACGGTCCTTTCTAGGTTCAAGTTTTGCCAGATACTCAAAATCGGCATGCGTAGGATAGAAATGATCAGTTTCCAGAGATTGGCTTTCTCCAGCTTTTTCATCTGCGAGCATCCCGATTGCTTTCATTCCCTTGGGAAAAGATCTTCCGTTAATGGTTTCCATTGCAGGGCGTTGGCTGACTAGTTTTTCGACATTTGCCAATTTTTCAGTTGATTTTGCTTTCACGGTTTTAAGTCTTAATACTTCTTCCGCAGTCATTGGTTGGTTGTTTTCAGTTTTCGACATGATTATTGAGTTTTTTAATCAGTTTTTCCTACTCTTTGGTTGGCTTTTCGGATTCCGCCATTGATTTTTTATGAAAATATTTTTTGAGAAAATTCTGCAGTGATGCTTTCAGTTTGATTGATTTGGGCGGCTCCCATAGCAGCCAAAGCTATAGCAGTTTGTTTGTCAAGTGTTTTTCTGACGATATTTCCATTGGTAGCACGTAGGATTTTGCAGAAATGATAGGTAAAGTAGCCTCTGATCTGCCCACTTATATTTCCTTCCATAGATACCTGATTATCTTTACAGGCAGCCCATAACGTATGATTTAATCCGGTAACCGGAATCAGAGCTTTAGTCAGAGCAATTGCCTTTTTAGAATTTTTGGAAGATTGCATTTCGCTTGCATAGGTCATATAAAATTCATCTTCCAGCATGGGAGGGATGAAGCGGGCGGTTTCATAAGAAAGTTCCAGATTCAGATCAAGTCCTAGGTCCATTTTTCTGGTTCCCGTTCCGGAATGGCAGCAGTCAAAAATAACTTCCAGGTTGACACCTGCCTTTAGTTTGTTGAGTATGGTTTTAAAATCATCATCACGGATCACTCCGGCACTTGCATAGTCGTGCGGACAAATGGCTTCATCCAGACCGTCTATTTCCAGATCTGCTCCGATATTGGCCACTCTGGTTCCGTGTCCTGAGTAATAGAACACGAGTGAATCTCCTTTTACACTGCTGCTCACCAATGTTTTAAGGTAGTTTAATATGTTGGCTCTTGTGGCATTCTGATTGGTGAGAATTTTAATTTTTGCAGGATCAAAACCGCAGATTACTAAGGTGTTGGCCATGTCTCTTGCATCATTGATGCAGCCGTTCAAATCCGGCCCACCTAATCCTACAGGTGCATAATCATTGATTCCTACGATGAGTGCTTTTTTCATGTTGTTAGTTTTTAGAATTTTCCCTACTCTGTTTTGGCTTTTCAGGGTCTGCCTGTATGGTTATTTTTACAGGACAAAATTCTAATATTTAACAGAGCGAAAACAGAGGTAAAAGACTAATTATGTGGCAGGTAAAACACCTTTTTTGAGTTCTGAATAATTTTTTAACCACGAATTGCACAAATTAATACAGATGATTACGCTGATAGTTCTAAGTAGGCTAATGATTCTTTGTTCTCCTTATACTAATGCGAGATTACGGTCAAACTTAGCGTCAAATAAACTTGATGTCTTTACAGGTGACCATTTTATTGATGATAGTAAAAACAAAAAATCCGGTAGATTGTAAAAATCCACCGGATTGAAGTCTGGTTGTTAAAATTATTGATATACAGTGTTTTAAATAAAAATAGATTCAGCAGAGATCATGTTTTAAGGCAAAAAGAACCAGGCCAACCCTGTTTTTTACTTCTAATTTCATAAAGACGGAATCTCTGTAGCCATCAATGGTTTTTGGGCTCAGGAACATTTTGTCAGCAATTTCTTTATAGGTAAGTTCGCTGCAGGCCCATTTGATAAATTCTTTTTCCCTGTCTTTTAATTCAGAAAGTAGGGAAGCCGTTTTCATATCTTCTGTTTTTACTTTCAATAATTTCTGAGCAACGAAATCGGTATAAAAACTGCCTTTATCAAATACCGTATCAATCGCCTGAAAAAGGATGGCTGGCTGCATATCTTTCAGCAGATATCCTTTGGCACCTGCCTTCAGCATTTTGATGAGTATTTTCTCCTCATCTTCCATGGTCAGGGCAATCACCTTAATGTCAGGATGATGCTCAGTGAGCCATTCTGTGGTTTCTATCCCGTTTTTATAAGGCATATTGATATCCATCAGGACTACGGCAGGTAATTCTGAAGCTTTCTCTATCGCAGCTATAAAATCTTCACCGTTGGGATGATTCATGATCACTTTATACTGGGGATTTTCTACGATCATATTTTCCAGCGCTTTGGACATTAGAGTATGATCATCTACAATAGCTATGGGAATCGTTTTCATGGTTGCTGTTTGTAATAGATTATTGAAGTTTGTGTTCCTTTTTCAAGTTCCGACTGTATGGCAAATTCTGCATGGATGAGTTTCGCCCTCAGTTCCATATTCTTCAGTCCGGAACCGTCCTGTATTTTACGGGTATCAAATCCTTTTCCGTTGTCAGAAATATTAATGCGTAACGTTTCAGGGTCATCTTTCAGTCTTATGGATACATTTTTAGCTCTGGAATGTTTTAAAATATTATTAATGCTTTCCTGAATAATTCGGAATAGAATCAGTCCATGTTTCGGTGAAATATCAATATCCTGTTTCTGGGTGATGAATTCTATTTTTAACAGCTTTAGTTTCTGTATTCTTTTTACCTCTCTTTCTATGGATTCTGTCAGACCGAAATGGATGATCTGTTCGGTAATCAATGTTTTAGATAAATTCCTGATATCCTGAATACATTCACCCAGTAATTCGCTCAACTCATTCAGCTCTTCTTTTTCGGAATTTTTCAACTTAGAAATAAGTTGATTTTGCCTTAGCCTTACCACCGAAAGTTTTTGACCCAGATCATCATGAAGCTCTTGTCCTATATAATTCAGCGTCTGCTCTTTGATTTCGACCTGTGATGTCGCCAGTTCCTTTTCAAACCGCATATCCTTTTCTTTTTGCTTGATCAGAAGGGTTGTTTTTTTCTTGATAAAGACCACATAGATGAAGATCATTGTCAGGACAACGATAAGTAGGGTAATGGTAAAGGTAATGACCAAATTATTTTCTTCCATACTTTAAGGACTTATCTTAATCTGTATTGTTGGTTCCAAACCAATCCTAATATGAGTATTCCGTTACTTATCAGATTCAGAATAAATAAAATAAAAAAATAAATATGTTCCGAAACGGTAGTTCTGAAATACAGGATCGGAATGCTCCCGATAAAAAGGATCAGTAAAGAAACTGAGATCCAGAAGGGTAGATAATTATTAAGCTCCAGTATTTTGTCTGAGTTAAAGGTCTGATATAAAAATAAAATAATGGAAAACATCAGCAAAAGGATATCCGTATACAGCATACTGAATGAAAAATGGTGTAAAAGATCATCCTCTATATAAAACATAACCCCGATATTGATGATAAAAATAGCCAGCAAAATCAACTGTATTTTTTTTAAAAGAGGCAGATAAATTAATCTGAAATAGTACAGCAGATACAGGAAAAAGACAAGTATTAAAAAGCCAATTACAAAAAATATCTCGGTAGACCGGTTCGTGGCTTTAAAATAGAAGTAGCAAAAAATATCGATCAGGGAAAGTAATATATAGCCTATGATAAAAAATAAATTTTCTTTCCAGATTTTTCTGCTTTTGATGATCAGTAAAGCCATCACCACAACGGATATGCCCATTGATATCTGTTTGCCGGTTTCTATGTTCCAGTTCATGACTTTATTATTACTGCATTCCTGCTGTAGACACTTTTGGCGGAGGCGCAAGATTGGTCATATTCAGGTATTGCATGTCTGTTACATTAGTGTTTTCATCGGTTGACCTCATTGTTCTGGACATGGCGGTTGTACTGTCTTTTTTCAGGTTTTGAGCAGTTGGCACCAGGAATATGGTCTGATATCCGGCATATTCCGGTTTTGCCATTTTACTTTTAGGATGATTGATGGGATATTTCCCCATGTAAATTCTGATTCCCGGGTTTTTCAGCTTTTGTTTTTTTGCCGTTTCTTTTACATATTGAATGTAGCCTTCCATATCTTCTACAGAAAACCAGTACCAGCGTGAATCCGGCTCACCATTTCTGTATTTCGTAAGAATGGCATTGTTTGTCCTGGAATATTCATCATAAAGAACACGGCCCTCACGGGAGCTGATCAGTTTCTTTTTATAGCTGTCACTCACGGGTTCTTTAGGGGGTTCCGAGCAGCGAGTGCAGCTTAACATGCAAAAACTTAAAATAAGCAACGCAAAAAGCAGGCTTAGATTTTTGATAAAAAAAGGAGTTTTCATTTTTATGGTTTTTAATTTTATAAAACAAAATTAGGCAACTCATCAACTCTGCAAAAGGGGGAAAACACTGTTTTTACACATAATAAAATTACAACATTTTGGTTTGATTTTCAGATAAATAAGTAATTTTTGAATAATGCTTATGCAGAGCGGTGTTTAAAAAAGAATTTATATAATTATAACCCATCTACTTTCATTATTGACTTGATTGATTACATGAACTGATCCAAGTTAATTCATACTCTGTTTAAATTTTTTTAATAGTTTACCATAAAATAAGGATCAGATCTTAGGTCAAACGATGTAATAATGGCTACCAATAGCATATGAAAAATCCTCACATTTAAAAGTAAGGATCTCAATATAATAAACTGATATTTTTATTGATTAGAAAAACAAATTCAAAGTCGATTTCGCATTAAGTAAAGCTACTACCTTCGGAGACCAGGTGTTCAGCAAAATACAGATCGTTGTTTTTTGTTTTGGAAAGTAATAGGACTTCCCGCCAAACCCGAAGACATGGCCGTCATGACCCAGTGCTACACCTTGGTCAGAATCCAGCTTCATAAGACCAAGTCCATACTGCTTATTGTATTTCAGGTCAGGTTCCAGGCGGTTCAGATCATTATCAACAAAAGTTTCCAGTTGCTGCATAGAAGCGGGCGTCAGGATCTTACCCGTTATCAGAGCCTCTACAAATCTGGCAATGTTTGAAGCTGTAGAGATCATTCCGCCGTCTAAAGCACCTTCACCACCAATACCGTTATTGTCTATCTGGGTGACGTCATTCAGGTTGTTTCCTGCCGGATCTTCCGTATAATAAGACCGTGTAAGTTTCTTGGGAAGTGTAGTGCTTGCAAATGTATTACGCAGTCCCAGCGGATTGATGACCTTCTGATTCACGACCTCATAGGAAGGTTTTCCTGTAACCTTTGTAATAATTAGCGAAAGCAAAAGATAATTGGAATTGCTGTAATATCCCTTTCCTACAGGATCATCAGCAGGTTTGTCATAGATTAACGTCAGCGTTTGTGCGGCCGAATAATTAACAATACTGCCGTCGAAAACACCAGCGGAAATATCCTGCAAATAATTCCGGATACCCGCCCTGTGATTAAGGCACTGTTCAATAGTGACTTCATTGGCATTAGCAATACGATCTGTGATACTTTTAGGAAGATATTTATTGATTTTATCCTTAATATTCAGTAATCCTTCCTCCTGCAGCTTCAGGATCGTTGTTGCGGCAAACATTTTTGTCATACTCCCTACACGCAGCTCTTTATCGACCGTCATAGGACTGTTTTTCTCCCGGTCTGCTAAACCTCCGCTGCCTCTCCAGGTTCCTTGCGGCGAAATAACGGCAATGCTTACACCTACGGCTCCGGCCTCCATGAATTTGTCTACAATTTTCTGGTATTGATCACCATTGGGATGTGTGGCAGATGGGGCAGGCATATTGTCCTGCTCACAAGAATTAGATATAATAAGAACAGCAACTGTTGCTGCAATAAACCTTAGTTTTGTCATAAGAAATTTTAATATTTTTTGAATGATTGTTTTAGATTAAAACAAAATATTAATGATTAAAATGAGTATCTTAACTTAAGATGGTATTCTAGTTTTTCTCGTTTTAAAGCTTTCTTATATCGGTTTATTTTGAGGTAAATCTAACAATAAAAACCAGCTCTGAATCAACCGCTGTTTTAAAAATTTGTTAATTCTATAAAAAGTGAGTTGGGATCGTTATCTCAATATCCTTTTTTCCTAATTCAGAGTTTTTTTGGTATAAAACAGAGAAGGGAACCACAAACTCAACTTTTCTCAAATAACTTAATACTTAGAAACTAAATGTCTGGTTTCTGTCGGAAATGCTATTCTAAAAGTGATAATCACCATTGAAAAAGGTTAAATGTTATCATCAGCTTATGAGGCCAGCTTTAATCTGATAAAGAGTCAGGGAAGAATGGTAAAATCTCCATAAGAATAATTGATCTCATCAATAGAAACCCCGAAACCTTTCAATAAAATCACACAATAATATTAGTATTTAAATCTGAAGGGATTCTGTTTCGCTTCCAAGGCAGCTTTAAAAAAAATTCCAGAAAAGTCAAAATTGATTTTCAACACGTCAAGTTCTGTCGCTTTCAGCTCTGATATTTGCTCCAAGAAAAACACAGAAATGAGAACTGATATTAAATCCAATGGTGGATATCCTTTAGCAGACACCACCTTAAAAAATAGGCTAGCACCTGAAGTTGTTCTACTAAAAAGAATCTTCAAATTTAATTAAAGAAAGAAAAATAATGTCAACAAATAACACACCAACGCCTCCGGCATTTACCATCGGGGAATCCTTAATAGGAAAAGGGATTATTAACTACAAATCAACAAACAATATGGATACAGAAAACACGCCAACACAAACACTCTTCAGGTTTGTAAGCCTGCGAAGCCCTCAGCTATCTGATGAGAACGAACAGAGCAAGAGGTTTATGCTTGCACCGCAACAACTAAAAGACGATGAAACTTTTTACAAGCCAGTGGTAAATGCTGTAGGTTCAAAACATAGAAAACGTATTGAATGCGCCGCCGCTTTTGCTAATAATCCAAAATGTATTTCGTCTGGTCCTAATAGCACGTATAGCCTGGAAAGTTTTAAAATAACTTACGCTAGAGATTATCAATTTGCAGTTTGGCTTGTAAGAAATAAAGAGACCTGCGCTTACGGGGAATTTTTGGATAAGAAATCTGAGATCTATGACAATCAGCTTTTTCCAACCCCTGAATCAATAGATCTCTGGAACAACCTAATTTATCAGGTAATTGCTCAAAAGGACTTCTATATCAAAGAAATGGTCATACAGATACTTTTAACACAGCACGTTTTTTCTGCAACCAATGAAGAGGAATTAAGAATTCTTCTGAATGCCCAGGTTGTACTTCCTAAAGAATTAATGCTGGACGAAACTGCCTCTGGATATCAAATGCTTTCAAAAGCAGTTGACGACGAATTTAAACAAACTGTTCCGACTGAAGAAATGAAAAAACAGCAGCAGATTTCTGAGGGACAAGTAAAGCTCGGAAGATATGAAAGCCTGGCAAAGAATTTATCTCTCTTGGAGAAACAGTATAGAGATGAATATCAGAAAGAATATGATATTAGATATGAAGAGCATCAGGTAAGAATAGCGCCAATTATTAACGACTACAATAAGGAAGTAGCCGCAAATAGGGATAAATATTGTCCGACAAGAGCTCCCGGTGTAGCATATGATCCTAAAGATCCTTGTCAGCAGATTCCGAAAGTACCGGAACCGGTATTACCGAAATTAGATTTTCAGTTTCGTCCTGAAATTGAAGCAGAATATCTGGTATCGGTATTAAAACCTGAAAATCTAGACACCTTATTGGATGTTTTAGGATTTGAATTTCAAAATGTATCATCTGATAAAGAAAGAGCTGCTACAGGAGGAATTTCAGAACTTCATCAATTACTGGAAGGTAGAAATACTTTTTCTGAGATCAGCGCTTTAATCACAGAAGTAAAAGAAAACACCAACAGAATCATTGCACAGAATACAGAGACTAATACTGAAGTCTATACAAGTATCGGTGGAGTTATTGTTCCAATGGCAAGAACCGTTACTGTGCCTTTTACCTATCAGTTATGTCCAAAAGATATGTTCAGATTTTATGGGCTTGATATGGCGTTAAATGTTCCGGATGCCTCTTGGGATATTTCAGAAGTGTATCACGAATTAGTTAGCACTAATTTCCCAGTCAGAAGAGGAACTGAATTCATTAAATCCAGAAACGGGAATACTATTTTCTTGAATAATCTTTTAGGACAGGGAGTAGATTTCTCAGAATTTGAAGGTGCCTCATTTTATGTTGAAGTGTATTTTACTAACGGTAGAGTAGCTAAATTTAAAACACCGGGAATTACAGTAAAAAATTGTATTTCATCTAAATTTGATCTGGAGATTGAAGAAACAGAAAACCCTCCTGTGACGATTGATGATGAACAAAATTTTATCCCTTCCGGATTTGGCTTTAAACAAATTGGAATTGCTGATTATCTGAAAGTCGAGCAAAGTACCCATGCCTATGTAGAGGGAGAAGTCGCTCACATTGAGAATATCATGGCAAGGGAATACCGTGAAAAATCTACGAGAAAACTGAGAAGAAGCGAAAATACAACAACCTCATCTTCAGATACTGAAAGAGAGCAGCTTTCAGATACAACGACAGCCAACCGTTTTGAAATGCAGTCTGAGGTTTCTAAAATCTTACAGGAATCCAATGATTTTGCTGGTTTTGCTAACGCTAATTTTAAAGTAGGTCCTTCTTTCTCAATGAACGTAGGTGCAAATTATGCCAATCACAGATCCAAAGACGAAAGCACGAGACAGGCTGTCACACAGGCTCAGGATATTACGGCAAGGGCAATGGATAGAATTGTCACAAAAGTTCATGAAGAAAGAATTGAGAAAATTATTGATGAGTTCGAAGAAAACAATTCTCATGGATTTGATAACCGAAAAGGTGATAAAAATGTAGTAGGCGTTTACCGATGGGTAGATAAGCTGATGAAAAACCAGATCTATAACTACGGTAAGCGAATGATGTTTGAATTCATGGTTCCCGAACCTGCTAAACTACATTTATTGGGAATGACTTCTCAGAAAAACCCTGATCAGATTGATCTTATTAAACCGGAAGATCCAAGGACATCTGCTGTGATGAAAATGGAAAATTACGGGGCATTAGAATCAGATGCTGTTTTAAAATACTGGGCAGCAAAATATAATGTTGAAGTGCCTGAAAAGCCTGTAGAAAATTACAGCATAGGAAAATCATTAAGTGGCCAGTTTACAGATGAACATAGCGCAATACAGAATGCAGCTTTTAAAGATGAAATTCAGATTCCGGACAATTATGTGGCGGTAAGCTGCTTGGCAGGATATAGTGCAGCAGGAGATAGCAGTCAGTCTGCCATGTGTATTATGATAGGGGATCAGGATTTCTTCCATCATGGTTTCTGGTCGCAGTTAAAATTCTATCCAAGAAAACCTTTTGCCCAGCCATACTCAAAATCGGTTCCCATTTCTGCTACTTTTTATGAGATTTTCTCAGGATCAGCCAATTGTATTGTAGATCTTCAGTTGACAAAGGAAGCTAAAAATACGTGGTATCAGAAAGTATTTAAGGCGATTATGGATGCTTACGAAGATGCGCTTGTAGAATATAACAATAAGCTTGCAGAAGAGAAGAGTAAGGCTGTAGAGATCAAAGGTTCAAATCCGGCATTCTACCGTCAGATTGAAAATACAATTTTACGTAAAAACTGTATTTCTTATATGGCAGACAGAGCAACAGGATCAACACACGGATATGGCCTGGAAGGCTTAACAAGTGGCTCTTCTTTCAGCAATTATGAAACGGTTTTAAATAGTGATCTTGATAAATACACTGCTTTTGTGAAATTTATGGAGCAGGCTTTTGAATGGGAAAATCTTTCCTACAACCTGTATCCTTATTATTGGGGAAGCAAACAAAACTGGCTGAATCTTTACCAGTCAGAAGATACCGATCCGCTATTCAGAGCTTTCATGCAGAGTGGTATGGCCAGAGTGGTAGTGACTGTACGCCCAGGATTTGAAGAAACAGTGCAATTCTACCTGGCAACCGGAAAAATCTGGAATGGAGGAGAAGTTCCTGTCATTGGAGACGAACTTTATTTGTCTATTGCTGACGAAATGAAAGAACCAAAAGGTCTGAAACAAGGAAAAGCATGGATCACAAGACTTCCTACTGCTCTGAATATCCTTCAGGCAGAAAGTATCGGACTGAAAGTAAAACATGCATTGCCATTCAGTACTGAAAATCCGGATGATTTTGAAGTGCCTTCCGAAGTGATTACAGAAGAGAAATTCAATTTTGAGCATAATACGAACCTTTTAGGTGTTCAGGAACCTGCAACATCATCTGAGAAAGTGATTTCCGGAGATTGGCAGCAGATTAATTAATCACATTTAACTAAAAACAAAAAATATGTCTACTATAGGAAAAATTATTAGAGTAAATGCATTACCT
This sequence comes from Chryseobacterium sp. W4I1, assembly GCF_030816115.1. Classification (NCBI taxonomy): domain Bacteria; kingdom Pseudomonadati; phylum Bacteroidota; class Flavobacteriia; order Flavobacteriales; family Weeksellaceae; genus Chryseobacterium; species Chryseobacterium sp. W4I1. The sequence continues at coordinate 4,018,280 of NZ_JAUSXQ010000001.1, forward strand.
CCGCAAGGGCAAAGGGAAACCAATGTTATTTACCAAGTAGCTGAACCCGGTTCAGCTACTTATACAGACTATGCCATTGATGAAAATGGAGATATGAAAACTCCGGCAGCTGCTAACGTATCTCCACTTTTTAATCCCAATACTAATATTGAAGCTCAAGGCGGGCAACAAATTTCAGAATATGTATCAAAAAGAGTAGAAATTCAAGATACAGTTTTTATAAATAGTTCAATTGAAAGTGACGCGAAGCAAGTAACCGCATCTGGCTTAGTTACCACTACTGCTGTGTCCAATGTTCGGGGTGTATCAATTTCCATCGGAGTCGTACCGAATACTTTTAATAAAATTTATGTGTCATTTGCTCAAGATTCTGTAACTCCAATAACTGAAATAGAAGTGCGCTTATTTCAGGGTAAAAAAGTTGATGGTACATTAATTGCGAAAAAAAGACAGACGGTAACTGCATCGACAACTAATGACTTTACTACTACTGTTCAATTTGATTCTAATATACAGTATAGCGGTGAATTGTGGATTCAGATTCTTACAAATAATCCTTTTTCATACAAGAGGGTTGCAACTGCTACGCGTACATCAGCCTTAGGATATGGCGCTCCATTTGTCACAACTATAAATGATCTAAATGCAACTTCTTTTCCCAATTCGCAGGGATATGTAGATATGTATGTAGAATTCAATAGAATTGATGGAGGTATTAAACTTACAGATGAAGGAAAGTCGGTTGTAATAAACCCTTTAACAGGCGATAAGAAGAGCATAAATATTACGGGTAATTATACGGCGCTAAACAATTACTTAAAAAGTGATGGAACAATGTCGAATTCTCAAAATTGGAGAACTACTGAAATGATGTTTCTATCGCCGGGAAATTATGAGTTTTATGGAAAAAATACAACTATTTCCGTTGGAGTAGTTGGTTATAAGGCTGATAATTCAGTAGTGGCTTTAGTACCAACAGGAGATTTTTCAATAACTCCTTATCCTTTTAATATTACAGATGATATTGTTTCTATACGTGCGTGTGGATATATAGACCAGCCCCCCAAAATTATTAAGAAAGGGTTTTTGATCAAAAATGATTTTTTAACTGCTGATAAAAGAATTCAAGTTCCTTTAACTTGGAATTGCGTTGGGCATTCAATTTGGGCATATGATGGTGTTGCAATATCAGAGACAAATGTTTATGAAGGAATTCAAACACTTGTAAAGCGTATTTTTAAATTTGAAGGTTATAATAAATACTGTTATTCAGGATTTTCGCTTGGTGCTACAGCCTTGGATGATGCTAACTCTTTAGCTTTACGCTTGAACGTTTTCACCGATGCAAGCGTAGGATTTTGGACTATTGACACTATAACGAACGATTTTAAACGAAATATTCCTATTGGAACTATTTCAGATTATGACAATTCAACAGGTGTGCTGACTTATTATGGTGCTTTGCGGGCATTCCGTGATAGAGTTGTTGCGTTGCAGCCCAACGGATATAATTCACCGGTGATAGCGTTTAACGCTTTGAAACGAAATAATTCTGGCTATACATCCACCTCAGCAAATACAAAAGGTCACACACTATTAAATTATGAAGCAGCAATTATGACAATTTGTGCACTTAATGGGTGGGATTTTGTAGATCAATATAGACAATCCGAAATCACGGATGAAACATTAATGATTACAACTAATGACGGTTTGCACCCTAATAATTTCGGATATAAATTAGTGGCAAAGTCTGTGATTAATGCTATTTGGCGATTAGTAAAGAGTTTAAAATGAAATGTACTTAATTAAAGTGAAATTTATTTCTCCTAGTCTAAGTTATTAGGATGTAACCCATGCACAGTGTATTTATTAAGGTTTTGTCTCTTTAGGCAGGGAAAAGAATTACGACTGGATGCATTTCTAGTTTGGAAATTTTAAACGTGATTTAAAATTAAATTAAAAAGCCTTTCAAACACAACTGAAAGGCTTTATTATAGTTGACGCAATTATACTGTTTTTTTCTTTACATTTAGTTTTGCGAAAATTTACGATTAGATTTGCAGAAAGGTTTGAGAGCAATGGCAATTTCTTTGTTTTTGGATTTGAATACATGGCATTTTCATCGTAGTCGACTACAATTTTTGCAAACATCAGAATGGGTAGAACCAAGTTGTGGTGCTTTTGATCATATTTCTGGGGTTAAACTAGAAAATTTAGGTATAGATTTTATAGAAATAGCAAATGAAACAGGACAGACAACCAGACAGGAGTATTTACTCATTTATAAAGGGTTACCAGTAGCTAAAGGAAATAAATATATAAGGAAATATGTTAACCTGATCAATAAAGTCAAGCAGGCTAGTTACAACGAAGAAAAACTAATTGATGTTTTAGAAGAAGCATTTGATGATACATGGATGTTTTTCGATAAGGAACCTGCCTCTGGAGTAAAATATTCTACCACGAGTCTAGAAAATATGTATACTGTTGGCTCCAAAAAGGATTTTGAAAAGGGAGTGAAGTACCTTACTGAAAAGGAACGTACTTCCTACGAAGTGTTTGTTCAATATGATAAGATAGTTGATTCAGAAGGAAATTTGATTGATACTTACGTAAGTATATCTACTTTAGAAGATGGTACTTCGGTTAAAACTGAATATGCTATTTTCGTTATGTCTGAAGAGGGAAAAATCTACTTGTCAAAAAACAGACAGGTTGGAGAGTTTCATCATTCTTCATTTTTGGAGGGGAAACCAATATCTGCAGGTGGAGAAATACTTATCAAGCAAGGCAGAATAAAAGAGATAAATAATGGGAGTGGCCACTACAGGCCAACCTTAGATCTTGTAGAAAAAAATACAATAAAGGAACTACAGAATAGGGGATATTTTAATATTGAGAACCCAAAAGAAAATATTCAATTCAAATCAGAATTTTAAAATTATGGATAACATATTATTAGGAGATGTTTTACATAGTGTTTTACATTTTCAAAAAGTAAGTCAAATTTATACACATAGAGATATTTATAAATATGTAGTAGCAGATATAGATTTATCTAATTTAAAAATAGATATTGTTTTAAGGAATAAAGAAGTTTTTGAATGGGTTATACAGCATCCAGAGTATGATTATAAGAGTCTCTTAGAGTCTTCCTATAGCAATGAAGAACTTTTTCGGTTTTTTAAAATCTATTATAAGGATATTATTTTCAAATTAGATAAATATTTTAGCGAGAATTATCTTATCAAGTTATCAGAAATAGATACATTATAATTTATTTATATAGAATCCCCCAACCAGCGTGAAACCCACGCTGGTTTTTTATTTCTCAAAATAAATCGTAAAATTTTATTCACAGTAAATCAGTATGTTATAATTCAATTTTATCTTTTTTTCAAAATGCCACGCAAGATTTTCCAAAAAACGGATTTTATAGATGAGTACTCAATACAACCAATGTTTAATGTTAAAAAAATAATGAAATGAAGAATTTAATAGTACTTAAGGTTATTACTACCGTTTTGGTTATCTCAATTATCTTCTCCCTGTTCTCATGCATGAATGAGGACAGGATAGAATTACCACCTGTAAAGCTGGAAGATATAAACGGCAATTATAAAGGAAGGCTGATCACCATGCAGGGAGAGTTTAGAGCAGAGAAAATTGTAGACTTTAAAATAAAAAAAGATACCCTGGCATTTCCGGAGTTTCCATTAAAGGAAATTGTAATGACTGTTGTGAAAGATCCTGTAAAGGCACAAAAAGCCTTAACAGAAATGGGGAAGGTGAAATATAACCTGAATTATACGTCCGTATTAAATGCTGAAAAAAATTGGGTGGAACTTACTTTTGTTCCTAAAGAACTGGAACTTCAGATTCCTGTGGATGGAGTTAATAAAAAGACAACGGTCACCCTCACAGCAAAGCAGAAAGGTTATTTTGCTGCAGATTATTCACTGAGATTTGCTTTTGCAGCTGAAAAAATTACGGTGGATGGAGTAGTAGTGAATCCCTTTGAAATTATTTATTACAATTTTCCTTACTGTATAAAGAATTAATTGATAGATAATATAAACAATAGATTGTGTTTTGCCGGATGCAGTCTATTTTTGCTTTAAATTTTTAATCGGCCGATAAATCAACCCGGACCTTATTCGTACATGGAAGAAAACAAAGAGCAGATTTTGATAAGGCGCCTTCTTATGAAGGAAGAAGCTGCCTGGAAAGAACTTTTCGGATCCTATTCTGGAAGTCTTTCAGGAATCTGTTCGCGGTATATTTCTGGAAAAGATGATGTCCGGGATGTTCTTCAGAACAGTTTTATCAATATGTTCCGCTCCATAAAAAGTTTTGAATACAGAGGAAGCGGTTCACTCAAAGGCTGGATGATCAGAATCACCATTAATGAAGCTTTAAAACATATAAAACAGCATTCCGGTACAGCTACGGATACGGATATATCTGAATTTCCTGATATTCCCAATGAAGAAGAGCCCGATTTGGAAGAAATTCCGAAAGCTGCCATTATGAAAATGATACAGTCGCTTCCGGATGGCTACAGAACGGTTTTCAACTTGTTTGTGTTTGAGAAAAAAAGCCACAAAGAGATTGCCGGACTTTTAGGAATTGCAGAGAACTCTTCCGCCTCTCAGTTTCACAGGGCGAAAGGACTGTTGATCCAGAGAATTAATGAATTTAAAATGTCAAAAAAAGCACAATATGAATAATCAGTGGCTAAATGACCTGCAGAGGAAAATGGAAGACCACGAAGAGGATATTCCGGACGGATTGTGGGAAGATATTAAAGATGAGCTTTTTTCTGATGAAGAAAACGCATTATTGGGTACCGTGATGCCTGGAAATGAAGATGAAAAACCAAAGGAGTTAATTTTACCAAGCAAAGGGAAATCAGCATTTTATCGTATCGCAGGAATTGCTGCAGCTATTGTTATATTATTCTTTACAGGAAAGTTGCTTTTAAATTTCAATGGTGAAAAAAACACCTCTCACATCACAAAAAAAACTGATAATTCGGACAGTAGTAAAGAAACAGACAGAAATGTTTCAGAGTTGCCAAAATCAGATGCGAGTGAAGATGAACAGATTAAAACAGATGAGGATAAACAATACGGCAGTCTTGGAAATATCCTAACAGAAAGATCTTGCATAAATGAAATTATAAAAGATCCATTAAATAAACAAGCCAAGGATGGAAAATTAATAATGGAACTCGGTATAAAACCCAGCGGTTTAATGTTTTTGGCAGAGAGAAATCTATCTGATCACATTTCTTTTCCTGTTAATATCAATCCGGTTTCGGCAGATAAAAGCCCTTTAGAGGAAGTTTTAAATGACAAAGAAAATAGGTTATCGGAAAAGTATGCAGACAATAATAAAGCTAAAATTCCCGGACGCCAGTCCAAAAAATGGATGCTCAGTATGCTGACCGGAAATGTTTCCTCAAATGCTTCCGATCAGAAGTTTCCGGGCTATGCCTCCATTAGTGGAAGTCCCATGACCTTCAGTGATATGTGGATTTCCGGAACAGATCCTGACCCTCTTACTGAAGTACTGCTGGCCAACCAAAGCAAGGAAGTCGAAGCAAGGATAAGACATAAAATTCCTGTTACATTTGGTCTTTCGATGTATTATAATTTAGGAAAAAGGTGGGGTATAGGAACTGGGATCAATTATACAAAACTAACTTCGGAACTACATTCAGGAAGTACTTCCAATTATATAAAAGGCGAGCAGAGTATCCATTATATTGGTATTCCTGTACAGGTAAATTATAATGTAATTCAGAAAGGCCGGTTTACGGGATATGTGACGGGTGGAGTGCTTGCCGAAAAAGCAGTTGCTGGAAAACTCAGAACAAAATATATCGTCAATGATGAGGTGCAGGACACCCAGGAAGAAAAACTGGATGTTAAACCTGTGCAGTTTTCAGTCAATTCAGCGGTAGGACTACAGGTGAAAATTATTGATAAAATAGGGATTTATGCGGAGCCGGGAATTGGGTATCACTTTAAGAATAATAGTGAACTCAACACTATTTATAAAGAAAAACCTTTGAATTTTAATATGAAGTTCGGAATCAGGCTCCTGCTGGACTGATACCCACAATAGACGACATCAAACCTTAAATATTTAAATATGAAAACCAAACTAATTTTTTTGGCTTTATTATTCATGGCTATTCTGAATATAAAAGCCCAGTGCAATCCTACCATTACCAGCCCAAGACTGGGACTGAAATTTCCTGATAAGATACTGTTCTGCAACACTGAAACAGAGGTGCTTTCTACCCAGGCATTCGGAAGTTATCAGTGGTACAAACAGCAATGGACCTGGCAGACACCAAACACCAATCCCTGGACTGCTATACCTGGAGCTGTTTCACAGACATTGACGATCAACGGAAATGATGACCAGCTGTATTACTTTAAAGTTGAGGTTACTCAAGGTGACTGTACTGCAGAAAGCCCTGCTGTGATGGCAGACGGATTTGCTTATGGCCTGCCCTCTATGCTCAGCACCTTTACCCCCGGAACTTTTCAGGAGATAGGACAAGGAGAATATAATATCTGTGCCGGAGCTTCTGTGCAATTTGATGATGTTTTTCCTGATCTTTATGGTACCCATGTTTGGTATAAGTGCATTCCGAACAGCCCGCCACCTTCGGCCGGAGATCCGTGTGTGATTAGTGGGGCCGTGGGAGATACTTATACTGCTACAGAATCTGGAGAATATGGATTTTATGCCTGCACAGAGTATTGCCCGGATCAGTGTGAATTTTTAGGAACAGGAAATTTCGTTAAGCTCAATTTTGGAAGCTGGGAATTCTGTAGTCTTGGAACTGGTGAAGTGAAACATAAGGAAAACAATCTGAAGGTATATCCAAATCCTGCCTCACAGTTTCTTTTTATCGGGAAAGAATCCGACAAAACTTACAAAGAGGTTTCTATTATTGAAATGTCAGGAAAGATTGTCCTTCAGAAAAACGAACACCGATTCAATGAACCTATTGATGTAAGTAGTCTTGTTCCGGGAAATTATATCATCCTTTCTAAAGATTCCAAAGGAAATACCTATAAAAATAAGTTTATAAAAAAATAATCGTACACATCCTAGTTAGTTTTTTTAATTATGACAAGCCGGTACAGAGAAAGTCTCTGCCGGCTTGTCTTTTGTTGATATTTTTTTCAAAAAATATTATGAATCAGAAAGTTGTTCATTATTAGATCAATTTTTTAAAATAATATATTATTTATATTTACTTCAAAAAACACCAATCATGCTAATAAAAATTTATGGAAGCGCCATCTTCGGAGTCGCTGCACAAACCATTACTATTGAAGTAAATGTGGACACAGGAGGAGTAGGCTACCATCTTGTTGGACTTCCCGATAATGCCATCAAAGAAAGCAGTTACAGAATCTCTGCAGCCTTAAAGAATGTAGGATATAAAATTCCCGGTAAAAAGATCACGATTAATATGGCGCCTGCAGATCTCAGAAAAGAAGGTGCTGCTTACGACCTCTCTATTGCAATAGGGATCCTTGCCGCATCAGATCAGATCCTTGCCGAAAATATCCATCAGTATGTTATCATGGGTGAGCTTTCCCTTGATGGTAGCCTGCAGCCTATAAAAGGAGTTTTGCCTATCGCAATTCAGGCACGTGAAGAGGGTTTTAAAGGAATTATACTTCCTAAGCAAAACACCCGCGAAGCTGCCATTGTAGATAATCTGGAAGTTTATGGAGCCGAAAATATCAAAGAAGTAATTGATTTTTTTAACGAAGGAAAGCCTATCGAAAGAGTAGTACTGGACACCAGAAAAGAGTTCCAGGAAAAAATGAACGATTTCTCATTTGATTTTTCTGAGGTTAAAGGCCAGGAAACAGCAAAAAGAGCCATGGAAATAGCTGCTGCCGGCGGACACAATATCATCCTCATCGGGCCTCCCGGAAGCGGAAAGACCATGCTCGCCAAAAGAGTTCCGGGCATTCTTCCTCCTTTAACCCTGAAAGAAGCTTTAGAAACAACAAAAATACATTCTGTAGCCGGTAAAATGGGCGCAGAAACGTCTCTTATGACCGTAAGGCCCTTTCGTTCGCCACATCATACCATTTCAGACGTTGCATTGGTTGGCGGCGGCAGCTACCCCCAGCCTGGAGAAATCTCGCTTGCCCACAACGGCGTCTTATTTCTTGATGAAATGCCGGAGTTCAAAAGAACCGTTTTAGAAGTTATGAGACAACCTCTTGAAGACCGTGAAGTAACAATTTCCAGAGCCCGGTTTACTGTAAACTACCCTGCAAGCTTCATGCTCGTAGCTTCTATGAATCCAAGCCCCAGCGGTTTTTTTCCGGATGATCCGGGCAACACCTCATCCGTTTACGAAATGCAGCGGTATATGAACAAACTTTCAGGACCCTTATTAGACAGGATCGATATTCATATAGAAGTACAGAAAGTTGAATTTGAACAGCTGGCAGAAAAAAGAAAAGGCGAAAAAAGTTCAGATATCCGGGAACGGGTACTCAAGGCACGGAATATTCAGAATGAACGATATAAGGATCTCAATATCAGTTATAATGCTCAGATTGGACCTAAAGAAATTGAAGCATTCTGCAGTTTGGATGAAACCTCGATGCATCTCATTAAACTTGCTATGGAAAAACTCAATCTTTCGGCAAGAGCCTATGACCGTATCCTAAAAGTGGCCAGGACAGCAGCTGATCTGGAAGGAGTTGAAAATATACTATCCCATCATATTTCAGAAGCCATACAATACAGGAGTCTGGATCGGGAATTTTGGAATGTGTAAATTGTGAAATTCTCAATATGGTTGGGGAAAATACATTCTGATCGTTTTAATTTCCCCCGACTATTTTGTTGATCAGTAGAACATATTTTTTTTTTTTGATATATTGTTTACTTTTTGGTTTAAATCATACATGCTAATCACAATATTTAAATCCCTATTTGGAGAAAATTTATGATTATTTATTTTTTTATATTTAAAAATTATGTTAAATTTAATTGCCAAATTTTTAAAAATATTACATTATGAAAGAAAAATCAACAGAAAAGGCATGAGCTTCTCAATTCTAGCTTATGATAGGCACAGAATGCATAACATTCTTTGTAGCTAATAGGTACTAGGCTGTTTTTACACAGACCTAACGTCCTGCTATAATGCAGTTCATCTGAAACTATTATCACCAACAAAACCAAAAACTAATATGCCAAATACAATATCAACGCCATCGGGGCAGCCCGCTGGTGTACCGGTCTTTTTATCCCCTGAAGACAGAGAAAGACTTCTCAATGATTTTAACAAAACAAATTGGGATTATCACAAAGAAGAAACATTGGTCTCTCTTTTCAAAAAACAGGCACTCCTGCATCCCAAAAATTTCGCCGCTGTTTATCAGGAAAACAGGATGAATTACATTGAGCTTGATCAGAAAAGCAATCAGCTTGCTAATGTCCTTTTAGAAAAAGGAGTTAAAGAAGGAATGTTTGTTCCCGTATGGCTGGACCGATCGTTGGAGTGGCTTGTTGTCATCCTGGGTATTTTGAAGACAGGAGCCGCTTACGTCCCGATAGATCCTGGGTACCCTGTAAAACGTGTAGAATACATTCTTGCAGATACCTCAGCGGAAATACTTATTACCGATACGCAGCGGGGGAACTTACTGAGAGAAGGGATTAATGCTGAAATTTTTCATCTGGATAATACAGAAAGCCTGTCTCATTTATCTGCGGAACTGCCCGATATTACTATAAATCAGGATGCATTAGCCTATACTATCTACACATCCGGATCAACAGGTAACCCTAAAGGGGTCATGATTTCCCATCATAGCATTCAACATTTGGTTACATGGCACAATCAGTATTTTCATGTTGACGACACCTCACATCTTACCCTTGTTGCAGGATTGGCATTCGATATCTCTGTATGGGAAATCTGGTCAGCGCTTATTGCCGGTGCCATACTGTATATTGCGGACAATGAAGATAGAGTAGGACCTTCAGAGCTTGTGAATTTTTACCGCAGAAATCAGATTACCCATGGATTTGTCCCTTCTGTTCTTGCTCCTTCCGTTGTTGAAGAAACCAGAAAATATAATGATCTTAAACTCAAATACCTCTTTACAGCAGGGGGAAAAACTTAAACCCGTACTCACCAGCGAATTAAGTTATGAATTAATTGATTATTACGGTCCTACCGAATGCGCAGTTTTTGCTACCTTCAAGAAGGTTAAAGATATTAATGGGCGGTATGTTTCTTCAATCGGAAGGCCAATAGCCAATGCACAGGCTTATATTTTAGGAGAAAATAACGAGCTGTTGCCGGTAGGGGCTGTAGGAGAACTGCATATCGGAGGAAATCTTCTGGCTCAAGGCTATCTTAATAATGAAGAACTCACGACATCCAAATTCATTAACAGTCCATTCAGAGAAAATGAAAAGCTCTACCGTACCGGTGATCTTGCCCGCTGGAAGCCAGATGGAGATATTGAATTTTTAGGAAGGATAGATAATCAGGTGAAAGTTAGAGGCTTTCGCGTGGAATTGGGCGAAATTGAACGCTGTCTTGCCCGTTTGGAAGGAATACAGGAAGCTGCAGTCATTACAAAAGACCATGGAAGTAATAAATATATTGTAGCTTTTATCATCATAAAGCCCGGTGAAAAAGCAGATGCTGCATGGGTAAGACAACAGCTGAAAGAAGAACTGCCCGGCTATATGATTCCGGCTCAGATTATCAATGTTGATAAAATACCATTGACGGCCAACGGAAAAACAGACACTCATTTGCTGAAGGAATGGGCAGACAAAGAGGCAAAAGAGCTTATTTCTACAGAACCTCCCACCAACGAAACCGAAAGAATTATAGCAGATATCTGGGCAGAAGAGCTGGAACGTCCGGTGATTAATATGACGGATAATTTCTTTGACATCGGTGGAAACTCCCTTCTTGTCGCTATAGTGGCAACCGCCCTGAATTCAAGATTGGATACTAAAATCTATATGAGGGATATTTACCAGTTCCCGGTCCTCAGGCAGCTTGCTGATGAATTGATCATCAGAGCCAAAGAAGCTCGGGAGGCCATTCCGAAGGAAGATGTAGAGCCGTATGTAGCCCTTCAACAGGATGTTTATCTGGCTCCGGGAACCGTTTTTGCGGGAGGTTTTGATCCCAAGCAACTGGAAAAGCCTAAAACCATATTTTTGACCGGAGTTACCGGATTTGTAGGGATTCATTTGCTTCAGGAGCTTTTAGATACCACATCTGCAGATATTTACTGTCTCGTAAGAGCGCAGGATGAATTTCATGCTGTAGAGAAAATAGACCGCTGCTATAAACAGTATCATATTGATAGAAAAGAAGAGCAGAAACCGAGAATCATTCCGGTAATAGGAGATTTATCCCTTCCATTATTAGGTCTTTCTGAAGAGGAATTCAAAAAACTTGCAGGAGTGCTGGATCTTATTTATCACTCTGGAAGCTCCGTTAATTTTATAGAACCTTATTCTTATATGAAAGCACCGAATGTAGAAGGATTAAGGGAAATTATAAAGCTTGCCGGTGCCGAAAGAACCAAATGCCTTGCGTTGTTATCTACCATTTCTGTTTACAGTTGGGGCCATGTTTTCACAGGCAAAAAAGTAATGCTTGAAAGTGATGATATTGAACAGAATATTATGTCAGTAAGCAAAGATATTGGCTATGTAAGGAGTAAATATGTGATGGAGGCTATTGCTGATCTAGCAGCTAAAGAAGGTCTCCCGTTAATCACCTATCGCCTTGGCTATGCCATGTGTCACAGCGAAACGGGTGCCAGTGCTCCTTACCAATGGTGGTCCGGTCTCGTGAAAAATTGTGTTGAATTTAAATCTTATCCTTTGCTGACAGAGCTAAGGGAAGGACTGATCACAGTAGATTATATGACCCAATCTATGGCTCACATCACAAAAAATAAAGATGCGGTTGGTAAAAAGTTCAACCTGATTGCAAAGCCGGAAACCAATCTTACTCTTGAAAATTTCTTTGGTTTGCTAAAGAAATACTACCCGTTTACGCTTGAGGGGCTTCCTTATAAAGAATGGAGAAAGCAGTGGGAAGATGACCGTAAAAACAGGCTCTACCCGCTGACCAGTCTCTTTAAGGATAATATGCATGAAGGACTTTCCACGGTGGAGCTCTATCAGAATACCTATGTCTGGGATTGTTCTAATGTGATGAAGTTCCTTGAAGGATCTGGTATTGAGGAGCCGATATTTGATAAGAAAATGCTGGATTTATATTTGAAATATCTGGGAATTCTGAAATAAAATAAAACTTTGAAATGGCCTTGGTCTATCATCCGGCTTTCTTGTGAGTCTGCAGTTGAAGAAAATCGCTGCCGTTAAATGATGAATTAGTCCAGGTGCCAATGACTGCGAACTAAGTACAGGCGCAACAACATAAGCTGTCTGCACTTTCAACGTGAAATATACAATCCTTTCATTCTGCCCTTAGTTTTTTGCTTTGGGCAGTTTGCTTAAATTCCCTTTTTACCATCTAAGATCATCTGGATCATCTTAACTTTTCTGTTCTCCCTGGTTTCAGATTTCTTGGCTTCCTCTATCCAACGGATGTATTCTTTCCGGTGAGTATAGCTCATTTTATCAAACAGAGCTTTGGCTTCAGGATTTTCATTAAAAACAAAAGCTATATCATCAGCAATTTCAACGGTTCTTTCCTCTTTGTCTTCAATAAGGCTTACTAAAACCTTATCGCCAAAAGTCTTTCCAAGCTGCTTCCGTATGTCTTGGGTTAAGCCTAAAATATGACAGTCAGATTTCATTTTTGCGAGGCTGCCTCGGTATTCCACTTTATTGTCAAATGTAGCTTTAATCTTTACATGTCCTTTTTTGCCAAACAGTTCTACTGTAGAAAAAGGAAATTCCACAAAAGCGGCGTCCATTTCCCCGTTTTGTTGTATCAGTGCGGTAAATTCAATTTTATCTTGCATCATAAAGATTTAAATTCAAAAATAAAAAAACCGTGAACGCAAATTCACGGTTTTTAAAATTTATCAGGAAAAGATTATTTTACCTTTTTTGCTTTCTTAGGCATTTGAGTCGTTCCTGAATTTTTAGACTTTGTATCAGGAGGTGTATTTTCTCCTCTTACAAGCTTTAATTCATCGATCAATCTTCTTGCCCCTGCATATTTGTCGATTGTCCAAAGAACAAAACGTACATCTACGTTGATTGTTTTCTGCCAGTCCTGTTCAAATACGATATCACCGCTTAATGCTTCGCTGTTTCCATCGAATGCGATACCGATAAGGTTTCCGTCTCCATCAATGACAGGAGAACCAGAGTTACCACCGGTAATGTCGTTGTTAGAAAGGAAGTTAACAGGCATATATCCTGCAGCATCAGCATACTGACCGAAATCTTTAAGGTTGTAAAGATCGATCACTCTCTGTGGAAGATCGAATTCTTCGTCACCTTTCTTGTATTTCCCTACAAGACCCGTCATATCAGTATAATAGTTGTCTGTAACTCCGAAATAGTTTCTGTCATTTCTTACAGGAAGTTTATCTACCGTTCCGTACGTTAATCTCATGGTAGAGTTAGCATCCGGATAGAATTTTTTATCAGGCATAGCTTTCATTAATCCAGCTAAGAAAAGACGGTTATTTTTGTTGAAGTTGTCATCAACTTTAGAGTATTTCTCCATGCTCATTTTCTGATCAGCAACAATTCCGTTTGCTATTTTCCAAAGTGGATCAGCATCAAGTTTCAATGGATCAGGGTTTAGTAAGAAGTTCGTAGCAGAAGTCTTGTTTGCAAAAATTGAAGAATATGCTACGTTAGAAAGTGTTTTGGAATCCAATCCTAAAATAGTGGCAGATGCTACATCTTTATTTACTCTCGACTGGTAAAGACCAGCCATAGAAGCAAGCATTTCTCCTTCCAAAGGTGGACTGAAATTTTCATAAGCTTCTTTGATAGCTGTTTCAGTTTTAGCTTTCATTGCTAATCTTCCCTGCATATCCTGAGCAGAATAAGCTTTAAGAACGGCTCCTACCTGTAAGGCAAGCGTAATATATTTTGCATTTCTTGAGAACTGGGAAGCATAGTTTCTTTCAACATTTCTGTCAGAAACCTGCTTGTAATAAGCCCCAATATCTTCTAAAACACCATCATAATCAGCGTTTCCTGGCAACGCAGACCATTTTCTGTAAGTGTCTTCAATCTTCTGTTTGTCAGAGATAGTCCCGTTTTTATCTACCGCATCAATAGTTCCCTGTCTGTTTTTCCAGTAGTTTGCCACGGAAGCATATTGAGAAGCATAGTTAAGCTGAGTCGCTTTATCCTTATTCATATACTTCTTCATAACATCCATAGCCAGTTTAGAAGCTTCTACCCAAGCCGGATAGTCTTTGTTTACCATCTGCTGGATTCCGTAAGAAGTAAGGTAACGGTTTGTTCTTCCTGGATATCCTAAAATCATAGAAAAATCTCCAGGCTTGATTCCTTTAAGAGAAACAGGAAGGAAGTGCTTAGGCTTCAATGGAACGTTGCCCGGAGCAAATTCTGCAGGGTTTCCTGCTGCATCTCCATATACTCTGAATACTGTAAAGTCAGCAGTATGTCTTGGCCATTCCCAGTTATCAGTATCACCCCCAAATTTACCCAATGATGAAGGTGGTGCCCCTACCAATCTGATATCTTTATAATCCTGGTAAACGAAATAGTAGAATTCATTTCCATTGAAGAAATCTTTTACCACTACTGTATATTTTCCGTTTTCAGAGTTTTCAGTCTGGATTGCCTTAGTTTCAGCATCAATCACTGCTTTTCTCTCTGCACCGGTCATATTGTTATTTAGCTTAGAATTGATTCTCTGTGTAGCATCATCCATTCTAACCAAAAATCTTACATAAAGATCTTTTGCATTGAATTCATCTTTTTGCTTTGTAGCCCAGAATCCGTTCTTCAGATAATCTTTTTCCGGAGTAGATGCAGCAGCTACAGCACCATAACCACAGTGGTGGTTTGTGAAGATAAGTCCCTTGTCAGAAACAATCTCTCCTGTACAGAATCCACCGAAACTTACGATAGCATCCTTTAAGCTTGAATTGTTTACCGAATAAATTTCTTCAGGTGTCAGATGCAGTCCTTCTTTTTGCATATCGACCCCGTTAAGTCTTTTGATGAGCATTAACAGCCACATCCCTTCATCCGCCCTCATCTGAGCAAAGCCCAACAAGAAAGTGAACAGTAGAAATAGTCTTTTCATTTTATAAAATAATTTTTGTGTCGCTAATTTACTAATTTTTACGATATTCTGTCCCCGAATGGTATGAAAATGGAAGGATAACCCGCATGAAAAAAGTACTTGTATCATTTTTTGCCATTTTATTCTTGTCAGCAGTTTTCAGCTGCTCTTCAGTTCCTGAAAAAAATCCCAGCCTTCAGAGACAATGGATGCTTGTTTCTTTTGATCCTTTTTCAAAGGAAGGATTCATTAAAAATAAAGCAGAAATCAACCTGACTGGAACTATGGAGAAAGGAAAAATTAAGGGAGGAGCGTTCATGGGGTGCAATAACATCTTTTTTACCTCCGAATTTAAAAAGGATGGAAAAGTAAAGATTTCAGAAGTGGGAAGTACATTGAAAGCGTGTCAGGATATGGATCTGGAAACCGCTTTTGCTCAAAAATTTGAACAAATGACTCATTATTCTGTAGAAGGGCATTTCCTTACCTTGTCTGATGAAAGTGGAAATTCTATGAAATTTGTAGCAGCAGATTGGGATTGATCATTAAAGACCATCTGTTTAAAATATAAAAAGTCCGCAAATTTGCGGACTTCCTGCTTGAAATCTGGTTGGTTATCAGTTTTTTGGAATTGTTTTTTTTATTTCTGATAAAGTTGCTGTATTGGGCAAGCCCTGTACACTGTTATTTGTGCCTTTAGAAACGGTATTGGATGCCTGTCTGTTGGGAATAGAAGCTTTGAGTTCGGCAAGAGATGCTGTATTGGGCAGCAATTTTCCTGAACCGGCAGCTGAAGGAGCGGCTTTAACCTTTGTGTCCTGTTTTTTAACCTCAAGACCCTGGTCTGAAGCCAGAACAGTTGCGGTCTGTTTTTTTGGAGTACTTTCCTGGGCTATTTTTGCAGCCTGAGCCTCATGTTCTCTCAGCTGCTTCACCACCTGAGTCTGGTCTTCAAGTTCAGGCGCTTTCGTATTTTCCTGAGCATAGATCGTAGTGCTTAATGCTGAAAATGCAATGATATATAATGCTTTCATGATCGTTTTATTTAATGTTTACCAATACTTTGATTTTCCCTGTTGAATTTTGGTCATAATCCTGAAGCGCCTTACCGATGACCTGCCCGATTTTCACCTTTTTAGGATTTGCTTTCATAGCAGTTCCGGATATGGAAGAGGTTACCAAAAAATCACCTCTTTTAATTTTTCCGCCTTCCAGACAGACTTTCGTAGGAATGACTCCAATGACTCCCATCGGAACTTTTCCAATTAATTCAGAATCTATATTTTCTTCCGTTAAGAGAACACCCGGTTTTGTAGCATAAACTCCCGCAACAAGTGTAGAGTAGGGTTTTGATGATTTTTCCACGGTACGGTCAGAATCTGTTGAGATGATTAAAATATCTCCCGGTTCATACTCTGAACTGTTGCCTTCCACATCAAATGCTTCAGCAACGTCAGCCCCACTGTTTTGAGTTCCTCCGTTGAAGAATCCTTTGCCGGTTCTGTCTACACGGGCTACATTTGCGCTGTTCGTTTGCAGGATAGCAATATTTCCACTTGGTCCCTGATGATTCAGTAGTAATACACTTCCTGTTCCCACGTTGGTTACGTGTACAGTAGGATTACCGTTGGCCGCATTGAAATTAGCAAATCTTCCAGCTCTTCCTACTCCGAAATTTGGCGTCCATCCATACACGGCGTTTCCTGTTCCGTCTGCTGTTGCTTCAATACCATCTCCGTTTTTACCGGCATTGGCTGTGATTCCATTTCCATTCCCTTCTGTTAAAGCTAACAGAGCGGGTCCATTTCCTGAAGCATTGGAAGCATAGAATAATCCGCCAAAACCTCCCGTTCCGGATGATAAACCATAAACACCGGCAGTACCGAAGTTGGCGAACTGTGAAGTTACTTCTCCTTTTACGGCGGGAGAGGTACCTGTTACACGATCAACTTTAAAGTTCCCCCCAATACCGTTACCTACAGTGGTTACCGTTATGACATCACTTGTATTGGTATCATTGAATATATTAAACTTTCCGGCGCGTCCTGTTGCAAAAGTGGGAACCCATGCATATAAGGCATTTCCTGCTCCATCAATATTGGTTTCTACACCATTTCCGTTTTTACTGGCATTAGCCGTAATGGCATTTCCATTTCCATCAGTGATAGCCACTAGAGCAGCACCGTTCCCAGATGTATTGGAAGCGTGGAATAAACCTGCAAAACCACCTGTCCCTGAAGAAACTCCAAAAATACCGGCTGCTCCGAAGTTCCCAAAGATTGTTTTTACTTCTCCCCGTACTGCTGCGCCTACACTGTTGGTATTATTAACAAGAAAAGAGGATGCGTTACCTTCTGTATTATCAGGAATGTTTCCTGTCCCATTGGTTTCTACCTCCAAAGTGTTCACATCATTGGAAGCATTCACATTTTCAAACCTTCCTGCACGTCCTTTTCCGCTGCTAAGGCCTACCTGGCCGAAGACCCCTATAGAAGTTCCCGTAGTATTGGTTGCTACAAATCCTCTTACCCCATAGCCTCCGCCATCATTTCTGCCGACTACGGCACCTGCAATGTCACTGGTATTTCTACCTACTATAGCCTCGCCGTTTCCGTTATTGTCCCCTATGATTCCTGCAGAGGTTTGTGCACTGGTAATACCCTGAACAGCAAAACCACTCCCTGTAGAGCTGACAACCCCGGCACCGTTTCCGCTGGAAGAAACATTAATCACGGTTCCGTTTCCAACCGTGTTGGCATTAAGGACATTATTGTTATTTGCATTATTAAAAATCGACATATTTGCTGCTATTCCATTGGTGCTGGTAGCTGTAAGGCCGGTTCCCGAGTTACTGTTTGCGTATACACCGGTACCGGAAGCAGATGAATTTCCATAGACACCAAGCCCGTTAGGAGTTACACCATAAACGCCCCAGCCACTTCCGTTCTGGCTGCCCCAGACCCCTACGCCCAGTCCTCCTGTACCGTTATTGATCCCACGGACACCACTGGAAAATCCACCGGGAGCAGTATTGCTTACAATTCCCCGTACCGAAGCTATGCTGGAGGTTGTTGTATTATTGATCCCTTCTACAGAAGTTCCATCACCATCATTAATTAAGCTGAAAAGCGTTCCTGCATTATTTACCGTGCTGGTATAAGGAATGGCAAAGCTTCCACCGCCACCTCCAGCTGTTTTTGCATACATTGCATAAGGAACACTTAATAGTTGGCTGGTTCCTGCTATTGTATAATTGGTTCCTCCCGTAGGGTCAGTTTCAGTTTTTAGATAATAGTTGCCGGTAGGCCAGTTTATGGTAGCAAAGGTTCCGGAAAGCACTGTTCCTGTTCCTATTTCCATACTGATCAGCCCGTTGGCATTTGTATTTCCGGTAAGTCTTTCAGAATAAACCAGTGGCCCGATAAGAGAACCCGCCAGTATACTCACTTTTACAGCAATACTTTGGTTGGTTAAAAGCTGGCCTGAGCTATTTCTGATGACGGCCTGATAGCTCATTTTTTCAGGAACCTGTGCATGTCCCATAAAGAGGCCAAGCATGATACCCAGCGATAATAATATTTTTTTCATGGCGTTATTTTTTTATGATTTTAAAAGTTTTTATGTTCTCTCCCTTTTGATTGATCCGAATAATATAAACTGCTGCTGGGAGCGAAGAAAGATTAAGTTCGGATTTGGACTCTGCGATCATCTCTTTTTTGATCAGTTTGCCCTGAGCATCGAACAACTGGTATTCCGTCCCTTTATAAGAAGTAGAGGTAAAATCTATGTACAGAAAATCTCTGAAAGGATTGGGGTAAATTAAAATGCCTTCTTGCTTTGATACGGTTTCGCTGGCGGACAGTGTAGTAATTTCATAGGCCTGTTGTACACCTTCCATTACCTGGAAGTTCGCCCCTTTGTTGAGGTAGGTGGTTTGGCCCACACTGTAAGAAACCGAGCCGTTGCTTCCCGATGCATTCGTTCCTGTCGCCAAAACTGCTGACTGAGCAGTCAGAAGACTGACGGAAAAAGTGAACAGAATGAGAAAGAAGCAGTGAATAGATGTTCTTTTCATGTAAAATAGTTTTCTGGTTATTAATTAGTTATCCAAATTTTTTATTTGAAAATTTGTGAACACTAAATTACCATATATCAAAACCAGATGACAGGAAAATAGACTAACGACAAAAATAATCGACCAACGGCATTTTATTGCAAAAATGTTGGTATTCAGTGATTTCAGGGATCAAGGAAGGAAAGTTTCTCTTTGTAAGTTCTGCCAATAGGAAGTCTGATCTGATGGATAAGTTCTATCTCGTTGCTGCTTTTTCCGCGGATGAAGTGCCTGGGTACGGCATAGCTGCGATGTATCCTCACAAAAGAATCAAAAAAGCTTTTATTAAGGATGTTTCCCAGGGAATCCAGAACGCAGTGCTTCTTTTCATGGGTAACGAGTCTGGTATAATCTTTCAGAGCTTCAAGATAGAGGATGTCAGTAAGTTTTACCTGAGAAGTATTACCACCTTCTTTTATTTTAATGCAGTTTTCACCAAGAAGAGCATCAAAGCTGTCACACTTTTCTTTTGTTTCAAAAAAATTGAATACTTTCTGTATTGATTGCTGAAATCGTTCTGTTTTCAGTGGTTTTGTGACGAAGTCAAGGGTATCCGTTTCAAATGCTTCGGCTGCCAGTTCAGGTTGGGAGCTTACAAAGATGCAGGCCGGGATTTTGTGAGCCAGTTTTCTGAATTCCAATCCACTCATTCCGTTTAGATTGGTCTCGCTGATCAGAAGATCAATCGGGAATTCAAGATACGGAATTGCTTTTTCCGCAGAATCAAAAGATGCAATAATCTCTATATTGTCATATTGCCTGACATGATGCTGAAGAACCAGTCTATCCAGTTCGTCATTGTCAATGATCATACATTTAAGATAGGTAATCATGATCTTTTGTAGGTTGATTTTTATAAGATTTGTAATTTTAAATGTTTATTGTTTGCAAATCTGTTTTATAAAGTTATTAATTTTTCACAAAAGAAAGATATTGTAAACTTAAATTAACATTAAAAATCGATAGAATGAAAAAATGATTTTGTTTTTTTTCCTGAAAATTGGTATCTTGTGAAAATCATAAACATAGACAGAAATTAATGCTAGATAAGAAAGAACATAATTACGAAAAAGCCATTTTGGTAGGGGTTATTACCCAAAATCAGGATGAAGATAAGCTTACGGAATATATGGATGAACTGGAGTTTTTGGCCTTCACAGCAGGTGCGACGGTGCAAAAACGTTTTACTCAGAAATTAACTCAGCCGGATTCCAAAACTTTTATCGGAAGCGGTAAAGCACAGGAAATAAAAGAATATGTAAAGGAAAACGAGATAGGAACTATTATTTTTGATGACGAACTGTCTCCTTCCCAGCTTAAAAACCTTGAAAAAGAAATAGAAGTAAAAATTCTGGACCGGACGAATCTTATTCTGGATATTTTTGCACAAAGAGCCCAGACGTCTTATGCAAGAACCCAGGTGGAATTGGCTCAATATCAGTATCTATTACCCCGTCTGACAAGGATGTGGACTCACCTTGAACGTCAGAAAGGAGGAATCGGGATGAGAGGTCCCGGTGAAACTGAAATTGAAACTGACCGCCGTATCATCCGTGACAGAATTTCCCTATTGAAGGATAAGCTGAAAGTAATAGACAAACAGATGGCCACCCAGCGTAATAACCGCGGAAAAGTGGTTAGGGCTGCTTTGGTAGGTTACACCAACGTTGGAAAATCTACGCTGATGAATGCGCTTTCCAAATCTGATGTATTTGCAGAAAACAAACTGTTTGCAACACTGGATACGACCGTACGAAAAGTGGTCATTGGAAATTTACCGTTTTTACTTACTGATACAGTTGGATTTATCAGAAAGCTACCCACGCAGCTTGTAGAATCTTTTAAATCTACATTGGATGAGGTTCGGGAAGCAGACCTGCTGATTCATGTAGTAGATATTTCTCATGAAAGCTTTGAAGACCAGGTAGAGTCTGTTAACAATACCTTGATGGAGATCAATGCTCATCAGAAACCAATGATCATGGTTTTCAATAAAATTGATGATTTCAGCTACGAGAAAAAGGATGATGATGATCTTACACCATCTACAAAAAAGAATATTTCTCTGGAAGAATGGACGAAAACGTGGATGGGTAAATCTAAATATCCAACTGTTTTCATCTCTGCTTTAACGAAGGAAAATTTCCCGGAAATGAAGAAGATGATCTACGATGAGGTAATGAAAATTCATATTTCCAGGTTCCCATACAATGATTTCCTTTTCGAGTATTTCGATAACGATGAGGTAGAAGAAGAAAACAACGATTTGATGAAATATCACTTTTTCCTGTTATTGGTTTTATTTTCAGTTTTTGGATTCAGCCAGAAATCAAAAATTAATTTAAAAAATATAGAGAAAGATCTTAAAAATTCAGCTTCTCCTTACAATTATGAGAAGCTGATCTTTAAATATAAGGGATATCCGAAATCTCTGGACAGTATTGAAGCCCAGCACTTATATTACGGAAGAAATTTCAGGAATGATAAAATTTCGACAACAGACGACGGCTTTAAAATTCTGGCAGAAGCTTTTAAACAAGAGAATTTTGAAGAATGTATCAAACAGGGAAAGATCCTTTATGATAAAGATCCTACCAATCTGGATATTCTTCTTGTCCTTCTAAGAGCTTATGATGCCCGGAAAGACGGCAATAACTTTATGCATCACCTGAATCAGTTCCGCTCGCTTACTGAAGGAATGAAAAATTCCGGGGACGGAGCATCTGAAAAAACAGCTTATCTGGTCAATTCCGTGGGCGATGAGTACATCCTTCTAAATATCCTCAATATTGGAAAAGATTATACAAGAGCATCAAAAACCGGGAAGGACGGTATGTTTGATATTTGGGAAAAAGACGGTAACCAGCTGTATATCAAAATACTTTATTTAGACCTATAAATTAATTAAAAAAACACTTTAGTGGAGTTATATTATTCATTTTCAGCCCTAATAGTATTAGCATCGATTTTTGCCTACCTGAATTACAGATTTCTGAAGCTTCCGAGTACCATCGGGATCATGGTGATTGCCATTGTAGTTTCTATTTTTCTTGTAATGTTTGGTGAGACGATACTTCCAAGAACATTTGGGCATTTAAACAATTTAATGAACAGTATAGACTTCACAGAAGTTCTGATGGGAGCCATGCTGAATTTCCTTCTCTTTGCAGGAGGAATTCATATTAATATCAACGACCTTAAGGAACAGTTCCGGCCGGTTCTTATATTTTCTACAGCAGGAGTGGTTATTTCCACATTTGTAGTAGGATTCGGGATGTTTTACCTGCTACCGTTTTTAGGAATTCAACTGCCATTCATTTACTGTCTGGTTTTTGGAGCACTTATTTCGCCTACCGATCCGGTTGCGGTTCTGAGTATCCTGAAACAGGCCAATGTTTCCAAATCACTGGAAACAAAAGTGGCCGGGGAATCTTTGTTTAATGACGGTATGGCTGTTGTGGTCTTTACCGTAGTGCTGCAGCTGGCTATTGGAAAAGAAGTAGATCTGGGCGTTGAAAGTATAGGCTTGCTGCTGCTGAAAGAAGCGGGTGGAGGTATTCTTCTTGGTGTAGTGCTGGGGTGGATCACATCCAGGCTGATGCGTGAAGTGGATGATTATATTATTTCCGTTCTGGTAACGCTTTCTGTGGTGATGGGAGGATATCTTATCGCCAGACAGATGCATATTTCCGGACCTTTAACGATGGTTGCCGCAGGTTTATTCATGGGTAATTTTAACGTCAGATTTAAAATGAAATCAATCACTCAGGATTATCTTATCAAATTCTGGGAACTGATTGATGAAATTCTGAATGCCGTGTTATTCCTGTTCATAGGTTTTGAGTTATTGATGATCAAAGACTTAAAGTTCTTTATGGTTCCTGGCCTGTTGGCTATTGCCGTGGTTTTAATTGCGCGTCTGATCTCAATCTGGGTGCCAACTAGATTCATGTCTCTAAGAACAAGATTTAGTCCGCAGACTATAAAAGTTTTGGTTTGGGGAGGAATCCGTGGCGGAGTTTCTATTGCGTTGGCCATGTCTATTCCCAAAAGTGAATACAGTGAAATTATTCTAAGTATCACATATTGTGTTGTTGTATTTTCTATTATCGTTCAGGGACTTACGATTGCCAAAGTAGCTAATCCAAAGGCTATTGCGAAAGAAGAACAGCAGAGTAGTGTTGCAGATGAGCATGCATAATTTTAAATAGATAAATCACTATTGTCATGAGTGATCTGATTAAAGAAATACAGGAAGCCCTGGCTGTACTGTCCATTCCTGAAAAAGCGGAGTTCTTTCCAAGGTTTTTCAAAACAGGAAAAGGAGAATATGGTGAAGGAGATTTATTTTTAGGCGTAAAGGTTCCGGATCAGAGATCTGTAGCCAAAGAATATTATTCCAAAATAAGTCTTCAGGATCTGGGCATTCTCCTGACATCTAAATACCATGAACATCGTCTTACTGCTCTTTTTATGCTGATTTACAAGTTTGAAAAAACGAAAGATAAGGCCGTGAAAGAAGAGATCATACAGTTTTACCTGGATCATTTGCCATACGTCAATAATTGGGATCTGGTAGATTCGAGCTGCTATAAAATTCTAGGGAGGTATGCCTTTGAAAACGGAAAGGAAGAACTGCTGAGAAACCTTTCAGATTCTGAGGAAATGTGGCACAAGAGAATTGCTGTGGTAGGGA
The DNA here is from genome assembly GCF_030816115.1 of Chryseobacterium sp. W4I1. Taxonomy (NCBI): domain Bacteria; kingdom Pseudomonadati; phylum Bacteroidota; class Flavobacteriia; order Flavobacteriales; family Weeksellaceae; genus Chryseobacterium; species Chryseobacterium sp. W4I1. The sequence goes on from NZ_JAUSXQ010000001.1 coordinate 4,042,394, forward strand.
CGATGCATTATGTGAAAAAAGGGTCTTTTGAACTGACGAAAGAATTTGTTACTAAAAACCTGAAGCATTCCCATGATCTGATGCATAAAGCAAACGGATGGCTGTTAAGGGAAATGGGTCAGAAAAGTGAAACTGAACTGATTGCTTTTTTAAATAAACACTATCGGGAAATGCCAAGAACCAGCCTGAGATATGCTATCGAAAAGCTGGATGAAGGGATAAGACAGGATTATTTGAAAGGCAGAATTTAAAAAAGTAGTGGTTTTCCGTGAAATTACAGGCTCCGTAAATTTTTTTCAACAGGAATTAAGTAGTTTTGTGTTTTAAAACTCAAATATGAAAAATTTTCTGAAGCTGTTGGCTCTTATTTTTCCTTTATTGGTGCTCACCAGCTGTTTTGATATCCTGGATAAAGTCAATGTAAAAGCTGATGGAACAGGAGAGTACACTATTATTCTCAACGCCAGTAAAAGCAAAACCAGGCTTGCTTCAATTTCTAAAATGGAAACTATTAACGGAAAAAAAGTTCCGAAAAAAGCGGAAATTGAGAATAAAATTAATGAAGCAGCCAAAATATTCAAAGGAACTCCGGGAATCACCAATGTGAAAACTTCAATGGATTTTGATAATTATATCATCAAATTAAGCTGTAATTTTAAAAAAATTGAAAACATCAATGCCGGACTTGAACAGCTTAAAGCTAAAAATATCCTTGGCAAAATGATCCCGACTCAAATCTACAGCCAGAATCTTGAAAAAAAATCACTGACCAGAAATAAGGTGAATACCTTTAAATCGGATTATGATAAAATGGGAAAGGCAGACAAAGAAATCTTCAATAATGCCAAATATACTTCCGTGATGCAGTTTGAAAGTTCTGTAAAATCCCAGACAAACAGCGCCTATGTACTTTCTCCAAATAAAAAAGCAGTGAAGCTGGAGGCCGATATTTTAGACCTTATTTTTCAAAAAAAACAACTACAAAACACGATATTATTTCAATAAATTCTAATACACAACCATGAAATCGATCCTTTTAAAAACACAAACAATTACTTTCATACTTTTTGGGTTTTATGTTTGTTTTTGCACAGCAAAGTATGAAACTTCCCAATGATGCCGTATTTTATATGGAGATCAACGGGAAACAGCTTAATCAAAAGATCAACTGGCAGAAACTGAATCCGTTACTGCATGAATTAAGCAAAAAAAGCAAAGAAAAATCTTCGTGGAATGATTACTCCAAAACGGGGATCAAATATGATGCTACGCAATATCATTATGCCACTACCAATGATTCTATAAAGGCTTATAACACTCATTTTATCATTGATAACAAAGAAAAATTTCAGGAATTTATCAATTCTATTAAGAAAAAAGGCCTGGAAATTTCCAAGAAAAACAAGTATTCTTACGTAGATATAGATGATGATGTTTTTGTAGCATGGAATAATGACCGTGCGGTCCTGAGCCTGGTTAGTTATACAAAGCCATATAAAGACATCTGGTCTGCTGATGCTACGATAGACAGTGCCGTAGCGGTTGCAGACAGTGCAGCAGTCGTGGTAGACAGTGCTTATGCCATAGAGCCGGAACTTCCTTTTGACTATAAAGAAGAAATCATCAGTTTGAAGGATGAAATCAAATATTTGAAGGAAAATATCAAAGAAAACAACAAGGAAATCACCCGGATCCAGAAAGATATCAAGTATCTGGAAAAGAACCACAAATATCCTAAGGAAAATGTAGATACCCAGCACCCGGATGGTGAGGCTGAAGTATATCCGAAAGAAGAGGATTGGAACGAAGGTGAAGCTGTAGTGGATACGGCTTATCAGAAAGAACTGGATTCTATGCGTATAGAAGAGTTCAAAATAGTAAAGAAAATTGCTGAGGAACGTTTCGACCGGTATTTTAATTCCAATTTAGAAATTGATGTTCCTAAAGCAATGCTCACTTTCCGGGATCCTAATTCTGACATGTTCGTCTACACAGACTACGGAAAGATAGTTAATGACGGAATCTATGGTAAAATGATGAAGAGTCTGGAGTTCTGGCAGTTCCTTAAGAATGCCTATAATTCAAGTTCTTCTTATAATTTATACTTTGAAAAAGATAAAGTAAAGCTAGTAAATAACTATCAGCATAAAAACTCAGAAACCCAGAAAACTATTTCTTCTGTTTATAAAGGAAAGAAAAACAAAAAACTGGCTGCATTGATCAATGATAAAAGCATCGGGTATTATGTGATGAATGTAAACGGGGCAAAAACTTTTGATATGATGTACAGCCTGCTTCAGGATTCCGGAGAAGGCGAGTACAAAAAGGAAATGGAGCTGATGATGGAAACCATGAAAATTGTTCTGGACGAAGAAGCTATTACCAAAATAGCTCCAGGAAACGGAATTTTTGTTCTGAATGAATTAAAATCCAAGCAGGTAGAATATACGGACTACGAATATGATGATGACTATAATGAAAAGGAAGTGAAGAAAACTAAAGATGTAGCCGTTCCTAATTTCACTTTTGCCTTTGCAACAGAAAATGAAGGTTATTGGAACAGGGTTTTCAATGTACTGACCACCAATAAGCATTTGTCTAAAAAGTTCTCAAAAACCGGAAATTTTTACTCGTTTAAAGATGAAAAAGGGGATGGATATCTTGATCAGCTGTATTTTACAGTAAAAGACGGCATCGTATACCTTACCAGTTCTACAGACAATCTTACGCCTCAGAACCAGTCTGGCATCTCTAAGCAGTGGGCAAAAGATTCCTCTAAATATCCATTATCCGGAAGATTCGATATCCAGAGACTTTTGATCGGTTTAGAAAAAGAATTCAAAACACCTTCCGAAAGAAAAACATTGGATCTGTTCAGAAAAAATGTTGGTGAAGTGTATTATAAAACCGAAGTAAAGGGAGAAAGCGTAGAAACAGAAATGGATTACAACATTAAAAATTCTTCGGAAAACAGTCTGATGTATTTCTTTGATCTGTTTGATGAGCTTTATAAAATTAATGAATCAGAAAAAAAGCCGCAAATCCTGTAAATGAATAAAAAGAAACTTATTGTCCCGTTAATTGTTTTACTCGCAGCTGCGCTTTATTTTGCGTTTTTTCATAAAGACAAAACCTTAAAATTTGTCCCGGAAAATGCTGATATGGTCGTTTTAATTGATATGAAAAAATTAACGGGACAATATATTTCAAGCTTAATTACTCATCCTTCAAAATGGTCAGGCAGTAAAAAGAAAGATCAGAAAACAATTTCTTTAAAAGATTCGGGGATAAAAATGCCGGATTTCATACAGATTTTCCATCTCAAAGACACCAAATTTTCAGAATGGTACAGCGTGGTTGAGCTGAAAGATCTTGAAAAATTCTCAGCTTATTTAAAAAATAATCAGTTTATCAGCAAAGGGAAAAACCTCTTTCAGAAAGATCAGATCTTCCTTAAAATAATAGGAAAACATTGTATTGTAGGAACTTCTTTCTTAGCTTTTGACCAAATCAACCAGTCACTTTCTCAGTCTTCCCAAAAAAATACCCTGAATGCGGATCAGTTTATTGACAATACCTTAGGAAGTATTTCCTTCATTACAGGACAGAAAATTCAGAATTTTTCTATTGCATTGAAAGCTGATGAAATTGAAATAAAAAATACCTCAGCAACCGATCATTTTACAGCTGTGATTTCTAAATTTCAGAAAGAACAACACTTTTTAGAAATAGAATTGGATGCTCATAACGTGAAAAAATATGCCCGTTTTTTCGAAAAAAATATAGCGGATTCAACGCAGATCAGCTATTTAAAAGCAACTGCTGAAATTGAACAGGTAAACGATACCATTATTAGCTACGGTTATGATGATAATTTTAATGAAATAGAGAAAAAGACTGTTCAGAAAATTATTCAGCCTAATTATGTGATTGATCTTCAAAGTTCAGTACCTGAGAAAGCATGGGAATATTTTCAGCATAAAAAATGGATCAATGATCAGGGGCAATTCACAGTGATCCCTTTTCAGCCTAATCATATCGGCAGGAATGATAAAGGCCTTACCATAAGATCCACCAGAAAACCGATAGCATTATCCCCGAACCTTAAAGAAAGCTATATTTACATTAGAAATAATCCACTGCTTGTTTCATCTTTAAGTACTTTAACATCAATGGAAAAAAGAATTCTTTCTGACATAGATTATATATTTTACGGGAATAAAGCAGATAATTATTGGGTGAAGATTAAAGCTAAAAACGGAGTATTACCTTTAATTTTAAGATGGTAACCGAATCCTAAAACTGACTGACTATTAAATGACTTTAACTGAAATTGCATTACTGAAAACGTTCACCCATTACTTTTTACATCTGGTGTTTCCGGTTTTTATTGCCCTGATCTTTTTCCGTAAAAACTGGAAGAAAGCATATCTCATTATGCTGGCGACCATGCTGGTAGATCTGGATCATATTTTTGCCAATCCCGTTTTTGATCCGTCAAGAAATAGCATAGGTTTCCATATTTTACATTCCTATTATGCCATTGCGGTGTATTTTTTGCTGCTGTTTTTCAAAGGAAATATTAGAATTATAGCTATTGGTCTTTTGTTTCATATGCTGACGGATTTCCTGGATTTTAACCTGTGGATCCATTAGATAAAATGAGACTGGAGCTGAAAGAGGAAGATTAGAAACTAGAGTGCAGAAATTAATAAAAACTATTCTGCATTTCTACTTTCTATCTCAATAACTTCCATCTTGCAACATTTGGCTTTCATACTTTATGAGATTAAAATATGATTAATATTTTCTTTTGATATTTCAGTTTTCATAGATTTTTTGTATTTTGTAGACACTTTATGAAATTAAAAGAACTTTTACATTATACGTATATTTTCCCCGTTCTGGCCGTTGGGTATTACTTTTCCGGGCTAATGGGAAGCGGAGTTGTTTATGATATTATTGCAGGACTTCTGCTCACCGGAAGTGTCTTATCTGCAGTACATCACGCAGAAGTTGTGGCTCATAAAGTAGGGGAGCCGTTCGGAACCATTATCCTTGCACTCTGTATCACTATTATTGAAGTTGCGTTGATCATCTCACTCATGGTAGCCGGCGGAGATCAGGCGATCACGCTGGCCAGAGATACCGTTTTTGCTGCGGTAATGATCATTCTTAATGGAATTTTAGGAATCTGTATTCTTGTAGGCGGTGTGAAATATCATGAGCAGTTTTTTGCAAGAACCTCAGCAACGACTTACTTAGTGAGTATTGTTTCCATTCTCGTACTTACCCTTGTCCTTCCCAATTTTACTTCAAGCGTCAATGGTCCTTTTTATAACGAAGCTCAGCTTATTTTTATATCCATCGCCTGTCTTGTGATCTACGGAATTTTTCTGATGGTTCAGACTGTGCGTCACAGAAGCTATTTTATCGTTCCTGATGAACATCCGGAAGAACATTATATTCCTTCATTAAATAAAACGCTGATAAGCTTTGGTTTTCTGGTGGTTTGTCTGGTGATTGTGGTCTTGATGGCCAAAGGCCTTTCAGGAACCATAGAAGGGATGGTACAGAGCATAGGTGCTCCGAAATCTTTGGTTGGGGTCATTATTGCAGGAGTGGTCCTTCTTCCTGAGGGAGTGGCTGCCATACGTGCTGCAAGAAGCAATCAGATACAGTCCAGTTTGAACCTGGCATTGGGATCTGCCTTGGCAAGTATTGGTCTGACCATTCCGGCCGTATCTGTTGTGTGTATCGTATATGATATTCCATTGGTATTGGGACTTGATAAAAAAGATATTATCCTCCTTTCCCTATCCGTATTTATAGTGATGCTCTCGTTAAGCCGTGGAAAAACAAATGTCCTGTACGGAACTGTTTTATTGGTGAATCTTGCAGCGTACATCTTTACTGTCATTGTCCCATAATTTAGAACGCATATCTCGTACCCGGAAACATCAAAACTCTCCGACTCTCAAACTTATATCACAGTCTCCTCGCAAGCTCCATTTTAAAAGCCATCAGCTTCGCAATGTTTTCTGATTTATAAATAGCCGTATCAGCATTTTCTCCGACAAAATTTTCCTCAATCGTTGTTCTCCAAAGCTCTAACCAACGGTCAAAGTGCTTCTGTTCCATTGCCTGGACTTCATTGATGGGGAAGTGCACGCCCATAGGATTTCCTTTGTAGCTCATCTGGCCAAAAAGGATGGATTCCCAGAAAGAATACATTTTCGGAAGATGCTTGTCCCAATCTACTTTCGCTACATCATTAAAGAAAAACCCAATGGTCTCATCTTTAATTACTTTCTTGTAAAACGAATTGACAAGATGCTCAATATCTTCTCTTGATTCCAGTTTTTTCATATGTCAAATGTACTGCAAAATCAAATTATAAATTCAATCATCAGCTTGATAAATTTCATGAAAACAATATTTTATCTTTGCATTATAAACAGAAAAAGAGGGATAGGTATTTTTCGCTTATCTGCTTACATTAAACTATAAATCATATAAGAATGGCAAGAGGCTTCAGACAGAAGATCCGTCAGAAAAATTCTGAAAACAGTGGCTTTGGAAGCAATGCATCCGGAAGGTTCATCAATAAAGATGGACTTCCCAATGTAAAGCGCAAGGGAGTTAATGTCTTCAATAGGCTGAGCTGGTATCATACCATGCTGAATCTTTCAACATTCCGGTTCTTATCTTACCTCATCATAGCCTATATCCTGATTAATCTGGTATTTGCTTTTATCTATTACCTAATCGGAGTAGAGCACCTTACCGGAATTGATAAAAGTGATCCGCTGAACGAGTTTATCGATGTATTTTTTTTCAGCTCACAAACGTTTACTACTGTTGGATATGGGAGAATTGCACCGGTAGGCTTTACGGCAAGTCTGGTGGCTACCTTTGAAGCTTTTCTGGGATTGCTTACCTTTGCCATCGCAACCGGACTTTTTTACGGAAGATTTTCCAGACCGAGGGCTTATCTCAGGTTTTCGGATATTGCAGTGATTGCTCCATTTAAAGGGTCGCGGGCTTTGATGTTCAGGCTGGCTCCTTTTAAAAACAATGCTTTGACGGATGCAGATGTCATTGTTTCGACAGCTATTGAAGTAATTGAGAATGGGGTACCCAAAAGTAATTTTTATTCTTTAAAGACCCATTTAAGCAAAATCAATACTTTGGCTTTGAACTGGACTGTTGTACATGAGATCAAAGAAGAATCACCGTTTTACGGGTTCTCTGAAGATGATTTTAAAAATACGGATATTGAGATTATTATACAGGTCCGTGCCTTTGATGAAGTCTTTTCCAATACGGTGGTGCAGAGATCTTCCTATGTTTCAAAAGAAATTGTGTACGGAGCTAGATTTACTCCAATGTATTATCCGGACAATAAAGATCAGACGACGATATTAGATCTGGATAAAATTAATGAATACCAAAAAGCAGATCTTCCGGAAATTACCGGAAACAAAGAATAAATGGATTTAGATTTCTATAAAAAGCAGGCTTTACAAAAGCAGAAGGAACATAAAAAGTTTTTGGACGGATTAAAAAAAAAAGTCGCCCAAAAATCTTGATTATATAGTGCAGGAAACCCACGAGGAAGTTTTTGAAGAAGTGGATTGCCTTCAGTGCGCCAACTGCTGCAAAACAACAGGACCTTTATACACAGAAAAAGATATTGAACGTATTTCAAAACATCTGCGCATGAAACAGGCTGATTTTGAAGCTAAATTTTTAAGGGTGGATGAAGACAACGATAAGGTACTTCAGGATCTTCCCTGCTTCTTTCTGAATGGTGACAATACCTGCTCAATATATGAAGTAAGGCCGAAAGCCTGCCGGGAATATCCACATACAGACCGGAAAAAAATCTACCAAATCAACGATTTAATGCTGAAAAATACCGTTATCTGTCCTGCAGCCTATGAGTTTGTAGAAAAGATGATGAAGAATATTTCAAAGTAAATAATGGTTTGTAAAATCTCTTAAATAATTATAAAGTACGTTAAATAAGATTATTACGCATAATTTAATAAAAGGTGTGTCGTTTAAGTTAAACAATCATTTAAAATATTACATTATGAAAAAGTTAGTTTTAACAGCAGCGTTTACATTAGTCGGCGTAATCGCAGTATCGGCACAAACCCAGACCCAAACTCAAAAGCCTGCCGATACCACTAATAACCAGACTACTCAAACTCAACAGCAAAATACACAACCGAGCACTACTACAGATGCTCAAAAACAAAATACCACGACGACCACGGTAGATCCGGCAGCAACTCCAGCTACCACTGTTGAAGAAGCAGCACCAGTAAGTACAGAAACCGCTACAGATGCTACAAAGCCTTCTGAAACGAAAGCAGAGAAAAAAGCGAAGAAAAAAGCAAAATCATCTAAGTAGATATTGAGCAAAGTAGAAAGGGGATCCTGGGATGAAATATCTCAGGATTTTTATTTCGTGGAGCTTATATTTTAAATTGTCTTAAAAAATTATAAATCACGTTAAAACAGTTACTTATAGAATATTTTAGTATGAAAATTGTATTTAACATAATACCATTCTAAATTATTAATATTATGAAAAAGTTAATTTTGGCAACCGTATTATTAGTAGGAACAGTAGCTATTTCCGCACAAACGACTCCACAGAAAAGAGACACCACGAGACCTGATACCACCAGGACCCATCGGGACATGAAGGACAGTACTATGAATAACACTAACAGCACCAATAGTTGGGACAAATCAAAAACTGATACTGCCAACTCGAAAAACAAAAATGCTGTACAAAGTGACAGAAAAATGAAAAAGAAAAATAAATAAATCGTAAAATAAAGTAAAAGTAATCCTGGGATAAGTATCTCAGGATTTTTTCTGATCTATTTCATGGGCTCTGAACTGTACTATTTTCCTGACAAGCTCTGCCGGAATATTCTGATCTGCCGGAAACTGAACAGCTCCCTTTGAAAATTTATACTGGTTTTTCACAAAATCTTTTTCAAAAGCTTTAATGTCTTCGGCCCCGGGATAAAATCCTATATGTTTTTTATAGCCTGCAAAGTAGACCAACGGTTTTCCCCTGTATCTGAATGTCGGCATCTGATAACCAATATATTCTTCAAGGCCTGTAATTTCGGAATGAATAGTTTCTCTTAATTCTATAAGTTTCTGCTGAACTTCATCAGGAAACAGAAGAATGTACTCATTAATATTTTTGAAGGTGTTTTTCATCCCATAAAAATAAAAAAAGCGCGGTACAAATACCACGCTTTCTCCTTTCACTTTTTACTTTTTTCCCATTATCCCGGGAACAGGCTTTATCAAAAAAGGCTGGGAACTTCCCAACCTTTGTTTATTTTTATACCACTCCCTGAGCTAGCATTGCTTCCGCTACTTTCACGAATCCAGCGATGTTGGCACCTTTCACGTAGTTTACGTAGCCATCTTCGTCTTTTCCGTAATCTCTACAAGCCTTGTGGATACCGATCATGATCTCTTTCAATCTTGCGTCAACCTCCTCAGAAGTCCAGTTAAGACGGATAGAGTTCTGTGTCATCTCAAGACCTGAAGTAGCAACACCTCCAGCGTTGGAAGCCTTACCAGGCGAGAATAATACTTTATTGTCTAAGAAATAGTTAATTGCATCTAATGTAGAAGGCATATTAGCGGCCTCAGTAACACACAGACATCCATTCTCTACCAAAAGTTTAGCATCTTCAAGATCTAATTCATTTTGGGTTGCAGATGGGAATGCTACATCACATTTTACACTCCAAGGACGTTTTCCTGCATGGAATTCCGCAGAAGGATATTTTTTAGCATAATCCTCAGCTCTATTATTTCCGGAAGATCTCAATTCTAATAAATAATCGATCTTTTCACCGCTGATTCCGTCTTTATCGTAGATATATCCATCAGGACCAGAAACTGTTACAACTTTAGCACCAAGCTCAGTTGCTTTCTTGATCACTCCCCAAGCTACATTTCCGAAGCCTGAAACCGTTACCGTTTTTCCTTTAAAGTCCTGTCCGATTGTTTTAAGCATTTGCTCTGCAAAGTAAACTACACCATATCCTGTAGCTTCAGGACGGATCAGTGAACCTCCATATGCAAGACCTTTTCCTGTAAGTACTCCTGTAAACTCGTTTCTTACTTTTTTGTACTGTCCGAAAAGATATCCGATCTCTCTTGCTCCTACACCAATATCTCCAGCAGGTACATCTGTTTCAGGACCGATATGCTTGCATAATTCAGTCATGAAAGCCTGGCAGAAACGCATTACTTCCATATCAGATTTACCTTGTGGGTCAAAATCTGAACCTCCTTTTCCTCCACCCATCGGTAGAGTCGTCAATGAGTTTTTAAATACCTGCTCGAAAGCTAAGAATTTAAGAACAGAAAGGTTTACAGTAGGATGGAAACGGATTCCTCCTTTGTATGGTCCGATCGCAGAGTTCATTTGGATTCTGAATCCTCTGTTTACCTGGATCTCTCCTTTATCATCAACCCATGGAACTCTGAAGATAATCACTCTTTCAGGTTCAGCCATTCTCTCTAGAAGCTTCATTCCCGTATATTCCTTCTTGGTCATAATAAACGGAATTACAGTCACAGCTACTTCTTTTACGGCTTGTAAAAATTCTGGTTCATTAGGATTTTTTGCTTCAATCTTGGCAATAAACTCCTGGATTTTCTGGTCAATATTATATTGTTCCATATATTAGGGTTGAATATTATTGTCAACAAATTTAATTTTTTTTTCAAGATTCACAATACTGTATTTCAACATTGCTGAAAATTAAATAATAATGTCCCGAAATATTATTAAATTAATAATTTGTAAGCAAATTTTATTAAAAATCAAAAGTTATGTCACAAATAATGCAGTATTAAGAAATCGTTAATTCTTAAATTGCTGTAAATTGCCTCCCGGAAAATGATTTTACTTTCCCTAAAAGCTCCAATTCCAAAATTACAGGAAGAATTTTATAGGAAGGTATCGAAACCATCTGTGCGAGATCGTCAAGAGAAACCTTAGGATTGTCTTTTATAGATTTATATATTGATTCTTGGTTATCAGATAGTTGTGTATTTGTTTCGCTGTAAGGAAATAGCTCTTCCATTTTATGTTTTGATTGATTGAAACCCAGGGAATCCACCAGGTCTTTTATCGTAGAAATAGCCGTTGCTTTGTTTTGGAAGATCAGATGGTTACACCCCTGACTGTAAGGATCCGTTATCTTTCCCGGAAGGGCAAAGACGTCCCGGTTGTAATCATTGGCAAAAGCCGCAGTGCTTACAGATCCGCCGCCGAAACCCGTTTCCACGACCAGAGTAGAAGGTGAAATTCCTGCAATAATTCTGTTTCTCTGGATGAAATTTTCACGGTCCGGTTTTCTGGAAGAATTGAATTCTGTAAGCAATGCACCTCCTTCCTCAATAATCTTTTCAGATAATTTTTTATTTTTAGAAGGATATAGCGTATGAAATCCATGGGCGAGAACCGCTATTGTAGGTATGTTATAATGAATTGATCGCTCATGAGACTCCTTATCAACTCCAAGAGCTAATCCACTGACTGATATGTATTTGTTGTGCTTTGTGGCTTCGAAAAATCCTTCAATGAATTCTTTGCCATAAGAGGTCATATTTCTGGTTCCTACGATACTTACCTTTGGCAGAGCATCATCAAAATTTCCCTTTTGATAAAGAATAGCAGGAGCATCATCACATTCGTTTAATAAGCGTGGAATTTCATTCAGATGTCTGAGCCTGATCTGTATATTGTTCTTTTCGCAGAATTCGATCTCCTTCTCTGCAAATTTAAGATGGTCTTCTTTGCCAATTTCCGAAACCGTTTTTCTGCCTATTCCATTCGTTTTGCTGTATTCCTTTTTAGCTTTTTTCCATACTTCTTCAGCGCTTCCGAAGGTTCGTACAAGTTTATGGAAATTGATGTCGCCTATAAGGCTGCATTCACGCAGGGCAATTGCATAAAGATATTCTTCAGTGATCATGTGTGTGTTTTATCAAATATAATAAAATAACATGAGTTGGCTACTGTCAGGAAACCTGAAGCTGGAAGAAAGAAATTATTGAGGCATTTTCTATTCTTTTAAGTTTACTTGATTACTGAAGCCTATTTTAATATCCAGACTCCATTTTCCAATCTCTACTCAATTTTACTTCTTTCTTAATTCATCCAAATGATCCCAGATATCATCTCTTTTTTTATAAGGTAGCTCCAAAAAGTCTTCGGGATGATTCTCTTTGTATTGCTGCCAGAGCTTATCATCTTTTTCGTTATAATAATTGGGAAATTCCCAGATGTATTTTTTTTTCTTTTCGCCTACATTTTTAAAAGCAAAAGCTATAATGCTTCCTACCACTGCTCCTGAAAGGTGTGCCTGCCATGAAATCTTGCTTGGCTCCTGCATATTATAAAATAACTCTTCAGGAAACATACCCCAGATCAAACTGCCATAGTATAAAACAACGAGCATGGATATAGTAAGATGCTTCATATTCCATTTGAATACCCCACTGAAAAAAAGAAAGAATGCAAGGACGTATACAATTCCGCTGGCTCCAATGGTGCAGGTGTACATATAATCACCGGTCAGGATGTCTATGGGAGGCAATAGCCAGATCAGCAGTCCTGTGGCCAGCCAGCCGGTAATGATTACTTTATTGGCAACTAAAGGATAGAACTGATATAAAAGAGACATAAGAATGGCTACCGGAATAGAATTTCCTATGATATGATCTAAATTTCCATGCAGCAGGGGAGAAGTGATGATTCCCAAAAGACCTTCCGGCAGTAAAGGTATAATGGCTCCGAAACAGCTTTGAAAAAAGCCCAGTGTCTGCAGAAAGTAGCCTAACCACATAGCCGAAAGCATTAGCAATGGGACTATAATAGCTCTTTTGGAAATTATATTTTTAAACATAGGAATGGTATCTCAAATCAAAAGCCAATAATAAATTTCGGAAAATTTGGCGATGTATCATATGATGATCTCTTTATTTTGAGACAAAAGGTTTCAATTTTTAAAATGCGAAGCTTAATATTTTGACATTGAATGTATTAAACTGGCTTGTTTTTGGTTAATTGAAAAGAGTTTTTACTTTTTAAGGCTTTTTATAAGTTGGATTTGCTTAAAAAAAAATTATATTAATATTTTTGTAATGAAAATCAGGTAACATAATGAAGAAGTTTTTATTGATTCTTTCCTTTTCTATGGGAATTTATGTAAGTGCACAAGAAGAATTGAAAAAAGATTCAGTAGTCGTGGATACGGTAAAATACTGGTCGGTAATGGGGAAAAATACTTTAATGATCAATCAGGCGGCCTTTTCAAACTGGGTCGGCGGAGGGGCCAACAATGTAGGATGGCTTGCTGGTGTAAACTACAATATTACCTATGAAAAAGACAATGATCTCTGGGAAAATATAATTGCTTTGGATTATGGGCAGAATGATACGAAAGGCCTGGGTGTAAGGAAAACACAAGATGTTATCAATGTTTCTACTAATTATGGGCGGAAATTTTCCAAAAGCTGGTATTTTTCTTTAGGAGCAGGGCTGCAGTCTCAGTTTGCTGCCGGATACGAAGACGGTAATAATCCTGCTGCCAAAAAGATCTCTAATTTTATGGCGCCCGGCTATCTAAATCTCGGTATGGGGATCACCTACCGGCCGAATGATAATTTGACGGTAACACTGCGGCCTACCAACGCCAGGTGGACATTTGTATTGGATAAGGAACTTCAGTATGCCGGAAGTTATGGTTTAAAAAATGATGGAGATACTTCATTGCTGCAGTTCGGTTTTCTAGGAACAGCAATGTATAAAGTAAAGCTGATGGAGAATGTTCATATAACCAATACGGCTTCAGTATTCTCAAATTACCTTGACCATCCGGAAAGATTGGTGCTGGCCTATGGTGCCGTTTTAAACTTTAAAGTAAATAAATTTATCTCATCCAATATTACAGTAGATCTTCTGTATGACCACAACCAGATCCAAAAAACACAGCTTAAGCAGACGCTCGGGATAGGGTTTTCCTATCTGCTGAATAACGGTGTGAAACGTTCTGACAGAAAGGACAGCCAATGGTGGATTAAAAAATAAATTATAACCTTCTTTATAAAGATCAAAGCACTTCTATAATAGGTGCTTTCCCGTTAATGTAAGCCGGGATTTATAAGTGCGGATAAGTTCATTGGTTTTTTTTTTAAGTGTAGTTTGCAGTCATTTAATGCTTTAAATAGCAATTTGATATTTCAAATAAGGGTGATTAGTTTTTTAACAGAAATTATATGTATATTTTTGTAACGAAAATCATTACTTATGAAAAAACTTTTATTGTCCGCTTCCATTTGTTTTGGAATCAGCGCAATGGCTCAGGAAGTTAAAACTGATGCCGCTACAGCAGATACCATAAAAGCATGGTCTATACAGGGACAGAATACCTTAATGCTCAATCAGGCTGCCTTTTCAAACTGGGTCGGCGGGGGAGCCAACAACGTTGGATGGCTTGCCGGGGTTAATTACAATATGACCTATGAAAAAGGGAAGGATCTTTGGGAAAATATCATTATTCTGGGCTACGGGCAGAATAATACAAAAGGGATCGGGACCAGAAAAACACAGGATGTAATCAATCTGTCTACCAATTACGGGCGTGAATTTGTCAAGAACTGGTACCTTTCAGGAGGTATAGGTCTGCAGACTCAGTTTGCAGGAGGTTATGAGGACGGAAATAATCCTGATGCAAAAAAGATTTCTAATTTTATGGCCCCCGGATACCTGAACGTAGGTGTTGGTGTTACTTACCGCCCTAATGACAATTTTACAATGACGCTCCGTCCTGCTAACGCCAGAGTAACTTTCGTTCTGGATAAGGAACTTCAGACAGCAGGAACTTATGGCCTTAAAAATGACGGTGATTCTTCTCTGTTCCAGTTCGGTTTTTTAGGCACAGCGATGTACAAGATCAAGATCATGGAGAATATTAACCTGACGAATACGGCTTCTGTATTTTCCAATTATCTGGACCATCCTGATCACCTGGTGCTGGGCTACAGCGGAATTCTTAATATGAAGATCAATAAGTTTATTTCAACGAATGTTACTTTAGATCTCCTGTATGACCATAACCAGATCCAGAAAACACAGCTTAAACAAACTTTGGGAGTAGGTTTCGCCTATAATATCGATAACGGAAAAAAACGTTCTGATAAGAAAGACAATCAATCCTGGTTGAAATAATTGGGGCGGTAGAGTTAGAAAAAAGGAGGCAAGAATTTACTATAGGAATAAAGGAATTAACTGTTTAAAGAACAATAATTTTAGATTCAACCTTAATAACTTCCCTCTTCCAGCTTCCATACTTATAAAATGACATCAATAAAAAAGCACTTCAGAAGAAGTGCTTTTTGGGTATCAATTTATATAAGTCTTAAAATTCTAAATCCACCTGTAGCTTTTCAGCTAAAAGTTTTGAAATTTTTTCTTTAAGCGGTTCAATATCAATATTCTGCATTGCGTCGTTGGCGAAAGCATATAAAAGTAAAGCCTGAGCTTCTTTTTTAGAAATTCCTCTTGCTCTTAAATAGAACAGGGCATCTTCGTTAAGCTGGCCCACTGTACAACCGTGAGAACATTTTACGTCATCTGCAAAGATCTCCAACTGAGGTTTTGTATCAATGGTAGCCCCTTCACTTAAAAGGACGTTGTTGTTTTGCTGATAAGCATTGGTTTTCTGAGCAATTTTATCTACAAAAACCTTTCCGTTGAAAACACCGTGCGCATTTCCATCGAAAATACCTTTATAATTCTGGTAGCTTTCACAGTTCGGGAAATTGTGGTGAACTGCTGTATGGTGATCCACAAGCTGATCTTTTCCAATGATCGTAATTCCATTCATAAACGAGTTGATATTGCTTCCGTTATGAATGAAATCCAAATTGTTTCTTACCAGCTTCCCTCCGAAAGTGAAGGTATTTACTGTCGTCAAGCTGTCTTTTTCCTGCCTTGCAAAAGTACTGTCAATCAGATATGAGGTGTTGTTGTCATTCTGAAGCTTATGCCAGTCTGCTTTAGCATTGGGATAAGTAAAGATTTCCGTCACAGAATTTGTCAGAACATAAGTGTCATCAAAATTATGGTGACTTTCTATAACCTCTACTTTAGCACCTTCTTCTACAATCAGTAAATTTCTTGTATTATAGAATGTATTTTCTTCCTGATTCTGAGAAATATAAAAAATGTGGATTGGTTTTTCAATCACTACATTTTTGGGAACTTTCAGAAAAAAACCATACTTGCAGTAAGCAAGGTTTAGATTGGTGAAAGCTGAATCTTTGGAAGCAATAGTATTAAAATAGGTATCAAATACTTCTTTATGTTTTTCATCATTCAAAGCATAATTGAACGAAAGAAATTCTACATTTTCTATAGAAACTTTTGAAAGCTCTTTATGAAGTTTACCATTTACAAAAACGATCCAGTCAAAATTTTCTTCACCCAAATGCAGCTGATCCAGCCGTTCTCTGGTGATATTGTGACCTTCTTTAGGGAAAAAGTTATAATTTTTCTCTGTGATCTCTTTTACATTGGTATATTTATATTCTTCGTCTTTTTTTGTTGGAAAACCTAAGTTTTCGAAATTCTGAAGAGCAGTTTTTCTCTCTTCATCCAGAAACCTGTGACGAAGACTCTCCAAAAATTCACCGTGATTGTCAATAATCTGATCGTATAAAGCCATTACTGCTATTTCGGCCATCACACCTTATTTTATATATTTAAAAAATAATAATATTTACTGCGGTTTTTCCGCATCTTCAGAAAGGATTGATAAAATCCCCACTGAATTCTTCTTCTTAGTTAAGAAGCCAGTCGTAGCCTTTTTCTTCAAGCTCTAAAGCCAGAGATTTATCACCGGTTTTGATGATTTTTCCGTTGGCAAGAACGTGAACAAAGTCAGGCTGGATATAGTTAAGCAATCTCTGATAATGAGTAATCAGAAGAACTGCATTTCCTTCATTTTTTAAAGTGGTTTACACCATCTGCAACGATTCTTAATGCATCAATATCCAATCCTGAATCTGTTTCATCAAGAATAGCTAATTTAGGATTAAGCATCATCATCTGGAAGATCTCGTTTCTCTTCTTTTCACCTCCGGAAAAACCTTCGTTCAGTGATCTTGAAAGGAAATCTTTTTTAATTCCCAATTGTTCAGACTTTTCACGGATAAGAGCAAGCATTTCTTTTGCCGGCATTTCAGCCAGTCCGTTTGCTTTTCTTGTCTCGTTTAAAGCAGCCTTAATAAAGTTGGTTACAGAAACTCCCGGGATTTCTACCGGATATTGGAAAGAAAGGAAAACTCCTTTGTGTGCTCTATCTTCAGGAGCATCTTCAATGATGTTTTCTCCCTGGAAAATAATTTCCCCTTCTGTTACTTCATACTCTTCTTTTCCTGCAATCACAGAAGAAAGAGTAGATTTTCCAGCTCCGTTCGGTCCCATAATGGCATGAACTTCACCCGGCTTTATTTCAAGATTAATTCCTTTTAAAATTTCTGCGCCATCTTCAATTCTGGCGTGTAAGTTTTTTATCTCTAACATTTTTATTTGCTAAACAAATTATTTTGAATTCTATATACTAAACTTTCAGGTTGACCGGGAACATCATTAAGAGTTCCAATTGGTGTCATTCCTGCCTTTTCTAAAACTTTAACAGAAGCTATATTGTCAGGACGAACAATTCCAAATATTTCTTCTTTACCGATATTAAATCCCAGGTTTATAGCTTTCTTTGTGAATTCTGTTGCGTATCCTTTTCCCCATGCTTCCACTGCAAAGCGGTATCCAAGATTTAGTTTTTCTTCTTCACCGTACATTTTATAGCTCAAGCCTCCAAAACCGATAATGTTCTTGTTTTCTTTTGCTATAATGGTCCAGCCCCCAAAATCATACTGCTCCCAATGATCCATCATTCTTTTAAATGTGTTTTCTGCTTTCGCAAAAGTCATTGGTCCACCCGGATTATACAGGTTCGTCTGTGGATCCTTATTAATTTCAAAGAACCTTTCAAAATCTTCTTTCTCAGGTCTTCTTAAAATTAAATTTTCGGTGGCCTCCATTATCAATTTATCCTACAGAGCCCTCAAGCGATATCTCTAACAATTTCTGAGCCTCAATGGCGAATTCCATAGGAAGCTTATTCAATACTTCTTTGCTGAAGCCATTGACAATCAAAGCAATTGCTCTTTCTGTATCAATACCTCTCTGGTTACAGTAGAAGATCTGATCTTCACCGATCTTTGAAGTCGTTGCCTCATGCTCTAACTGTGCCGTTGGGTCTTTGATCTCAATATAAGGGAAGGTATGTGCACCACATTCATTACCCATCAACAGGGAGTCACACTGGGAGAAATTTCTTGCTCCTTTTGCAGAAGGCATTACTTTTACCAAACCTCTGTATGAATTCTGAGATTTTCCTGCAGAAATACCCTTTGAAATAATTGTTGATTTCGTATTCTTACCAATGTGGATCATTTTTGTTCCTGTATCGGCATACTGATGATTGTTCGTTACAGCGATAGAATAGAACTCACCGATTGATCCGTCACCTTTTAAGATACATGAAGGATATTTCCATGTTACGGCAGAACCTGTTTCCACTTGTGTCCAGGAGATTTTTGCTTTCCTTTCACATAAACCTCTTTTGGTTACAAAATTGAAAACACCACCTTTTCCTTCTTCATTCCCCGGATACCAGTTTTGAACAGTTGAATATTTGATCTCTGCATTATCCATTGCAATAAGTTCCACAACGGCTGCGTGCAGCTGGTTTTCATCTCTTGAAGGGGCTGTACATCCTTCAAGATAAGAAACGTAACTTCCTTCATCTGCGATCACAAGCGTTCTTTCAAATTGACCTGTTCCTGCCTGATTGATACGGAAATAAGTGGAAAGCTCCATCGGGCATCTTACCCCTTTTGGAATATAGCAGAAACTTCCGTCAGAAAATACTGCGGAATTCAATGCTGAATAAAAATTATCTCCTCTTGGAACTACTTTTCCAAGATATTTTCTTACCAGATCAGGATGGTTTTTAATAGCTTCCGAAATGGAACAGAAAATAATTCCTTTTTCCATTAAGGTATCCTGAAATGTAGTTTTTACGGAAACCGAATCTATTACGATATCTACAGCAACTCCTGAAAGTCTTTTCTGTTCCTCGATATTGATCCCCAATTTGGCAAAAGTTGCCAATAATTCCGGATCTACCTCATCTAAACTTTCCAATTCAGGTTTTGATTTTGGTGCAGCGTAATATTTGATCGCCTGGAAGTCTGGCTTTTCATATTTAATGTTGGCCCAGGTAGGTTCCGTCATTTTCAGCCAGATCCTGAAAGATTCCAAACGCCATTCTGTCATCCATTCCGGTTCCTCTTTTTTTGCAGAGATGGCACGAACGATATCTTCATTTAAACCAATTGGGAAATCTTCGTAATCGATTTTTGTTTCCCAACCGAATTCATATTTTTTATTTTCGAGATCGACTCTTAAATCGTCTTCAGTGTATTTACTCATTGTAATAGATTTTAGAGGTCAGTTTTCAGATGTTAGTCTTTGCAATGTGCTCATTTCTAACCTCTTGTTTCTAACTTCTAATTATAAAGAAAAACTCTCTCCACAACCACACGTTCTGGATGCATTAGGATTGTTGAAAACAAACCCCTTTCCGTTTAATCCTCCTGAATATTCAAGGATCGTTCCTGCTAAATAAAGGATAGATTTTTTTTCAACAATAATTTTGACATCATTGTCTTCAAAAATTTGATCTGTGTCTGTTTTTTGATTGTCAAATCCCAAAACATACTCTAAACCAGAACATCCTCCACTTTTCACCCCTACTCTTATATAATCTTCAGCAGGGTTGAAACCATCTTCCGTCATAAGTTGGATGGCTTTTGCCTTTGCTTGGTCTGATACTTTTATCATTGTATTTATTTAGAATGATTTAATTATGCAAAAATACGAACTAATTTCCGCAATCTCAAATTGAAGCTATCTATTTTAATGATTCCAATCTTATTAAATTAATTTGGATTTGATTGTGGATGTTAAATTTATATAAATTTCATTTCAAAAATCCTGAGATTTTGTTTTTGATTTAACTTTGAGTAGGATTTAATATCTATAAAAGAAATAATATATGAAATATAAATTACCTGTTTTTTTGATGCTGTTTTTATTAACAATGTACCATGGACAGACGGTAAGATACATATACCAGGCTTCGGTTAATCCGGATTCAATTAATCTGGTAACGATGAAAACTGAAAAAACTTTTCTGAATGTTAAAGGAGATCATTCTTTATTTATCAGTGAAAATAAATTAATTAAAGATTCTTTATTTACCGTTTTTAAAGAAGAAGAAAAAAAAGATAAGAAGAGTGAAAAAAAAGATTTTTCTAAGCTTGATGTACGAAAACATGCTGAACCTACTTTTTTTGAATATTATATCACCAAAAATATTCCCGGGCAAAAGGTTTATTACCACGACAAAGTAGCAGGGAAACAAATTTATTATCAGGAAGACCGACCGATAAAATGGGAAATAACGAATGTTATGGAACAGCAAAATGGATATCCGGCTCAAAAAGCTATAACCAATTTTGGAGGCAGAGTGTGGACAGCCTGGTTCACAAAAGAAATTAATATTTCTGATGGTCCCTATAAATTCTCTGGATTACCGGGATTAATTGTGAAATTAGAAGATGATAAAGGCGACTATAAATTTGATCTGATCAAAAAAATAATAATTAAAAATTCTTTTGAAGAGCCGGATATTTCTGATGCAAAACAAAGTACAAGAATTAATTTTAACGGTGATAAAGCTGCACTGGAGCTTGAATTTGCAAAAAACAGAAGAACAATGAAAGATGCTGCAGGAATGCAAAACTTTGGCGGAGGCGGTAGACATGGCGGAGGAATGAGAGGAGGTGATCATCCAGGTGGTGGGGAAATGACGGGTAGAGGAATGAATGGGGATCACATGCCTTCACCAAATTCTGACACAGCTACTCCTTCTTTTAATAATGAGATCAGTCAAAACCCAATTGAATTAAAATAAAACTTAGAATGAAAAAAATAGGCATCATTGCTTTAGCGCTGTTTATACAGCATATTTCCGGACAGAGCAACCGTTTTGTATATCAGGTTACGATGAAACCTGATGCGGAAAATAAAACCGATATTAAAACAGAAAATGCATATCTGGATATTTCCGCAGAAAAATCTCTTTTTTATTCCGAAAACAGATTTAAAAGGGATTCCATACTGCAAAAGGCTTTTTCAGGTGGAGGAGGCAGAGGTTCAGTAAGCAGAGAGCAGATGGAAGGTGTACGAACCAATATCAATTATTCAGTTGAAAAGGATAAGGCTAGCCAGAAAACAATCTTTAAGGATAGGATTGGAAGGGATGTTTATGTGTATGAGGAAGACCGTCCCCTGAACTGGAAGATATCTTCCGAAACCACGAAAATAGGAGACTACAAAGTACAAAAGGCAACAACGGATTTTGCAGGAAGGAAATGGACTGCCTGGTTCACTACAGATCTGCCTTATCAGGACGGGCCCTATAAATTTGGAGGACTTCCCGGACTTATCGTTAAAGTGGAAGATGAGAACGGTGATTATTCTTTTGACCTGATGAAGAATTATAAAATTGCAGAAATTTCAACTTTAAATCAATTTGGAAATACTTTGAAAGTAAAAAGATCTGATTATGTGAAGCAACAGGAAAAGTTTAAAACAGATCCCATGTCATTCATGCAGAGTGGCGGAGGGGGAGGCTTCCCGGCATCCCCGAGAGCAGGTGGTGGCGGTGGAAATCAAAACCCGGCAGATATGAGGAAGAGAATGGAAGAAAGAGTAAAACAAGAAGCTAAGAAAAATAGCAACCCCATTGAATTGCAATAAAACAATCATCCCTGAAGAACTTCTTCAGGGATGATTGTTTGTATAAGATTTCTATTCTTAAATTATTTTAAAAGCTGGTTAAAGGTATCTCCCTGCTTAATATCTCCTGTATTATAACCTTTCATAAACCATTCTTTGCGCTGAGCTGATGAGCCGTGGGTAAAGCTTTCCTGATTCACATAGCCTTGCGATCTTTTTTGGATATTGTCATCACCTACAGCCTGGGCCGCATCTATGGCAGATTCTATATCACCAGGCTCCAGAATACCTTTTGTATCATTTGTTCTTTTTGCCCATACTCCGGCATAGAAATCTGCCTGCAGCTCTGTAGCTATAGACACCCTGTTCATATCTGCTTCAGAATATCTTCCGCTTCTTCTTAACTCATCTACTTTCTGAGTGGTTCCCAAAAGAGTCTGGATATGGTGCCCTTCTTCGTGGGCCAAAACATAGGCTACAGTGAATTCCGTTACTTTTGCCCCGAATCTCTGCTGTAGTTCATTAAAAAAGCTCATGTCCATATAGATCTTTTGGTCGGCAGGACAGTAGAACGGTCCCATGGCAGACTGAGCAGTTCCGCATCCGGATTGTGTAGTATCTTCAAAAAGAACAATTCCCGGTTTTGTATACGTCATCCCGTTTTCTTTAAAAATCTGATCCCAGGTAATGACATTCCATCCACTCATCATATCTACCATTTCCCCAATTTTATTCTCTTCAGCGGTAAGTTCGCGTTTTTGTCCGTTTCCGGAAGATTGTACACTGCCGGAGTTCAGAATACCGGAAGGATCACCTCCCAAAAAGAAAACAATTGCAGCTATAATCAAAGTTCCGAGCCCTCCACCTACAATCATACCTCCGCTGCCACCAGAACCACGGCGGTCATCCACGTTTCCGCCTCTGTCGTCTGTCCATTTCATAATAAATAAATTTTTGCCTTGTAAATTTAAAATAATATCATTACTAAATTGCTACTTTTGTGAAAAATTACAACCTTCGTGAAAAAAATTAAGCTTTGCCTGTTATCAGTTGGAATAATGGCATTTACAGCCTGTAAAAAAGAGAAAGAGGATGAAGTAAATAATGTTGATAAGAATGGTTCAATTGAAACCGTACTTTCCGTTGAACATCTTGATCATGCAGACCTTCTCATCACTAAACACAAAATCTGGAAGGATAAAAGACTTTTTAAAGAAATTATTAAAAAGGATACCATTCCAAGCCTTGGAGATACTCTTGTAGGAGGAGAAGACAATAATGGTTCTGAGCATATTGCCAAAACGAAAAAAGACTATGAATTTTTTATAACCGTTCAATAATGAAAAAGTCCAGTTCTATAAAATTGCTTTTTGTGACAGGAATATTGGCTGCCTGTTCTCAGGAGACATCTAAGAATCCAAACGAAAAGAAAGTCTATATGAGGTCTGATACTACAGCTTCCTACACCAGATCACATGGTTTTATGACGGGACTTCTGCTGTACCATGCATTTAGGCCGTATGGAGCTTACAGCTACGGTTCTTATCAGAAGGCCGGCTATTACAGTGATGCGATAAGCACCAAATCCAATATCGGTAGAAATAACTTTAAAGGAAATGTAGTAAGAGGCCAGCTGGGAAGAAGTGGTTTCAGTGCATCATCATAAATTATGAAAAGAATTCAGTCACAGTTCAGGAAAAACTGGCAGCATAAACTTGAGAACCTGGGGTTTGGATACCATTCTCTGGATGGGCTTTATTGGGACGAAAGTCATTATTACCAGTTGAGTACAGAAGAAATCGATACAATAGAAACTGCTACTGCCGAGCTCTGGGAAATGTGCTTAAAAGCGGTAGATTATATTATTGAAAAAGATCTTTGGGAAAAATTCAATATTCCTGAGTGGTTCCGGAATTATATTATCACAAGCTGGGAAGAAGATCATCCGTCCATCTACGGAAGATTTGATTTCGGTTTTGATGGAAAGAATCTGAAATTGCTGGAATTTAATGCAGATACTCCTACCTCGCTGTATGAAGCATCGGTTATACAATGGTATTGGCTGCAGGAAATGTATCCTAATAAAGATCAGTTTAATTCTATTCATGAAAAGCTGGTGGGCTATTGGAAGCACCTTAAACATTATATGAATCCTCATCATATTTATTTTGCTTCACTTACCAATATTGAAGATGTAACCAATGTGGAATACATGCGCGACTGTGCTTCGCAGGCAGGTTTTGATACAGAATTTATTCCTGTTCAGGATATTGGATGGGCTGAAGATATTTCAGAATTCATTGCAGAAGACCGTTCTGTGATGGAATATATTTTCAAGCTTTATCCTTATGAGTGGATCCTTGCAGACGGTTTTGGCGAAAAACTGGTGAAAAATGGTTTCAGGTCGCAATGGATTGAACCGGCATGGAAAATTTTACTTTCCTCAAAAGCTATTCTGCCCATTATTTGGGAGATGTATCCCAATCATCCTTACCTTCTGGAATCTTATTTTGAACCTGGGCATCTGAAAGATTTTGCTAAAAAGCCTATTTACTCCAGAGAAGGAGCCAATGTGATCCTACACAAAAATAACATCCCTGTTGAGGAGAATGATGGCGTTTACGGCAAGGAAGGCTTTATTTATCAGCAATTATTTGAGCTTCCCAATTTTGAAGGTAATTATCCGGTAATCGGCAGCTGGGTGATCGGGCAGGAGCCTGCAGGCATCGGGATCAGGGAAAGTGTTCACCTGATCACCAATAACCAGAGCCGTTTTGTTCCTCACCTTATCGGTTAAGCTTCTTTTCTTTAAGCCAGAATGAAGTGGACTGATAGGCAGAAACCGCATCATTGACCAGTTTCTGATCGGGATCCTTCATCAGCTTTTCATCATAATATAATTTGAATTCAGGAGCGAGAGTGCTGGATTCCAGCTGTAACGAGTATTGTTTTACCTTTTTAACTGGTGAAATGATCGTTAAACGCCCGTCTTTTATCAATCCAAGATCCTGATAGGTTGCTATATAGGCTTTGGGCTGGAATTCTTTTTTGAAGACATCCTGGCCAAGAAATTTAGATTGGTAGTTGAAATTCAACAGCCCGAATAAAGTAGGCATTATATCGATCTGAGACATCAGCTTATCAAATTTCTGAGGCTGGATAAATCCTTCCGAGAAGATCATCGCCGGAATTCTGTACTTATCCATAGGAAGTTCTGTTTTCCCTGCACTGGATGCGCAATGATCGGCAATGATCACAAAGACTGTATTTTTGTACCAATCCTGTTTTTTAGCCATTTCAAAAAACATTCTAAGTGAATAATCGGTATATTTTACACCGCCGTCACGTGATTTTGCTGTTCCGGGAATGTCTATTCTTCCGTCAGGATAGGTAAAAGGCCTGTGATTGGAAACGGTCATCCAGTGGTTGAAAAACGGTTTTCCGGATTTAGCCTCAGCATTCATTGTCTGAATTGCTTTTTTAGCCATATCTTCATCGGCAACACCCCAGACATTGGCAAAAGTGATTTCTTCAGGTTTAAAATTATTCCTGTCGACAATACCATACCCGTTTCCGGCATAGAAATCCTGCATATTATCGAAATAGCTGTAACCGCCATATAAAAATTTCACATCATATCCTTTGGATTTGAATACGCTTCCTGTTGTGAATTTATTTTTGTTATCATCCCTTTTGATCACACTTTCTCCGGCAGTAGGGGGAATACAAAGTGTAAGCGCTTCAAGACCTCTTACGGTCCTGTTTCCGGTAGCATAAAGATTGGTGAACATCATGGATCGGTCTGCCAGACTATCCAGGAAAGGAGTGATTTTTAAAGTGCCTCCATAATGTGCCATGAAATCGGCAGATAAGCTTTCAATAGAGATCAGAACAACGTTTTTCTTAAGCTCAGGTTGCTCTGCGACCACATTTCTTGTTAACACAGGTTCTGCGTACTGGCTCAAAAAATTCTTTTCAGCTTCCTGCTGGCCAATCTGTGGGTAAAATTTAAAATAATCCAGTTCATTATGAGTAAATGCCCAGTAAAATTTTGGAAGTCCGTTGTTTTCAATCTCGTCGGCAAAAACATTGTCTGATCTGATCTGCATTAATAATGATATCCCAAAAAGACTGATTCCGGCAAGAACAATAAAACTCCCTAAAAGGATCATCTTTTGTTTAAAGTTCGGAAGTTCTAAAAGCTCGTCTTTTGTTTTTTTATAGATAAACCATGTAATGGCTAAAGTGATAATCAGGATTGCAGAAAATAAGGGTACTACAGGATAGCTTTCCATAATGTTTCCGATAACCTCGTTGGTGTATATTAAATAATCTACCGCAATGAAGTTATAACGTACTCCGAATTCATTATAAAAGAAATATTCACTTACAGCATTGAAGATGATCAGAAGAACATATAGCAAAAGTGTAATGAAATATAACACATTTCTGATTCTGATCCTCTTTGAAGGGATAAAAAGCATCAGGCCAAAGAACAGCGTTTTAATTCCCACAAAAGTTAAAGCCACTTCTGAAATAGATCCTCCATACTGATTGAATATATTGTTGGGAACGAGCAATATGTAGAGGAAAAACAGCACCAAGGCTCCAAAAATAATATAGCCATAAGGTTTTTTGTATTTTGAATTGGATAGAAATAAAAAATAAAGTGCCAAAATCGTACTGGCTAACGTGAAAACAAAAATATCATTCAATAAACCGATTGACAGGACTTTTATGACTTCAAAAAAACCGAAACTTGCCGTAGTGATCGGATGAAAAAGAAATACAATTCTTACGATCAATGAAATGATCAGATAGAAAATCCCTAAATACAAGAATGGTTTTATTTTGCTTGGAAACATGTACGTTATGTATTAGTTAATTTTCGCAAAGATAGTTCTTGTATATAACTTATAGATAAAAACATGACGTTTCTTATATTTTTTTGAAATTATTAGTGAATAAATAACTTGTAATATTCATCAATTAAATGTAAAAAAAAGGAAATATAAAGCAGTATATCAAATAAAAAGGACTATTAAAAATAGTCCTGTATACTGTTAAAAGAAATTAAAAATTAAGAGTGTCCGAAACCGATATTCCCCTTTTTATCAGAAAGATTCTTTTTAAAATCGATCATCCTTAAAGCGGTTACTGCTGCTTCTACACCTTTATTTCCAAGGTCTCCGCCACTTCTTGCGATAGACTGCTCTTTTGTGTCATCAGTCAGCACACAGAAGATAGTAGGGGTATCCGTTAAGATATTACAGTCTTTGATTCCCTGCGCTACTGCATCACATACAAAATCAAAGTGAGGAGTCTCACCACGGATTACACATCCGATAGCGATTACTGCATCATACTTTCTTTCTTTGCATAGCTGCATACTGGCATAGTTCAGTTCAAAAGCACCCGGAACCGAGAATAGTTTAATGTTTTCTGGTTTTACGCCTTCTTTTTCAAGAATTTCCAAAGCTGCATCACGAAGATTGTAAGTTACAAAATCATTCCACTCAGAAAAAACAATGCCGATAGAAAAATCTTCGGCATTTGTTATATGAAGTGGCTTGTAATCGGAAAGATTAACTGTTGCCATTTTTTAAAAATATTTAGTCATTTCAATATAAGAATCAGACATTCCGTTGTCATAGTCCTGATATTTCTCGCTGATTGCAGAGAAGTATTTCTTAGCTTCTGCATTTTTCTTTAATCCCAATGCTAGAATACCTGCTTTTCTTGTGAAATAGTAAGTAGTATAAGGATCATCAGAAGCTGATGCAGCTTTATCTAATAAAGACAGCGCCTCATCATTTTTATTAAGACCTGATTGTGCATCTGCCATGGCACCAAATTTCAATGCTACCAATGTTTTGTTGTCAGATGAAAATTTATCTAAAAGATCGTAAGCTTCCTGGAATTTTCCAGCTTTGAATTTTAATAATCCTGCATTATAAGCAGCAAGCTCACCAACCTTTGTGTTCGAATATTCGTTATATGTTCCTAAGAAACCTGTATTTGCAGCAGAAGTTCCGCCTAAGGCTTCTTTGTCTTTACCTGCTGTCTGGTTTTTTTGAGCAGCAAGGAAACCTTTTACAGCTTCAACATTCTTAGGAGCCACTACAAACTGCTTGTAAGCGAAAAATCCTAAAACACCCAATACCAATACCCCGAAAATAATACCCAATGGTTTTGAATATTTCTCAAGGAACCGTTCAGTGTTTAAAGCCTCTCTGTCAAGGTCTTTAAAGAACTCAACCGTTTCTTTACCTTCTTGCTCGTTCTGAGCATTCTTTCCCAATTTTGCCATAAATTTTTAAAAATTGAAATGCAAATTTAATTGTTTCTGAATGATTTACAAAATACTTTGAAGTATTATTGTGAAAATGTTGTTAATTGTCAAAAGTTATTGATATTACGCTTGGATTCTGCCCAGTGCGATATCTTCAAGGCCAATATCTTTCTACAGTTTATAGCCATTTAATATTCAAGAACGGGATAGATTTCTGCATTAAATCTTTTCAGTTTCTCATCTCCGTTTAATCCTTTCAGGCCAATAAGGAAACTGAATTGTGCGACGGTTGCCCCTTGTTTTTCCACTAGTTTGGCTGCGGCTTCTGTAGTTCCGCCTGTTGCCAATAAATCATCATGGATAAGAATTCTCTGTCCCGGCTTTATCTGCCCTTTACGGGTTTCAATCACTGCACTTCCGTATTCCAGGTCATATTTTTCTGAAATAACCGGTGGTGGGAGCTTGCCTGCCTTTCTGATCAGGATGAAAGGAACTTCCAATGCTACGGCAATGGCAATTCCGAATAAATATCCGCGGCTTTCTATTCCGCATACGGCATCTACTTTTCCTTTACTGAATGCAACCAATTCTGCGATCACATCTTCATAAAGTTTTGGATTTAGAAAAATGGGTGAAATATCTTTGAACTGGATTCCCGGGATGGGAAAATCAGGGATATTTTCAATTGTATCTTCCAGTTTTCTGATCAGTTCTTGTGAAGCCATTATGGGTTTATTTTATAGCTGGAAATTTTCCAGTCTCCATTTACATTTTTAAGTCCGAAAGTTACTTTTAATGAAGTTGTTTTTCCGTTCTTGTCCGTTACATCATAAGTTGCGTTTACACTGGCACCACCTGCATTCGTCGCATTGGTAGTAATGTTTTTTACGCTCACGTTCTTCACAGATCCGAACCCTGAAGTAGGATTTGAGAAAGATTCATAGCTTCCCCAGCTTGGGTTGCTGGAAGCGTCATAGGCTGCCTTAAGGTTTTGTGAACTTACGCTGCTTAAGAACCTGCTTACTGTATTTTTAGGATCTGCTGCCGGCTGTTTTGGAGTAGTTGGTGTCGTCGTAGTTGCATTAGGATCTCCAGGAGTTGGTGTAGCTGTAGGATTGTTTGGATCAATTACAGCATTTGGATCCTTGGTTACGGCAGTTGAGTCGGTTTTTGGTACAACAAGAACTTTTAGGGCTGATGGATTAACATCAAGTCCGATTTTTGACATTTTGAATGTCTTGGCTGTTGTTTTTACTGAAACTGTGATGTCTATTTTGCCGTCTACTACTTTTGCAGCAGGAATTGAAGAGAATTTTAAATTAAATCCTTTAAAATTATTATCCTGCATCAGGTTTTTAGCTGTAGAAAGTTTTACCCCGTTGCTGAAGACTTCTAAAGTGGCTTCAAGGCCGGCTCCGGTAAATGAAACAGGGTTTCCTGCAGCATCTACAAGTCTTGGAATGATCTGAATAGCAGTAGGTGCACCATTTCCATCATCCCCTGTAGGCCGGGTAATAATGTTTACTGCATTTGCTCTTACATCGTTGGGATCAGTCTCTTTTGCTTTTTCATCTCCGAAGATATTCATTTCTCCAAGTGAAGGAGGGGAGGTACTGGCCCATTCGATGCCGTTTTTCTGTGCAACTTGGTCGGCCAATGTAAGGATCTCAGGAACTTTTTTTCCGTCGATAAGCTTTCCAAGGGCTTTAAGTTCTTCTACATCACCTTCTGCTTCTACCCCAAACGTCTTTAAAATATAAAGCGCTTCATTGAATTTGATCTGTTTAATTGTTGAAAGGCTTGAAGTCATGTCATTGATACTTGACTGCAGCGTTTTAGTATTCGTAGCATCTACATGATTCTTTTTGCATGCTGTAAAAAGCAACAGACTGAAAACAAGTAGAAAAGAAAACTTTTTCATTTTTATTTGGTTTGTTGCAAATTTAATAAAACCTTTATTAATAGTGAGTTTTTATTTTTCTTTTGTGAGGTTTTAAGTTTTATTTCTTTTATGGATTTGTTCAGTCACCTCGTTATTTGAATATTAATGTCTTAGCTTTTCTTTCCGTTTAAACCTATAATTTAATTTTTAGTTTTGTTTGGTTGTTCCTTAAGGTCGTCCTTGAAGAATGAGCTAAAGATGGTCTGCATATCCGGGAATGATGGTTCCTGCCAGAATTTTGTTTGGTAGCTGCTGTTGTCCTTATCAAATTTCACTTTTTCAATATCGTTATCATTACTGAAGCTGAATTCTGTAGGATAAAAATTATTGTAAAGAATAATCTGGTTATAATTGGGTTCGCTTTTATGCTTAAGTTTTACAAAAGCAACTTCATTATATTCAAGGAAATCTTTTAGTGTTTTTTCTGATCCTTTTTCAAAAGACATATTCAAAATAGTTCTGATATCGTAAAACCGAAATCCAAACAGGGAAAACTCTTTTTCCTTTAGAGCAGCTCCTGTGACTTCGATCTGGTCTTTCCGGTCTCCTTTTAATTCCTTAATGGTATTTCTTTTTGTTATGTATTCTTCGGGATTTCCGACATTTTTAAGTTTGGGAAGCTGCAATGAATTTCCATAATCCCATGATGCTGTTTCTTTTTTTTCGTTTTTGATGTTTAATCTGTACACTCTGTATTGCTCTACATTGGTGCTTTTGAGTTTTTTAGTTTTATTGTCAAAAATGTATATAACAATGCCGTCTGCGTAGCTGTTCAGCTTATTGTTCACAGTTACGTAAGCGTTGAAGTTTCCTTTGATAAAAATATATTTTGCCGGTTTTGTATTTTTAATGACTACGGTTTCTATTTCTTTGACCTGATCATTAATTTTAATTACTTCCTGACTGAAATCTGAATAGGATAGGGTTGCCACCGGAAAGTTATTATAAACGAGCTGGAATTTCTCCTTTGACGGATCCAGTTGCTGTTTATCAATTTTGCCATCGATATCAGAGAATGCGAGGATACTTCCGTCATTACCGAACACGGAAACTTTGGGGAGTGGTTTATTCGTTTGGTCAGAAACAAAAGTGATGGTCTGGGCCTGAATAAATCCGGAGAGGAAGATCAACAGAGCGAGAAGCAGATGATTTCTTTTCATAATAATATTTTATTGGGTTAAAATAATTCATCAATTTTATAAAGACACCAGAAATCCAAAAGGGTTACCTGAAACACTTTTAATGTTCATTGGTCTGCACAAAAAAAGACTGATCATTACAATCAGTCTTTTTTATTTTATTTCTGTTACAAGTCCTTAGAAAGGATACTCATAAATTTCAGATTCATGTAAGAATGGGTTTCCTGTAGGAATCAGCTTTAATTTTGATAAAGCAGTCAATACAGTGAACATAAATAATCCTACTACAAATAGTACAGCACCTAATATCAGGATCAATACTTCAGGAGTTTTCCAGTATGGACCTACCGTTCCAGGCATTACCATATTGAAATAATCTAAAAGGTGACCTAAAATAACCACTACAGCCATTGTGGT
The DNA here is from genome assembly GCF_030816115.1 of Chryseobacterium sp. W4I1. Lineage (NCBI taxonomy): Bacteria > Pseudomonadati > Bacteroidota > Flavobacteriia > Flavobacteriales > Weeksellaceae > Chryseobacterium > Chryseobacterium sp. W4I1. The sequence goes on from NZ_JAUSXQ010000001.1 coordinate 4,074,184, forward strand.
AACAACTTTGTAGTTTCTTTTGATGCTGCTGCTTACTAATACCAATAATGGCAATACGAAGTTTACTATTAGCATTGGTAAGAAAGTAATACCATAGTGCTGGAATCTTCCAAAGAAGTAGTTAACTTCTTCCGGTACATTCGCATACCAATATAGCATAAACTGTGCAAACCATGTATACGTCCAAAGCATACTTGTAGCGAAAAGGAATACTCCTAAATCGTGTAAGTGGTTGTCATTGAACTGAGGTAAAAATCCGTTTTTCTTTAAGAAAACACTTAGAAGAATGATCACAGCAATACCACTTGAAAGGCAGCTTACCATTGAATACCAGATATACATTGTAGAATACCAGTGAGGGTCAATAGACATCAACCAGTCCCAAGCCCAAGCTGCAGAAGCAAATCCGAAGAATGCGATATATCCTACTGCCCATCTGTAAAGCAATTGATATTCTACTTTAGATTTGGTTTCGTCTACTTTCTTAGACTGAGCTTTAAGTTTCATTACAAAGAATGAAGCGCCTATCACATAGATCAATGTTCTGATTGCATAGAAAGGAATATTTAAGAATCTCTTCTTTTCAAACAGGATTACGTCGAAATGGGCAGAATTTGGATCTGTAAGATCCGGATCCATCCAATGGAACAGGTGAGCCTGGTGAAAGATATTCAGGAACATTAATATTACTAAAATAGCACCTCCAAAAGGGATATAAGAAGCAATAGCTTCCATTACTCTTGTGATGATAATTGGCCATCCTGCGTGAGCAACATGCTGAATACAGTAGAAAAATAATACTGCACAACTTACTCCGAAGAAGAATACAGCTACGAAATGTAATGATGCTAAAGGCGAATTATGAATTTGCATTGTCGCATGCTCTAAATGAGCGGCATGGTCCTGAGGCCCTACCATTTCACTTGAGTGTGTAGGTGCATCATGACCGGCAGAATGAACCGCTTCCATCATATGCTCTATTTTCTCAGTACTGATTCCTCTATTCATAAAGAAACCGACAGCAAATAGAACTAAACCTACCACAAGAAGTATTAGAGAAGTTGATTTTAATTTTGGTGAAAAACTATACATTTCTTTTCTTATTTTTTAGTTTCGGTAGTAGTCTTAGTCTCTGTCGTTGCTGCAGCTGGTGTAGCTGTAGCCGTTGTAGCTGCTGCTGGTGCTGCATTTTTCTTGAAAGCACTCATTACATACATTGCCACTCTCCATCTGTCTCCAGCGCTAAGCTGGCCAGCATAAGATCCCATTGCATTTCTACCGGTTTGTTAATACATAATGAACAGATCCTACAGTAATTTCTCTGTCGGCATAGTTAGGTACACCGGAGAAAGCACCGCTTTGTACGATAGGACCTTGTCCATCACCTCCAGTTCCGTGACATGCTGCACAGGTATGATCAAACAGCATTTTTCCTCTTTCGATATCTTTAGCTGCATTAGCCGGATTAAGAGGTGATGTTGTCATAGTTTTTGAAGCATCATATCCTGCATTGTACTGATCTACGTTTTTCGGAAGTAAGCCTTCTTCAAAGATTCCATCTTTATTTTGAGCTACAGATCCTTCTACCGGAGCCAATCCTGTTGCAAAACTGTTTTTAACGAAAGCAGGAATTTCATTTTCATGATCTGAATAAGCGTCCTGAGCTTTCATCAATGGATCGTAAGCTACCGGGAAGTACATATCCGGGAAGTATACTAATGGTGTATTTTCTTTTGGTCCGCAAGAATTAAGTAAAACCGTTGTTAAACCTAAAACAGCTGTAATTTTTAATACATTCTTTTTCATTTTAAGCGTCTTTAACAGTTATTTCTTCAACTCCAGTTTCAATCAGCAACTGTTTTACAGATTCTACATCTTCAGTTACAAATTCCATCATGAATTTATCATCAGTAGTTCTCGGATCCGGGTTCTGAGCAGGAGCTCCAGGATACATTTTATTTCTTACTAAGAAAGTCAATGACATCATGTGAGCAGCACAGAAAACCATCAATTCAAACATTGGAACTACGAATGCAGGCATGTTGTGTGCCCAGTCAAAAGCAGGTTTACCACCAATATTTTGAGGCCAGTCATGATTCATTACATACCAGGTTACAGTAGCACCAATGGTCACTCCATAAAGAGCATATAAGAATGCGGCATCAGAAATTCTTGTTTTCTTTAACCCTAAAGCTTTGTCTAGTCCATGAACCGGAAACGGAGTATAAACTTCGTTTATAGCGATTCCTTTATCGTTGAATGCCTTAACGCCGTTCATTAGATCGTCGTCGTCAGCATAAAGTCCGTATACAATTTTAGTGGTGCTCATCTCCTTCTTTTGCTTTATAAGTTTCACCTGAAATTTTCAGAATCGATTTTAATTCAGCCTGTGCAATTACAGGGAACGTTCTTGCGTATAGTAAGAATAATACAGAGAAGAATCCGATTGTTCCTAAATATACACCCACATCAATGATCGTTGGCTTAAACATAGTCCAAGATCCTGGTAAGTAATCTCTGGAAAGGTTGATAACGATGATATCAAAACGCTCAAACCACATACCGATGTTGATGATCAATGCAATAATAAATGTTGCGATGATATTTGTTCTTATTCTCTTGAACCAGAATAATGCCGGGATAATCAAGTTACAGCTAATCAAAGCCCAGAATGCCCACCAGTAAGGTCCTACAGCAGCACCCGGAGAAAGATAAGTAAAGTCTTCAAATCTTGATCCTGAGTACCATCCGATGAAATATTCAGTAGCATACGCTACAGTTACCATACCACCGGTAAGAATAATTACGATGTTCATAATTTCGATATGATACATTGTGATATATTCCTCAAGGTGACATACTTTTCTAGCGACAAGCAATAGGGTCTGTACCATTGCAAATCCTGAGAAGATTGCTCCTGCAACGAAGTAAGGAGGATAGATCGTAGAGTGCCATCCTTTAATAACCGAAGTTGCGAAGTCAAAAGATACCGTGGTGTGTACTGAGAATACAAGTGGAGTAGCTAAACCTGCAAGAACCAAAGAAAGTTCTTCGAATCTCTGCCAGTGTTTTGCTTTACCACCCCATCCAAATGCTAGGAATGTATAAATTTTCTTAGTCCAAGGTGTTTTAGCTCTATCTCTGATCATTGCAAAGTCAGGGATTAGTCCCATAAACCAGAATACAGTTGATACTGAGAAATACGTAGAGATCGCAAATACGTCCCAAAGTAGAGGAGAGTTAAAGTTCCCCCAAAGAGAACCGAATTGGTTTGGAAGAGGGAAAACCCAGTATCCTACCCAAACTCTACCCATGTGGATTACAGGGAAGATTGCTGCCTGCACAACCGCAAAGATCGTCATCGCCTCTGCAGATCTGTTTACAGACATTCTCCAACGCTGTCTAAATAATAATAATACTGCGGAGATAAGTGTTCCGGCGTGACCGATACCTACCCACCATACGAAGTTGGTAATATCCCAACCCCAGTTAATAGTTCTGTTAAGCCCCCATGCTCCAATACCTGTCCCGATAGTATAAGCGATACACCCAAATCCATAGATGAATAGAACCAAGGCTGCATATAGTGATACCCACCATAATTTACCTGCTCTTTCTTCGATAGGTCGTGCGATATCTTCTGTAATATCGTGATAAGTTTTGTGACCAATAATTAGAGGTTCCCTTATCGGAGCTTCGTAATGTCCTGACATTTTTTACCTATTTATTATTTAAACTTTATTTTTCTACTCTGTTTCTTACTTTAGTGTGATAGAACACGTTTGGTTTTGTGCCGATCTCCTCAAGTAAATAATATCTTCTGTTGCTAGAATACAATTTTCTCACTTCAGAATCTTTGTCATTCATGTCTCCAAACGTCATTGATCCGGTAGAACAAGCGCCAGCACAAGCAACAGAATCTTTAAATTCGTTGTCTGTTACTTTTCTGTTTTCCTTCTTAGCATTTAAGATGGTTGCCTGAGTCTTTTGGATACACAATGAACATTTCTCCATTACCCCTCTTGTTCTTACAACAACATCAGGGTTAAGTACCATTCTTCCTAAATCGTTATTTTGATTGAAATCAAATTTATCATTTAAGTTATAAGTAAACCAGTTGAAACGTCTTACTTTGTACGGACAGTTGTTTGCACAATATCTTGTTCCGATACATCTGTTGTAAGCCATGTGGTTCTGTCCTTGCTTACCGTGTGAAGTAGCCGCTACCGGACATACAGTTTCACAAGGAGCGTGGTTACAGTGCTGACACATTACTGGTTGGAAGATTACATCTGGATTGTCTGCAGGGTGGTTTAATGCACCTCCGTCTCCGAATGCTGTACCATATAGTTCAGGTACTGCCATTCCTTCTTTCAATCCTTCGTATACTTCTACTTTCTGTCTTGAAGAATAGTAACGGTCAATTCTTAACCAATACATATCTCTGGACATTCTTATTTCTTCTTTACCTACAACTGGAACGTTGTTTTCTGCCTGACAAGCAATAATACATGCTCCACAACCAGTACAAGAGTTCAAGTCAATAGATAAGTTGAAGTGAGGTCCATCCGTATCATCAAAAGCATCCCAAAGGTCGATTTTTCTCGCTGGAAGTGCTCCGCTGATCGTGTGGTATTCCAAAGGCTTGTTCCATCCTTTATGTTCGTCATCGAAAGCTACGTTGATGAATTCAGCCAAAGGAACTTCTTTAGCGATTTCATAACGGCCCATTAATGTATTCTGAAGCTGGATCCCTGCAAATTCGTGCTCTTCGCCAGTTTTTTCGATTTTCACTCCTGAAATAGCCAGGTTAGATCCATCAAATAATGGATAAGCATTTACTCCTGTATCGGCAGTAGCTCCGGAATCTTTTTTACCATAACCAAGTGCCAGACCTACAGAACCTTCTGCCTGTCCCGGTTGAACAAATACAGGAACATCTTTTATTGTTACTCCATTTACAGTAAGATTTACAATAGAACCGTTCAGCTGCATTCTTGCATTCAGATCGTTATCAATGGCAAATTTCTCTGCATCTTTTGGAGAAATAGTCAGGTAGTTATCCCAAGACATTCTTGTCAGTGGATCCGGTAATTCCTGAAGCCAAGGGTTGTTGGCCTGAGTTCCGTCTCCCATTGAAGTCTTAGTGTACAATACCAATTCTAATTCAGAAGGTTTGAAGCTTCCTAATTCAGCAACTGCCTGTGCACCGTTTCCTCCTGTATAAGATAATGCAGTTGCATTATTTGAAGTCGCGATACCGTTATATAAAGCTTTATTGAAAGAAGTTGCTCCTAAAATAGAAGCTGCACTTGCTTTTAAATAATCATAGTAATTATTAGCAGCATTGTTTTTACCGTTCTTCCAAACCAATAGAGATTCTTCAATCTGTCTTGATTTGTAGATTTTCTGGATCGTAGGCTGCATTAATGAGTAAACTCCTGTCTGAGGTTCAATGTCACCCCAAGATTCAAGCCAGTTAGCTACAGGAATTACAGCTTTCGCTGCTTTGTACATTTCATTTTTCTTATCTGCAACAGCTACTACACAAGCAACCTTAGAAAGAGATTTTTTGAAATCTTCACCTTTTGGATGAGAGTAGATAGGGTCTACATTGTTCGCGATCAATACACCAACCTGACCTGCATTTACCCATCCTAAGAATTCCTGGTATCTTGCTTTGTCAAATTCTTTCAGGAAGTTAGCTTTACCTGTGAAAGCAACTGAACCTAATTTTTGGTTGATTAAGTGAGCTAAAACCTGAGCACCTTTAGAACCGTCAGCAAAAACAACAGCTTTGCTGCCTTTCGCTTTAAGTTCGTTTGCAATTTCAGTAGCAGTCTTATCTGAAGTACCACCTCCTACGATTGCATTATAAACTTCAACTAATGTTTTGTTTACAGCACTTGGCTTTAATCTGTATCTTGAGTCAGCGTTAGCACCTGTTACAGACATATTGGCTTCCACCTGAATGTGTCTCAACATGTTTGCTCCCGGCTTTCTTGCCGCCGCATAAGAGCTTTCTAAGCTTCCTCCGTTGTAATCTCCTAAGAAATCAGCCTGGAAAGAAACGACCAATTCTGAAACTTTAAGGTCATAAACCGGCAATGCTCTCTGTCCGAAAACTTCCTGTGCAGCATCCAGAGATGCTGAGTAAGGGAAAGCATCATAAGTTACCAGCTCAGCGGTAGGATATTTAGCTTTGAACTCACCAAACAGCTTTTTGAAAGTAGGTGAAGCGAAAGAGTGTGATAAAAGCACAATCTTTTTGCCTGATGCAGCAGCGTCTGCTAAACCTTTAAGAACAAAGCTGTCTACTTTATCGAAAGTTTCGTCTTTGCCATCCAGTTTAGGCTGTTTTACTTTATCGTTATCATAAAGAGAAAGTACACTTGCCTGAGCTCTTGCATTCGTTTTACCTAAATCACCTGCAGCAGGGTTCGGGTCTATTTTGATAGGTCTTCCTTCACGGGTCTTTACTAAAACGCTGGCGAAGTCGAATCCGTCAAAATATGTTGAAGCGTAATAATTCGGAACCCCTGGAATGATATCATGTGGCTTTACCACATAAGGAATCGTTTTGATTACCGGAGCTTCACAGGCAGCCAGTGTTACTGCTGCTGTAGAGAATCCTAATAATTTTAAGAAATCTCTTCTTGAAGTACTGGATCCGTTCTGTTCAGCATCTCCAAGGAAATCTTCTACCGGAATTTCTTCCTGAAACTCTTTAAGAGCCAGCTTACCATTTAAAGCTGGGTCTTTAAGTTCATGAATACTTCTAAATTGTATTTTGTTTGAAGCCATTTATACTTCTAATTTTTTAGTTATTAATAATGACATTTACCACACTCAAGACCTCCAATTGCATCTACAGTGATTTTACCGCCATCCTGAGGATATTGTTTTTTCAACTTGTCATGTAGATTCTTGAAGTATTCTTTATTATAACCGTTGTTCATATCAACCTCAGTCGTTCTGTGACATTCGATACACCATCCCATAGTGAAGTCGTTAGCCATCTGAACAACATTCATTGTATCGATTTTTCCGTGACAAGCTTTACATACAACGTCAATTTTGTTGTTTGGATTCTTTTTGTTGAAAGAATTGATGATTGCCTGCTCACCCGCTACTACGTGTTGAGAGTGGTTGAAGTACACGAAGTCTGGCATATTGTGAATTCTTGTCCATTCAACCGGCTGTGTTTTTCCAGTGTACACCTGTTTTGCAGGATCCCAGCCTGTAGCGGCATAGATCTTCTGGATTTCACCATCGTAGAATGCTTTGTCTTTTCCAGGTTCCATGTAGTGATCTGCATTGTATTCAGAAATTGTTCTGTGACAGTTCATACAAACGTTCATAGAAGGAATTTCAGATACTTTACCGTATTTGGCACTTGAGTGACATAGTTGACAGTCAATTTTCTGTTCTCCAGCGTGAATTTTGTGAGAGAAGTAGATTGGCTGTTCAGGTTTGTATCCTTTGTAAACCCCGATCCACATGATCCAGTTCCAAACTCCATAAGCGGCCAGAAGGGCAAGGATACCCAATGCAGCTTTACCTATGTAGTGGTACTTCTCATAAATTTCACTGAAAGATTTAACCCTTGTTTTATTAAGCTCGTTTAATTCTTCAGATTGACCTAATTTAACCAATTGTCTCAGTTTAATTAAGATCCAAACTAATAAAGCAGCAATGGCTAAAAGTGAAATAATCACTACGCTTGTAGTGGTTTTGTCTGCAGGTGCAGCAGCAGCTCCGTTTGTTGCAGTTGCCTTATCGTCAACTTTGGCAGGCTCGGGAGCCGGAGGATTAGTGGTAAAAGCTAAGATGTCATCAATATCCTTATCTGTAAGATTAGGAAACTGCAACATTTCAGTCTTATTAAATTTTTCAAAAATCTCATTGGCGTATTTATCCCCAGAAGCCCTTAGAGCTTTGTTGTCTTTGATCCACTTGTGAAGCCAATCTTTGTCTACACCGCCTTCTGTTTTCACTCGTTCTACGACCCCTTTCAAAGGAGGTCCTATTACTTGTTTGTCCAGCGCGTGGCATGCAGTACAATTTGCTTTGAAAAGTTTCTCTCCGTTTTTAGGATCGCCGTCTTGCCCGTAAATTGAAGCACTGGTTGATAGCAATAAGCCTATTGCGATCAACGTTTGTTTATAATGCTTTCTCCAACTAATCATTTAAATTATCTTATGTTAGTAAAATATTGAACATATCAATCCCGCAAAAATAATATTTTTAACAGGAATTTAACGGTATATGGAAAAGGGAAAATATCATTTACGTTTAATTTGTATTGATTCTAAATAGTGTTGTTTGGTATAATTTTTTAATTTTAATAGATTTGCAGAAACAAGTTTAAATGAGAAATTTAATCAAAATATTTTCAATAGTATCTTTATTTGGGTTTTATAGTATTGAAGCCCAGCAGGTTGTTCAGAAAGATACACTGTCTGGTACAGAGCTAATAATGACGATGGATTCTAAAGTAAGTGCTGCTTTGGGCGGAATTGAAGATAAATGTTCCAGAACTACGGGTGGCCCTTCGGTAAGAGAAAATAATACCGACAGCGGAATTGTGACTGCTCCAAGGCCTCCAAAAATCTATGTGCCGAGCAGAGAATTGAGTAATGCAGAGATTTGTCGTAAAAATCCAAGGATTTTAGGATTTAAAATTCAGATCACAACTGTTAAAAGTAATGAAGAGGCCAATGAGGTAAAATCTTATTTCAGAAAAAGATTTCCCAGCCTGAAAGTGGAAACAGATGCTTCTTTGAGACCAAATTATAAAATTTTGGCAGGTAGCTATTTCACGAAACAGAGTGCAGCTTCAGACTTGTCGAAAATTAGAGAATACTTTAAGTCGGCGGTGGCTGTACAATACAGAATCTTCTGTTCAGAAGCAAAGTAATAACAAAAATATAAAATTAAAGCTGAGAAATTTCTCAGCTTTTTTTATTGGTAGTAAGTTTCTAAAAACGAAAAAAAATCTGACATTCTAAACAGGTTATTGGCGAGTAGAAAAACAAATAAGACGACCATTGTTATCATTAAAAATGATAGTGTTTTCGGCCTTGATCTGTATCCATGAAAAAGCCATCCTAAAAGTAATGGATATACGAATACAAAGTGTCCTCCATAGATATACGATGTATGAAGTCCGAACCTCATCATGCAATGAATGATAATGTCAAACAGGAATGAAAGGGCAAGAATCTGGACCATTTTGTTTTTGAAATTTTTAAGATAACTCCACAAAATCAATATAAGTAAAGTGATGACAAAAAGGTATGAAAAAGTGGTAGAATAAGGTTCCATTAAAAGTCCCTTAAAGTCAAAACCTTTCATATTATGTTTATCCGAAATCATGAAACTTGGAAAAAGAATGCTGCCTCCAAAAAAATAAGAAAGCATCATATCCCAGTCCGGAATGGATTCTACATTGGAGAACTTCTCGTACTGTTGGTTGGTTTTCGATAATATATTTTCATACTTAAAATCAATCCGGAGCAGATAGAGAAAAACAAAACAGGCTATAGCCAATAGAACACGGAATACTGCATTTCCGAATTTTTTCCAATTTTTGAAAATATCCCTTTCAAACACAACCGGAATAAAAACCTTAACCAGGTTGGTAATAGTAAGCCCTCCAATAGTAATACCGGCTAATGTGAGTGCCGATCCGGGAATTTTTTCTTCTTTTCTAAGCTTTATGGCCGCATAATAATTATAAATACTGAGAAGCAGGAGAGTGTAAGTAAAGTTTTCAGGAGTAAAAGAGAGAATAATACTGGTTGAAAAACATCCGAAAAACAAAATAATTAACAGGCTGAGCATTAGCGGAAGTCTAATGATATTTTTCAGATATTTAAATATCTGCACCATACAGAGGCTAATGGCTATATTGCTGAGCCAGGCCAGTATGAGTCTAAAGGAAGCATCCGTCTTTCCTCCGGATATCAAAAGGGAAAACTCTCTGATCCAGTTGAAAAAGTAATAAGCTAAAGGATGTCTTTCAAAACTTCCGCCGGTCATTACAATTGCTTTATTGTCAAAACTGAAATAAGCGTCCCATGGAATTCTGCTGTCAAAAATAATCCTGTAATGAAGGGCAATATAAGTTCCTAAAATTCCGTAACAGCTAATGAAGAACAGAAATACTGCCAACTCGGTATAGGAAGATGGAAATACCTGCTTTAATAAATTGATCAGTTTTGTTTTAATAAGAGACACGTATTGTTTTTTTTGCAAAAATAAAATAAAAAAACTCACCGGACTTGGTGAGTTTTAAAGATTATGATAATGGCATTATTGCTTGATCACTTTTCTTGTTGATGTGCTGCCATTGGCAAAATTAATTTTAACTAAATAAATTCCTTTAGGTAGTGACGAAATATTTGCTTTTTCAGAATCTCCTTGAAGAAGGGATTTGCCTGTCATATCAAATACTGTTGTAGATTTAATCTTCTGATCAGCTTTGATATTGATTTCTCCTTTTGTAGGGTTAGGGTGAATGGTTACAGCCTCTTTAGATTGGGAGGTGATCTCATTTGTCCCTAGTGTGGCATTTCCTAAGACCTGGATGTCGTCTATAGAAACAGCATCGGCATCATTAGCTATATACTGAAATCTGATTTTAACATTAGCTTGCCCGGCGTAAGTAGTTAAAGATTTTTGTACTGATACTGTGTTGTACAAATCTGTTGCTTCATTGTTATCTCCGTCATCTGTAAATCCGGCTTCTGTATCTTCATCCCAAAGAGTCGTCCAGTTTGTACCTCCATCAGTGGAAATCTGAGCCACAAGGTTGCCAAGATCCTGATCGATCATATAAGACCAGCCCACCTTTACTTTGAATTTTAAAACTGGTGCAGTAGTTCCGGCCAATGAAAATGCAGGACTTACTAAAGCAGCATTGTTATTTTGGTTAATGTAATCTACACCTGCAGATTTTGTTCCTGAAATAAGGAATCCTGATGTGCTCGTAGGGAAAGAGCTGGTTAGCTGCCATGGTCTGGAGGCTACTGTAGAGGTTCTTGTCCATCCGGTGGAAGGAAATACTGCTCCTTCAAAATCTTCGGAAAGGATAGTCTGTGCATGAGTTGCTGTAATTCCAAGCAATAAGCTTAGCGAAAAGAGAGCTTTCTTCATAAGAATTATTTTTTTTCTAAAATTAAGGAAAAATAATAATATGATGTAGAAATTTCAATAAAATCTATTAAACGATATGGTTTTTTACGTTATGAGCTGCAAGAAAGTGTAGAACACCCAGATGTGTCATCATAGGCTGATGGCCTTTTTGTAGAAAATTCAGGATACAATTCTTCATATGGATTTTCTAATGCTCGCGTAAGTTTTTCAAGCATATCTGTCTTTCCTGAACTGATCTCTTCAATACACTCGTAAAGAAGATAATTTCTTAAAGTGAACTTAGGATTTGTCTGCTTCATCAATGAAAGTGACGCTTCTCTTGAAATACTATTAGAAGAGAGCCTTGCCTCATATTTTTTCGCAAAATCTTCCAGTTTTTTGATTCTTTGATCGGTTAAAACAACATAGGACACATTTTCAAAGAGAGATTTAACATCACTTTCAGCATTTAGCTTTTCCAGCTGATTGAAAAATAAGGTATAATCCAGGTGAAGTTCCTGCATCAATCCCTGCCAGTTGGTGAAAAATTCCTCATCACTTTCCCGAAGCTCATCAAAACCAAATTTTCTGCATAGCATTTTATCATGAGATTCCCAGAAATAAGTGCCATATTGATTCAAAGTGTCTTCTAAGAACTTTTCGTCTTTAATCAATGCGTGAAGGGCATTTGCCAACTGCCAGAGGTTCCATTGCGAGATTTGTCCCTGCTGTCCAAAAGCATATCTTCTTCCCGGAAGGTCTGTTGTGTTTGGGGTGAAATTCAGGTCATACTCATCCATCATCGAATAAGGCCCGTAATCTATCGTCAATCCTAAAACAGACATATTGTCGGTGTTCATCACACCGTGTACAAATCCTACCCTGAACCATTCTGTCATCAGATTTGCAGTTCTTGTACATACATTTTCAAAAAAATCTTTGTATTTCTGAGTACCTGCTGAAGTGATTTCCGGAAAATAATTTTCAATGGTAAAATCAACGAGATCCTGTAGGGTGTCGTATTCTCTCTGGGCAGACATCAGTTCAAAATGTCCGAAACGCAGGAAACTTTCAGCAGTTCTAATGACCACAGCACCTTTTTCCAGCTGAGGATTTCCGTTGTACATCATGTCTCTGACCACATCTTCCCCTGTTAAGGCTAAGCTTAGCGCTCTTGTTGTGGGAACTCCGAGATGGTACATTGCTTCACTCATCAGATATTCGCGTACGGAAGACCTCAGTACTGCTCTTCCGTCTGCGTGCCTGGAATAAGGCGTTGCTCCGGCTCCTTTCCACTGAATTTCTGTCTTTTTTCCGTCTTTATTGATGATTTCTCCGGCAAGTATTGCTCTTCCGTCTCCAAGTTGCCCTGCCCAGTTCCCGAACTGGTGTCCGGCATAGGCTGTAGAGTAGGTTTTTACATTGTCCGGAAGGTTGTTTCCAACAAGAAAATCCAGGTCTTTTTCTTCATATTTCCCTAATCCTATTTCTTCGGATAAGGCTTCGTTGAAAGCAATCATTTTAGGACCGTCAAAACCTGCGGGATTTACGGATGCAAATAAAACTTTTGGAGTATTTCTCTGCAGGGTATTGCCGGAAAGATCTCCTGGAAATATATCGGTAAAAGGCTGTCTGATCTGTTCAATATTCATAGGTCAAAGGTATAAATTATAAAAGAAAAGACCTTCCAAATTATTGAAAGGTCTTGTGTATTTCTAAAAGAGAATTTATTTATTAAAATCTACCTCATCAGTAGAGTGGAGATTGTCATTGATATTTTCTTCTTTCTTTTCTGTATTGTTTTTCGGAGTTGGGTCTACCGGTCTTGGATTCTTGATCTCGTCAATGGTCTGAAGCCCTCCGTCATCTCCATATCCTTCACCTAAGCCTTTAAGATTTGAACATCCGTCTTTCCAGTCAGAAGGTCTGGTGAATTTGTCATCAGGAGTAATTCCCAGGGATTTGTCAGCCCATACTTTCTTCATGAAGATAGCCCAGATCGGCAATGCCATTTTCGCACCCTGACCTTCACCGGTTCCAAAGAAGTGAGTTGCTCTGTCTTCCCATCCTACCCAGGCACCCGTTGCCAGTTTTGGAGTAATTCCCATAAACCAACCATCGGAGTTATTCTGAGTGGTACCAGTTTTAGCGGCAATTTCCACCCCTTTTGAAATTCCTCTTCGTCCTAATTCTCCAGAAGCTGTACCGAACTGAGCAACACCTTTCATTAATTCAATCATGGTGTAGGCATACATTGGGTTCATTACTTCTTTTGGTTCTACATTTACTTCTTTGATTACTCTTCCGTTGGCATCTTCAATTCTCCAGATCATTTCAGGTTTATTGTAGTTTCCATAGTTGGCAAAAGTACTGTATGCACCAAGCATTTCATAAATGGTAATGTCTGATGAACCTAAGGCAATGGTATTGTTTCTAGGAATGTCTTCCGTAACACCCAGGTCTCTTGCAGTCTGAATAACGGCATCTACTCCTGTCATTTCAATTAACCTTGCGGCAACCGGGTTTTGGGAGTGTGCAAGAGCGTCTTTTAATGTAAGCATTCCTCCTCTTCCAGGCACATGCCATCCTTTGTGATCATAAGTACCGTTAGAAACAGTGGAACATGGTGTCATTCCTAATTTCATAATAGCAGTCGCATATACAAATGGCTTGAAGGTAGATCCTACCTGTCTTTTTCCTTGTTTGATATGGTCATACTGGAAATGCTGCCAGTCTATACCACCTACCCATGCTTTAATCTCTCCACTTCCCGGAACCATTGACATTAAGCCTGCCTGGGCAATCTGCTTGTGATATCTGATGGAATCCCATGGAGACATTTCCACTTCTTCTTCACCGGCCCATGTGAACCTTGATGTTTTAATAGGTTTCTGAAACTCCATGATGATAGAGTCTTCAGGCATATTGTCAGCTTTCAGCAGTTTGTAACGGCCTGTTCTTCTTACAGCCTGCATCATTACATCATTGACCTGCTTTTTGGTCAGGTAATAAAAAGGTCTGTCTTTTCTGCCTCTCTGTTCTGCATCAAATCGTTTCTGTAGATCAGTAAGGTGCTCCTTGATTGATTCTTCAGCATATTTCTGCATTTTGGAATCAAGGGTAACATAAATCTTTAATCCGTCTTTGTAAAGATTAAGTTTCTTGCCGGTTTCTTTTTCGTAGCCTTCAAGGTACCTGTCTATTTCTTTTCTTAAATAAAATTTATAATACGCAGAATATCCGTCTGTAATATTTTTAATAGGGTGGAAGTCTACTTCTACCGGAGTATTAATGGCTTTTTCATAAGTAGCCTGGTCAATATAACCGGTTTTCTGCATCTGCTCCAGCACTACATTTCTTCTGTCCTTTGCTTTTTCAGGATATCTGTAAGGATTGTTCTTCCTTGGATTTTCAAGCATGGCTACAAAAGTGGCCGCCTCAGGAAGGGTAAGTTCCGAAGTTTTTTTGTTAAAATAAACCTTGGAAGCCATTTCTACACCGTTAGCATTGAAAAGGAAGTCAAACTTGTTGAAATATAATGTGATGATCTCTTCTTTGGTATATCTTTTTTCAAGACTTACTGCAACTACCCATTCTTTCAGTTTCTGGAATGCTCTTTCAATTTTATTCTGAGAAGCAGATCCTGTGAAAAGAAGCTTAGCTAACTGCTGGGTAATAGTGGAACCTCCGCCTCGGCCACCTCCATAAACTACGGCTCTGGCAATAGACTGAAGATCAATCCCTGAGTGTTCTTTGAAACGCTCGTCTTCTTTAGCCTGAAGGGCATAAATAAGGTAAGGAGGAAGGTCTTTATAAACAATAGGCTGCGTTTTTTCTTTTTCAAATTTGCCTAAAGTAACCCCATCCGATGAAATGATTTCAGAAGCGACGTAGATGTCAGGGTTTTCAAGTTCCTTTACATCAGGCATTTCCCCAAGGAAACCCTGAGAAACAGCAAAGAAAAGTCCTGAAATACCTAAAACTACCGCAATGAGTCCAATCCAAATAAATCTAACCCATTTTTTCCAGGAGGTATCTTTCTTTTTTTTGGGAGGAAGAGGGAAGGTTTTTCCCTTGTTTCCTGCATTTTGTCTGTTGTCTTCCATTTATGGTTACGGTTTAGCCGTTTCTATTTTTACTCCAACGTCTTCAATTCCCGGAAGGATGTCATTTCTCATCGCCTGAATCAGGCCGATCTCATATTTTCCCTTTGCTGGAAATCTGTAGTTCATTTTATACTGAAATAATGCTTCCTTCGTGTCACCAAAACCTGTACCAAGCCATTCTCCGTTTGGTTTCGCCAAAACATAATTCAGGGTATCTGTTTCCTTTTTTTTGTTCTGCAGGTTGGTGAAGTTGACAATGAATCTTATGTTGCTGTAAGGATAATCATTGTTATTTCTTACAACAAATATAATATTTTTAGGATTCTGCGGATCGGTAACTTCAAGATTAAATTTTTGCTCACTTTTCTTGTTCCATTTATTATTAACGGAATTCATCGTCACATTTTCTTCCTGGGAAGAATGACAACTAAAGAAAAGCATAAGAGGTAATAATCCTAAAGTTTTACGCATTTTTATCTTTTTTTGGAGGAAATTTCTTTTTAAAATTTTTCTTGTTTGAGTTCTGCTGTTTTTTCTCAGGATCAGAAGGTGTATCAGCTCTTTCCGTTTGTGCTTTTGGCTGCTGCGGTTTTTGCTGTTGCTTCTGTTGCGGTCTAGGCTGATTTCCAGAATTTGCATTAGTGTTTTCTGGTCTGTCAGGTCTATCGGTTCTTTCAGGTCTCTCAGTCCTTTCCGGTCTGTTTTTCTTTGGTCCCTGTCCTTGTCCTTGTTGCCCTTGCGCTTGACCGCCGTTGTTTGGTCTGTTGTTTTGGTTTCTGTTCCTGTTGTTTCCTCTGTTTTTCTTTTCAAACCTGTCCATATTGTTCTCCTGGATCAGGTCAATAGTTTGGGCAGGGATATCCGGCTGTTTAAGATCTTCCAAAGGAGGCGTTCTTTCGCCTTTTTTGTTTTTTGCTATTAATTTCTTAACGAGTTCAATATCAAAATCGTACCATGCCATAGAGCTGTCAACATAGGCAAACCACATTTTCTTTTTGAAAACGTCTATTTTGATACAGAATGCTCTTCCCTTTTCCGTGTCCAATGTTGTTGAAGAAGAGGGAAAATGGCTTAATGCATCAAGGTAACTGTCCAGTTCGTAATTAAGACAGCATTTCAATTTACCACATTGTCCTGCAAGTTTTTGAGGATTAATGCTTAACTGTTGGTATCTTGCTACATTCGTATTGACGGATCTAAAATCTGTAAGCCATGTGGAACAGCAGAGTTCTCTTCCACACGATCCGATTCCGCCTACTTTGGCCGCTTCCTGCCTGAACCCGATCTGTTTCATATCGATCTTTGTTCTGAAAGCTCCGGCATATTCTTTTATCAGCTGCCTGAAATCCACTCGGTTATCAGCAGTGTAATAAAAAGTGATCTTTGAAGAATCGCCCTGGTATTCTACATCAGTGACTTTCATTTCAAGACCTATTCTGTAGGCGATCTTTCTGGCTTCCAGTTTTACGCCATCTTCTTTTTTTCGGGCTTCCTGCCAGACCTCAAGGTCTTTCTGGTTAGCCTGTCTATATATTTTGAGTACAGATTCTTCAGGAAATTTTTTCTTTTTCATCTGAATCTTTACTAATTCTCCGGTGAGGCTTACTACGCCTACATCGTGCCCCGGGCTTGATTCTACTGTTACTACGCTACCTATATGTAAAGGGATATTATTTACATTCTTATAAAACGATTTTCTGTCATTTTTAAATCTAACTTCTACAAGGTCGCACCTATTTGATGCAGGATTGTTGATGTCAGAAAGCCAGTCGAAAACACTTAATTTATAACTATTACCACAGGTATTTACACTTTCACAGCCATTCGCGGTCTTTTTGGGTCCGCAAGAATGTGCAGAATCGCCGGATGTTTTGCATCCACAACTCATATAACTATTTTTTTTATAATCTTGCAAATTTATGTAAATTTATCTTTATGCAATTCTAAAATACTCAAATATTCAATATCGTCATTGTTTAACATTAAACGAATAAATTATATGATGGGATAAATATTGATAAGTTGTTATAAAAGATAAGTTTAGACAGGTGTTTTTTCAAAGTGCTATTTCAAACATAATTTTCTTTTGGGATATTGTTTAAAATATTAAGAAATATTAACAGGTGTATTCAAAATAATTTTATATTTGGCTTATATAATAACAGTCTATGAAAAAAATATTAGTATCAACTGCTTTATTGGCGGGTGTTCTATCCTACGCAGGGGGCTTCAGAGTATCTCTACAAGGAGTGAAACAATTGGCCATGGCACATACTAGTGCTCATGCCGAAGACGCAAGTGTGGCATTCTTTAACCCAGCGGGTATGTCATTCATTCCTTCTAAACTGAGTATAGTAGCAGGAGGGTTTGGTGCAAGTAATAAAGTTACTTTTCAAAACTTGAATACTTTACAAAGTACAGAAACAGATAATCCTCTTGGGACTCCGTTATATGCTGCGGTTGCTTACAGACCGATAGAGAACCTGTCTGTTGGTTTCAGTTTTACTACACCTTTTGGAAGTACTATCCAGTGGCCTAGCGACTGGGAAGGAAGAGAAATGGTGCAGAAACTGGAGCTGAAGAGTTTCTATTTTCAGCCAATGGTCTCTGTGAAACTGGCGCCTTGGGTGTCATTCGGAGCAAGCTATATTTATGCAAAAGGTAAAGTAGACTGGGATAAAGCGGTGACGCAGTTCGGTGGTGAATTGAACATTAAAGATGAAAAGGCAAGCGGTAGCGGCTATGGATTCGGATTCTATTTCAGACCTGATCCAAAGTTGGATATAAGTATTGCTTACCGTTCCCCTATTGATATGAAAGCTAAAAACGGAACAGCTACATTCAAATTCCCTTCAGCATCTGTTTATCCGTTATTAGGACTGGATCCAAGTACAGGTCAGGATAAATTTACAGCAACACTTCCTTTAGTAGAAGAATATACAGTTGGTTTAACATACAAAGTGACACCGAAGTGGTTGGTTTCAGCTGACTTTAACTATCACGGATGGGAAAGATACAGCAAGCTGACTCTTGATTTTGCTACGGCTCCGGTTGCTACTGGAAATCCAGCAGATCCTACGGTTCTTGTATCTCCTAAAAACTTTAGAAACTCAAAAACATTCAGATTGGGGACACAGTATGCTTTCACTGATATGATCTTCGGACGTTTAGGAGCTTACTATGATGAATCTCCTTATACGGACGATCACTTTATTCCGGAAACACCTTCATTCAATACGTATGTAATTACCGGAGGTCTTGGTTTTAAACTAAAGCAGTTCGGAGTTGATATCGCAGGAGGATATGCACTTCCTCAGGCCAGAGACGTGAGAAATACTACTCTTGGCTTTAACGGACAGGCAAAAGCTAAAGCATTTTACTTTGGTTTAGGTTTATCGTATAACCCTTTTTAATTGAAAGACTATGAAAAAAATTATAATATCAACACTTGCCGTTTCTGCACTTCTTTTTACAACAAGTTGTGAAACTGATTTCGATACAGATGTAAAAGATGTTCAAGTGACTAAAGGAGATGCAGATTTTTCTAAATATATTTCCTTAGGAAATTCCCTGACTTCTGGTTACAGAGATGGAGCACTTTACAGCAGTGGGCAAAGTGAATCTTATCCAAGTATAATTGCAGCTCAGATGCAGCTTGCTGGTGGTGGAGCTTTTAAACAACCGCTGATGCCAAACGATGTAGGAGGATTTATCGGATTACCAGGTTTTCCGGGGAAATTGACTCTTCAGGTTACTGCAAGCGGTAGCTTGGGCCCTGTTGCAAGCAGTCCTGCTGCTGCATTAGATAATGTGGCCACCGGTGGACCTTATCAAAATATGGGAGTTCCGGGAGCTAAATCTTTCCACTTGGTTGCGCCAGGTTACGGGAGTGCTGCCAATCTTGCCATAGGAGCTGCCAATCCATATTTTGTGCGATTTGCTACTTCTGCAACAACTACTGTTTTAGCAGATGCAATGGCTCAGAAGCCAACATTTTTCTCTCTTTGGATTGGTAATAATGATGTATTGTCTTATGCAACCAATGGGGGAACCAATTCTCAAACGGTAGGTGGTGTCACTACTTATACTGTTGCAACTGTCCAAACCAATAACGTAAATCCGACGACTTATAAATCAAATGATATTTCTGATCCCAATCTTGTAGCGGGATCTATTAAAGCTGTACTGGATGGTCTTAAAAGTGTAGGTACTACAAAAGGAGTTATTGGAAATATTCCTTATGTTACATCTATTCCTTTTTTCACGACAGTGCCTTACAATCCTTTAACGCCAACAACTTTGGGAGCGAATTTAGCAACTCTTAATGCAAGTTTGTACGGACCATTAAAGCAGGCACTTACTGCTTTTGGAGCTGGAGATAGAATTAATTTGCTTTCTTCTACTTCTGCAAATCCTGTTCTGATAAAAGATGTTGCCCTTACGGATCTGTCTGCACAGCTTACTGCTGCATTGACTCCTTCTTTAGGACCGCTTACAGCAGCTGCATTCGGACAAATATTTGGACAGGCAAGACAGGCTAAATCAGATGACTATATCCTTCTTACATCAAGTTCTCTAATTGGAACTCCTGCACCGGGAGCACCGGCTCCTGTAAATGTTTATGGGATTTCTTATCCGTTGCAAAATCAACATGTATTAACAAAAACAGAAGCTTCTTATGTGAAGACAGCAGTAGATGCTTATAATACTTCTATAAAATCACTTGCTGATTCTTATGGATTAGCTTTTGTAGATGGGAATGCTAAAATGGTTGAGCTTAATGGAAATTCAGGTATTTCCTTTGATGGGGTAAAATATACTGCCAAATTCGTGACCGGAGGCGCATTCTCTCTTGACGGTGTTCACCTTACCGGAAGAGGTTATGCAGTTATTGCCAACGAGTTTATCAAATCTATCAATATGAAGTACAAATCTACTTTGCCACAGGTAGATCCTAATAAGTATTCAGGAATAAAATTCCCGTAATCATACAGGAAAATAAAAACTTAGAAACCACAAGACTAATTCTTGTGGTTTTTTTTTAAATTTGCAGAATCTTTAAAAAGTAAAAATGGCCGATCAGTTAAGTTATCTATTTTGTACAAGAACCAGTAAGGACTTGGCAGAAAAAATTGCCCAGCATTATGGGAAAGAATTAGGAAAAATCAACTTTCAGGAGTTCAGCGACGGAGAATTTGAGCCTGTTTTGGACGAATCTGTGAGAGGAGGAAGAGTTTTCCTGATAGGATCTACTTTCCCGCCAGCAGACAATCTTTTAGAACTTCTATTGATGATTGATGCAGCGAAAAGAGCTTCCGCAAAAAGCATTACTGTAGTAATTCCTTACTTCGGACTTGCAAGACAGGACAGAAAAGACAAACCGAGAGCTCCGATAGGGGCAAAGCTGGTTGCTAATCTATTAACAGCAGCTGGAGCAACAAGAGTAATGACAATGGATCTTCACGCAGACCAGATTCAGGGATTCTTTGAAATCCCGGTAGATCATCTGTATGCTTCAAGCATTTTTGTGGATTATATCAGAAACTTAAATCTTGACAGTCTTACCATCGCCTCTCCGGATATGGGTGGAGCAAAAAGAGCAAAAAACTATGCAGGCCATCTTGGTGCTGATGTTGTAATTGCTTACAAGGAAAGGAAGAAAGCGAATGTTGTGGAAGAGATGTTCCTGATTGGAGATGTGGAAGGAAAGAATGTAATCCTTATCGATGACATGATTGATACTGCAGGTACACTTTGCAAAGCTGCAGATATTTTGATGGAAAAAGGAGCAAAATCAGTAAGAGCAATGGCTACTCACGGAGTACTTTCCGGAAAGGCTTACGAGAATATTGAGAACTCAAAATTATTGGAAGTGATTGTAACTGACTCAATTCCTGTTAAAAATAATTTGTCAACTAAAATAAAAGTGCTATCTTGCGCCCCATTATTTGCAGACGTTATGACCATGGTTCATGAGCATCAATCAATTAGCAGTAAGTTTATTATCTAATTGATTTTTAGAAGTTTGCGTAATTTAATCGAATAATTTTTTAAATTTTTATAAATGAAATCTATTACAATTCAAGGTACAAAAAGAGAAAACGTGGGCAAAAAGTCTACAAAAGCTTTGCGTGATGCTGAATTAGTTCCTTGTGTTGTTTATGGAGGTGAAGCGCCTTTAAACTTCTCTGCTGAAGAGAGAGCTTTTAAAGGTTTAGTATACACTCCTGAAGCACACACGGTATCTATTGAACTAGACGGAAAAACAATTCCGGCTGTCCTTCAGGATATTCAGTTCCACCCAATTACGGACAAAATCTTACACGTAGACTTCTACCAGTTATCTGATGATAAGCCGGTAATTATGGAAGTTCCTGTAAGACTTACTGGACGTTCTAAAGGTGTTGTGGCTGGTGGTGTTTTACGTCAGTCTTTCAGAAAATTGAAAGTAAAAGCTATTCCTGCAAACTTGCCGGATGAGGTAGTGGTTGATGTTACTCCATTGAAAATTGGTAACAAACTTTATGTAGGAGGTCTTAAAGCTGAAGGATTCTCTTTCGTGCATCCTGACAATGCAGTTGTAGTGGCTGTTAAGATGTCTAGAAATGCAATGAAAGGTGGTGCTGTAGCTGATGACGATGAGGAAGAAGTTGCAACTGAAGAAGGAGCAGCTCCAGCAGAAGAAACTGCAGCAGAATAATTTTTGCTTATTCAAACACAATATAAAACCTGTCAATTTATTGGCAGGTTTTTATTTATTCAATAAATGGAGTATGGATCTTTCTTTGTCATCCTATCCATCGAATTTTTCTATTAACTGATAAGTATCAGTCATTATTGAGATGCATCCTTTCAGAAAAAAAGACGTAAATTTGAAGTGTTCTAAATAAGAGCCATCTAATTTAAAATTTTAATAAATGTTTGACATTCAAGAAATAAGAAGTCAGTTTACTATATTAAACCGCGAAGTGAATGGTAAACCTTTGGTTTACTTAGATAATGCAGCAACATCCCAGAAACCCAATTCCGTTTTGGAAGTCTGGAATCAATATTATACAGATCTTAATGCCAATGTTCACAGGGGGATTCATACATTAAGCCAGCTTGCTACTGAAGAAATGGAACTTTCAAGAAGAAAAATCCAGAAATTCATTAATGCAAAACATGATTTTGAAGTCATTTTTACAAAAGGGACTACCGAAGGACTGAACCTCATCGCCTATATTTTAACGCAGAAGCTTAAAAAGGACGATGAGATTATTATTTCTTACCTTGAGCATCATTCCAATATCGTTCCCTGGCAGCTGCTTTGTGAAAGAACCGGCGCAAAGCTCAGAGTGATCCCGATTGATGAAAATGGAATTCTTCAGCTGGATTACCTCGATCAGTTTTTAAGTGAAAAAACGAAAGTGGTTTCTGTGAACCAGGTTTCCAATGCTTTGGGAATTGTAAATCCTATAGAAGAGATCATTGCGAAAACAAGAAAAAATTCAAATGCTTATGTTGTGATTGATGGGGCGCAGTCTGCTCCTCACTTCACCATTGATGTACAGAAGCTGAATTGTGATTTCTTTGTGTTCTCTGGCCATAAAATGTATGCTCCGATGGGAACCGGTATCCTATATGGAAAGCAGGAAATTCTTGAAGAGCTTCCACCGTTCCATGGGGGAGGAGAGATGATTGCTACCTGTTCTTTCGACGGAACTACTTATGCCGGGCTTCCTTTTAAATATGAAGCCGGAACCCCAAATGTAGGTGGAAATATTGCATTAGGTGCGGCTGTAGATTTTATGGAAAAAATCGGAAGACAGAATATTCAGAATCATGAGAATGCATTGTTGGAGTATGCTCAAAGAAAACTTTTGGAGCTGGAAAATATAAAGATCTACGGTGAGAAAGCAAAAAGAACGGGCGTCGTTTCCTTTAATCTGGTAGGCGTGGGGATTTCTTCCGATGTAGGAATGATTCTTGATAAAATGGGGATTGCTGTAAGGACCGGACATCACTGTACACAGCCTATCATGAACTTTTTCAATATAGCCGGAACGGTAAGAGCCAGTTTTGCTGTCTACAATACTTTTGAAGAAATTGACAAGCTTGTAGAAGGGGTGAAGAAAGCTCAGAAAATGCTCGGATAAAATATAAAAAAGCAGTTGTTTATCAGCTGCTTTTTTATTTAGTTTACTCCCACGGTATGCAATAGCATCTTCCGTCTATAATGACCTGATAGTATTCAATGGCACATTCAAGGCAGATTTCTGTTCCTGCTACGATCGTTTTCAATTTTTCTTTGCTTAACTTTTTCATATTCTTGATTTTAAGAGTTGGTGATCAAATATAAATATAAATTCATAAAAAGATAACTTATAGAGCTTTCAATTTGAGCGACTTTTGATTTAGATAGAAATGATCTGGATGATAAATAGATTCTTACAATCTTTCAAATAGCAATTTTTGTGATTCATTGTTTTTATTCTTGAAGTAATTTTGCTTGGTCTAAATTTAACTTTAATGGAATTAATAGAAAAACTGAACTGGAGATTTGCAACCAAAGCAATGAACGGTCAAAAAGTACCACAGGAAAAAGTGGATAAAATATTAGAAGCGGCAAGACTGGCGCCTACCTCCAGCGGGCTTCAGCCTTTTGAGATCATCGTAGTGACCAATCAGGAGGTGAAAGAACAGATTAAGCCACATGCGTGGAACCAGCCACAGATCACAGATTGTTCGCATCTTTTAGTATTTGCAGCCTGGGATAATTATACCGAAGAAAGAATCAACAGTATGTTTGACCTTACCAACGAGATCAGAGGCTTTAAAAATGAAGGTTGGGAAAACTACAGACAGATGCTGCTAGGAACATATCCACAGAGGTCTGCTGAAGAAAATTTCACCCATGCTGCAAAACAGGCTTACATTTCTTTTGGTGCTGCCATTATCGCTGCTGCTTTTGAAGAAGTAGATTCTACGCCGATGGAAGGTTTCTCTCCTGACGCTGTGGATGAAGTTTTAAACTTAAAAGAAAAAGGCTTGAAAAGTGTTCTATTATTACCTATCGGGTACAGGAATACGGAATCAGACTGGCTGGTGAATCTTACAAAAGTGAGAAAGCCTAAAGAAGATTTCATTACTGAAGTCAATTAATTACTAATTTTTTTCTCATAAAAATCCCTTTCAAATAGTTGAAAGGGATTTTGTTTTTAATTAATATCTTTAAGTGTATTTCTGTCTAAACCTATCAGTTTGAATTTCTATCTAAAAATACTAAAGTATTAAAAATTTTTGCAACTTTTGTGGTTAGAAAAATTAATGAACCGGTTTCCAATCTACAACCGCTCTGATAAACGCTTCCGCATTTTCCACAGGAATATTCGGTAAAATTCCATGTCCCAGGTTGGCGATGTATCTGTCTTTTCCGAAACGGTTAATCATCTCTGTAACCATCTTTTTGATTGTTTCCGGAGTGGAGTGTAATCTTGCAGGATCAAAATTCCCCTGAAGCGTCATGGTATGGTTCGTTAATGTTCTTGCAAATTCTGGCTTAATCGTCCAGTCTACACCCAAAGCAGATGCTTTAGACATCGTCATATCTTCAAGAGCAAACCAGCATCCTTTCCCGAATACCACAACATGCGTAAGAGGACTTAAAGCTTCAACAATCTGGTTGATATACTGCCATGAGAATTCCTGGTAATCCGTAGGCGAAAGCATTCCTCCCCATGAATCAAAAACCTGAACAGCAGAAACGCCCTTTTCAACTTTTCTTTTCAAATAAGCAATCGTAGTATCTGTAATCTTCTGAAGCAGTAAATGAGCGGCCTCAGGCTGCTGAAAACAGAACGATTTCGCAATATCAAAAGCTTTACTTCCTTTTCCTTCAATACAGTAGCACAGGATTGTCCATGGAGAACCTGCAAAACCGATTAATGGAATTTCATTATCTAATTTAATTAATGTAAGTTCAATGGCATCAAAAACGTATCCTAAAGTATCATCCACATCAGGAACCACAACATTCTGAACCTGCTCCATCGTTCTGATTGGATTATCCAGCCATGGACCCACGTTTTCCTTCATTTTAAAATCAATTCCCATCGCTTGGGGAACTACCAAAATATCAGAAAACAAAATGGCTGCATCCAAAGGAAATCTACGGATAGGCTGTACGGTAATTTCAGAAGCTAGTTCCGGCGTCTGGCATCTCGTAAAGAAATCATATTTATCACGAAGAGCAATGAATTCCGGTAAATACCTTCCGGCTTGTCTCATCATCCAAACAGGTGGTCTTTCTACAGTTTCTCCACGGAGTGCTTTTAAATATAAGTCGTTTTTAATCATAATTTATTTAAACTAATACGGCCGTTCCCGGCACTCATTATTTTTACAGCGATACTTGAGCTGTTTAAATTTCCTTTTTTATCAACCCAAAAATAGAAGTCAGATTATTTTCTTCTGATGTGAAGATTTCTTCTGTTGTATATTTTCTCAGTTCACCCGAGGTGGTTTCACCGATTGAAAAAATTTTCATTCCTTCTAAAGAGTTGAGTTTTGCAAAACTACGAACTCCGCTTGGACTAAAAAAAACTGCAGCATGATATTTTTCAGGTACGGAAGGATAGATTTCTTCTGTATTGTAGACTGTGATCTTTTTGTAGCGGATATTCTGCAAAGGAAGCTCATTATCCAGCACATCGATAGCCAGATTGCCACAGAAGTGAAGGAACTGTTCGTGCTGACAGTTTCCGATGATAAACCTGGAAAGTGTCTCTGCATTTTTCAATACTTTAAACGTTCCGAAACCGAATTTTCTCAGTTCACGTTTCGTTTTTTCACCGACGCAGTATATTTTATTGTAATTTTTCGCCGTAAAATCCTCATTAGGCTTAAACCCATTGATGAAAAATGATCTCACTCCATTCACACTGGTAAAGATCAGGGAATTGTTTTTTAAATCAAATGCAGCCGTTTTTATAGGTTCCGTTCTAATTACCTCAATACATTCAGCCGAAATATCCGATCCTAATTCTCTGGATAATAATGTGGCATCTATGGTTTTGGTAAATAGAATTTTCATTAGGGTCTGTCTTTTAAGTGTAAATCGGTAACCAGTATTCTTACTTTTTTCATGAAATCTTTTCCCGGATCATCTTTTATCGTAAAATAATTCGGGTCGGTTTCCTTCCAAAGTTTAGAATCCCTAAAGATACCATATTCTGAATGACCAATAAGATATTCTATATTGTATTTTTTAGTTAAAGCTCTAATTAATTGTGCGTTTGCTAAAGTTTGCTTTTCTGTAAGCGGCTGATTTCTGCTTCCGATATTTTCAATACCGATGGCGCGGTAATTAAGTCCAATCGTATGTCTTGCAAACATATTAGCTTCCATAAGCTGATAAATCGTGCCGTCCCGGTCTACAATATATTGCGAAGAAACATTCAGTGTGCTTTGTTTTTTCAAAGTGCCTCTGGCAGATTCAAGATGCGTTTTATTGAAATACTTATAATTGGTTTCCACCGTTCCTCCTGCTGTATAATGCAGTACAATTATTTTGGGTGAGATCGTGGGTTTATTCTGAATGATGTTATAATGGTCTTTTAAATATTCCAGACTAAGGCGGGCTCTTTCGGGAGAATAATCAATCGGTTTATTAATGATTGGAAATTCCGCAGTTTGAGCTTTCGTACAGTAGGCAATCAATATAAATAATGCATAGATCAGGTTTTTCATAAAGATGCTTATTTTTGGTATTGATAATGTCCTGTGATTGTATATTTGAAAAGGACATCCTCCACAACCTGTCCACTTCCTATATTATGTACGATCAGAAACCTCTTTCCGTCAGCTGATTTTTTATTCACAACAATTCCGATGTGCGTCAAATTTCCAGGTAAAATCCAGGTAACAATATCTCCGGGAATATATAAGGCGGGATTGGTTTCAATAGACTTTTCTTTTCCAAATTTAGAAAAAAAGACGGCAAGATTGGGAACCCTGCGATGGTCAATATTCGTGTCTGGCTTTTTTAATCCCCAGGTTTTCGGATATTTCGAAAAGTTTTTTACCATATCCTCATGTACTTCCTTTTGAAGATCAATGCCAAGTTTTCGGTAGCTCCTAATAATGACATCCGTACAGACTCCCTTGTCTGCAGGGACATCTCCGTTGGGATATTTCAGGACAAAATAGGTCGGATCATATTTAATTGTACGGTCTACGAGGCTCAATGCAGAAGCAGACAATTGAAGCGCAAATTTATTCTGTGCATTAACGAATACACAAAGTAGAAATATGAATAAAAAAAAGGATTTTTTCATTGTTTCTGCACTTGGGAAAATAAAAGTATAAACCTTGGTAAAATTCCTAATAAGAATTTTTAATTTCCGTCATCAGCTCCTTACCTCCATTTTCAAGAACGATCTTTGCGAACTTTTCTCCAAAATTCTCAATCTCGTTATACTCGAAGTTTTCGTCGGTAGCGATGCAGTTTTTGCCGTCCAGAGAACATAAAGCTGCCTTGAAACGGATCTGGTTTTCGATGATTTCTGCATAAGCGCCGATAGGAGCGGTACATCCGCCTTCCAGAGTGCTCAGGAAATTTCTTTCGATTTCTACACAGATCTGGGTATTCTTATGATTAATCTCACTTAGGATCTGATTGATCTCTGTTTTGTCCGAATGACCGGCCACAGCAATTGCTCCCTGGGAAGCAGCCGGAATCATCAGTGGAAGCATCTCATAATCAATGTCCATCTTCATTCTTTTGATTCCTGCCAGTGATAAAATGGTGGCATCAAAATCTCCATCTTCCAGTTTCTGAAGACGGGTCTGGATATTCCCGCGTATATCTGAAAATTCAGCGTAAGGATAATTCTTTAACCAGAATGCTCTTCTTCTCAAGCTGCTGGTTGCGAGCTTAAGTTCGTGGAATTCTTTATTTCTTGCAGATTCCTTTCTGATCAGTACGTCCTGTGGAAAATCCCTTTCCAGATAAGAAATGATCTCAATGTTTTGAGGAAGCAGGGTTGGAACGTCTTTTAAAGAGTGTACGGCAATATCAATTTCGTCATTCAGTAATGCGACATCAAGGTCTCTAGTGAAAACCCCGGTGATCCCTAAAGAATAAAGTGGTTGGGTTAGGTTTTTATCGCCTGAAGATACAATAGGGACGATTTCCGTTAAATAATTACGGTTTTGAAGGTGCCTCGCAACTTCTCTTGCCTGCCAAAGTGCCAATGCGGAATTTCTTGTTCCGATTCTAATGCTTTTCATTGAATTCGTTGTTTGGTTGTTCAACTAATATTTCGTGCATTAATTTACTAATTTCTTCGGCTTTTAAAGGATTATCGATGATAAATTTTGCAAAACGGTTGGTGATTTTCTGGATCATTTTGTCAGAAAGCTCCATGTCCGTGATATTTATGTATTTATTTTTTTTGTAAAAGTTATGCATTTCATTGCGTTCCATATTCTTCAGAACTGCTTTGAAATGGTGGATATTTGGAGCGAGCTTTCTCTTTTTTTCCCACTCAAGGAAGTCTTTCATCAGTTCCTTGATAATTTTTTCAGCTTTGGGAATCTCTTTTTCCCTTTGCTGAATGGTTTCCTGAATCTGTTTTGAAAGCTCATCCACATCGATCAGGGTTACATTTTCATTTTCTGTAACATTCTTTTCAACATTATGCGGAATAGAAAGGTCGATCACTAAAGTTTCCTTTCCGTTCGGGAAATGGGATTTGTTGACAATCGGGTGTTTGGCTCCCGTTGCAACGATAAGAATATCCGTGTTTTTCAATTCTTCATCAAATTCAGAATAATCAACATGGGGAATATTGTATTTTTCGGAAATTTTTTCAGCTTTCTCCTGCGTTCTGTTGGCAATTTTAATTTTAGGCTGGTAAACATGTTTTACCAGGTTTTCAACTGTATTTTGCCCGATCTCACCTACCCCTAAAAGAAGAATATTTTTCTCCGTGATTTTCTTTTGACTGTTCAGGATATAATGAACGGCCGCATAGGAAACCGAAGCAGCACCGTTGGAAATTCCCGTTTCATTTTTAATTCTTTTCGAAATTTGGATGGCAGCGTTAATCGCTCTTTCCAGATACGGATTAGAATTCTGTCTTTCTTTTTTGAATCGGCTGTATGCTTTTTTTATCTGCCCGATGATCTCAAAATCACCGATGATCTGGCTTTCCAGTCCCGCTGCCACTCTGAACAGGTGAATCAGCGCCTCTTCTTTGGTCAGAATATTCGCAAACTGCAGGAAGTCTGTAAGATGCACTCCAATGGTTTTGCAGTATTCTTCGGCTACCAGAAGATAGTTCGGTGAAGTGGTATAGATCTCCGTCCTGTTACAGGTAGAAACTACAAATGCATCTCCTAAATCCACATTGTGAATTCTGGTGACGAAGTTCTTGATGTTCTCATCAAAAAATGCAAATTTCCCTCTCGTTTCTACATCGGCCTTTTCGTAACTGATGGAAAGCACAGCAAAATTCGATGTTTGATGGATGTTGGAATATTGTAACATAAGCAGTCGCAAATTTACGGTTTTTTTAATTAAGTAACCTCTGATAATGTATATGATAATTATCGTGAAAAACTATGGTGAGAAGGGAGAAAAATGAAATAGAAAGTTTGAAAATGTCAGCGTAATAGCAGAGCGGTGAATAAGAAAATATTTTATAGTCAGTATTTTATCATTTTTTAACAAAGCCCTTTTGCTGTTTTCCATGGAAATACTTCTGTCTCCCGTCTTAACGCTTTCTCCCATTAATTTTAGTTTAAATCAGGCTCTGTAAATGATTAAAGCAAAAGTTAATATAGAATTATAAATTTTAATAAAATTTTAACCAAATTATATGCTCGTTAAATTTCTTTGGTAGTGTTAAATTTATATCTTTGTAAACTTAAAATCAGAAGAAAAATATGAGTTTATTCGATATGTTTACGCAAGAAATTGCGATAGACCTTGGTACTGCCAATACCCTTATCATCCATAATAATAAAATTGTTATAGATCAGCCGTCAATTGTTGCAATTGAACGTTCTACGGGTAGGCCAATTGCGGTCGGTGAGCAGGCTAAGCATATGCAGGGTAAAACTCATGAGGATATCAAAACCATCCGTCCGCTGAAGGATGGGGTGATTGCAGATTTCCATGCTTCTGAACATATGATCAAGGAATTTATCAAAAAAATTCCTGGAATTAAAGGTAAATTCATACAGCCGGCACTGAGAATCGTTATCTGTATCCCTTCTGGTATTACTGAAGTTGAAAAAAGAGCGGTAAGAGATTCTGCTCAGAAAGTCAACGCAAAAGAAGTAAGGCTGATCTACGAACCAATGGCTGCTGCAATAGGAGTCGGGATCGACGTACAGAAGCCTGAGGGTAATATGATCATCGACATAGGTGGTGGTACTACGGAAATTGCTGTAGTAGCATTAGGAGGTATCGTATGTGACAAGTCTGTGAAAATTGCAGGTGACGTATTTACCAATGATATCGCTTACTATCTTAGAACTCATCATAACCTTTACATCGGGGAAAGAACGGCAGAAAGAATCAAAATTGAAGTAGGTTCTGCTGTAGAAGATCTTGATGTGGACATTGAAGATATCCCGGTACAAGGTAGAGACCTGATTACAGGGAAACCTAAAGAGATCATGGTAGGCTACAAAGAAATTGCACGTGCACTGGATAAATCTATCATCAGAATTGAAGATGCAGTAATGGAAACACTTTCTCTTACTCCACCGGAACTGGCTGCTGATATTTACAAAACAGGGATTTATCTTGCCGGAGGAGGTGCTTTATTGAGAGGTCTTGCGGACAGATTACATAAAAAGACCGGTCTTCCTGTATTTGTTGCAGAAGATCCGTTAAGAGCTGTAGTTCGCGGAACCGGTATTGCCCTTAAGAATATGGATAAATTCAATTTCTTAATTAAATAATTTTAACCTTTTACGACAATATATCTGAATGGGATTTTTGCTGAGATTATTTTCGAAGAATGCTCTTTTTGTCTTCTTTATATTCCTGCAGATTGTTGCTCTGGTTCTGATATTCTCTAAAAATGCCATGCAGAAATCATGGGTGGCAGGCCAGTCAGCTGCGCTGAATTCTTGGATTTCAGGATATATTGATGAAGGAGTTTCTTATCTGAAGCTGAAACAGATCAATGAAGATCTTGTGGCTCAGAACAAATCCCTGATGACCCAGCTTTATGGGAAAGAAGGAGGAAAGAATCCTGTATTCAAAAAAGTTCATGATACTTTGGGAGGTGGCCAGATCTATACTTTCGTAGATGGGGAGATTGTTTTCAATAGTATCAACAGAAGAAACAATTACTTTACCATCAACCGTGGCCGCAGAGACGGAGTTTTCCCGCAGATGGGCGTTATGGCTCCGAAAGGGATTGCCGGAATTGTAATCAATTCTACAGACAGTTATGCTTTGGTACAGTCTGTTTTAAGTGTTAATAGGATCAGGATCAATGCTTCGCTTAAAAATTCAGGATATTTCGGGACTTTAACCTGGAACGGTGATAATTCAAGAGTGATGCACCTTGCAGATATTCCTAAATATGTTGCTTTAAAAGTAGGCGATACCGTTGTTACAGACGGAAAATCCGCTATTTTTCCTAAAGGTGTAATGATTGGAACCATCGCTGGGTATTCCGTAGATAATAAAACCGGTTTCTGGGACATTTCCGTAGAGCTGAGCGAAAAAATGGGTGCTTTAAGTAAAGTATTCGTCGTGAAAAATCTTAAAAAGGCCGAAGTACAAAGAATTCAGGATACATTACAGACGGTAATAAAAAAAGAAAATGATTAGCAGGACTCTATTTACCGACATATTGATCATGATCTTCCTGGTTGCATTACAGATTTTTGTACTGAACAGGATCACGATATTCGGAAAGTACACCCCGGTTCTTTACCCGGTGTTTGTCATGTTTTATCCTTTCTTCAGAAATAAATACCAGTTTTTAGCTTTAAGCTTTTTAATAGGACTTTCCGTAGATGCGTTCCTATATTCATGGGGGATCAATGCTTTTGCAACGACTCTGATTGCTTATTTCAGGACGCTGATCTTCAGAACTTCCACAGATACTTCCACAGACTTCTTCTCATTTCAGTCCCTGCAGTGGGCGCAGTTCTTATTATTTCTGTTTTCAAGTATCTTCCTGCACCAGCTATTAGTGCAGTACATTGAATTTTTTAAATTTAGCCGTTTTTTCGAAATATTACTTAATGTAGTGATCACAAGTATAATTTCCTTTATATTTATAGTGGTTTACGCATTAATATTTAAAATCAAACAAAAAGTTTGAACACACGTTATTTAAAAATCTTTGCCGTTCTTGTAGTCATCGCTCTTATTTTTGTAGCGAGGCTTTCTTATTTACAGCTGTTTACAGACCGTTATGCTTTAAATGCTGCCAATACCTCCATTAAAACTGAATATGTTATTCCACAGAGAGGTGTGGTTTTTGACAGAAACGGTAAGATCCTAGTAGGAAATCAGCCTGCTTACGAGATCTCCTTTACCCAGGCTCTCATGAAGCCGGATTTTGATACTCTCGGATTCTGCAGCCTTATGCAGATCAGCAAAACTGATTTTATCAAAAGGATTGATCTCATTAAAAAAGAAAAATACTATTCCAAGCTGACTCCTATGACTTTTCTGAAGGATCTCAGCAGAGAAGATATCGCCAGAGTGCAGGAAATTATTTTCAAATATCCCGCATTTAGCATTGTGTCTAGACCTCAGCGACAGTACGAAGTGGCAACTTCAGGCAATCTTTTAGGATACACCAGTGAGGTGAATGAAAGAGAAATAAAAAAAGATTCCACGTATTATTTGCCCGGGGATTTTATTGGAAAAACAGGAGTTGAAAAATCATATGAAAAAGAACTCCGTGGGGTAAAAGGAATAAAGTATATTCAAAAGGATATCAGACTCAGAAATATAGGATCTTATAAAAACGGAACACTAGACAAGGACGTAATTACCGGAAAAGATATTACGCTAACCATTGACTATGACCTTCAAAGAATGGCAGAAGAAATGCTTGTTGACAAGCATGGTGCAATTGTAGCCATAGATCCGAACAATGGTGAAATTCTAACGTTGGCTACAGGTCCGGACATTGATCCAAACCTATTTACAGGTCCCTATAAATCTAAAAACCTTTATGCCCTGTCAAAAGATACCCTGTACGAAAACAAACCTACGTTTGATAGGTCTGTGCAGGCAGCTTATCCACCGGGTTCTACTTTCAAGCTGCTTACTGCCCTGGCAGGAATGCAAATGGGAGTAATGGATGAAAATACAATTTTCCCTTGTGGCGGAGGTTTTTTCTATAAAGGACTAAGAATTAAAGGACATGGAGGAGCTGAGCCATTGATTCCGTCTATTCAGGTTTCAAGTAACTGTTATTTCTCCCACGCTTATATAGCGATTATGAATAAATATCCAGGTGACCCTTCCAGAGGAGTGGATGAATGGAAAAAGATCATGAGTAGCTTTTGGGGTTGGTGAATTCCTGAATAATGATATTGCAGTTGGCTCGCCGGGAAGAATTCCTTCAGGTAAGTTTTACGAAAAAAGAACAGGTAAAAAAGACTGGAGCTCTGCCTATACAATGAATGGTTCTATTTTCAACGGGATGGGTCAGGGAGATGTTCTTGTCACTCCTCTTCAGTTGGCTAATTATGTTGCTGCCATTGCTAATAAAGGGTGGTTTTATACTCCTCATATCGTTAAATCTATTGATGGAAAACCTAATCCGGACCCGAGATTCAAAACAAAACATAAAACACTTGTAGATCCCAAGCACTTCGAGCCAGTACTTAAAGGTATGGAGGCTGTAGTATTAAGAGGTACTGCGAGAAGCTTAAAATCCAATGATTTTACACAACTTGCGAAAACAGGAACTGCACAGGTTCCCCAAGGAAAAGATAACTCTATTTTTGTTTTAATTGCACCAGCTGATAAACCTAAAATCGTTGTGGCTGCAGTAATGGAGCATGCAGGATTTGGAGCTACATGGGCCGGGCCTGCCTGTACCGTGATTGCTGAAAAATACATTACCGGAGATCTGAAAAGAGAGAACCTTTATAAGAAAATGACCAGTGCCAGCTTTATGCCTGAGTACAAAAGACAGTGGGTTGCTGATCTTAAACGTAAAGGACTATACAAAGATCCTAAGGCAGACTCTGCGACTTTAAAAAGAAAACAGGACAGCCTGAACTTTATTAAAGCGCAAAAAGCAAAACTGCAGAAAAAAATAGAAGAGGAAACCAAGAACAATACTAAAAATACAAAGCGATGAAATGGGCAGAAGGAATAGATAAGCTGGGTCTGGGACTGTATTTCCTGCTTTGTATATTTGCAATTGCGAATATTTACAGTGTTGACCAGAAATTGGGAGAAAAACAGTTGATCTTTTTTGGTATTTCTTTGTTTGTGGGACTCCTGATTTTTTTCAGCAGAAGCAAATTCTTTGAAAATATGTCCGGTATCATTTACATTGGAGGAGTTTTACTTTTGATAGGGCTTTTTCCTTTTGGTAAGGAAATTCTTGGTCAGAAGAACTGGTATAAATTCGGAAGCTTTACGATGCAACCGGTAGAATTTGCAAAAATAGGCACAGCACTTATGGTTGCCAATTATATTTCAGGACCGGATTTTAATTTAAGTAATAGAAAATCTTTATTAACGATATTAGCCATTATCGGGATTCCGGCAGTTGTTGTACTGGCAATTCCTGATGTAGGCTCGTTATTAGTTTTTACCGCATTTTTTGTTGCCTTGTACAGAGAGGGGTTAAATGGTTTACTTTTCGGTATTGGATTCCTTTTTGCCGGCGTTTTCCTTATTTCGTTAGCTGTAAACCCTTTGTATGTTGTTGGCGTTATTCTGTTAATTGCGGCAGGGTGGATCGCAATGAATTATTATAAAATGTCCTGGAACGTTATCTCCATTGGAAGTATTGTGGGATCTATTCTGCTTTTATGTGGATTGGCTTTTGCATCACCTTACATTTTAGAAAAACTTCCTAAGCACCAGAGAGAGAGAATTGAGGTTCTTTATAAAGGGGAAAAAGCATTCAGAGATACATCAGGATACAACTTATTATATTCAAAAACGGCCATCGGATCCGGTGGAGTTTTAGGAAAAGGATACCGTGAAGGATCCGTAACACAGGGAAAATTTGTTCCAGAACAGGAAACTGACTATATTTTCTGTACCGTAGGTGAAGAATGGGGCTTTGTGGGCAGTGCAATTCTGGTATTATGCTATATGGTTTATATTGGTCGTATCTATTATCTCGCTGAAAAACAGAAGTCGACCTTTAACCGTGTATTTGGATATTGTTTTGCTTCCATCCTCATGATGCACTTTACCATCAATTTAGGAATGGTTATGGGGCTTTTTCCTACTGTTGGTATTCCTCTTCCTTATTTCAGTTATGGAGGTAGTTCACTGCTTGCCTTTTCTATGATGACTTTCATCTTCTTTAAACTTAATTATTCGGATAAAAACAGTTTAGTTTAAATTGTTATAGTGCAGAAGTTTTTAATACTTCCTTAAAATCCGTTTATCAGCCTTAATATAACTCACATAATTACTGTCATGATGAAGGATGCATATATCTTGGATCAATATTTCGAAAACGATAGTTTTGCACAACAGCCTTTGGATAAGTGCGAATACGAGAACTGTACATTCAGGAATTATAATTTTGAATATGCAGATCTTTCTGATTTTGTTTTTACAGACTGCGAATTTATAGGATGTAATCTAAGCATGGCAAAACTGATTAAAACCGCTTTCCGAAACATCCGTTTTAAAGAATGTAAAATGTTCGGGCTTCAGTTCAATGAATGTAATGGTTTCGGTATTTCGTTTATATTTGAAGAATGTTCCCTTAATAACTCTGTCTTTTATCAGACATCAGTTAAAAAAACAGTTTTCAGAAATTCAAAATTAATAGAAACTGATTTTACAGAATGTGATCTGTCCGGCTCGATAGTCTCCGGTTGTGATCTGTCCGGTGCTATTTTCGATCAAACCAACCTCGAAAAAGCCGATCTCAGGACTTCTTTCCATTATTCCATAGATCCTGCCATAAATCGTCTTAAAAAGGCTAGGTTTTCACTTCCCGAAGTGCATGGTCTTCTCTACAAACTGGATATTGTAATCGATAAAGATTAGAAGTTAGAAATTAGAGCTTAGATAATGTGAAAGAAGTAAGAACATCTTTTATTTATATTTAGGATCTAAAATTCATTCTATCCACTATTATTCCCTTCAATGAAGGGGTGGTTTTTTGCAAAGCAAAAAGATGGGGTAGTTAACAAAGTATACAAACAAATTAAAAAATAAAAAGCCATCAGATATCTGATGGCTTCATTATTTAAATCAATTATTTAAAATTAAAAACTTGTCGCTGTGGATGGAGTAGAAGCTGCTAAATTGTTATAAGCGTCTCCGTTCTCGTTGATCACTCTTTTTGCAAACCTGAATTTAGGTCCCCAGTAAGAATCATTCAGCGAAGAGATCATTACCCCTTTAGAAGTGGCTGCATGGATGAATTTGATTTCACCTTCCTCAGTTACACTTTCTACGATACCTACGTGAGAGATTCTTCTACCGTGTGAAAAGAAGATCAAGTCTCCTTTCTGAAGATCTCCTTTGTCAATACTTTCTCCTTCCTGAGCCTGAGAAGCTGCTACTCTTGGTAAGTTAAGTCCTGCTGCTGCCCCGAATACTGAAAGAACGAAAGCTGAACAATCAATACCTCTTCTTGTCATCCCTCCGTATCTGTAAGGAGTTCCAAGGTATGTTTCAGCTTCTGTAAGGATATTGTCGATCGTTTTATTGTATTTGACTGCCTTTGCAATCTCTGAATTCTTGATAGCTTTTTTCGCATTAGCGATAGATGCTGCTTTTTCCGCAAGGAAAGAATCAATAAGCCTTTGCTTATCAAGCTCCATTTTCTTATTATCAATAGAAGCTAGTTTGGCATCTGTTTTGTATTCTTTAGCGTAAGTTGCTGGTTGTGAAACTACATAATTTGTAGCGCATGATTGAACTGAAACTGTAGACACTAAAGCAACTAAATAAAACAAAACTCTTTTCTTCATATATATTTGATTATCCGTGTTAAAAGGAATATTTATTTTCTAAAAGCATTACAAAAGTAGAGATTCCGAATAAAAGACCCCTGATATGATTATTGTCAGGTTCTTTATTTAACACATTTTAACATATTATTTAAGTATGTTAAAGAAAAACAAACCGCAAGCGCCTATTTTTGGTAAGCCTGCGGTTTTTTTTATTAAGATTCTTTAACAAAATAAATGATCTTTTCTCTGTTTATCGGATTTTGAGATTCAAAACTCTAATTTTCAGGGGTGTTAATAAAACAAAAAAAACTCCCCGGAAAAACCGGGGAGCTTAACTAATATGGAACTTTACAGATGTTATTTTGTGAATAACATTTCTCTATATTTAGTCATTGGCCAAAGCTCATCATCCACCATCATTTCAAGATCATCAGAAGCTTCTCTGATCACATCAAATAAAGGAATCACTTTGGTGCAGTAAGTTTCTGCCTGCTTTTGACTATTGGATACAGCTTTCGCTGCTTCTCTTGCTTTAATAAGATCCTCAACGCCCAGTTTAATTTTGGAAACGTTTTCAGAGATATTGGTGATTAAGCTCATTTGCTCTTTCGCCAGTGTTTTGAATTCCTTGTCAGGGAATATTTCTTTAAGACCTTTTACGTTCTCGATCAGTCTATTCTGATAATTTAAAGCAGAAGGAATGATATGGTTTCTTGCGATATCACTTAAAACTCTTGCTTCAATATCAATGACAGTAGAATATTTTTCTAATTTGATTTCGTTTCTTGCCTCAACCTCTCTGTGAGTAAATACTCCGATTTCTTCGTAAAGAGCAACGAATTTTTTATCCATTTCCTGTTTAAGCGCTTCAGGAGTGGTTTTTAAGTTGTTCAAAACCTCTCTTTTTAGCTTCTTTCGCCCAGTCATCAGAATATCCGTCACCTTCAAACATAATGCTCTTACACTGCTTGATGTACTCTCTCAATACATTGAAAATCGCTTCGTCTTTTTTAAGACCTGTTTCAATAAGAGCATCAACTTCTTTTTTGAAATCGATCAATTGTTTTGCAGCGATCGTGTTCATTACCGTCATAGATTCTGCACAATTCGCAGAAGATCCTACCGCTCTGATCTCGAATTTATTTCCTGTAAATGCAAATGGAGAAGTTCTGTTTCTATCTGTGTTATCCAGAAGAATTTCAGGAATTTTTCCAACAACATTTAATTTAAGATCTGTTTTTTCATCCGGAGAAAGTTTTCCTTCCGTTACTTTTTCCAATTCTTCCAACACTCTGAACAACTGGCTTCCGATGAATACGGAAATAATTGCAGGTGGAGCTTCGTTGGCGCCTAATCTGTGGTCGTTACTTGCAGATGCGATACTTGCTCTTAAAAGATCAGCATATTCGTAAACTGCTTTGATGGTATTAACGAAGAATGTTAAGAACTGTAGGTTTTTCTTAGGGTTTTTTCCCGGACTTAAAAGGTTTTCACCTGTATCAGTGGCTAAAGACCAGTTGTTGTGCTTCCCGCTTCCGTTTACTCCTGCAAACGGTTTTTCGTGGAATAAAATATGGAAGTGGTGCTTGTGAGCAATTCTTGCCATAATGTCCATCAACAAAGAG
This sequence comes from Chryseobacterium sp. W4I1, assembly GCF_030816115.1. NCBI lineage: Bacteria > Pseudomonadati > Bacteroidota > Flavobacteriia > Flavobacteriales > Weeksellaceae > Chryseobacterium > Chryseobacterium sp. W4I1. The sequence continues at coordinate 4,113,197 of NZ_JAUSXQ010000001.1, forward strand.
TTGTGATCTACAGCAACGTTTACTTCCTCAAACATTGGGGCAAGCTCAAATTGGTTTGGTGCTACCTCGTTATGTCTTGTCGTTACAGGAATTCCCAGTTTCATACATTCGATCTCCAGCTCTTTCATGAAGTTCATTACCCTTGTCGGGATAGAACCGAAATAGTGGTCGTCCAGCTGTTGTCCTTTAGCAGGAGAATGTCCTAATAAAGTCTTTCCTGTTAAAACAAGGTCCGGACGGGATTGGAATAATGCAGAATCAACTAAGAAATATTCTTGCTCCCAGCCCAAAGTGGGAGTTACTTTCGTTACGTTTTTGTCAAAATACTGCATTACATTCGTTGCAGCTTCATCTACAGCATTCAAAGCTCTTAAAAGAGGTGCTTTATAATCTAAAGTTTCTCCTGTATAAGAAATAAAGATAGAAGGGATACATAAAGTAGTTCCCATAATGAACGCCGGAGAGGTAGGATCCCATGCGGTATAGCCTCTTGCCTCGAAAGTATTTCTGATTCCTCCGTTCGGGAAAGAAGAAGCGTCAGGCTCCTGCTGGATCAGTAAGTTTCCGCTGAATCTTTCAATGGCTCTGCCTCCTTCGATTGGTGTGAAGAAAGAATCATGCTTTTCTGCAGTAGTTCCTGTCAAAGGTTGAAACCAGTGCGTGTAGTGAGTTGCTCCTTTGCTCATTGCCCAGTCTTTCATAGCTACAGCTACCTGATCCGCAATGTGTCTCTGGATTTTTGTTCCTTTTTTGATAGCATCCATAATAGACTGAAATGCTTCCTTTGTCAGATATTCTCTCATGGTCTCTTCTGAGAAAACATTCTGGCAGAATAATTCTGACAATTTTCCTGGAACCTCAACAGAATTATCTCTTCTGAAGTCCTTAAATGGTAAAGTTTCTAACGCTTTGAATCTTAAAGTTGACATATTAAGGTGGTATTTTGTGGGGCAAATTTACAAAAAAAATGAATTCAAAACATTTTACCCTATAAAAATTTAGGGGTCTCTTTGAAATTGTTTGAAATTTAATATTGGTCTTAGTGTTTTTTGAAGGAGGGGTAAGTAACAGATGAGATTTAATATTTAGCTTATAATACCTTCACAAGCATATTGTACTCTATATTTTTTACAATCATAAAGATACAAAATTTAAACTGCTTGTTAAAAGATACTTAAAATAAGTTGAGTGGAGATTTTGTATATTTGTGTGAAATTTATTTTATGACAAATTCTAGAGCAAGAGAGACAACGGAAGCTATTGAAAGATTATATATTTCTATGAGACACTTATTTTATAGAGGATTTTTCAAGCCGGCGGGTGTCTCAGGAGAAAGTATCAGAAGCTTGCTAAAGATCATCAATCCCGAGATTTACGGAACGATGAATATTCCGAACAAACTGGAGCTTAACGGTTTGATGTATGTGTTGGACAGGCTTCCTGAAGGAATTGAAGAATGCGCTTTCATTCATCTTACATCAGATGAAGGGTTTGATAAAGGAAGTTTCGAGCCTATTGTTCCCAAAAAGAGAAGAAGAAACTGCTATAGAATAGATGAACACCAGATGAATATCGAAGTTCTTTTGGGACGTTCGGAAATTTATGACATTCTTACCCACTTAACTTTCTTATTTATAGAAGCGGACAAAATCCGTAATCTGGCTTTCATCAAAGACGAAAACTGGAAGCCAACACGTGCTTTCAAGATTATTGAGGAAGTAGTAAAAGGTGAAAAGAAATTCAGCAGAAAAGAAAAAGAAGTAGCGCTTATCCACCTTTCTTCGTTAATAGGAAGAACTTTTGA